>JBBCIL010000019.1:0-151773 GCA_037200265.1 Bacteroidota bacterium
ATGGAGCTAAAATACTCACAACAGATAGCCGCTACCCTCAATCTTTCCCTGAAACAGGTCAACAGCATTCATGATCTGCACAATGAAGGTTCCACCATTCCATTTATCGCCCGCTACCGTAAAGAAGCGACAGGTAATCTCGATGAAGTCGTGATCGGCAACGTTATTGACCAGGTCAAATATTTTAATGAACTGGAAAAAAGAAAAGAAACGGTTGTAAAGACAATTGAGGAAGCCGGTAAAATGACACCGGAACTGAAAAAAAGGCTTGAAGACTGTATCAATGCTACGGAACTGGAAGATATCTACCTGCCATATAAACCGAAACGAAAAACAAAAGCCACAGTAGCGATCGAAAAAGGACTGGAGCCGCTGGCTAAATTATTGTTTGACCAGCAGGCGGTCAATACAGAAGAAGAAGCGGCCAAGTATATTAATGAAAATGTGAAAGATACCACCGAAGCTTTACAGGGCGCAAGGGATATTGTTGCTGAATGGATAGCGGAGAATGAACAGGCAAGAAATATTGTACGGAAATTATTTACAGAAGAAGCTGCTCTTTCTTCGCGGGTGCTGACCAGTAAAAAAGAAGAAGCGGATGCACAGAAATACCGTGATTATTTTGAATTCAGAGAACCGCTGGCGCAAAGCCCCTCTCACCGGATACTGGCTATCCGCCGCGGGGAGAAGGAAGGCTTTTTGATCATGGATATTAATATAGAGAAAGAAAGAGCGGTTGATGAATTGAAAAGAGCGTTTCTCCAATCATCCAATGCAGCGGCACAACAGGTAGGCATAGCTATTGAGGATTCGCTGGGTCGTTTATTAAAGCCTTCTATTGAAACTGAGTTCCGGACAGCCAGTAAAACAAAAGCAGATGAAGAAGCGATAAGGGTATTTGCAGAAAACCTCCGCCAGCTATTGCTGGCATCACCGCTGGGCCATAAAAGAGTAATGGCGCTTGACCCGGGATTCAGAACGGGTTGCAAGGTTGTTTGCCTGGATGAACACGGTACTTTTTTAAAATACAATACTATTTTCCCGCATGCACCGCAGAATGACTGGAGCGGCGCTACACAAACGATAAAAGAACTGGTGGCTAAATACGATATTGAAGCGATCGGTTATGGGAACGGAACGGCAAGTAAAGAGACCGATCAGTTAGTAAGGGCTATTGATTTTGGTAAACCGGTTTCCATCTTTATGGTGAATGAAAGCGGCGCTTCTATCTACTCAGCCAGTGAAGTAGCAAGGGATGAATTTCCGGATGAAGATGTAACGGTGCGTGGCGCTATCAGTATTGGCCGTCGTTTACTGGATCCGTTGAGTGAACTGGTAAAGATAGATGCGAAAAGTATCGGCGTTGGCCAATACCAGCATGATGTAAACCAAAACCGTTTGAAAGAAGCGCTTGACCAGGTAGTGCAGAGTTGCGTGAACTTTGTAGGGGTGGATGTAAATACAGCCAGCAAACATTTATTGATGTATGTATCAGGACTGAGCGCTACCGTAGCAAAGAATGTGGTGGAATACAGAACGAAGAACGGTGGTTTCAAAAGCCGCGATGAACTAAAAAAGGTTTCTATGCTGGGGCCAAAAGCATTTGAACAGTGCGCAGGTTTCTTACGTATCACAGATGCAAAGAATCCATTGGATAATTCAGCCGTACATCCTGAAAGTTATCATGTGGTAGAAGCTATGGCAGCAAAAGCAAATAGTACAGTACCTGAACTGATACAGAAAGCGGAAATAAGAAAACAGATAAAAGCAAGGGATTTTGTTACGGAAACGATCGGGCAGTTCACGATTGAAGATATTTGAAAGAACTGGAAAAACCGGGGTCGTGATCCGCGTTCGGCCATTGAAGAATTTCGTTTTGCAGATGGCGTGAGTACCATGGATGATCTGAAACCGGGAATGAAAGTACCCGGTATCGTTACCAATATTACCAATTTCGGTGCTTTTGTAGATGTAGGCGTGAAGCAGGACGGATTGGTACATATCTCTCACCTCGCTAACCGTTTTATCACTGATCCGAATGAAGCGGTAAAACTTGGACAAAAAGTAATGGCAACCGTATTGGAAGTGGATACAGCAAGAAAGAGGATAGCCTTATCGTTGAAAGATGGGCAGCCGGAAAAGCCGGAGGTCCGGAAGACTGAAAAGAACGGTTCCTTTAAAGGGAATAAGCCTGCACCACCGTTGAATCCTTTCCAGGCAAAGCTGATGGAGTTGAAGAAGAATTTTAAGGATTAGTATCTCGCAACGGCGCAGCGACGCAACGAAATACAATTATGTTCATCGTAGCGTCCTTTCTCTATTTCACGCAAAGACGCAAAGAAATACCGCAAAGTCGTAATAAATAAACGTCTGTATACAACTTATTGCAGGGGCTGTTTCAATACTAAATATCATTGGTAAATAATGACCATTGCGTCTTTGCATGTCATCTTAGCGTCTTTGCGTGAAATCCTTACATGAATCATTTTTCCCTGTAATCGTCTCTCGTAGGATTAAATACATCAATCACTTTACAATCTGTCACCGCCACAGCGCCATGCAGCACATTGGAAGGAATAACATAATACATGCCTGCCGTTAATGAACAGGGTTTTCCGCCAATTACCATATCTAATTGCCCTTCGATAATATAAGTGATCTGTTCATGCGGATGCTGGTGTGCCGGCAGATCGCTGCCTGCTTTTATTTCTATATAGCCAAGGGTCATATTCGTTCCATGCGCATAATAACCTGTAATGCCCTTTACAAGTTCTTTCGGTGTAATATTCTTTATTGGCTGCATAACAGAACGATTATAATACGATGAAGTCAGGTTAGGGTATTCAGGATTTTTGAAATAACAATAACTTCCACCCACCCATTCTTTATCCTTATTGTATCTCACCCCGATCATTTTTCCTTTACTTAACCATGGAAAGATTGTTGGCCGGTACAGGTCTTGCCGCTCCATCTTTCCAGAAATAGAAAATACGTATTTCGCATTTGGCAGGTACGTCCGGTGTTTCGATAGCTTCTGCGTATTTTACTTTGCGTTGGAGTATCCAGTTTTCCGGATCCTTTACTTCATCAATATCTTTTTGTGTTACATCTATTACTACGCCCTGGCCGGCAAAGGAGAAAAAGCGGTTTCAGTACATAGTTTTCCAGGTCGGCAGGCATTTGCTTTATCTCATTTAAAAAGAAAGCAGGCGGTACATAGGGATGCCTGATAAATGGCATCGTGTATTTGCTGATCCGATAAAACCAGTTGGGATGCGGCACCCATTCTACATCCAGTTCTTCAAATAACAACTGGCCTTTTTCCTGTACATCCGCAGGCTGTTGCTGCAGGTCGTCGAAGATCACGCGATTGTAGATTCGTTTGACCAGCGGTTTCTTATCCTCATTCATGTAATACAGTTTCCTTCCTTCTTTGATCAGTTTGGTCAGGCAGACGATTTTGATGCCGAGATAATCTTCGGTGGAATGGAAATCAATTCTTGTTTTTTGTTTTTCGGGAAATATTTCCAGCAGTATTACATTCTCCGGCGCTTCATCTTTTACAATGATGTCTTTCAGCGCCTGTATATATGTCTCACGGGTATGGCCGCCGAGATATGCTTCAAAATTTTCAGGAACAGAAAAGTGCTTCCGGAAAATATCGTCTATCAGTACCTCATAAGCAAACAGGGAAGGGAAGCCCTGCATTTCTATCAGTTGCGGCTCGTATTCGCCATCGGCATTGATGCAAACGCCGAAATCAAAAGCAATAAAATGAGAGTGTTCATTTTCACCGGGCACCTGCAGGTTTTTCGGAATAGCGTTTTTCGTCAGCTCTTTAAATTTGGGATCAACGATGATATCAACAATACTTTCGCAGGCATCAATTATCTTTTTGGTAAAATCTTTCGGAACGAATACAGGCGTTTCCGCTACCCTGAATTCGATAGCGCCGGGATGCACACTACCGAGATCTTTTAAAAAGGCCTCATATTTTTCAACAGAGAAATTTTTATTGAAGGCCGAACGCAGCGATGGTATCATGAAGAGGTGTTTATAAAGGTTTAAGGTACTGAATGAAGGAATAGTTACCAAAATTTCACGCAAAGGCGCAAAGAATACGCAAAGAAAATTACATAAGCCATGGCGGCTTTGCGATCATCTTTGCGCCTTTGCGTGAAAACTGCCCGGCGGGTATCAGGCAAATTCTAATGTACCAACCGCTGCATTCAGGAAGTTAGGAAGAACATGCTGGTATGTCCAGATGATCTTATCGGGATCATTGAGCTGGAAAAGCATGCTGTTTAGTTTTTCTTCACCATAGCTGTCAATCACGGTTTTCTTTTTTTCTTCTGTTTGCAGGTGAAGGCTCATGCCGATCGCATCAGCTTCGGGGTGAAACTGTGTGCCGATCATATATTCATTGAAACGGATACCCATTACTGCTCTTTCATAAGGAACATGACGACGCTCTTTTTCTATACAAAGAATGCTGGCGCCCATGTTTTTCAACACACCTAGATTGGGCTGAACCAACTGGTAGTCCCTGCTGTCTACCGCATAAAAAGGATCACGGAGACCATCAAATACGGGTTCGTGGCTACCGGCATCCAGCATATGCACCGGGAATACGCCGAAAGCAGTAGATTTTCTTTTGTCAATATCCCTGCATTGAAATACCGGCTGGCCAGCTGGAAAGAGTGACAGATAAAGAAAATATGTTTTTTCTGTGTATTGGAAGGATTATTGTTCCACCGTTCCATTTCGTTGAGCCATTTATTCCAGTTGATATCCCAGTCATCAAAACGGGAAGAGAGCGGGTCGCCGGGGCCGCCGCTGGAAATATAAATATCGAAAGAGGTATCGGGTAATTGATTTTTAACGCGTACTTCAAACTCTTCTTTTACAATATTCAATTCGTTGTCAATCTTCCATTGATCAATGATCTGGTTAATGCAACGCATGCCCCTGGTTGGCTTTGCCTTCATTAAGGTCGAGGATCGCTATACGAATAGGCTGGGGTTCGCTATGAATCATCATGCAAACTTAATAATTTTTTCACGAAGGGCTCTATCGGGGCGCGCACAGTTTTGCTAACAAATGCGGATGGGGGCCGGTAGCTGACTAATTTCTGTATGCCGGTTAAGAGAAATTATGTACATACTAGTAGAATTACTATTAATGGATATGACAGGGGAAGATCCGCATACTGATGCCGGGATAAGAGCGCCGGAGAGAATTACATAAGCGGTATCACATTTATAAATAATTTCGCAGCAAATTCTACAAATGAAAGAACTGATACTGGAAGCATGGAGCAACCGTGAGCTGCTAAAGGAAAACAAGTATGCCGATACGGTCCGGACTGTCATTGAGGAAGTGGATAAAGGAAGACTGCGTGTGGCTTCTCCTTCAGACGACGGCACGCAGGGTTCTTTGAACTGGGAGGTAAATGAATGGGTGAAACAGGCAATATTGATGTATTTCGGTATTCAGCCTATGCAAACGTGGAATATGGAGCCCTTCGAGTTTTATGATAAAATGCTGCTGAAGAGAAATTATAAAGAGCTCGGTGTTCGCGCCGTACCCCATGCGGTGGCGAGGTATGGAGCGTATATCGCAAAGAATGTTGTACTCATGCCATCTTATGTAAATATCGGTGCTTATGTAGATGAGGGAACGATGGTAGATACATGGGCGACGGTGGGCAGTTGCGCCCAGATTGGTAAAGGTGTACACCTGAGTGGAGGTGTTGGAATAGGCGGCGTGCTGGAACCCCTGCAGGCTTCACCCGTAATTATCGAGGATGGATGTTTTATCGGCAGCCGTTGTATCGTCGTTGAGGGTGTAAGGGTAGAGAAGGAGGCTGTACTGGGAGCTAATGTAGTATTGACCCAATCAACCAAGATCATAGATGTAAGTGGCAGCGTGCCGGTTGAGTTGAAAGGAAGAGTACCTGCCCGGAGTGTGGTGATACCTGGGTCTTACACTAAAAAATTTCCTGCCGGTGAATATGGAGTGGGTTGCGCATTGATCATTGGTCAGCGCAAGCCCAGTACTGATCTCAAAACAAGTTTGAATGAGGCGTTGAGGGATTTTAATGTTTCGGTTTAGTCACTTATATTTGCAGCCCGCCAATGGATTGCCCAGGTGGCGAAATTGGTAGACGCACTGCCTTCAGGTGGCAGCGTCCGCAAGGATGTGCTGGTTCGAATCCAGTCCTGGGCACGTTATAGCCTTGTAAGTCCTTCTTGCAAGGCTATTTTCATTGCCGTCATGCCTTGAATTCCCCTGCTTTTTTCCGCTTTCCGCCACTATTTCTGACACTTAATTGACGACACGCATGACACACAGCACTATTGTTCTGCTCACGGCACATGGCCGGCACGCAGTAAAACAAAGCCCCCGACACATGACATGACACATGGTTTTTTTTGCCGCATTGTACTGATTTCCGAAAAAAAACTCAGCTTCCTGTTTTTGTTTATTCAGCGTTCTGTGTGCTTGACAAAAAGAAGCAGTATCGCCTTTCTTAACCTGCTTTTTTTATCAATTGACAAATCGGCGGATGTGTGTGTTAATGAGACAACCGGTCTTGTAGCTACCGCCTGTTAAAAAATACAAAGTTTTATGGCTAATCTTTTTTTTTAATCTTCTAACTTTAATTCATTTATCAAACATTGAAATACGATAGCCATGAAAAGCATGTACGGGTTGTTCTTTTTCTCTTTTCTTTTTTCTCTGCCAGTATTTAGCCAATACAAATCTGGTGTTGCTTTTGTCATAAAGGAGAGAGACCTTATACCGGAATGTATCACCTATAACAGGCATAACAAACAATTTTATATCGGTAGTTTGTATAAGCAAAAGATAATCTTGCTGAATACGAAAGAAATAAAACCGCTTGTAACGTCCCGCCGGCATGGTTTAAAGGCGGTTCTTGGTATGAAGACCGACGATAGCGGTAAATATTTGTTTGCCATTAGCTTAAAAGCAAGGTTCATTCCCACACAGGATATGGCGGATTCGTCATGGTCTGCAACGATCTTTAAGTTCAATGCGGCTGATGGCGCCTTACTGCAGGCTTACCCGGCAACGGATTCAGTTTTATTCAATGACCTGGTGATCACGGAAGACAATACTATCTATGTGACGGATACATTTTCCGGAAGTCTTTACCGGATCGATGATAAGAAAAACAGCCTGGAAGAATTTCTTCCGGCAGGAACTTTCGATTTTCCAAACGGCATTACGTCTTTTAAAAATATCCTTTTTGTAGCAACTGAAAAAGGCATATCCAGGCTCAATACGACTAATAAACAGGTGGACACCCTGGAAACGGCGCCAGGTGTGTTCGTGGGTGCTATCGACGGCTTGTATTTCTATAAAAACTCTTTGATCGGTATTCAAAATGGCGTTGAGCCAAGACAGATCATACGCATTTACCTTGATGAGCCGGGGAGCCGGGCCACACGTATTGATACCCTTGAGCGGGTAGATAAGGCCCGGAGATATTTCAGTCCTACCACCGGTACTATTGTAGGCAAAGAATTCTATTATATTGCTAATGCGCAAGTGAGAAGTTTTGATAAAGACGGGAAGATAGTTGCATATTCAGCACTGGAACCTGTTGTGATAAGACGGATAAAGCTTAAAGATTGATATTAAAACAAGACAGGTGGGGATAAATAAGAAGCGTGTAAGCAGGCACGCATTAAGTTCTTGCTTTTGGGGTCGAAAAAGTGACACACAGTGAGGCACAACTAATTAATAAACCAGTGACTGGCCAATCCAGTTCTGGGCATAAGAGTAAAAGGTAGTCTTTATAAGATTACCTTTTTTCTTGTTAGCTAATGTGTATCCGGCCTTGTTTTAAAAACAAAAAGGTAAAGTTGATTGGAACACCAGGGCGACAGGACACAAAGGCGTTATTTATACTTTTTGTATTACTCCTCTGTGGCTTGGTGTCTTTGTGTTCCAAAAAAATACACAGTGAAATATTATACCATTTTTATTCTCCAGATAGTTTTCTTCATAATTAGAACCTTTTCTCTTTGTTGTTTACAGATTTTAGTACTCCTTTTGTAACTTTTAGTGAAAATCACCGTTAAACCAAGAGAATAGTATTAAGAAAAATACAAAAGTGATTGCCTGGTCATCCTAATTTTTAGCAAAATATATTCACCATAAAATTCAGAGATTGAAAAAAAGTATATTCCTCTTGTTGCTTCTTAGCCAGCTAAAGATGCTGCAGGGCCAGAATAGTCCCCGGGAAAGTTCTTCTTTCAGCTGATAAACATTTATTCTATATCGAATTAGACGGGGAACAGGGAACCTTATTCAGCCTGGGAAAATGGCTGGACAAAGGAGGTTCAGGCTATTCAATACTATATACAGATACGATATCAAAACAGCCGGAAGCAAGTGATTTTTTGTTTACGGGAGATAAAGCCACTATCCGGGAGGCGGGCAATAAATTATACCTCGTTGCCCAGCATCGCAAAGGGACAAAAAAGATGGAAATAGACACCGTCAGCAATCCGGACCTTGCCAATACCCATATTAACAATGCATATTGGTGGGATAAATTTTTCGGGTTGTGTAAAGAGATTAATGCAACATTTACATTGCATCATTATAGTTTTAGAAATGGAATTGCCTTATGGGACTCATTTGACAATAAAGGAATTTACTATAAGGATTTCAAACTTTACGCTGATAGCAGGATTCAAACAATCAGGGATAGTATTATAGCTGCGCAGACACCTTATGTTGCCCTGGCTAATGAACTAACGGCAAACATGGCAACCATTGATTATGCTTCTCTCAAAGAAAGGCTGCCAAACCTTATTACGGAAAACAGCAATCGAACGGAGTATTTTGCCACCGTTGTACATTCCATTTGTAATAACCGGCCTGAATTGTTTTTTAAACTGGCGGAAGATCTGCCAGGCAAAAAAGAAATGCTGTTTGATGCGGTTGATGATAAAGAAACTATTAAAAAGCTTAAAGCAATTGAATCCGATTCTCCTGCAAAGAAAGATTTTCTTAAAGCAAAGAAAAAGGACAAAGCTTTTAGGACTAAAATGATAACAAACGTTGCTTTAGGTGCTGCTGTTTTAGGCGCGGGCATCTTTTTCCTGGTAAGATAAATGCCGTATTGGCCTGCTGCTTCCCCATTTATAGCTTCCCCCAACGCAATGTCTGCCTGGTGAATCGGGTTGCTATTTATTATCGCATTTGTATTATAGTTGCCCGCACTGAAGCGGAATTCATCTTCCTCTTTCCTGCAAAATACCCCGATACTTTTTGCAAGCCTGTAAATGAAGTGAGTATCATTTCGTAAATTGAATGCGATTAAGTTATTAAACAGCATTTATGGAGTCGCATATAGTAAAGATCATTTCCATTACGGATGTTACGCATGACGTAAAATCTTTCCGGCTTGAGAAACCGGGAGGTTACCAGTTTATACCCGGGCAGGCAACGGAAGTATCTATCCATAAAGAAGGATGGGAGAATGAAAGAAGGCCTTTCACTTTTACATCACTGAACGACGATCCGTGGCTGGAGTTTACGATCAAGCGATATGCAGACCACGATGGAGTGACCAACCAGTTACAACCAATTATCCGTGGGAGATGATGAACTAATCGTCCGCGATGTGTGGGGGGCTATTGAGTATAAAGGACCGGGATATTTTATTGCCGGTGGCGCTGGTATTACTCCATTTATCGCCATTTTCAGGCAATTGCAAAAAGAAAAAAATGCCGGCGGCAATACACTTTTCTTCTCCAATAAAACGGCAGGAGATATCATTTACGAAGAAGAATTCGTAAATATATTGGGAAAAGATGCGCATTTTATCCTGACAAAGGAGAGCAAACCCGGCTATGAAGATGGTCACATCGGCAAAAAATTCCTGGAAGCTAACATCACCGACTTCAGCAAACATTTTTATGTCTGCGGACCAGATAAGATGATCAGTGAGATCAGCAGTTCATTAATGAACTGGGTGTAAAACCGGATACCGTAGTATTTGAAAAATGAAATTACTTATTGCCCTATAGCTCTTGCACGTTGAAGTACTCTTAGCTCCT
The DNA here is from genome assembly GCA_037200265.1 of Bacteroidota bacterium. Taxonomy (GTDB): domain Bacteria; phylum Bacteroidota; class Bacteroidia; order Chitinophagales; family Chitinophagaceae; genus VBAT01. The sequence goes on from JBBCIL010000019.1 coordinate 10,101, forward strand.
AACTCCTGGCTTATAACTCCTAACTCTCTCTCATTCCCCATCCCCATTTCAAAAAACCGGGCATAGCGCGGCCCCAGGTAGGAATATCATGTTTGCCATCGCTCATTTCCAGGTAACAGATATCTTTTTTAGCATCGTATCCTTTTGCTTCCAATTCTTTAATAAGATCAAGGGTGTCATCAATCGAATCAATAATTCCGTTATTGTTACGATCCATTACCTCATCCATATTGCCGCATTGAAAAAAGAACTTTAATCCCGGCTGGTACTTTCCTTTTCTTATCAGCTGGTGTATGATGCGGTGTTTGTCATCGTCATACTCTTTTTCCTGCTGGTCAATATTCCGCCACCATAATGAGCCGGAAAAGATACCGGCCCTGGAAAATTCTTTCGGGTAAGACCATACAATATCGAGCGCCATTAAGCCGCCCAGTGAGAACCCGGCAAACGCTGTTTCACGGAAAGAACCGAGGGGCATAGGTCTTTTTAATAAAAGGGATCAGCTCTTCCCGTATAAACGAAGTATAAAGGTCTGCCTTATCGCCACGGCCGAGATAATCGGGTTGTCCGGCTACTCCATATTCTCTTTTCCTGTCCTTATTGGCATGAACAGCAACACATAAGAGGGGCCGTATGGCGTTTTCTTTATATAGTTCTGATAATATGGTTTCAAGCCCGAGCTCTTCCATATTCTGCCCGTCATTGATAAGCAGCAGGCTCATGGCCGAAGGGTCAGTTACATTTTTGGGGAGAAAAAAATCAACGGTAACATCGCGCTGTAAGTGTTCTGACGTAAGAACAGTATTTTCAACCAGAATGCCGGATACGTTGACCGATTGCATGGTCTCAAAAGTAAGGGTTTTTGAATAGTAAAAGAAGGGCAGGCAGTTGTTTATAGTTGCTGGTTCTTACGACGGGACATTTCTTTACAGTTTTTAGGCGGCATCCTGAAAGAACCATGCACTAAAAATATTAAACAATAAACCCCCAACTCTCCCGCCTAATAGTTAATTTGTTTATGTGGCCTTGAAAAAATAAATTTGGTAAAGCCCCCGCCCGGGATCATTAAAATCTTTAAAATACTGTGTATGAAAAAAATCGGAATTCTTCATGGAAAGGAACGTTCTTTTCCTGAAGCCTTTGTAGCCAGAGTAAACAGCAAGAATATACCAGGCATCATGGCAGAGTCGGTGCGTATTGATAAAGCCATGCAGGGCGAGCCCACCGGCTATGCAGTCATCATTGACCGTATCTCGCAGGATGTGCCTTTTTACCGTACATGGTTAAAGAACGCGGCGCTGACGGGTACTGCCGTTATTAATAATCCATTCTGGTGGAGTGCCGATGATAAATATTTCAATAATTGCCTGATGACGAAAGTGGGTGTACCGGTTCCTAAAACCGCTATCATACCATCGAGGGATCTGCCGGATGATACTACGGACGAGTCATTCAGCAATCTTGCTTTTCCTCTTGACTGGGATACTATTTTCAATTATGTAGGGTTTCCTGCCTATATGAAACCATTTTCAGGCGGTGGCTGGAAGCATGTATATAAATTAAACAGCGCGGAAGAATTTTTTCAAAAGCACAGTGAAACCGGTCAGTTGGTAATGTTGCTGCAGGAAGAGATCGTCTTTGAAGAATATTATCGTTGCTATTGTATAGGCGGCAAGCATGTACGCATTATGCCGTATGAACCGCGTAATCCGCATCACCTGCGTTATGTAGCTGATTTTTCACCGTCGCCGGAAAAACTGCAGCTGATGACAGACATCGTGCTTGCGATCAATAAATACCTGGGGTATGATTTCAATACGGTTGAACTGGCGCTGAGAGATGGAGTGCCTTACGCGATAGATTTCTGCAACCCGGCTCCTGATGCTGAAAGAACCAGTGTGGGCGAAGAAAATTTTGAATGGGTAGTAGAGACGGCCGCCAATTTCGCTATCGAAAAAGTGATGAACAGCAATGGTGGCGATAACCTGACATGGGGTGAATATGTGAGAAGAGGATCGAATAAGTTGCAATTGGTATAATAAAGCCGGCAACTTAAAATTTTTCTCACTTTGCGGGGAATATAATAGCTTATTAATTACAGGATGTTTACAGTGTACGATACAGATAATGACGATTACAGCAAAGTGGAGGAGCCGGATCCTTCGCTGACATACACTTATGCAGATTACCTGAAATGGAATTTTGAAGAAAGGCTGGAGCTTTTTCGCGGAAAGATATTCCGGCTATCGGCCCCGAATACTAAGCACCAGGTAATAGCCGGTAATATTTTTGTTCTCGTTAAGAGTTTTCTTTCAAAACAAAAATGCCAGGCCTTTATAGCCCCGTTCGATGTACGGCTTCCGGCAAAGAACCGGAAGAAGGATAATGAAGTAACAACGGTAGTACAACCTGATATATGCGTGGTATGTGATGAATCAAAAATTGATTCAAGAGGTTGCTGCGGCGCTCCTGACCTTATTGTTGAAATACTTTCACCCGGCAATACCAAAAAAGAAATAAAGCTGAAGTATGAACTATATGAAGAGGCGGGTGTATCAGAGTATTGGGTAGTTTATCCCGAAGAAGAAAGTGTAGTCGTTTTTGCACTGAACGAACAACGTAAATATAGCCCTGCGGTTTTTTATGCCGGTGATGATACTATACAGGCTGTATCAGTTCCCGGATTTACTGTCAAAATGAACGATATTTTTACCAAATAACTGCTATGAATCTCAATTACAAAAGTTTTACTATCGGTGTAGAAGAAGAATACATGGTATTGGATCCAAAGACATTTGAGTTGAAAAGCCATGAGCAAAAGATCGTACACGAAGGGCAAAAAGTGATCAAAGACAAAGTAAAGGCGGAGATGCACCAGGCCGTAGTGGAAGTAGGCACCGATATCTGCCAGGATGTGGATGAAGCTTTTAAAGATGTAGCCACTCTTCGGAAAACAATCGCCGGAATAGCGGGTACTCTTGGTTTTGCCATGGGCGCATCGGGTACGCACCCGTTCAGCCACTGGGAAAGCCAGTTGATCACCGATCATATACGCTACAATGAAATAGTCAATGAACTCCAGGAAGCGGCAAGAAGCAACCTGATCTTTGGATTGCATGTACATGTAGGAATGGAAACACGTGAACTGGCCAACCATATCGCCAATTCCACGCGTTATTTTTTGCCGCATATCTTCGCACTCAGTACCAACTCTCCTTTCTGGGAAGGAAGATCAACCGGCTACAAATCTTTCCGCACCAAAGTATTTGACAAATTTCCCCGTACTGGTATACCCGATTCATTTGACAGTATAGAAGCATATGATAATTATGTCAAACTGCTGATCAAGACCAATTGCATTGACAATGCTAAAAAGATATGGTGGGATCTGCGGGTGCATCCTTTTTTCAATACGGTAGAGTTCCGCATCTGCGATGTACCGATGACGGTGGATGAAACGATCACCATCGCGGCTTTGTTCCAGGCGATTTGCGCCCGGATATATATGCTGCGTTCTAAAAATCTCAATTACATACAGTATTCCCGGGCACTGCTCAATGAAAATAAATGGCGGGCGAGCCGTTACGGGGTGGACGGATACCTGATTGATTTTGGCAAAGAAGAAGAAGTGAATACCCGTGCATTGATATACGAGCTGCTCGAATTTCTTGATCCGGTACTTGACCATCTCGGCAGCCGCCACCGCGTGGCGTATGTACACAAGATGCTGGAGAACGGAACCGGCGCTGACAGGCAGTTAGCCATATTTGAAAAAACAAAGAACCTGACAAGTGTGGCGGAGTATATAAGCGGGCAGTATTTGGCAGGGGTGTGATTGACTAAACTGCATTGCCATTTTAATAAAGCGAAAAGTCATAGTCTGTCGCCATATCTGGCAAGCGAGGTTGTACACTTGCGCATTCAGTCTCCTATTGCGCATTCGCGAGGTTGCCTTTATTTTTTGATGGGCCTGCTATTCGATTTTTTGCAATGGTATCACGACGGACAATTGCTGTTAGAATAGTGAATATTGTTGTATGATTCACCGATCACAACTATTGACGCACAACCCTTACTGTAGCCATTCAAACAGATTGCTTACCTGCTATGTTGCAAATGATATCATGCGGACAATTTCTGCCAGAATAGTGAAATATTCCTGTATGAGTCACCGATCATAACAAAACTGTTGACGCTTTTGCTACAACCATTCAAACAGATTGCTTCGCCCTGCTACGATGATTAGTATAATTCAAAAGACATTCCCGCAGGCCTCGCAAAAGACGGAGACTCCGCGGGGGGCGTGTGTGCTTCACTCCTCCGTTGTCTTCGTTTTTCCTGCCCTGGCGTTTTCATCTTTCCTGCCCAGCGTATTCATCTTTCCTGCCTTGGGGGATTCATCTTTCCTGCCCAGCGTCTTTATCTTTCCTGCCCTGGCGTCTTCATCTTTCCTGCCCTGGCGTCTTCATCTTTCCTGCCCTGGCGTTTTCATCTTTCCTGCCTTGGCGTTTTTATCTTTCCTGCCCAGCGTCTTCATCCTCCCTGCCTTGGGGGATTCATCTTTCCTGCCCCGGCGTCTCCTGTTTTTTGCGAGGCCTGCCAGAAAGATAAACAAAGCATTAGCAATTCCCGAAGCAGGCCGAAGCAATCTAAAAAACGTTTTGAACAGAAGGTGCCAACTGCTGCCAGATACTTCTGCAAAGAAACCAAACCTAAACACCGGGAGATTTGTATATAAACTGCCAGCAGCCTGTCACTAATTGTTACTATAATCTCCGATATTTACTAACAAACATTTCCTTTGTCAGCACCCAATCAACTCAAACGCACACTCACGCCGCTCATGCTCTGGGGCCTCGGCGTAGGCTATGTCATTTCCGGCATGTATTTCGGCTGGAACCTTGGATTGAAAGAAGGAGGAACACTCGGCCTGGCGATCGCTACTTTCTTTATCATTATTCTCTATGTCACTTTTACGTTTAGTTATACCGAACTGGCCTGCGCCATACCCAGGGCCGGCGGAGGTTTCGATTATGCCAATCGTGCATTGGGTAAAGACTGGGGATTTATTGCCGGTATGGCGCAGAATATAGAGTTCATTTTTGCACCACCCGCTATTGCTTTCGCTATCGGCGCTTATTTTAATTTATTCTTTCCGGGTATACCCATAGTAGCCATCGCTATTTTTAGTTATGTAGTATTTACTGCGCTGAATATATACGGTGTAAAAGCTGCAGCTATGTTTGAACTGGTCATCACTATACTGGCTGTCGGGGAGTTATTATTATTTGCCGGCGTCTCTTTCCCGCATTTTGAATTAAAGAACTTACAACATAACGCTTTGCCAAATGGCTGGACGGGTATATTTGCCGCTATCCCTTTTGCCATCTGGTTCTTCCTGGCGATAGAAGGCGTAGCCAATGTAGCAGAAGAAGCGATCAACCCGAGGCGAACGATACTGCTGGGTTTTGGGTCGGCCATTCTTACATTAGTTATTCTTTGTGTACTCACCTTTGCCAGTTCCGTGGGAGTCGCCGGTTGGGAAGCTATCGTATATAAAAGTGATGGTACTGCATCTGATTCCCCGCTTCCCATGGCGTTAAGTCATATAGTGGGCAGTAACAATGTGCTGTATCATTTGCTTATTACAGTGGGTTTATTCGGTCTTGTCGCTTCCTTTCATGGTATCATACTGGCAGCGGGCAGGGCGAGCTTTGAATTTGGCCGCATCAGGTATGCACCAGAATGGCTCGGAAAGATCCATCCGAAGTTTCAAACACCGGCCCATGCCTTACTGGTAAATATGGGCATAGGCATTATCGCTTTGCTTACCGGTAAGACCGCCCAGATCATCACGATTTCTGTATTCGGGGCGCTCACATTATATATTATATCCATGATCGCGTTGCTTCGCCTGCGGAAAACTGAACCGCAACTGGAGCGCCCGTTTAAAGTTCCTCTATACCCGGTTTTTCCGCTTGTGGCATTGGTCATCGCCCTTGTTTCTTTTGTCGCTATGACTATCTATAATAAAGAACTGGCACTGGTTTATTTTTTACTGCTGGGTATATGCTTTGGGTGTTTCAAATTTTTTAAAATAAAACCCGCTAAATAATTAGTATTTTATAGGCTCAAACGCCGTTGTGTTCTTTGTGTTTTCTTCGTGACCTTCGTGTTACTTTTGCTGGTAGCACAAAGAGCACAACGAACCACGAAGAACACAAAGCAGCTTTTAAAGTATCAATATGAACACCAAAGAGATCATCCAGTATGTAAAAGATCATCCTTCGGGAAAAGTGAAGGTCGCTTTTGCAGATATAGACGGAGTATTGAGGGGAAAATATATTTCAACGGATAAATTTTTATCCGTTATCGAAAGCGGCATGAGCTTTTGTGATGTGATATTCGGCTGGGATGCTGCAGATATGGTCTATGATAATGTAAAATATACCGGCTGGCATACCGGTTATCCCGATTCACCCGCTGTGCTGGATATGGCTACCTTCCGGAAGATCCCCTGGGAAAATGATACGCCCTTCTTTCTTGGTGAACTAACAGATACAAAAGGAGATCCTTCGCCGGTTTGCCCCAGGCAACTACTGAAAAAAATAATAAGTGAAGCAAACAAACAGGGCTATTCTCCTTTCTTCTCCCAGGAATTTGAATGGTACAATTTTGCCGAGACCCCGCAGACCGCGAACGATAAGCAATTCAGGAACCTTACGCCGCTTACACCGGGCATGTTCGGTTATTCTGTTTTAAGAAGTTCATTGGAAAATTCATACTTCACTGACCTGTTTGACCTGTTGAAAAAATTTGATATCCCCCTGGAAGGAATACACACAGAAACCGGGCCCGGTACTTACGAAGCAGCTATTAATTATTCCGGAATTTTAGAAGCAGCCGACAGGGCTGTGTTGTTTAAAACCGCGGTGAAAGAAATTGCTTATAAACATAGCATCATCGCTACTTTTATGGCGAAGATCAACGAGAACCTTCCGGGTTGCGGCGGGCATGTACACCAGAGCCTCTGGGATAAAACAGGAAAGAAAAATCTTTTTTACGACGAGAAAGATAAAATGAAGATGAGCGAACTGATGAAAAGTTATGTAGCCGGCCAGTTATATTGCCTGCCGCATATACTTCCAATGTTTGCTCCAACGATCAATAGTTATAAAAGACTGGTAGAAGGAGCCTGGGCGCCTACTACACTTACATGGGGAGCGGATAACCGGACAGTGGCCCTCCGTATTTTAGCAGGTGGCAGCAAATCATGTCGCCTGGAAACAAGAGTGACCGGCGCTGATGTAAATCCCTATCTCGCCATGACCGCTTGTTTGGCTGCAGGTTTATATGGAATAAAAAATAAGCTGAAATTAAAACAACCGGCTTCAGTTGGGAATGGTTACAGCGATAGCTCTAATGGTATACTTCCTTCTACATTGATAGAAGCTACTCAGCAAATGAAACAATCAAAAGTGGCGAAAGAACTATTTGGTACCGCATTTGTTGAGCATTTTACACAGACGAGAGAGTGGGAGTGGAGACAACACCTGAAAGCGGTGACGGACTGGGAGTATAAGCGGTATTTTGAAATAATTTGATATTGACGCGTAAAGGTTTAGTGTTCCGCAAACGGAAACTTTTATTTTCTGAACGAGTATTCAAATTAAACCTCCCGGTATCTTACATCTTTAAACGAATTAAACGTATAGAATGACATTTGATAAGATATATCAGTACAATTTTCCAACAACTATTCGTTTCGGGCCCGGAGTAAGTAAAGAACTGGGTGATTATCTTAAAAAAAATAATTTATCAAGACCGCTGATCGTTACAGATCCCACGGTATCCCAGTTGGTTTTTTTTAAAGAGATAGTAAGCGACCTGCAAAAGAAAAATATTTCAGTTGAGGTTTTTGCAGGTATACATAAGAACCCGGTAAAGTCGGATGTCTATAAAGGCACAGAAGTGTATGATGAAACAAACAGGGATGCTATCATTGGCATTGGCGGCGGTGCAGGATTAGATGTAGCGAGAGCGATTGTATTAAGAGTAAATCACCGCGAAGATCTTTTTAAATATGACGACCTGGTCGGTGGTGATATCTATGTTACCAACGATGTTCCGCATTTTATCACCATACCTACTACCGCCGGTACCGGCAGTGAAGTGGGCCGGAGCGCTATTATTTCTGATGATGATACGCATCAGAAAAAGATCCTTTTCTCTCCCAGGCTTTTGGCGAAAATTGTTTTTGCCGATCCTGTACTGACGATGGAATTACCTCCTTTTGTTACAGCGGCTACCGGTATGGATGCCCTTACACATAATATGGAAGCATACCTGGCAAAAATGCCACACCCCCTTTGTGAAGGAATTGCACTGGAAGGTATTTCATTAATTCACCAGTCATTGGACAAAGCCGTGAATAGCCCCGATATCGAATCAAGAAGTAAAATGCTGATCGCTTCACTGATGGGAGCCGTGGCATTTCAAAAAGGTTTAGGCATCGTTCATTCATTAGCACATCCTTTATCATCATTACTGGATACACACCATGGATTGGCCAATGCGGTGAACATTCCTTATGGTATGGAATTTAATATTGAAGGATTCGAAGATAAGTTCAAACGCATAGCACGGACATTGGAATTAAAAGAAGAAACCGGGCAGGCCGTAGTGAATTATTTATTTGAACTTAACTCCAAAGTGAATATACCGCATAAGCTAAGGGATATAGGTGTTGAGCCCGGGCATGTTGAGTCATTAGCTGACCTTGCCATTGCCGATTTTGCACATCCCAATAATCCCAAACCGGTAAGCCGGGAAGATTTCAAACAACTTTACCTGAAAGCGCTTTAAATACGGGAATGAAAATTGGTTTGACATATACCGGTTCTGAAGAAAAACAACAGAATTATACCCGGTGGCTGATGGGTAATGAGCCTGTTGAAGTAGTGACGCTTTCTGCCGATGATAATATAAATGAGCTGAATGGCTATGATGCCTTTGTATTGTCAGGCGGTACAGATATTCATCCAAAATATTATAAGAGTAAAAAGTTTGCCTATCCCAACGCACCTTTCCGGTTCGAGGAAAAAAGAGATGAATTTGAAATAGCTATTTTCAAATCGGCGCAGAAAAATGGTATACCGGTTCTTGGCGTATGCAGGGGATTTCAGCTCATCAATTGTATACTTGGCGGAAAAATGAAGCAGGACCTGGGTGATGGATTGAACAAAATACACAAAGCCGAAGTAAAAAATCAAATACAGAAAGACAAAGCGCATGGCATCAGTATTGAACCCGGTACATTCATGGAAAGGATCTGCGGCGGAGACCGGTTTGTAGTAAACAGCGCACATCACCAGGCAGTAAAGAAAACCGGGAAGGGATTAAAAGTAAATTGCATAGCCGATGATGGTACGATAGAAGGCGTTGAATGGGCTGATCCTTCGGGTAAACCATTCCTGCTTGCCATACAATGGCACCCGGAAAGAATGTTTAAATTTCACCTGGAAAATTCCCCGGTATCTAAAGCTATCCGGGATAATTTTATTGAAGCTGTACAAAAATCAATGGCAGACAAAAAATGAAGATCATCAACCCGGCTACGGAAGAAATAATAGCTGAACTGGCAGAAGACAGCAAAGAAAGCCTGCATGAAAAGCTTTCATCGTTACGTGACGGGCGACCAGCCTGGCATAAAGTGCCCCTTGATCAAAGAGCGGGCGTATTGAAAAAGTTTTCAGCACTACTGGAAAAGAACATTGAACAACTGGCTGCTACGCTTACTTCAGAAGTAGGCAAACCGTTGCAGCAATCACGGAATGAAATAAACGGGGCCAGGGCGAGAATACAATGGCTTACGGATAATGCTGAAAAATTCTTATCCGATGAGATCATGAGCAGCGGTAATGGCATGGAGGAAAGAATTGTATACGAACCGCTCGGTGTTATCTGTAATATCTCTGCATGGAATTATCCATACCTGGTGGGTGTAAATGTTTTTATTCCTGCATTACTGGCCGGTAATGCTGTTATGTACAAGCCTTCCGAGTATGCGGTTCTTACAGGATTGGAAATAGAAAAATTGTTAAAGCAGGCGGGTGTACCCGGCGATGTATTTCATGTGGCCATTGGTGCCGGTAGTGTGGGAGAAATGCTGCTGAATCTTCCTTTTGATGGGTATTATTTTACGGGATCATATAAAACCGGAAATATATTTATGAAAAAGTGGCGCCTAAAATGGTGCCCTGCCAGTGCGAACTTGGCGGTAAAGATCCATTGTATGTTGCAGACGATATAAAAGATATTAGAGCCGTAGCGGCAGGTACGGCAGATGGAGCTTTTTATAATAACGGGCAAAGTTGCTGCGCCGTCGAAAGAATCTACGTGCATGAAAAAGTGTATGACCAGTACATGGATGAATTTGTAAAAGAAGTAAAATCATGGAAGCCTGGTCTGCCCACCGAAGAAGGTGTATATATCGGCCCGCTCAGCCGGAAAGAACAACTGGATGTGCTGGAGAAACAAATTGCGGATGCGGCCTCTAAAGGAGCAATGGTACTCGCTGGCGGAAAAAGAATAAATGGCAAAGGCTATTACTATGAACCAACGGTGCTGGCGAATGTAAATCACCATATGAGTGTGATGAAAGACGAATCATTCGGGCCGGTGATCGGCATTATGAAAGTAAAAGGCGATGCCGAAGCCATACAACTGATGCAGGATACAGAGTACGGGCTCACTGCCGCCGTGTACAGCACTGATAAAAAAAGAGCAGAAGATATTTTACAACAGATCAATGCAGGCACTGGTTACTGGAACTGCTGTGACAGGGTCAGCGCTGCGCTCCCCTGGAGCGGAAGACAGCATTCGGGTTTTGGAGCTACTCTTTCTCACGCAGGTCTGCGTGCCTTTACTAAACCAAAAGCCTATCATTTCCGCAGTGGATAATATACCGGATCAATGAAGACAATTATAAGTATATATTAAACGAAAAAGAGGCTGTCTCAAAAGTGTTTTAATGAATGTTCCCGCAACGACGCGACGATTGATTTCAGTAGTACATCTTTGCATCGTTGCGGGATTTAATTGACTTTTGAGACAGCTTCTTTGGGGTTTATCAGTCATTATTTTCCTTAGTTTGTTTTGATCAGCTTCACCACTTTTCGCTGGCCGCCCTGTATCACTTCGGCGAAATAAGTGCCTCCTGTCCAGCCATGACCAACACGCAGAACGGCAGATGTATTGATCTTTTCATATTTTTCAACAACCTGGCCGAAAATATCAAGTATCCTTATGCTTACAGGATCCTTGCCGCTTCCTTTAATAGTTATGTTGAAATAATCAATACCGGGATTAGGCATCACCCTGATGTCCAGTTGCTGATCCACCGGTTGTTCTTCCATTGTCTTACCAGCCGGCTGAGATTGCACTTGCCGTGCGGATGTAACAGCATTGGCAGAGTTGGCGCAAGTTTCCGTTTTAGTTGCGCTATAAGTGCTGGTGATATTTAATAACCCTGCACCCATGGCCCCAGGTACAACAAACAATGAATAGTTCAGCGGTGTGCCTGCGTTGCCAAGACTTAAAAGCGGGTTCAGGATAAACAGTAATCCATCCACCGGTTTTATATTCAATCCTGCATTGCCGGTAAAGTTAGTATATACGCCTGCTGTCCATTTCCATTGCAGGGAAGCATTTTCCTTATCCGTTTCGATAGTAGCCGACCATGTTACATTTCTAACGCCACCCGGTATATTGCCAGGCACTAAATACGATAAGCCTGACATGAAGACATTGCCGTTGTAAGAAATAGGTATTTCTGTTTTCCATTTGCCATCTATGAATTTGGTAGTGGCAGTGTTGATGGTAGAGGCAAACTTTATATGTGCATCAGGTACCCTTAACGAAACCAGCTGGTTATTGAGTGTATAAGTGATCTTGGCATTCGTTACATAAAAATTAACAGGGGCTGTGCCCAAACTTCCCGGTTTGAAAATGCTGTTGAACCAGATATATCTTCCTGCAGGAATAGAGCTGCTGTTGAAGTTGGCTACTATCGAAGTGTTGAAAGAGCAGCCTTGCTGAACAGGCTGAGCAACTTTAACCACCACATTTTGCGTATTAACACAGCCGTTCACAGAAAGTTTATATACATATGTGACGATGATGGTGGAATTGGTAACATTAATAAGTGTTTCATTAATGCTTCCTGTTCCTGTTGCTGCCGGATTGGTGATACCCATTACTTCCGCGCGGCTCCAGCTGAAAGTTGTTCCTGCTGTTAAGCTGGTGGGCGTATAACTGAATAAAGTGCCGCCGGCGATCTCAGGAGCTATGAGCGGACTTGATAATACAGGTACTGCTTTTACCGTCAATGCAGCAGGATCAGCATTTACTGAACCGGCAATGTTTGTCCATACCGCGCGGTATTGTTTATTGTTATCTGTAATAGCGGGGGTAAAAGTGAATGTGCTGTTAGCCGCGTTATTTATATTTTCCCAGGCAGCGCCATTATTGCTTTGCTGCCATTGTACGGATGGTGCAGGGCTTCCGGTAGCGGCCGAAGTAAAGCTGACAGTGGCGCCTTCACAAATTGCCTGTGAAACAGGATGTATCGTAACGGCGGGAACCGCACTATACGTAGCTACATAGCTGTATGAACCCACGGCGACACCAAAAAATACATATTCCATACCCTTGATCGTTTCCGTATTTGACCAGGCGGATAAACCATCTCTTGTTACAGCAGTCAGTTGTGTATTGCCGATATAACGCGGCAACATACCGTATAAATTCCTGGCTCCTGATGGTGCATTTATCCTGAAGCGAAGCTGGTTGTCATTCCATGTTATGGAATCAAACGAAGAATTATTACGGCCATCCAGCCAGGTAAGTAATTGCTTTGCTGAAATGACCGGTATTTTATGATTCATCGCCGAAGCAATGATAGCGGCTGATCCCGCGCTGCTCGTACTGTCTGTATGCATGTTGGCGCAAAATGTTCCATAATAGCCTTCAGGCCCGGTGGCTTTATCAAGTAACTGGTTACAGAAATTGGTATAATCTATTCCTGATTCGTCCGTCATCTGTGTAGTTACCTGGTAGCAATCAATCAGCGATCCGTTCATATCTGCAAAACGCATGGGCATACCGGCGCCTGTGAACATACCCGGGCGATTCTGCACCCATGTATCGGGCCAGTAATAATAATTTACATCCAGTCTCATTCCACGTTGTGCTTCTACTCTGGCATGTGAAGCCCAATCGCTCCATACAAGGCAATGTGTTCTGTTAGTGACCGGGTTGAAAACGCCGGGAAATGAAGAAGTAAAATTTCCCATCTGCGTATTGATAACATCGGTCAGGCTGGCTTCCGTGTAATCGGTGCAACCGGTAGACGGATGCAATGCTATTTCAAAACCCTGTGCCTGGAAAGCAACTGCCTGTGCATTAGATAAAGGCGTGTTGGGATAAAGATAGGAAGTGCCCCTGATGGCATTCCAGTTAGCAACATCTTCCGGTGAATTAGGCCCGAGGGTCATGTAATGATTAAAACGCCCTGTCGTACCGTTATTGGCATGATCATCTCCTGTCATTACGATGGCCGCCTTCAATCTTTTGGGCAAATACCATAATCTTGGTAAAGGCTTACGATGAAGATTGCTTTGAATAATGATATTAGCCAGTAAGCGTTGTTGTTCATCCGCCTGTGGAATAGCTATTTTATTAAAATCAACCCAGTCGGCGCCGGTATTAGCCGGTAAACCGAAGAACATATCATTGGATCGTATCGGGCCTGCTTGTCCATCACGTTCCTGCCCGGCCCATGCGGGATTACCTTGCCTTGTATAGATGATTGACCTGGCAAGATCATACGTGAATGCAATAGCTTTCCCGCCGCTTGTTCCGACATTGATAGTTGTTACAGCAGGATTCGCTGTAGCTGTTATCGCATCCGTATAAAGTGTGGCAATGCCGGTTGCGCCATTCAATGTATGCAGGTTAGCTTCACCATGAAACTGGATCGTTTCACCAACGATACCGGCGCCGGGACCGGCGAGAGTATTTACCCGCAAATATTTATCACTTAATGTACCGGTTGCTGCTGAGATACCTAATAATGAAGTTAACGACGCAGCAGGTTTAAATGCTATAAGCGTACCACCTGCATCTGCCCACTTGCTCAGCATAGTCACCTGCGCAGCCGTAACCGGCATTTCTCCCAATACTATTACATCATAACCGCTAAGTGTTGTTCCATTAACAGCAGAGATGTCTTTTACAGCAAATTCAGTCAATCCTTCTGCTCTCAGCATTTCTGCGGCATACACATTGAATGGATTATTGGCGTTGCTTAATACTAAGATCGGTCCGCCGTATCCTTCTGTCGGTGGTAAAAACGGAAGATCGGCTGAAGTGAATGCCCATGTATAATCATTTGCCAAGGGATTACCTGCTAGATCTTTTGCCCCGGCTTGCCCGCCTTTGATCTTTGCCGTATAAGAAACAGCATTAGCAAAAGCGGATGAAGGAGTCAATATGGCTGTGCGGGCAGAAGCGTTGTACGTAACCGTTGCTGCAATAAGTGTATTTGAAAATGTATTACGTAATTCAAAAGTGGAAGAGTTAATGGTTGACGGGTCTACCGCTTCATTAAAGATGGCGGTTACTGTTGCATTAAGACCAACTCCTGTAGTTGCACCTGCAGGCGAAACTGACGATATAACGGGTGCGGTAACATCAGGACTTGTGTCTTCTAGGAAGACAACATCCACCCAATAGTTACTTGTCTGGAAATTGTTTGTCGGGAACATGGGTATCTGTGAAAATATAAATACACCATTGGGGCCGTCTTCGCCATTGGCGAGGGCACGCAACGGGCCATTTACCACGGCCTGTGAAAAGTAAGGATTGGTAATAGCATAATCACCAGAACTGCTGTAACAAGCCGCGACATATGTGGTATTGGCTATGATAGCAACAGGTGTATTAAATAATACTTCCTGCCAGCCCGATGCTGTTTCATTTGTAAAAGGAGTGGAAGCCATGAGTGTTCCTGTGCTGCTCCATAATTGTCCTATGCGTGAACCGGTACTTCCTGCTCCTTTATAATAACGAATGCCTTTGATAAACCCGTTTTGCGAAGAACTGAATTTAACGCCTGTCTGAATAGGTTGACCGTCATTCAACAAAGGGAATGCGGGTACATCAGCAGGCTGAAATATGTTTTGCGAAAATGAAAAAGAGAATGAGATCACTGCTATGAGCAGCAGGCATACGTGTTTAGGGTAATTACAATAGGTAAATTTCCAAGCCATAAATTAAGGTTTAGATGATCAATTAAATCAAACTGGCTTCAGGGATATTTTATCAAGCTTAAGAAGGGATATTGGGCTACGGCATGGTGGAAAGAGATACGATCTGGCTTGTGAAATGACTTAACATGGATGGTTAAATCAGGCTTTAAAGTAAAACATAAGTATTGATGAATCAAAAATTTTTTATAAACACCGCTATACGGTCAGCAGGTTTTTCAGGTGATAGTAGTTTTACGATTCATCATTGATTACAGCATACAAAAACCTTCAGTATTAACGTAGCTGGCCCCGATCCGGATTTTGAAAAATGTAAAATTCTCTTCAAAACAGGAGAGATGATTGGTGTGCCGATCAGGTCATTTCCAATTCTTCAATGAAAGGTTCAAAAGTCGCGTTGCTGATTTTCCGGGGATACTTCAGCGGCCGTTGGTTTGTCCGGCTCTTCGTAAAAAGGAGCATCATCGCCAGCTATGTATTGTTTCCTGCAGTTGCGAAGAAGAATACATATTGCATGCCTTTAATAGTAAGGAAGAGTTTCTGTAAAACAAGAAAGGGGCTGTCCAAAAAGGATAGCCTCTTTTCATTAATTAGTTTATGGATGTAGTTTATCGGGGATGGTAAGATTTTTATATCACAGTTTGTGCTGGTAGATGGTGCAGAAAAGGTAAAAAAGGGTCTATCTGCCCTATTTAAGCAGCCATTTTTTTCAAATTGTGGGCTATACAGATCAATCCCCATTCGATTTCGGTTTTGTCGATTCCCTTAAGTAAAAACCGTTTAAAGTTCTTATTGTGTTTGATGTTTCCGAACACTGGCTCGACATCGGCCGGGCGTTTTTTTCGATAGTAAATGCCTTTTTCAGTTTTTACTCTTTGTTCTGCTTGTTGCTTGAGCAGATTTCCTCTGTGGTTGACTGATATAATCCGATTCCCTTTTTGCCCGTGACACGCTTCCCGCAGAGGACAGTTTTTGCATCCACTGGCTTTATATAAAGAATAGGTTTTTTTAACCCCGTTTCTTTTCCGGATTTTCTGACCTACATATTTCATTGGATTGCCTGCCGGACAACTGTACTGGTCTTTGGCAGCATCGTACTCCAACTGATCTGTAGCAAAAGGATTAGGTTGATAATTTCTTTTTTGTTTTCTGTCAAAATCTGTTGGTTTTACATAAGCCTGTATGCCTTGCTTGTCCAGGTATTGATAGTTTTCTTCCGAGCCATAGCCGGCATCGGCTACCTGAACTTCAGGCAATGTATTGTATAGCTTTTTGTATTGTTCAATATGAGGAATAAGGGTTTTAGTGTCTGTGGGATTAGGATGAAGACTATAATTGACAACGAACTGATCATGAGTGGACACCTGGACATTGTAACCTGGCTTAAGTTGCCCGTTTTTCATATGATCTTCCTTCATGCGCATAAACGTTGCTCCCTGATCAGTTTTGCTGTAGCTGTTACGGTCTGCCAGTATTTTCTCCTGCTTTTTATATTGCTTTAATTTGGCTGGCCAGTGCTTTTGGGCATAGTTGAGCTTTTGCTTCACCTTCGGATCCACTTTGTCAATATCCTTGAGTGTGGTGTTTATCCGGTCAATGGTCTGTTTTACATCCTTGCTTTCGATCTTATCAAAATCTGGTGGTGGTTCATCGTCCCTTTTCTCATCGGCAGCAACCTTTTGTGAATAAGACCACAGCTCTTTTAATTGCTGCTTTATTCTTTCCCGACTGCTCTTAATAGCCTTACCCCACACAAAACTGTAGCGGTTGGCAACACTCTCTATTTTAGAACCATCCGTGTAAATCTCCTTCAGGCTGATATGGCCGCTATCCACCAGTAACAATACAATTTGTGCAAATACCTCTTTCAAAATATTACGCAACCGCTCCCGGCGGAACAGATTAATAGTCCGATGGTCAGGTTGCTGCATGCCCGCCAGCCACATATAATAGATATTTTCCTTCACACAGGCAGCTATCCTGCGGCTGCTATAAACATTGTTCAAATATCCATACACTAATACTTTTAAAAGCATCCGTGGATGATAACTTGTAGTGCCACCTCCTTTGTATTTTTTAAGAATGATATCAATGTCCAGCCGATCAATCACTTCACTTACCACCCGCGCAGGGTGATTGTCTGCGATCATGCTGTCAACACTTGGAGGGAATAAAAACACCTGATTCTGAGGGTAGGCTTTAAATAACGGCTTTGCCATACTGTATTTTATACACCAAAATTGAAAAACTAATCACCTTTTGTCAATCACTTTTTATACAGTCAAATTGTGAATAAACAGCCCTCAAAAAATAAAAAGGCTGCCCCTTTTTGGACAGCCTCCTTCTTTTATACTGAACCGTGAACACTGTTCTAATTTGCCTTGATCAGCTTGATCACTTTTCTCTGTCCGCCCTGTATTATTTCGGCGAAATAAGTACCGGCATTCAATGACTGACCGATCTTCAGGGTAGTACCTGAACTGATCTTCTCATATTTCTCAACGGATTGTCCTAAAATATCCAGTATCCTTACTGTTACCGGTGTAGCCTCATTGCTATTAATAACCAGGTTGAAATAAGTACTGCTCGGATTAGGCATGACCCTTGCTTCCAGTTTTTCTGCAGATACTTCAGGAGATGCTTCTGCTGATTTTACCGGTGTAGTTCCGATCATCGTTATCGTTTGCGGCGTTGTTCTTAATAATGAACCGCTGTAGCTGGCCACGTAGGCGTTATTGCCTGTTGCCGCAGGGAAGAATGCATATTGCATGCCTTTGATGGTCTGTATGGTATAGGTAACAGGGCTGCCATTCATTGTAATGGAGTTTAGCTGACCTGTTGCTGAGTATAACGGCAGCATGGATTTTAAATTCTTGGCGCCGCTGCGTGCCATGATGTTAAATTTAAGCTGGTTGTTGCTCCATGATAAATTGCTGAAGAAAGAATTGTTTCTTCCATCGAGCCAGGTAAGCATTTGTTTAGCTGAAATAACCGGTATCTGCCTTGCCTGTGCCGATGCGATAATGGCGTTTGATCCGGGATGATCGGCTATATCCGTATGCATATTAGCACAGAATACTCCGTAATAACCTTCTGCGCCTATCGCTTTATCCAATACCTGGTTGCAGAAGCCTGATACATCAATGCCCGATTCATCTGTCATTTGCGTAGTCAGCTGGTAGTTGTCAATAAGCGAACCATCCAGGTCAGCAAAACGCATTGGCATACCTGAGCCGGTAAACATACCCGGGCGGTTCTGTACCCATGCCGCAGGCCAGTAATAATAATTAGTATTTAACCGGATACCGTTTTGCACTTCTACTTTTTGGCGTGGATGCCCAATCGCTCCATACCAGGCAATGCGTTCTGTTGGTAACAGGAGCCGTTACACCGGGGAAATTCGAAGCAAACATACCCAGCTGTGTGGTATACGTTGCCTGCAAAGAGGCTAATGTATAGTTTTCACAATTAGTAGTCGGATGTAATGCCACTTCAAAACCCTGCGCCTCGAATGAAGCCGCCTGTGTATTTGTTATACTTGCATTCGGATAGATATAAGAAGTACCTCTCACAGCTTTCCAGTCAGCAACATCCTGCGCGGTATTAGGCCCGAGCGTCGTGTATTGACCGAAACGTCCCGGCAGTACCATTGTCTGAAGCATGGTCATCACTGTCATTACGATAGCGGCTTTCAGATCCTTGGCAGTACCAGAAGCGTGGCAATGGCATACGGTGAAGATTGCTTTGCAAAATGATGTTAGCGAGTAAACGTTGTTGTTCATCTGCCTGTGGTATAGCTATTTTATTGAAATCAACCCAATCAGGGGAAGAACAGGTCATCCGAACGGATCGGATCTATCTGGCCATCTCTTTTCTGGCCAGCCCATGCAGGATTACCCTGTCTTGTATAAATAATAGATTTAGCCAGGTCATACGTAAAGGCTACGGCTACTCCGCCATTGGCACCCACTGTTCTTGTCGTTACAGCCGGGTAAGCAGTAGCTGTTGATGCATTTGAGTACAATGTAGCGAGACTTGTTGCACCACTCAGTGCATGCAGGTTAGCCACGCCGTGGAATTGAATTGTCTGGTTAACAATACCTGCACCGGGACCGGGGGGGAAGTATTGACCAATAAATATTTATCCGTCAGTGTACTGCTTGAAGCGGCTAATCCCATTAAAGGAGTTAACAAAGCACTTGGTTTGAAGGCGATCAGCGTACCGCCTGCATTCACCCAGTTGGTAAGCAATGTTACCTGCGCAGCGGTTACCGTCATTTCACCCAGTACAACTACATCATAGCTGTTCAGGAGGGTAGAGGTAAGGGTTGACACATCTGCTGCGGCAAATTGATTCAAACCTTCCGCTCTCAGTATCTCTACCGCGTAACGGCTGAAAGGATTAGAAGTATTGCTGACAACTAATATCGGACCACCCGGGCCTTCAGTTGGCGCCAGCAGCGGTTCGGTTGTTGTGGTGAACGATGATGTATAATCTGCCGCCAGTGCATTACCTGCTGCATCTTTCACACCTGATGCCCCGCTTTTGATCTTTATCGTATACGCAGTGGTATAGGCAAGAGAAGAAGAAGGTGTTAAGGTAAGCTGTATAGGTAGCTGCATTATAAGATATCGAAGCAGGAACCAATGCATTGGAACCATTGCGCAATTCTATGGTAGAACTGTTACGGTAAGCCGCATTCATTGCTTCATTAAATACAGCTGTTACTGCAGTACCAACACTTACATTGGTTGCATTGCTTACAGGAGATGTTGAGGCAACCAGCGGGCGCCCATACATCAGGCCCTGCTGAAGTCGTAAATAAAATATCAACGAAATAATTGGTCCGCCATGTATGAATTGGCCGGGAAAATAGAAGCCGGTGAATAACCGAACAAACCATTGCCTCCGTCCTGGCCATCAGCCAGTGCCGTCAGCGGACCATTTACAATCGGTGACGTAAAATAAGAATTAGTATAAGCATAAAGTCCTGCGCTGCTGTAGTAAGAAGCGACATACGTAGTACCCTGCAGTAATCGCAACAGGAGATGAGAACAATATCTGCTGCCATCCTGAAGAAGTTTCCTGGGTGAAAGTAACTTCAGCAAGTTTTACACCCGTATTGCTCCATAGGTGACCGATATGGGTGCCTTCGTTACCTATGCCTTTATAGAACTTAATACCTGTTATATAACCGTTCTGTGAAGTGCGGAACCTGAATCCAAGTTCAACAGGATCGTCATCCACAAGCGGTACCTGCGGTACATCTGTTGGATTGAAAAGAGAGATCGTATTGGCATACGTAGTAAATGACCAGCTATAGTTAGCTGTCATCGCATTGCCGGCCGCATCTTTTACCCCTGACGCTCCGCCTTTTATCGTAGCGGTGTATACAGTTCCGTTAGCCAGCGAAGCCCGCTGGTGTTAATGTAACTGTTTTTGCTGAAGCGTTATATGTAACCGTAGCTGTTACCAGTGCATTTGCTGCGTTACGCAATTCGACATTTGACAGGGTGATCGTAGCCGCATTCATTGTTTCGCTGAATAATGCTGACACTGTTGTGCTTACGGAAACGCCTGTAGCGCCATTCAGCGGGGAAACAGGAGATACGGTAGGTGAAGTAACATCAGGAGCCACCATGGTAGTGAATGACCATGTATAATTATTTACCAGGGCATTGCCCGCTGCATCTTTCACGCCCGATGCACCGCCTTTAACCGTGACGGTGTATGCAGTTTGAATAAGCCAGTGCAGATGAGGGGGTCAATGTAACTGTTCTTGTTGTTGCATTATATGTAACAGTGGGATGTTGCCAGTGCATTCGCTGCATTGCGTAATTCAACGGTGGATGCAGTGATGGTAGCCGCATTCATTGCCTCGCTGAATAATCCTGACACAGCTATATTCGCTGCAACGCCTGTCGCGCCATTCACTGGTGGAAACAGAAGATACCGTCGGTGGTGTAACATCCGGAGGTGCGAGTGTTAGTGAAGGTCCATGCATAATTATTTACGAGTGCATTACCTGCTGCATCTTTCACGCCTGATGCACCGCCTTTAACGGTAGCTGTATAGGTAGTTGAATAAGCCAGTGCAGACGATGGGGTTAAGGTAGCTGTCTTTGTGCCTGCATTATACGCAACCGCGGCTGTTATTACCGTAGCCGATGCATTACGCAATTGAACAGTTGAAGCAGTGACGGTAGTTGCGTTCATCGCTTCGCTGAATACGGCCGATACCGCGGTGCCTAACGCTACACCGGTAGCAGTATTGGCAGGCGATACGGAAGATACTGTGGGAGGAGTAACATCACCTGTAGGTACTGCCGTGGTAAACGACCATGCATAATTTGCCGCCAGTGTATTACCCCTGGCATCTTTTACACCACTGTTTCCTGATTTAATAGTAGCCGTATATTTCATTCCGGTAGCCAATGCACCGGATGGCGTTAATACTGCGGTACGCGCTGAGGCATTATAAGAAATAGTAGCCGGCATCAATACGTTTGCTGTATTACGCAATTCGAATGTAGATGTATTAACAGTAGAAGCAGCCATTTCCTCACTGAACTGGGCCAGTACAGTACTGCTGGTTGGAACACCTGTGGCATTACCGGCAGGCGTTACCGACAAAACGGAAGGCTGTGTAAAATCAAAAAGAGGAAGAAGCAAAAAGTTCCAGTTGTAATCGCTGGCCATGTAATTACGTAATCGCTGGCCATGTAATTACCTGCCAGGTCTTTTACACCCGATGTGCCTCCCTTGATCTTTACGGAATAGATGATTGAGTTAAGAAGGGAGGTCGGACTCAGTCTTGCTGTTTTGGTCGCTGCATTGTATGTAATAACTGCCGGAACCAAACCATTGGTCAGGGCGTTACGTAACTCAAATGTAGCAGCCGTGATCGTGGAAGCATTCATTGCTTCGCTGAAAACTGCGGACACAGCAAGACCTGCATCCAGTGATAAAGATAAATTTCCCGGCGAAACGGATGTCACCGTCGGACGTGTAACATCTGTTTGTGCGAATGAGAAATTGAATAAGAGCAGGGCCATTAATGATAATAAAAGCCTGTTCATACGTTTTGGGCAAATAGATTTCAGGGCCATAAGCGATTGCTTGGTTTGATGATGAATAAAAACGATTATTCAAGGAAGTTCTTTGGAGAGGATATTTCGCTTCAGGGCTTAAGAGGATATAATATACTGCCGGAGGTAATAAAAGGGCAGTTCGGACAAATATATAAAAACAAAAGTGCCCGAAGGCACTTTTGGCATTAAAACAAATTAATTCACTTTAACGATTTTAACTACCTGTCTCTGACCACCCTGTGTTATTTCTGCGAAATAAGTACCGGCATTCAGCGACTGACCTACTCTCAGGGCGCCAGCAGCGACCTTTTCATGCTTCTCTACCGATTGTCCGAACACATCAAGTATTCTTACGGTTACCGGCGTCACCTCGTTACTGTTGATGACCAGGTTGAAATAAGTATTACTTGGATTAGGCATCACTCTTACTTCCAGTTTTTCTGCAACAGGACCGGCAGCTTCTTCTGTTGATTTTTCCGGCACATTACCGGTTACGGTGATGGCAGGTTGCGCTGTTCTTAATAATGAACCGCTGTAATCAGCCACATAAGTATTGTTGCCGGTAGCTGCAGGGAAGAAAGCGTATGCCATGCCTTTAATCGTTTGCGTGGTATAGCTGACAGGACTGCCATTCATTGTAATGGAGATCAGTTGTCCTGTTTCTGAATACAATGGCAGCATAGTTTTCAGATTTTTAGCACCACTGCGTGCTACTATATTAAAGCTAAGCTGGTTGCTGCTCCAGGTCATATTGCTGAAGAAGGAATTATTTCTTCCATCGAGCCAGGTAAGCATTTGCTTAGCCGAAATGACCGGTATCTGTCTTGCCTGCGCTGAAGCAATAATCGCATTTGATCCTGTATGGATAGCTGTATCTGTATGCATATTGGCGCAGAATACTCCATAATAGCCTTCAGCGCCGATAGCTTTATCCAACACGGCATCGCAGAAGGTTCTTACACCAATACCAGACTCATCCGTCATTTGTGTAGCCAATTGGTAATCGTCAATAAGCGAACCATCGGTATCAGCAAAACGCATTGGCATACCTGAACCGGTAAACATACCCGGGCGATTCTGCACCCATGCTGCAGGCCAGTAATAATAAGTAGCATCCAGTCTCATACCTTTTCCTATTTCCGCTTTTGGTGTTGACGCCCAATCGCTCCATACCAGGCAATGGTTCCTGTTGGTAACAGGAGAAGGCAGGCTTGGGAAATTAGAAGTAAACAAATCCAGTTGCGACGTATAGGTACTTTGCAATGATGCTAATGTATAGTTCGCGCAGTTCGTATTCGGATGCAATGCAATTTCAAATCCCTGTGCATCAAATGAAGCTGCCTGTGCATCAGTGATCGCTGTATTCGGATAGATATAAGAAGTGCCTCTTACTGCTTTCCAGTCGGCAACATCCTGCGCTGTATTTGGTCCGAGTGTTATATACTGGTTGAAACGGCCTACTGTACCATTCACTGCATGATCATCACCCGTCATTACGATAGCGGCTTTCAGATCCCTTGGCAGGTACCAGAAACGTGGTAATGGTTTGCGGTGAAGGTTGCTTTGTAAAATGATGTTGGCGAGGTAAACGCTGTTGCTCATCTGCCTGTGGTATCGCTATTTTATTGAAGTCAACCCAGTCAGGGAAGAACATATCATCCGACCGTACAGGATCTATCTGGCCATCTCTTTTCTGACCAGCCCATGCGGGGTTACCCTGTCTTGTATAAATAATAGATTTAGCCAGGTCATAAGTAAAGGCTACAGCTGTACCGCCATTTGCGCCTACGCTTCTTGTTGTTACTGCCGGGTTGCTTGTTGCCGTACCGGCTGCTGAATATAATGCGGCAAGGCTTGTCGCTCCGCTTAATGTATGCAGGTTAGCCACACCATGGAATTGTATCGTCTGGTTGACAATACCGGCGCCCGGACCTGTTGCTGTATTTACCAATAAATATTTATCAGTCAGTGTACCGCTTGCACCTGATATGCCCATTAACGGGGTCAGCAAAGCGCTTGGCTTGAAGGCGATCAGTGTACCGCCTGCATTCACCCAGTTGGTGAGCAATGTTACCTGCGCAGCGGTTACCGTCATTTCACCCAATACAACTACATCATAATTGTTTAAGAGGGTAGCTGTAAGTGTTGAAACATCTGCTGCTGCAAATTGATTCAAGCCTTCTGCTCTTAATATT
Organism: Bacteroidota bacterium; assembly: GCA_037200265.1. Classification (GTDB taxonomy): domain Bacteria; phylum Bacteroidota; class Bacteroidia; order Chitinophagales; family Chitinophagaceae; genus VBAT01. Next base: position 34,716 of record JBBCIL010000019.1, read on the forward strand.
TCTACCGCATAACGGCTGAAAGAATTAGTTGTCGAACTTACCACGAGTATCGGTCCGCCCGGTCCTTCGGTCGGCGCCAGCAGCGGGGGATCCACAGTAGTGAACGACCAGTTATAATCAGTCGCCAGCGTATTGCCGGCCAGGTCTTTCACACCGGTAGTACCGCCTTTGATCTTAGCTGCATACAATGATGAATTACTGAATGCCGATGAAGGCGTTATCGTTGCAACCCTTGTAGTAGCATTATAATTAAAGCTGGAAGGAACCAGTACATTGGCTGCATTACGCAATTCAATAGTTGAACTGTTGACAGTAGTCGCATCCATAGCTACGTTGAAGGTCACTGTAACAGCAGCGTTTGCAGCCACACCCGTAGCTCCGTTAACCGGAGAAGCGGTGGGTACAATGCCGGTAGCTATCGGTGAGTTCATATCTGTCAGTACTTCCGTTGAGGTAAGCAATCTCTTGTAGAATCTTACTTCATCAATTGAACCATTGAGGTATTCGCCAAAAGGCTGGTTAGATCCGATACGGATATTTGACGGGTTAATCGCCGTGATGGTACCTGTTGAACTTACATCACCTCTTGCTGTAACATCCACAGCATTTACATAGATGGTGAACCGGTTATTTTGCGGCTGACTTGCATCATAAGTAACAGTCACGTAGCTCCACTGACCGGCAGTAAGTACATTGTTATTAGTATGTACGCCTATTTTATTAGAGCCGCCGTTGCCCCACCAGTATACTGATAAACCGTTGGTGACAGGGCCGCCATCCGGATCTGATGAGGTATGTGCATAGAAATAAAAGAAATTGCTGCCATCCAGGGTCTGGCTCCAGACAGTGCTCCATTCATTGAAGTTGTTGCACTTTAACCATGTGCTCCATGTATAGCTCTGTGCTGGATCAAGGGTGAAATTATTATGATCAGCAATGTTTACATAATCGTTAGTGCCATCAAGATTTACACCTTGTCCGTATTTACCGGCACCCCATGTCGGCGCATTGGTTAGCGTACCGTTGTGGCTGTTACCGGAAATATCAGCTGCCAGTGTTCCGCTGCCCTCGTTGAAATTGATGGAGGCGATCAGGTTCGTGTTATTATTCACGATCACGTTCACTGCGGCCGAAGTAGTGATATTACCCGCAGCATCACGGGCACGGGCTGTCAATGTATAGTTGCCATTGATAACGGCTACTGTATTCCAGGAAACAGTATATGGTGCGCTTACATCTTCTGCACCTAAATTGGTTCCGTTTAATAAGAACTGTACACCTGTTACCCCGATATTATCGGCAGCATTGGCATTTACATTTATTGTTCCGGTAACAGTACCGGCTGCAGGTGATGTGATACTTACCGTCGGAGCCTGTGTGTCAGGAATATTGTTAACTGTTACTACCACACCTGCTGAAGTAGTGATATTACCGGCCGCATCGCGGGCACGGGCAGTCAGTGTATACGTTCCGTTGGTAACAGGAATGGTATTCCATGAAACCGAATAAGGAGCGCTAAGATCTTCTGAACCTAAATTAGCACCATTCAGTAAGAACTGCACGCCTGTTACACTAACATTGTCAGTAGCATTAGCTGTTACATTCACCGTTCCTGAAACTTCTGCTGCTGCAGGTGCGGTAATACTTACTACCGGATTCGTTACATCCGGCGGATTGTTCAATACGCTAACGACAACCGGTACCGATGTACCGAGGTTGCCGGCTGCATCACGGGCCCTTGCCGTTAATGTATGACTGCCGTCTGTAATGGTTGTTGTATTCCATGATACGCTATACGGCGCCACCAGATCTTCTGATCCGAGGTTAACACCGTCTAAAAGGAACTGAACACCTACGACACCGGTATTATCAGTGGCGTCAGCTGTTACATTAATCGTTCCGAGTACTTGTCCTGCTGCAGGGGCAGTGATCGTAGTGACCGGTAACTGCGTATCGTTATTAATCGTGACAGATACCCCTGCCGATGTAGTGATATTGCCGGCTGCATCGCGGGCACGTGCTGTTAATGTATATGTACCGTTGACAGATGTAGCGGTATTCCATGATATACTATAAGGGGAAGCGACATCTTCTGTTCCCAGGTTCACGCCATTCAATAAGAATTGAACACCCGCTACACCGACATTATCTGTTGCATTAGCTGTTACGTTAACAGTGCCTGAAACTGTTCCTGCCGCAGGAGCTGTCATGCTCACTACCGGGTTCGTTACATCGGGCGCCAGCGGAGAATTCATATCTGTCTGTACTTCTGCTACAGAAAGAAGTCTCCTGTAAAATCTCACTTCATCCACTGATCCGTTCAGGTATTCACCAAAAGGCTGATTGGAACCAATGCGGATATTAGCAGGATTGATAGCCGGTATCGTACCGGTTGAACTTACATCCGTTCTTACCGTCACATCCACACCGTTTACATAGATAGTAAAGCGGTTGTTTTGTGCCTGGCTGGCATCATACGTAACGGTAACATGGCTCCACTGGCCTGCTGTCAATACATTATTAGAACTATGCACACCTATTTTATTGGTACCTCCATTGGCCCACCAATACACAGATAAACCGTTGGTGACAGGGCCGCCGTCAGGATCTGTGGAAGTATGCGCATAGAAATAGAAGAAATTATTACCATCAAGTGTCTGGCTCCAGACAGTGCTCCATTCACTGAAGCTGTTGCATTTTAACCAGGTGCTCCATGTATAGTTCTGTGCCGGATCAAGGCTGAAGTCAGCGTGATCAGGGATGTTTATATAATTACTGGTGCCATTCAAACTTACACCCTGTCCGTATTTACCTGTTGTCCACGTAGGGCCACTTGTTAATGTGCCGGGATGATTGTTACCTGATATATCCGAAGCGACAGTGCCGGTGCCTTCATTGAGAGGCATCGCAAGTATAAGATTATTGCTGTTGCTTACGGTAACCACTACGCCGGCAGAGGTGGTTGTATTACCTGCTGCATCGCGTGCACGTGCTGTTAATGTGTACACGCCATTACCTGATGTAAGCGTATTCCATGAAACAGTGAATGGTGAACTAACATCTTCTGCACCCAGGTTCACTCCATTTAATAAGAACTGTACACCTGCTACAGCGACATTGTCGGTAGCATTGGCCGATACACTGACTGCAGCACCGCTGACTGTTCCTGCCGAAGGCGCTGTCATACTTACCGAAGGCGCCTGTGTATCAGGTACGTTGTTTACCGTTACCACTACGCCTGTTGATGTGGTGGTATTACCTGCTGCATCGCGTGCACGGGCTGTAAGTGTGTAAGTGCCGTTTGCAACGCTGGCCGTATTCCATGAAGTGGCATACGGAGCGGTTAAAACTTCTGTTCCTAAATTAGCCCCATTCAATAAAAATTGTACACCTGCTACGCCAATATTATCGGCGGCAGTAGCTGTAACATTTACTGAGCCCGCAACATTTCCTGCCGCAGGCGCTGTAAGGCTTATTGTTGGTGCTGTTACATCAGCAGTAAATGTCGGCGTGTATATGACATCTACCAATAGTTAGTTGATTGAAAATTATTAGCGGGGAAAGCGCCTGTTGTAGTATATACATACAGGCCATTAGTTCCATCCACTCCATTGCCCAAACCTGTCAGGTAACCATTTACAACATTGGCAGTGAAATAGGGATTAGAGCTTGAATAATAACCTGAAGGGTTGAAATAAGACGCGATATAGGTAGTATTGGCGCTGATCGCAACAGGGCTTGTGAATGATACCGTTTGCCATCCTGTAGTTGTTTCAGTACCAAAAGAGAAACGAACACCGGTTATATAACCTGCCTGTGAAGATTTGAATTTGACACCCAGTTCTATCGGCTGACCGTCGGTTTCGAGCGCCACCTGTGGTGTAACCGAAGAAGGGGAATATATTACATGGACAGGTAGGGAGAGCTGCCTGTAACCGGTAACATTGATAATGCTTGAAGATCCTGCTGCGCCGGGTACGCCCATATTACCGCTGTCATCATAACCACGGACTTTATAGTAGCAGCACCTGCTAAAGTAGGTGTCCATGTAAATGTCCAGGTACTTGCACCGGTAGCAGGCTGCCATGGTCTGTTCCCACCCATCCACGGATATATTAACGCCTACCAGTACACCACCAGCATCACTGGCAGTACGGTAATCAGTCACGGGTGTATAAAGCGTTAAAGAGGCATTGTTAACAGGTGTAGTAATGGCTACAACAGGCGCTGTAAAATCAGTAGAGGCTGTAGCGAGTGTAAGACCGGACATGATCGAGCCGGTTGTACGCCCATATCAGCAAATAAGTTTATAGTAGCCTGTTGCATAGCAACACTGGCTGCGGTACTTCCGCGATCATGAATATTATCCAGGGCCCCATGCCCATTGTACTAGTGCCGGCACCAAACACGAGTGCACCGCTTGGGTGACGATATAAGGATAAGCTGGTGTACTTTACCGTGCTGAGCGTTGTGCTTGATAATGGATATAACCGGCAGGAAGACTTTCTCCGTATTGTGTGTAGTCCACACTCATAGCCGAGCGTACCTGTAGGGAAAGTAGCTGTTCCGTTAGTCGCAAGTGATGTAACGCAGTTACCCCGCGCCAGAAACGAAGATTCTTATAATGCCGCAGGAACTTTTATAGCACCTACTACATCGCTCCAGCTTATCTGGCCTGTTAATGCATTTTCGGGTTTGCCTGCATCATAACCACCTCCGTCTCTCCATAATCCTGTCCATGCACTGGTAGGGTCGCATTTATTGCCCGCATACGTTTTCACCCAATGAGCCTTCTTTATAACAAACCAGTGTGCGGTTATTATCTTCCCATCTTGTTTTCCAGTATAACTTCATTGCCACTGAAGAAAGCAAGATGTACACCGTTTGCCCGGGCGGCTTCAAATTTATTTCTTTCCTTCAGTGACCAGTATTCATCATGACCGGAGGAGATGATTAATTTATGTATGGCTGGTGTGATTGCACTTGCATCTCTGTCCATATCCACATCGGTAGTTTAGGTCATATCAAAGCCGTTCCCTTTCCAGGAAACGGATCATCGGGTATTCTGCATTTCATAAACCAGTCTTCCATCGCACCACACCACCGCCGCCCCCGTTACGAGTAATGAACGGGCGGTTATAACTTACCTTGGCTGCGTGGCCACCGGGGTAGGAAAGTAGCGCCTACATATAAGCTGTTACCACCATAAGGATTATAAGCCTGCCAGGTAGCATCAGATGTTTTTAAAAGTACGGGGGAATTGCGTGCATCATCGCGAACGACAAATACGATATGGCTTGCAGCGCTGCCGCTGGTTTTGGCAAGCCGTGCAATATAAAGACCTGAAACAGCCGTAGACGGGTACAGCCCAGCTTGCAGACTCGCTCCAGTTGCTGCAATCAAGCAGTCCTGTACTTGTATTGCTGATACCATCAGGTTGTACTACCCCGGTGATGTACCGAGACTGGCGACAAGCCTGGCGCCGTTTCCCCTGGTAATATCCCAGGCGGTATATTTTAATAGTATAGGAGGGCCGCCGGCGATACCTCTATCTTGAAGTGGACAGTCTGTCCTTTATTAACGCTTTTATCTGTGGCGAATCCCTGTATCGAAAGGTCACCGGCTCCGCTGATATCCCATTCGGTCTTTGGATTACCGGTCAGTGCATTTTCTGTAACAATAGGGTTTTGTGCAAAAGAAAAAACTACATGAAGCCAGCATAATAAATAGGGCAAACAATAGTTTCCTGCAAACAGGATTTGAGAACTTCCGCATGATGACGAATTTCCGGGTTAAATAATAATAAAAAATCAGAGGTGATTCTACAGGAGTTCTTTAGAAAGGATATTAAGCTTAGTGGCTTAAGATGAGGATATTATGGTTTGCAGACTTTGTATCCGTATTGTACACGGAATACAAAGGCTGAAATTACATAATAAAATATTATCGGTTGCTACTATTTTTAAAACAACCGGTTGATTCTTTAATAACAAGATATTCACCGTAATTGTACTAGTGCCTGCACTGCTTTTCATTTCCACAATGTTGGTTGTATATAAAGGCCCCCCGGAGGAGCCCTTATATATCTCCGTATTCCTAATTGGGTTTTAACCATCCTGATCACCTTGCGCTGGGTTCCCTGGATCACTTCTATAAAGTAAATGCCTGCTCCCCATTTCTCTTCCCAGTCTTAAAACAGTACCCGAGCGCTTTTCTCACGTTTTTCAACCGTCAGTTCCGAAATATCCACTGCCCTTACCGAAATAGTGTTTTGGTATCCAGGTTACCCCTGAGAGCCAGGTTGAAATAGCTGGTCGTGGGTTCGGCGCCGCGGTTACATCCAGGGTTCGGTGTACTAAACATAGTGCCCGGTGATGCGATCCTTGCCAGCGTGAATCCTACTGTTTACCGTTATTGGCTGAACGCGTGCTGCAACCATTCGCGGTAAGTGTAATGGTATAGGTAACATCTATTTTCATCTGCTGTTGTATTATGCAGCATCTCGGTAATATTGCCCGTTCCTGTTCCGCTTGTTTCCGACTCGATGCCTGCTATCACCGTACGCGTCCATGCGTATGTCGTATTCACTACGTTGCTGGCTGGTATGTAATCAACAGGTGTATTATCTATAGCTGCCCAGGTAAGAGGACCTTGTTAATGCCGGTACCGGGTTGACCGTTACCGTCGTTTGCCGCTGAAGTAGCCGAACATCCGTTTAAGGCTGTATAGGTTACTGTATAATTACCTGATTGCACTTACATTGATAGCTGAAGTGGTGGCCCCCGGTGCTCCATAGGATACCTGTCGCCTCACTTGAAGTAAGTGTTACGTTATCACCCTGGCAGAAAGTGGTTGTACCCCCGGGCGGTGATCGTTGGTGCAACAGGTGTTTCATTGACGGTAACTAAAGCCGTAGCTGCAATAGCCGCCGCAACTGTTAGTGACCGTATAGCTGATCGTCGCTGTACCTGCCGCGACAGAGGTTACAAGCCCGTTCGCATCCACAGTAGCCACCGGATTCATTATTACTGCTCCACACGCCGCCCGGAGTCACGTCAGTTAATTGAGTGGTATTCCCGTTACATACAGCAGTGCTGCCGGTGATTGGTTCAACAGTTGATATATCAACTGTCACAATAGTGGATACAGTAGTAGTACCGACATGCATTGGTTACCGCATAGTTAATCGTCGCAGTACCCGGAGACACAGCCGTTACAAGGCCGTTGATATCCACAGTAGCGATTGCTTCATTATTACTGCTCCACACGCCGCCCGCAGGCACGTCAGTTATTTGAGTGGTATTCCCGTTACATACCGTTGTAGTGCCGTGATCGGTTCCACGGTTGGCGCTGCATTAACAGTGACAAGCACTGATTCGATAGTAGTACCGCAGGTATTGGTGACGGCATAGCTGATTGTTGCGGTGCCCGCCGACACTGCTGTTACCAGGGGCCGTTCGCATTCACTGTTGCTGCCTCTTCATCATTATTACTTGACCATATACCGCTGCCTGTGATACTTGCTAATTGGGTGGTGTTGCCTGCACATACTGTTGGATTGCCGGTGATCGGTTCAACAGCAGGAGCGGCATTAACAGGTGACAAGAGCAGATACGGTAGTAGTACCGCATGCATTGGTTACTGCATAATCAATCGTCGCGGTACCCGCGGATACGGCTGTTACCCAGGCCGTTGCGCATCTACTGTTGCTACTTCTTCATTATTACTTGACCATATACCGCTGCCTGTGATACTTGCTAATTGCGTTGTATTGCCTGTACATACTATTGTATTGCCGCTTATTGGTTCAACAGCCGGAGCTGCATTTACGGTGATAAGAGTGGATACGGTAGTAGTGCCACATGTATTAGTTACTGCATAATTGATAGTCGCGGTACCTGCGGACACGGCTGTTACAAGACCGTTAGCATCCACTGTTGCTACTCTTCGTTATTGCTTGACCATTCCACCGCCGCCCTGTGATACTTGCTAATTGAGTGGTATTGCCTGTACATACTATTGTATTGCCCGCTTATTGGTTCAACAGCCGGAGCTGCATTTACGGTGATAAGAGTGGATACGGTAGTAGTGCCACATGTATTAGTTACTGCATATTGATAGTCGCGGTACCTGCGGACACGGCTGTTACAAGACCGTTAGCATCCACTGTTGCTACTTCTTCGTTATTGCTTGACCATACACCGCCGCCTGTGATACTTGCTAATTGCGTTGTATTGCCTGTACATACTATTGTATTGCCGCTTATTGGTTCAACATCCGGAACTGTATTTACTGTTACAGGAGTTGATACCGTAGTGGTACCGCATGTATTAGTTACTGCATAATTGATAGTCGCAGTACCTGCGGACACGGCTGTTATAAGACCGTTAGCATCTACTGTTGCTACTTCTTCAGTTTATGCTTGACCAATACACCGCCGCCTGTGATGCTGGCGAGTTGAGTGGTATTGCCTGCACATACTATTGTATTGCCGCTTATTGGTTCAACATCCGGAACTGTATTTTACTGTTACAGGAGTGTGATACCGTAGTAATACCGCATGTATTCGTTACTGCATAACTGATAGTCGCTGTACCAGCAGACACGGCAGTCACAAGACCATTCGCGTCTACAGTAGCGACTGCTTCATCAGTACTTGCCCATATACCGCCTGTAGTTATATCAGTTAATTGTGTTGTACTGCCTGCACAAAGGGTAGTAGTACCGGCTTATTGGTTCTCTACCGCCGGAACTGTATTGACAGTCACCAGGGCAGATACAGTAGTTGGTGCCGGCATGTATTGGGTTACTGCATAGTTAATTGTTGTAGTGCCCGGAGACAGAGACGTTACGAGACCGTTATCATCTACCGTAGCAACTGTTTCATATCGTACTTGTCCATATGCCACCAGTGGTAATGCTGGCCAGCTGCGTTGTATTGCCAGCACATACTATTGTATTGCCGGTTATTGGTTCCACAGAAGGAACTGTGTTGACCGTTACCAGCGTTGATACAGTAGTGGTACCGGCATGTATTGGTCATGCATAGTTAATAGTTGCTGTATCCAGCAGACACCGCAGTCACAAGCCCGTTTGCATCTACAGTAGCTACCGATTCATTAGCACTTGTCCATATACCATCAGCAGTGATGCTGGCAAGTTGTGTTGTATTGCCTGCACATACCGTTGTATTACCGGATGATCGGTTCAACAGATGGGACTGTATTAACCGTTACAAGAGTTGATACCGTAGTAGTACCGCATGTATTGGTCACTGCGTAGTTGATAGTCGTTGTACCAGCAGATACTGCAGTCACAAGACCATTTACATCTACCGTAGCGATTGCTTCGTTCGTACTTGTCCATACACCGCCAGCAGTAATGCTGGCAAGTTTGTGTTGATTATTTGCACATACCGTTGTATTGCCGGTGATTGTTCTACTGCCGGAACTGTATTGACAGTCACCAGTGTTGATACAGTAGTAGTACCGCATGTATTGGTTACAGCATAGCTGATAGTAGCTGTGCCTGCAGAAACCGCCGTCACAAGACCATCTACATCTACTGTGGCTACGGCTTCATTGTTACTGGTCCATATACCAGCTGTAGTCACATCAGCCAGTTGTGTTGTACTGGGCCTGCGCAAAGTGTAGTGGTACCTGTTATTGGTTCAACAGGCCGGAACGGTGTTCACCGTTACAACAGTTGATACCGTAGTAGTGCCACATGTATTAGTCACGGCATAACTGATCGTCGTTGTGCCAGCAGACAAGGCAGTCACAAGACCATTGGCATCTACGGTAGCGACTGTTTCATCAGTACTTGTCCATATACCGCCCGCCAGTCACATCAGCCAGTTGTGTTGTACTGCCTGCGCAAAGTGTAGTGGGTACCTGTTTATTGGTTCAACAGCCGGAATGGTGTTCACCGTTTACAACAGTTGATACCATAGTAGTGCCACATGTATTAGTCACTGCATAATTGATCGTCGTTGGTGCCAGCAGACAAGGCAAGTCACAAGACCATTAGCATCTACGGTAGCGACTGTTTCATCGGTGCTTGTCCATATACCTTCTGCAGTCACATCAGCCAACTGCGTTGTGTTGCCTGCGCATACTGTTGTATTACCGGTGATCGGTTCAACAGCCGGAACTGTGATTAACCGTTACAACAGTTGATACCGTAGTAGTGCCACATGTATTAGTCACTGCATAATTGATCGTCGTTGTACCAGCAGACAAGGCAGTCACAAGACATTGGCAATCTACCGGTAGCGACTGTTTCATCAGTACTTGTCCATATACCGCCCGCAGTCACATCAGCCAGTTGTGTTGTACTGCCTGCGCAAAGTGTAGTGGTACCTGTTATTGGTTCAACAGCCGGAACGGTGTTAACAGTCACCAGGGTTGATACTGTAGTAGTACCACATGTATTAGTTACTGCATAATTGATCATCGTTGTAACCAGCAGACACTGCAGTCACAAGACCATTGGCATCTACGGTAGCGACTGTTTCATCAGTGCTTGTCCATATACCACCCGCAGTCACATCAGCCAACTGCGTTGTGTTGCCTGCGCATACTGTTGTATTACCGGTGATCGGTTCAACAGCCGGAACTGTGTTAACAGTCACCAAGGTTGATACTGTAGTAGTACCACATGTATTGGTTACCGGCATAATTGATCGTCGTTGTACCAGCAGACAAGGCAGTCACAAGACCATTCACATCTACTGTAGCGACTGTTTCATCGGTGCTTGTCCATATACCCTCTGCAGTCACATCAGCCAACTGCGTCGTGTTGCCTGCGCAAAGGGTAGTGATACTGTTATTGGTTCAACAACCGGAACTGTGTTAACAGTCACCAGGGTTGATACTGTAGTAGTACCACATGTATTAGTTACCGCATAATTGATCGTCGTTGTACCAGCAGACAAGGCAGTCACAAGACCATTCACATCTACCGTAGCGACTGTTTCATCAGTGCTTGTCCATTATACCATCTGCAGGTCACATCAGCCAACTGCGTTGTATTTCCTGCACATACTGTTGTATTGCCGGTGATCGGTTCAACAGCCGGAACCCGTGTTAACAGTCACCAGGGTTGATACCGTAGTAGTGCCGCATGTATTGGTTACCTGCATAACTAATAGTTGCAGTACCCGGAGCTACAGCCGTTACAAGACCATTTCACATCCACTGTAGCGACTGTTTCATCAGTGCTTGTCCATATACCACTGGCAGTTACGTCAGCTAATTGCGTTGTGTTGCCTGCGCATACTGTCGTATTGCGGTAATCGGTTCGACAGTTGGAACTGTGTTCACCGTTACAATAGTTGATACCGTAGTCGTACCACATGTATTGGTCACAGCATAATTAATAGTCACTGTGCCGGGGGCTATAGCCGTTACAAGACCATTGGCATCTACAGTAGCCACGGCTTCATTTGTGCTTGTCCATATACCGCCGGTAGTCACGTCAGCTAATTGCGTTGTACTACCGGAGCATACCGTATTGTCGCCTGTTATTGGCTCAACCGCCGGAACTGTATTGACTAGTTACAAGTGCTGATACCGTAGTCGTACCGCAGGTATTGGTCACGGCGTAGTTGATAGTAGTGGTACCGGCAGATAATGCTGTTACAAGACCATCCGCATCTACGGTAGCCACAGCTTCGTTAGTGCTTGTCCATACACCCCCCGCAGTTACATTCGCCAGTTGTGTTGTATTGCCGGAGCATACAATGTTATTGCCTGTTATTTGTTCAACCGCCGGAACTGTATTAACAGTCACCAGAACAGGTGCAGAATCAGCAGATGTGCATCCATTAGCCGCAGTATGTTTTACTGTATAGCTGCCGGCTGTTGTTATAACAATGCTTTGTGTTGTTTCTCCTGTGCTCCATAAGTTACCGGTATGCTTCACTGGATGTCAGTGTTACGCTTTCACCCTGGCAGAACGTGGTGATCCGCCTGCATTGATTGTTGGTGCAGCTGGGTTGTATTAACAGTTAATACTAATGTGGCAACAGAATCACAACCTGCCGCATTGGTAAGCGTTATGCTGTATGTACCGCTTTCGGTATAGTCAGTACTGTTCCAGTTATAGGGTAATTCGCTTGAGCATATGCTGACACTGGTAGTGCTGCTTGTCGTTACGTTCACTGTCAATACCAATGTTGCCGTAGAATCGCAACCTGCCGCATTGGTAAACCCGGTAACGGTGGTATGTGCCAGATTCAGTATAGCTGTTGCCATTCCATATATAATGGTAACTGGTTAGAGCATTTTGTTACATTTGGTTGTGCTGCTTGTTGTTGATCTTACTTCCAGTACCAGTACAGCAGAAGAATCACAACCAACCGAATTGGTAAATCCGGTAGCTGTATAAGTACCTGCTTCAGTATAATCATGACCGTTCCATGTATATGGTAACTGGTTTGAGCAGATACTTATATTCGTTGTGCTGACGGCAGTATCTTTTACATTTAATATTAAAACGCCATAGAATCGCAACCTGTAGCATTAGTAAGCGTTACTCCATACGTACCTGCTTCCGCAAAAATATCATTGTTCCATGCATAAGGTAACTGGTCAGAACATATTGTCAGGTTGGTCGTGCTGATCGTGGCCGAACCAACTGTTACAGTTGCCGGCGCTGAAGCCGGTGATGTACAGCCGTTTTCTCCTGTATATGTAGCTGTATAGTCGCCTGCATTATTTACAAGGATACTTTGTGAGCTTTCACTGGTGCTCCATAAGTTGCCTGTTGTTTTATTTGAGATGAGCACCACGCTTCCGCCCTGGCAGAAAACAGTTGGCCCGAGCCGCAGATACTACCGGTTGCAGCCGGAATTGGTTTGGGTACTGCTACAGCACTGCTGAGAGGACTTATACATCCGTTCGCCGCTATTTGTTTTACAGTATAGGTTCTGCCAACGGTTACTGTTATAGAAGGAGTCGTTTCACCCCTGTTCCATACCAATGAGCCGGTATAATCAGAAGCTGTCAGTACAGAGTTGCCGCAATTATTCACTACGCTTACTGCTGGTGCAGCCGGGATCAGTTTTGGTGATAAACCCCCGCTGGCATTCGGACTTACGCATCCATTGGCCGCGGTTTGTGTGGCGGTATATGTTCCGCCGGTTGTTACAGTAATAGAAGGCGTGCCTGCTCCCGTGCTCCATAATAATGTTCCTGAATAATTAGAAGCCGTTAATACTGAATTGCCGCAATTGTCTGCAGTAATTACTGCCGGTGCTGAAGGAATAGCTTTCGGCTCTGCTTGTCCGCCTCTTGTTTCAATGCGCGGACTTGTACATCCATTCACTGTTTGAGTTAATGTATATGATCCCGCGACTGTAACGGTAATAGTTGGAGTAGTTTGTCCGTTGCTCCATAATAATGTTCCGGTATAATCGGAAGCGGTGAGTACTGAATTACCACAATTGTCTACGGTAGTGATTTTGGGTACCGGCGGTGTGAGAACAGGGCCGGCCGTTCCGCTTCCCGCAGGACTTGTACATCCGTTTACCGTTTGTGTAGCTGTATAAGCGCCCGCATTGGTAACTGTAATGGACGGGGTAGTAGCGCCGGTATTCCATAACAGCGCTCCTGTATAATTCGCAGCAGTTAATACTGAACTGCCACAACTGTTGAAAGGATTTATTGCCGGCGCTGCAGGAACAGTTTTAGGGGGCAGAAGCGCCATTGCCTGCTGCACCCGTACATCCGTCAACTGTCTGCGTAACTGAATAGGCAGCGGCATGTGTAACGGTGATAGCCGGGTCGGTTGCTCCATTGCTCCATAATAATGTTCCTGTATAATTCGCAGCGGTCAATACCGAATTGCCGCAATTGTTTACTACGGTTATTGAAGGCGCAACCGGGAATGTTTTAGGCGCAGCTAAACCACTGCCTGCAATACTTGTACATCCTTCGACAGTTTGTGTAACGGTATGCGCTGCGGCACTGGTAACAGTAATAGCTGATGTAGTTGCCGCATTATCCCATAATAATGTTCCGGTATAACCTGAAGCGGTTAATACAGCGTTGCCGCAATTATTTACCACATTCACAACCGGTGCAGAAGGGATAGTCTTAGGAGCAGAAGTGCCTGTGCCTGGATTACCTGTACAGCCATTGACTGTTTGTGTAACGGTATATGCTGCTGCATCGCTGACTGTAACAGACGTTAAAGTTGAACCGTTGCTCCATAATAACGAACCGGTGAAACCAGCTGCCGTTAATACAGAACTGCCGCAACTATTCACTACAACTCACAGTTGGCGCAACAGGGAATGATTTTGGTGCAGTGGTGCCATTACCCGCAAGGCTGGTACAACCATCAACGGTTTGCGTAACAGCATACGTAGCTGCATTCGCAACAACGATAGATGGGGTAGTAGCGCCATTGCTCCATAACAACGTTCCGGTGTAACCAGATGCCGTTAACTCAGCGTTGCCGCAATTATTTACCACTGTCACGGTTGGTGCGACAGGAATTGTTTTAGGTGCAGAAGTACCTGTGCCGGGGTTACCTGTACAAACCATTTACTGTTTGTGTTACGGTATAAGCCGCTGCATTAGTAACTGAGATAGAAGTTGAGGTTGATCCATTGCTCCATAATAATGAACCCGTGAAACCGGATGCGGTCAATACAGCATTACCGCAATCATGACGACCGTTACAGTGGGTGCAACAGGAAATGCTTTAGGAGCGGAAGTGCCGCTGCCTGCAGGGCTAAGACAACCATTTACTGTTTGCGTTACGTATAAGTGGCTGCATTGGTAACTGTGATAAAGTTTGAAGCCGAGCCATTGCTCCATAATAACGAACCGGTGAAGCCAGATGCGGTCAATACGGAATTACCGCAATTGTCCACCACCGTTACTGTTGGGGCAACAGGAATTTGTTTGGGTGTAGCCAGGCCGCTTCCGTTTGCACTGGTACATCCGTTCACCGTTGTGCAACAGTATAAGTTCCGGAAGCTGATACAGTAATCGATTCTGTAACCGCGCCGTTACTCCATAATAATGTTCCGGCATAGTTACCTGCTGTCAGTAAAGAAGTTCCGCAATTATTAACAACAGTTACTGAAGGCGCTGATGGTATCGCTTTAGGAGCAGAAGTGCCGCTGCCTGCAGGGCTAACGCAACCATTTACAGTTTGTGTAACAGTATAAGTGGCATATTGGTAACAGTGATAAAAGAAGTCGTTGCTGTATTGTTCCATAATAACGTTACCGGTGAAATTGGAAGCGGTTAAAACAGAACTGCCGCAATTATTAGAAACAGTTACTGTTGGCGCTGATGGTATCAGGTTGACAGTAAGTGTAGCCGGGTTAGAATTTACAATAGCGGCGCCGGTCCATACAGCCCTGTATTGTTTATTGTTATCAGCTGCTGTAACAGCGAATGTAAGCGTGCTGTTAGTAGCGCCGCCGACGGGTGTCCATATTGTTCCGTTCGTACTTACTTCCCATTGTACGGTGGGTACAGGGAAACCGATAGCGGAAGAAGTGAATGTAACATCTGCGCCGTTACAAGCAGGCTGTGAAGTCGGATGTAAAGTAACAGATGGCGGAGAGGAGCATTGTATTAATATATCATGAAGCGCCGGTGTGATCTTTGTATCCGTTGTTGCAAGATCAGCTTTGTACTGAATATACTGGCTGCTTCTGCCTACTGAATTGCCTGATGCGCTGATCGGTGTAAATGCAGACCAGGTACCATCCGGAACAGCCGTATTACCTGTTCTTACAGATACACCAAGAGTAGTACCTGTAGGAATGGTGTTAGCCCCATGGTCTTGGAGAACCTGCATTGAATACCCTTGACATATACGCTCCTGATGAAGCATAAGGATCCACCCGTAACCAATCTACAGACAATGCCCCCGTCTACATGGGTGAAATCGCTTATTTGCAAATACATGTTGGTAGCGGACAGTCATGTTGATATTGGCAGAGAAAACGGTATTGCCATCTACAAGAAACTGGAAATTCGTTTCGTTCCAGCTGATGCGGTAACGATGCGGAGCGCCAATAAGATTTGTACCGAGGTTCACAGAAGTGCCGTCAGAAGCTCTTGCTAACAGGCTTCCGTCAGGTTCGTTTGTGCGGCCTATCGTAACCCATGGGCTGGTATTGTATTCCTGGTCGGAAGTAAAGCCTATATTCTGGAAAGTGCCTGAAGTAAATGTGGCTACAAATTCTATAGATGTTCCCGGTGCGTATGTATTGGTTGAAAATGCATGTGCGCCATTAACAGTAATGGAACCTCCGCCTACAGTAGTCGTACCATTAGGATTGTAGGTAGCCGAAGACCAGCCTGAAGGAACAGCAGAGCCCGGCGAAATCATCATTCTGTAAAGGTTTAAGAAACGACTGAACCATCTCCTTCACGCGAGATTAAAATATTGCCATCCGGGGTACCCTGGTTAAAGTCCGCAAATACCTGGTCATTCACGCAGGGAAACTCAGGCGTGGCAAAAAGTTAAAGGCGCACTGGCCGGTATAGGTTCTGTTGTCGCATTATTAAGAAGATCTTTTGATGTTACCCTGAAATAATAAACAGTCAGCGGGGCAAGACCTGATAACGTGATGGAATGACTGGTAGCCAGGCTGCCATTGCTTGTATTTAAGGGGGTCAGGCTGCCGGAAAGGGTACCGTAATCAACTCTTGAATCCGTGAGTTCATCAGTTGTCCAGGTAATAGTAGCCGTGCCATTGGCATTGACTACTGCCGCTACACTAGTAATAACAGGCGGTGTATTATCAACAGTATAAGTAGCTACATAAATATTTGTGCCGGGCGCTACACTAAAGAAGGCGTATTCCATCCCTTTTAACTGTTTGCTCGGTATATGGAATGGCGTTATTGTTCATCGTAACAGAAGATAAACGGCCATCCATCGAGAACATGGGCAGCATCGCTCTTAAATTGACTGCGCCGCTGGAAGCCGTTATCGGTAAACTAAGCTGGTTGTTATTCCATGTCATATTACCAAAGACGGAATTGTTACGGCCATCTATCCATGTCAGCATTTGTCTCGAAGAAACAACAGGTATATCTCTTGCCTGTGCCGAAGCGATTATAGCATTTGATCCCGTGTGATTGGCGGTATCAGTATGCATGTTGGCGGTAAATACGCCATAATATCCTTCTGCTCCGAGCGCTTTATCCAATACTGCATCCGTAAATGCCGCGATAACCGATCTCGGATTCATCTGTCATCTGTGTGGGAGACTGGTAGCAATTGATCATTGTTCCGTCAAGATCAGCAAAACGCATAGGCATACCAGAACCTGTGAACATACCGGGACGGTTTTGTACCCATGCGCCCGGCCAGTAATAATAGTTCACGTCATACCTGATACCCAATGAAGCTTCTACTTTGGCTTGTGATGCCCAGTCGCTCCCATGGCATGCAATGCGTACGGTTAGACACCGGGGCCAGGGCACCGGGGAATACCGATGTGAATGCAGCCAGTTGCGAAGTAAGATTATTGTTAAGTGTGGTAAATGTAAAGTTATCACAATCAGTACTGCCATGCAATGCGATCTCAAAACCCTGTGCCTGGAAGTCGGTCCAGCTGTGTATTGGTGATCGGCGTACTGGTATATATATAAGAAGTACCACGTATCGCTCTCCAGTTAGCTACATCCTCCGGGGTATTAGGTCCCCAGTGTAAGGTACTGATTGAAACGTCCCACTGTTCCGTTCATGGCATGATCATCGCCCGTCATTACAATAGCAGCTTTCAGATCTCTTGGCAGATACCAGAACCTTGGCAATGGCTTGCGGTGAAGATTGCTTTGAAGGATGATATTAGCCAGCAGGCGTTGTTGCTCATCTGCCTGCGGGATGGCTATTTTACTGAAATCTATCCAGTCGGGGTAGAACATATCACCGGAGCGGGTGGGGCCGGGCGTGCCATCACGTTTCTGACCAGACCAGGCAGGATTACCCTGTCTTGTATAAATGATAGATTTCGCAAGATCGTAAGTAAAGGCGATCGCCTTTCCCCCGTTTGTGCCAACATTTATGGTTGTCACTGCAGGATTGTTTGTAGCGGTAACAGCGTCGGAATAAAGTGTAGCCAGGCTCGTTGCTCCGTTTAATGTATGCAGGTTGGCCGGGCCGTGGTACTGGATCGTTTGATTAACGATACCTATTCCCGGGCCGTTTGTGCCGTTGACCAATATATATTTATCACTTAATGAACCGCTGGCAGTTGATAAACCAAGTAATGGAGTAAGTAATGAACTGGGTTTAAAAGCAATCAGCGTTCCGCCGGCATTGACCCAATTGGTAAGCAGGGTAACCTGCGGCGCTGTAACGGTCCATTTCACCCAATACGACCACATCATAATTATTCAGTACGCCGGCGGTAACAGCAGAAGATGTCTGCTGCTGCGAAACTGTTAAGGCCTTCTGCCTTGAGTATTTCTACCGGGTAACGGCTGAAAGGATTTGTTGTGGAACTAATAACAAGTATCGGTCCGCCTCCGCCTTCTGTCGGCGCTATAGCCGGGGAGGAAAGAGTCGTAAATGACCATACATAATCACTGGCGACAGGATTTCCTGAAAAATCTTTAACACCCGCAGCACCGCTTTTAATAGTAGCGGTAAAAGTAGAGGATGACAGCAATGTTGATGCAGGCGTTAATGTGGCTGTTTTTGTACTCGCGTTATAACTGACAATAGATGGTATCAGTACATTGGCTGCATTCTTTAGTTGAAAAGAAGTGCTGTTGACCGTATTCACATCAATATCTTCATTGAACACCACTGAAAGTGATGCGCTGGTACTTATATTGGTAGATGCATTTGCCGGCGAAACAGATACAATGGCAGGTGGCGTTACATCCGGGCCGGTAGCAGGTTCGAATATTACATCTGCCCAGTAATTACTTGTCTGAAAATTATTAACAGGATAAGCCGGGATGGTAGAATATACATATACACCGTTGGGCCCATCTTCACCGCTGGCCAACCCGCGCAACGGTCCATTTATTTTAGCCTCTGTGAAATATGGATTGGTGATCACATAAGCGCCGGATGTGCTATGATAACTTACTACATATGTTGTATTGATAGCTACAGCAACGGGAGTAGTTAATAATACTTCCTGCCAGCCTGATGCCGTCTCGTTGGTAAAAACAGCTTCTGCCAGTTGTATGCCTGTAGCTGTCCACAAATGCCCGGTGCGGGTGCCTGTTGTTCCTTCTCCTTTATAATAGCGGAAACCGGTTATATTCCCGTTTTGTGTAGTACTGAATTTGGTACCTGTTTCTATGGCGGGGCCATCATTGGCGGTCAGATTTACGGGTACATCTGATGGCTGAAACAAAGTATACCTGTTTTCCAGTGCGCTTATAACACTGATAGTAATATTGTTTGATGAACCGTCGGCCCCTGTCAGCCCGGAATTACCACTGTCGTCAAATCCTCTTGCTTTGATCGTGAATAATCCTGCGTCAATGGGAGTCCAGGCAAAACTCCAGTTAGTGGTGCCATTGGCAAGCTGCCATGGGCCGCCATCAATAGATACTTCTACGCCGGCCAGTGTACCGCCACCCGCATCAACGGCAGTACCGGTGATCGTAACAGGTGTATTAATAGCAATAGATGCATTATGAACAGGTGAAGTAATAATGGCAGTGGGCGCCTGTGTATCGGTTGATTGTGTAGCTGCTATAAGCCCGGATTGTAATGTGGCCGGTTGTACACCCATATCCGCAAGTAAATTCACCGTGGCTTGTTGCATGTCCTGGCTGGCAGGTTGGGTGGAGTTGTCATGATGATCATCTAATCCCCATGCCCATTGCACAGTACCGGCACCAAATACCAGCGCACCGGTGGTATGCCTGTAAAGAGATAGTTTATGTGTTTTATCGCCAACGGTAGTGCTGGACAAAGTGATCCTTGAAGGTGGATTGCTGCCTGCATATTGTTCCCAGTTCCATTCAAAACCTAAAGTGCCGTTGGGAAGTGATGCAGAATTGCCATTGGTAAGTGAAGCAATACTCGTATTTCTCCAGAAGCGGAAAGCTTTGTAATCAGAAGGCACTTGTATCCCGCTTGTACCATTCTGCCAGCTGATCTGGCCTGATAATGCATTTTCAGGACGTCCTCCGTCATACCCTGCGCCATCTCTCCACAATCCTGTCCATGTAGCGGTGGGATCGCATTTTTCCTGGCAAACACTTTCACCTAACGTTCCTTCTTTGTAGCATACCAGTGTACGATAGGGTGTATTCGAAGCGTCTGTACTGTTTTCCCATCTTGTTTTCCAGTATATCTCATTGCCACTGAAAAAAGCCAGGTGAACACCGGCATTACGCGCCGCTTCTACATTAGTTCTTTGCTCTGCCGACCAGTATTCATCATGACCTACTGATAAAAATACCTTATGATTTAAAATGAGGCTGCCGAAACGGGCTGCATCAGTATTGGTAGTGTAAGAAACATCGTAGCCATTCTTTTCCAGGAAGCGGATCATGGGATATTCCGCATTGAATAACCAATCCTGGTAAGGGCCACCGCCGCCGCTGCCATCGCGGGTAACAAACGGCCGGTTATAACTTACCTTGGAAGCATGACCTGCCGGTAATCCCGTCGTACCTATATACAAACTGTTACCGCCATATGCATTATATGCCTGCCAGGTAGCATCAGAAGCCTGGAAAAAAAGATCGGAAGCAGAAGTATCATCTCTTACAATAAAAGCAATATGACTGGCGCCATTATTATCTGAGCGCTTTAACCTGGCAATATAAATACCTGATACGGCATTGGCCGGTACGGCCCAGTTAGCAGACTCGCTCCAGTTGCCGCAATCAACCAAACCGGTAACGCCATCGGTAAGCGGATCGGGTTGTACCTGTGGTAATACAGCAGTAACTGTTGCTGTTCCTGTTTTTCTCGCGCCATTATTATTATAATATCCAAGACGATAAATATCTATCGTATAAGCCGTGGCATCTGTTTTTATTTTGAAATGGATCGTCTGTCCTTTATTAACACTGATATCAGTAGCAAAGCCCTGTATCGAGAGATCGCCCGCACCGGTGATATCCCATTCGGATGCGGGATTGCCGGGCAAAGCATTTTCCGTAACGATAGCATTTTGTGCAACCGCAATATTAAAACAGGCGAATACTGCTAAGAGTAATAGCAGCTGTTTTCTGAGATAGGTAGAGTACTTGAATCCTGATGCCATCGTGTGACAAGTTTTGGTAGTTTTAACGGCTTATCCAGGATTAACGTTGGAATGTTTCTTAAAGAGGATATTATGCTTTATGGGCCAGGAAGGATATTAATTGGTGGGGTTCAAACTAAGGATATTCAATAATCAAATGGTGGCTTACGAGAGGATATTATACCTGCGATTGGCGGTAAAGCGATATCGCAGTTTCTGAGGTCTAGCAAATTAAGAAAAAATATCAGGTAAAAGGAAATATTGAGCGACAAATATTCAGACAAATTGTTGACTAAAATTCGGTGGTTTCCAAGTTGCTGTCTACTAGCCTGATATAGCGCGGTCTTCCGGAACCGGGATCTACGGGTATTTACTAAAACCGGCCGCTGTCCACGTCTTTTATAAAGCTGATGACCCCGCTCATGAAAACAGGCTGGTCATCCCACATGGCTAAATGGCTGCCATCGGGACAAAAAAGATAACGCCCTTTTTGTACCAGTTTGCTCTGTTCTTCCATTGCTTTTGGATCCATCGTATCATACTTCGCGCCGATCATTAATGCCGGCAGTTTTATTTCTTTCAAACGATCTTTTATATCCCATGCAGCCAGCCTTCCGGCTATGCCAAATTCCGAAGGACCCTGCATCAGTGTATAAATTTCACCGTTGACATGTTTCATAGTGCGGTTAAAGGCATCAGGCCATTCTTCCAAACGGCATAAATGTTCTTTATAGAAATTGGGAATAAGCAATTCCATATACCGCGGATTAGCGAAATCATTTTTTGCCTCCAGTGATTTTATTTCCGCCAGTACTTCCGGCTTTAGTTGTTTGGCTAATACTTCATTGGCGTATTTGCCATACTCCGGGCCGCTGGCCATCATATTCGCTACTATCAATCCTTTCATATTGTCCTGGTACTTCAATGCATATTCCATGGCGAGAATGCCTCCCCATGAATTGCCCAGCACATAAAAATTATTTTTATCAGCGCCGATCGCTTTTCTTACCTGTTCCACTTCTTCTACAAAGCCGGGTATCGTCCACAGGCTGCTGTCTGTTGGCTGGTCGCTGTAGTAAGATCCCAACTGGTCATATTCATAAAATTCAAATCCTTCTTTCGGAAAAAAACTTTCAAAACATTCCATGTATTCATGTGTCATGGCCGGACCGCCATGCAGTAGTAGCATTTTGATGCGGGGGTTATTGCCAAATCGTTTTGTCCATACTTTAAACGTACCACCGCTTCTTTCGATGGGGATCATTTTTACGCCTGCTGATTGTACGCCCGTGTCTCCGTAATTAAAATAAGCTGATACAGGAATATCGGCATCCGCGGGTTTGTTTTTTGCATCATCGCAGGAAAAGATGATCAAAGCCAGGAAAACAACAGGCAGGTATTTCATAAAAATCATTTTGAAATAAAAGGTAATCATTAATGGCGTAAATTGGTTGTCCAAAATCATCATGCTTATGAAACGCTGCCTTATACTGGTTTGTATTACCTCGTCTTTTATTACTGCTGCACAAACAAAAACGGATTCCATTCAACTGGTCAGGAATGCTGTAAAGCTCTACGATCTTGATTTTACTGAAAGTGAAGCAGATTCTATGCTGGCGCAGCTTAATTATAATTTGTCTCTTTATAAAGGCATGCACAAGACCCTGCCGGTAAACAGTATGCCTTTCCCTTTTGCATTCGATCCTTTGCCTTTCGGCAATAAGGTGCCGGTAAAACAGGAAACGATCAACTGGCCATTGCCTGTTGTACAAATGCCGGCGAATAAAAATGAACTGGTATTTTATTCCATCAGCCAGCTGGCTTCATTGATAAAAAATAAAAAGATCAGTTCTGTTGAACTGACAACCTTCTTTATTGACCGGTTAAAAAAATGGGGTGATACATTGGAGTCTGTCATCACCCTGACGGAAGAATTAGCTATGCAGCAGGCCAGGCAGGCGGATGAGGAACTGAAAAAAGGAATTTATCACGGGCCATTGCATGGCATCCCTTATGGATTGAAAGACCTGTTTGCTGTAAAAGGATATAAAACCACCTGGGGTTCCACTCCCTATAAAGACCAGGTAATTGATGAAGACGCATTCGTGTACCAGCAATTGAGAAAAGCAGGAGCCGTATTGTGCGCCAAACTTTCATTAGGCGCACTGGCTTATAACAATAAATGGTTTGGTGGTGAAACAAAAAATCCATGGAACCTAAAGCAAGGCTCGAGCGGCTCCTCTGCGGGTTCTGCTGCATCCGTTGTCGCCGGTTTACTTCCTTTTACGATCGGTACGGAAACATTGGGCTCGATCGTATCGCCATCTACCCGTTGTGGCGCTACAGGATTACGACCCACATTTGGTTCGGTAAGCCGCTCCGGAGCGATGGTACTTTGCTGGAGTCTCGATAAGATCGGCCCGATATGCAGGAGCGCCGAAGATGATGCGATCGTATTTTATTATATCAAAGGCACTGATGGAAAAGATCCCGGCGCCGTTGATCATGCATTTAACTATCGTCCCAAAGCGGATATCAAAAAAATGAAGATCGCTTATGCAGAAAACTATTTCAGAAGATTAGGTAAAGACGCTCCCGAATGGAAAGTGATAGATTTCTATAGATCACAGGGGGTAAATGTGGAAGCGGTAACATTTCCGGATTCAACTTTATACCCGAATAATTTTATCAGTATTATCCTGAATGCAGAGAGTGCTGCCGCATTTGATGAACTGACAAGAACTAACCGTGATGACCTGATCGAAAGACAGGATAAGAATTTCTGGCCCAATAGTTTTCGTGCCGCCCGCCTGGTACCGGCTGTTGAATACATCAATGCCAACCGCTACCGGTATGAGCTTTGCAAAGGCATCTATGATTTTATGAAGAATTATGATGTGCTCATCGTGCCCACATTTGGCGGCGCCCAGTTATCTGTTACCAATCTCACCGGCAACCCGGTAGTATGTATGCCGATCGGCTTTGCCGCGAATGGCAATCCCCAAAGTATTACGCTGATGGGTAAATTATATGATGAAGCCAGTATCTTAGCGGCCGCAAAAGTTTTCCAGGATAATACGGATTATAATAAGAAGCACCCGGAAAAATTTTACCATTAATTTTTTGATTAAACGATATACATGAAAAAGATATTTATTGTTGCCTCAGGCGCTATGTTTTTATTTGCCTGTTCCCAAAAGAAAAAGGCCGACCTGCTGATCTACAATGCAAAGATCTATACAGTAGATGCTTCTTTTTCAACCGCCAGTGCGATAGCCATAAGAGATGGAAAGATCATTGAAACGGGCATAAGTGAAGAACTGCTCCAAAAGTATGAGGCAAAGGAATCAGTGAATGAAGAAGGCAAATTTATATACCCCGGTTTTATTGATGCGCATGCGCATTTTGCAGGTTATGCAAACAGCCTGTTTACAGTAGACCTTGTTGGTACCGCCAGCTGGGAAGAAGTGGTTAGCCGCGTACATAATTTTGCTACAGCCTATAAAGGGGGATGGATGCTTGGCCGTGGCTGGGATCAGAATGATTGGGCTGTGAAAGAATTTCCCGATAATTCCATACTTAATGACATGTTTCCTTATCCTGTTCTGCTGACAAGGATTGACGGCCACGCAGCTATTGCCAATGATATTGCTTTGAAAGAAGCCGGCATTACTGCTTCGACAATAGTTGAAGGCGGCGAAATAATGGTAAATAACGGAAAGCCTACCGGCGTTTTAATTGACAATGCTATTGATCTTGTTTCTTCAAAGGTTCCCGGGTCATCCAAAGAACAGTTCAAAGAAGGCCTTAAGAAAGCGGAGCAAAATTGTTTTGCGGTTGGCCTCACTACTATTGACGATTGCGGCCTGGGTTTTGAAACTGTAGAAGGGATAAAAGCTATGCAGGCAGCAGGAGAGTTAAAAATGCGGATGTATATAATGCTCAGTGATGAAAGATCAAATTATGCGTACGCAGAAAAGAACGGTAAAATAAAAACGGACCGCCTGAATGTAAGAAGCTTTAAAGTATACGGTGATGGGGCGCTCGGATCAAGAGGCGCCTGCTTATTGCAGCCATACAGTGATAAGCCGGGCTATAGTGGTTTCCTGTTAAGCAGGCCGGAGCATTTTGATTCGGTTGCCAACTGGCTATCGCAAAAAGGTTTCCAGATGTGTACGCATGCTATTGGCGATAGCGGCAACAGGACCATACTTAATATTTATGCAAAATACCTGAAAGGTAAAAATGACCTGCGCTGGAGAATAGAGCATTCGCAGGTGGTCAATCAAAATGATTTTAATTTGTTCGGGGCGAATTCGATTATCCCGTCTGTACAACCTACTCATGCTACATCGGATATGTACTGGGCCGGCGATCGTTTGGGCAGTGAAAGAGTAAAAGGGGCGTATGCTTTCAAACGATTACTGGAACAGAACGGATGGATACCATTGGGAACGGATTTTCCGGTAGAAGATATTTCACCGTTCAAAACATTCTATGCAGCTGTAGTCCGCAAAGATGCTAAGGGATGGCCCGAAGGTGGTTACCAGATGGTAAATGCACTGACAAGAGAAGAAGCATTAAGAGGAATGACCATCTGGGCGGCTAGATCAAACTTTGAAGAAAACGAAAAAGGCAGCCTGGAAGCGGGTAAGTTTGCCGATTTTGTAATACTGGATAAAGACCTTATGAAAGTGAATGACAAAGAACTGCTGCAGGTGAATGTAGTAAAGACATTCCTCAATGGAGAAAAAGTATATGAAAGAAATAAGTAAATGAGGCCGTCTCCAAAGTCAGGTATATCCCGCCACGGCGCAAAGAATGACTTGCTGATATTACTCTTTGCGCCGTCGCGTGAACATTGATTTTTAAACCACCCGATTAGGTTATTTTCACAGTTCAAAATTCATGGATGAAGATATTGGTCAGGTTGCCAAACTGGTTGGGTGATATGGTGATGAGCACTGGTTTTTTACAGGCGCTGCGAACAGTATATCCGGGTGCGGAAGTAGATGTGATCGTAAAAAAAGGACTTGAATCCCTAATAGATTTTATGCCCGGCATCAATCATCATTATATTTTTTCCCGTGATGAATGGAAAGGGCTGACGGGTGTGTATCGTTTTGGCAGAAAGATCAGGCAGGAAAAAAAGTATGACCTGTTCTTTTGTCTTCCCGATTCCTTTTCATCGGCCTGCATGGCCTGGGCGACGGGAGTGGCAGAAAGGATCGGCTTTAAAAAAGAACTGCGTTCTTTATTGCTTACCCGGTCATTTACAAGACCTGCTTCTTTGCATCGGGCAGAGGAATATATTTCTCTTTTACAGCAATTCAGTAATAAAAACATCACAGCCCAGCCGGTAGTATTGAAAGCAAAGACAACTGCTATTGCCAACAGGATCATAATCAATTTTAATTCAGAAGCTGTTTCCCGCAGAATGCCGGTTGACAAGGCCGCTTCAGTTCTTACTGCATTGATAAAGCAGTTGCCCGGTAAAGAAATTGTATGTATCGGCAGTATGAAAGAAAAAGAACATATAGATGCTATTCTGAAAAAGATCAATGATCCTGCCGTGGTAGTCAACAAGTCGGGGAAAACAGGCAGTCTTCCGGAATTAATTGAGCTTATTGCGTCAGGATCCGCAATGCTGACTACTGACTCGGGGCCTGCGCATATCGGCAACGCTTTGGGTGTACCGGTTGTAGTATTGTTTGGTGCAGGCAATGAAAAAAATACGGCTCCTTATAATAAGGAGCCGCTTACTGTGTTGCGGCTGGGTCAATTGCCCTGCGAGCCCTGTGTAAAGAATACATGTATATATGGTTTGCCGAAATGCCTTGAATTGCTGGATGAAAATAAAATAGTACAGTCCGTACAAAAATTTGTGGCTTTGTAAACGATCAATTATGAAATGGGAAGTTATATCATCAGAATACCTGACAAAGCATCCGCCTTACTTTGTGTCAAGAAAAGATATTTGCAAAAAACCGGATGGCACGCTTATACCGGCTTATTATGTGGTCGAGATGCCGCCGTCTGTTATTGTATTTCCATTGCTGGATGATGATAAGGTATTGATGGTAAAACAATACCGTCATCCTGTCAATGAAATTTCTATCGAACTGCCCGGAGGATTTGTTGATGCGGGTGAAACAGCGCCTGATGCTGCCAAAAGGGAAATGCTGGAAGAAACAGGGTATGTTTTTGCTGATTATGAATACCTGGGTAAGGTAGCCGCTAATCCCGGTGTGCTCAATAATTTTACCCATATATTTTTAGCGAAAAATATGATAAGCCAGCAGGCACAACAATTGGAAAGTTCTGAAGAGATAGCTGTCCGTACATATACAATTACTGAATTATTGGATATGCTGAAAACAAACGGGATCATTCAATCCCTTCATATCAACGCTTGTTTTTATGCACTGATGCATCTTGGTAAATTGAAACCTAGTCAGGGCAATAAAAAATAAATCAACTGTCATCAATACTAGTTATGCAGGATTTTGAAAATGATATTGAACAATGTTTGCAGGTACTGAGAAATGGCGGTATTATACTTTACCCGACAGATACCGTATGGGGAATCGGTTGCGATGCTACTGATCCGGAAGCGGTCGAAAAAGTTTACCAGCTAAAAAACAGGACCGATAACAAAGCCATGATCGTACTGGTGGCGGATGAAAAGGATATAATAAAGTATGTCGCTCATCCCGACATGAAAGTCTTTGATTATTTGCAGCAAACCAGCAAGCCCACCACGGTAGTGTACGAGGGGGCATTAGGATTAGCGGATAATCTTACGGGCAATGACGGAAGCATTGCTATCCGTATCTGCTATGATACATTTTGCAGGCATCTTATAAAGCGTTTTCGGAAACCGCTGGTATCTACATCAGCCAATATCTCCGGGGAAAAAACGCCGCTGATATTTAATGATATTACTGCGGATATCCTGGATGCGGTTGATTACGTTGTCAAATACCGGCAGGAAGATGAAAGAATTGCCGAACCTTCTGCTGTTATAAAATGGAATAAGGATGCTACAGTAACTATACTGCGCTCATAAACAAGTAGGCGCACAGGGGTGCAGGAAAAAGAGGGATATACAGTGTTATTCGGGATTTCTTCGATCTGGTATATTCTCTTCGATACTCTTTCCCCTGTGCGCGGAATATACTCTTTGTTTCACTTTATCTCCTGATCCTCCTCCATTCTTATCTTTGCCCCGTTTATGGAAATCAATTGCACAGAAAAGGAATTACGCATACTCAATAAAGTTGCCAGCGCTGCCGAAGCCCTGGGAGTAGAAACATACCTGATAGGAGGGTTTGTGCGGGATAAGATATTGGGCCGGCAGACAAAAGATGCAGATATTGTTTGTGCAGGTGATGGTATTGAACTGGCAAAAGCTGTAGCCAGGTTATTTCATCCCATTCCCCATGTCAGTTACTTTAAAAATTTTGGCACAGCACATATCAGGGTGCAGCTATCCGGTAATAATAATTCTTCACCAACAGGTGAGGATGATGCAGAAGAGGATTTTGATATCGAATTCGTAGGCGCCCGGAAGGAAAGCTACAATTTCGATTCCCGCAAGCCGGCCGTTGAGCCGGGCACATTGGAAGATGATCAGCGAAGAAGGGATTTTACCATCAATGCAATGGCCATCAGTTTAAATAAAAAAGATCATGGTAAACTGGTAGATCCTTTCGATGGATTAAAAGACCTTGAAAGCAGAATAATTAAGACGCCGCTTGATCCGTTACAGACATTCAGCGACGACCCTTTGCGCATGATGCGGGCCATTCGTTTTGCCGCGCAACTTGATTTCCTGGTAGACGAAAGAACGTTGCAGGCGATAAAAGAGGACGCTCATCGTATCCGTATCATTTCCCAGGAGAGGATCACGGAAGAACTGAATAAGATCATTCTATCGGCCAGGCCTTCGATAGGGTTTGACCTGCTATATAAAACAGGGCTGTTGCATATTATTTTTCCACAGATGGTTGATCTTGCCGGAGCAGAGTATAAAGACGGGCACGGGCATAAAGATAATTTCTATCACACCCTGCAGGTATTGGATAACCTGTCCGGGGTTTCCAAAGATATATGGCTGAGATGGGCTGCTGTTTTACATGATATCGCAAAGCCGGTTACCAAAAAATTCGAAGAAGGTCATGGCTGGACCTTTCACGGGCATGAAGTAGTAGGCGGAAGAATGGTGCCTAAAATTTTTACTAAACTAAAGCTGCCTCAAAACGAAAAAATGCGATTTGTAAAGAAAATGGTCGAATTGCATTTGCGCCCGATCAGCCTCACCAAAGAAAATATTACTGATTCGGCAATCCGTCGTTTATTATTTGATGCCGGTGATGATTTCGATTCTTTGATGATGCTTTGCGAAGCGGATATTACCTCAAAGAATAAACAGAAAGTTAAAAAATATATAGGGAATTTTCAGTTGGTGCGGCAACGCTGCAAAGAAGTGGAAGAAAATGACCATGTACGTAACTGGCAGCCGCCTGTCTCCGGTGAAAAGATCATGGAAATGTTCGGATTGCCGCCATCAAAACCAGTGGGCATCCTTAAAAATGCGCTGAAAGATGCAATGCTTGACGGGGAGATACCCAATACGTATGATGCGGCCCATAAATTTCTGCTGGCAAAAGCCGGAGAAATGGGTTTAAAAACAATAAACTCTTAAATTTGTGTATGGCTATTTTAAAATTCAGGATATATTTCGAAGAAGATGAAAGCGTTTATCGTGATGTAGCTATACGCCACACACAATTTTTCCGTGACCTGCATGATGCGGTATTAAAAGCATACGAATTTGATAATAAGCATAAAGCTACTTTTTACCGCAGCAATGATCACTGGCTGCGTGGCCGTGAGATCAGCCTGGAGAAATATGATAAGGATTATAAAGTAGTTCCCCTTCTGATGAGCGAGACGACCATCGGTTCGGAAATACGTGACCCTAATCAGAAATTCATCTACCAGTATGATTTTAATAAGAACTGGACATTCCTCGTCGAACTGATCAATGTATCGAAAGAAGAAAATCCCAAGATCAGTTACCCCTCTACGGTTCGTACAGAAGGTATTGCCCCGAGCCAGTATGGAACCAAGGGCTTACTGGGAGAAAAATTCGCCGATGTAGAGGAGAAGTATGATCTCTCAAGCGGGGCAGAAGGATTTGCAGAGAAAAATGAAGAGGGAGAGGACCTGGGTTTAGGTGAAGATGCAACAGCGGCAGGGGATGAGGAAGAAGCAGTATGATTAATAAAGCGCGGGTACATGAAAGTGCCTGTTTGCGGATCAATAAAAAATTACCCCGATCTATGGTCGGGGTTTTTAAATGGTAACATGTCATCAACGCTGAAAAATAAAACGGTTATCATCATTGCCGGGCCGACCGCTGTGGGCAAGACAACTGTTGCTATTGATATTGCCCGTCATTTCAACACAGAAATTATTTCTGCCGACAGCCGCCAGTGTTTTAAAGAATTGGATATTGGTGTAGCCAGGCCTTCGGTAGAAGAACTGGAAAAGGTTAAGCATCATTTTATCGCTTCTCATTCCATACACGAAGGAGTAAATGCAGCCGGCTTTGAAAAATATGCATTGGAAAAAGCAAAAGCGTTGTTCCGGGATCATGATGTGGTTGTAATGGTTGGCGGTACAGGTCTGTACATTAAAGCATTTTGCGAAGGACTGGATGATATACCGGCTATTGACCAGGCGATCCGGGAAGAGATTACCAGAAGCTATGCACAAAAAGGATTAAGCTGGCTTCAGCAGGAAGTTCAGGAAAAAGACCCGGCGTTTTATAAAGTGGGAGAGGTGCAAAATCCCCAACGTATGATGCGTGCGCTGGAAGTAATAGCTTCTACCGGTCAGTCTGTACTGCATTTTCGCAAAGGCAGAAAAATGGAACGTGATTTTGCTATCATTAAGACGGGGCTGGAATTGCCAAAGGAATCATTGCATCATAACATTCATACAAGAGTGGGCAGGATGATGGAAGCGGGCCTGCTGGAAGAAGTAAAAAGTTTAATCCCGTTTAAGCAACTCAATGCATTGCAGACAGTGGGATATTCGGAGATATTTGATCACCTCGATGGAAAGATAACGTTGGCGCAGGCGGTCGCTGATATAAAAACCAATACACGGCAATATGCCAAGCGGCAAATGACATGGTTCAGGAGAGATAAAGAGATAAAATGGGTTTCAACTGCAGCGATAAAAGAGATCATTGCATTTGCAGAAGACGTTCATCCTTAGAATTTGCTTTCTATCCATGCCGCCAATTCTTTTTTGATCGCCACACCGATCTTTTTCCTTCCTTCATCGCTTACTAATAATTGCCGGCTCACGGCATTGTCGCCAATTTCGAGCAACACACGGTAAGGCGCGGTATTTACATTTTCATCCAGGCTGTAGAAACTAAGTTTGCCGGTTGCCTCACAGCGGTAATCATTTCTTCCTGTAGTACTGTCGAGCCATACCCCGCGGTCTTCCAGGTCTGTTACGGAACTTATCGCTTTTGTCAGCCTTGCAGCCAGCTCACGGTTTTCCGGTTCATATTTATCTCCGTAATGAATATAACCCCAGACTGCATTGCGTTTGGTGCCGCCGTTATTATGTACCGCGATAAATACCTGTGGGTTTCGTTTATTGGATTGTTTTAATTCATAGGCATACCCGGATATCTTACCGTCAATCACAGCGGTAGTATGCGATATTTTGGTGTTGCTGCCGGAATCGGCATGATGATATTTCTCTTTGCCGAGGCTCCATACTTTATGTTCTTTAAAATGCGGTTCGGTACTCATTGCCGACTCGGCAATAGCATTACAGGTAGCCGCTTCACTGAAGTCTCTGCCTGTATCTGTCTGGTGTGAAGGTTGCCATACGATCACTATTTTCTTTTTGTTCCATAAACCGGTATGTGTAAACGATTGGGTAGCCATGAAAACCAGTAAGAGGAACAGGTAAGAAGGTCTCTTCATATTATCAGTTTTGGGGTAAGTTGAATATTACCACCGCCCGGCAAAGATAAGGAGTAGTAAACAGGGTTTTCGGGAACTGTAATTACAGGCAGCAGAGACGATACGGAACGGTATATACATAGTTTTTATCAACTGTGTGGATTAATATTTTCTTATAAACAAGGAGGCATCCCGGTTTTGGTATTATTATTGAAATACCGGTGATGGTAAAGAACTATGCTTTCATTAGTTATTCACACCGAACAATAAAACTTCTGAGGACAAGGTTCTTTATACGCCTCTTAATAAAAGCCTGCCATTTTATTCTGCCACAGAGTTTGAACCCGATCATTCAATAAGATCATCTATCAGAAACCTATGCCGGAACTTTACTCAAAACCAAGTTGAGGATGCTTTTAGTTGCTGAACCTGCCGAACGGTTATTAAAATTTATACAAGTACTTAGCTGGATCATTATACCTGTACTGTTATCTGCTGTACTGGTAACAGTGATTGTACACTATCGTCGTAAAAAGAAAGAAAAGATAACGGGCAAGGATAGCGAAGAGGATAAATTCATGCAGGCTTCACCCGAACAGGTGGGATATACCAACGGCAACGGCGAATATATTTTATTTGATCATTCACGGCTGATACAGGAATACAAAAACAGGCTTTCTTTTAATCATGCCCGTTATACAGCATTGCAAAAAGATTTCGCGGCTATGGAAACAAAATACACCGCACTGGCCTGCTATACTCAAAACCGATTTTCAACCCACAAAAAAAGAACTATGGAAAATGTACAGGGACAAACGCCTAAGCAAGTAGAAGCTGAAGTAAATAAGCTGGCTCATGATCATGATGCAGAGAAAAAAGAGCTGCTGGCAAGGCTGGATCAGTTAGGCAGGTCTTATCAAAGCCTGGAGGAGGAGAACAGGTTTTTATCAGAGCAGGTAAGTATGGCCACTGCTACGGGTGATGAGCGTGACAGTATCATTAAAAAATGGAAAGAGGAAAACACTTCATTAAGGGATAAAATGGCCGGGCAGGAATACCTGAAGGATATACTCGAAGAAAAGAAATCGCAGATCAGTTTTTTGCAGGAGCAGGTAGAGCAAAGAATAAAATACCAGCACCTGGCTGAGCAACAAAGGCAGCAGGTGATAGCTGAAATGGAAGAAATAAAAAACGAAAGCCACGAAACGACTAAGCACGCTGACGCATTAAAAAATGAGTTATTACTCAAGCAGGATCAGAATGATAAAATGCAGGTAGTTCTTTGTGGTAAGGAAGAAGAACTGGCAGAGCAGCAGCAGGTGCTCAATGGCAAACTGGATCATATCGTTTATATCGAAAATGTATTCAATGAAACAAAAACGCAAAACGAATTACTGAATGCAGAACTGGCAGATAGTAAGGATCTTGTAAATCTATTACAGCAGCAATTGAAAGAAGAACAATCCAGGATAACGTTTATGGAGCAAAAGCTGCAATCCCAGAAGCAGGTGATGCGCAGGTTGTATAAGGAGTTTGCATCTTTTGTGGAGGGTGATAACGAGAAATCACCCGTGATTGCGCTGAGACCGGAGTACGGTAATAAAGACAGCGAAGAGATAGCGGTTCATTAAATAAGGTGAATCCACAGGTTCCCCACACTTACCTGCCGCTACCATTCACCACTCAGCTTTTCCGTAACTTGCACCCATGCAACAATATCTCGGGCTGCTTCAGCATATATTGGATACGGGCGTTCACAAAAGTGACCGTACAGGTACCGGTACGCAAAGCTGTTTTGGCTACCAGCTGCGCTTCGACCTGCAAAAAGGATTTCCGCTGGTGACCACGAAAAAAATTCACCTCAAAAGCATCATATATGAATTGCTTTGGTTCCTGAAAGGGGAAACCAATATCGCTTATCTCAAAGAAAATGGAGTAGGGATATGGGACGAATGGGCGGACGAAAATGGCGAACTCGGTCCCGTATATGGTAAACAATGGAGAAGCTGGGAAGGGAAAGATGGTAAAGTAGTTGACCAGGTCAGCGAACTGATCGCCCAGGTAAAAAAGAATCCAGACAGCCGTCGTTTAATCGTAAATGCATGGAATGTGGCCGATCTGCCGGAGATGGCGTTGATGCCCTGTCATACCATGTTCCAGTTTTATGTAGCCGATGGTAAATTGAGTTGCCAACTATACCAGCGTTCTGCCGATGTATTTCTTGGTGTTCCTTTCAATATCGCTTCTTATGCTTTGCTCACGATGATGGTAGCGCAGGTTTGTGACCTGGAGCCGGGTGAATTCATTCATACATTCGGCGATGTACATATCTACAGCAATCATATGGAACAGGTGAACCTGCAGTTGAGCCGGGCTCCTTACCCGTTGCCAACGATGACATTGAATCCTTCTGTAAAAAATATCTTTGACTTTAGTTTCGATGATTTCAAGCTGGAAAATTACCAGAGCCACCCCGGAATTAAAGCGCCGGTAGCCGTTTGATTTCAGATTGCAGACTGCAGATTTTAGATTTGCGGTCAGCATCATTCATCTAAAATCTGCCATTGTGATCATTTCTTTAGTAGTTGCAGCCGCCAAAAATAACGTCATCGGCAAAGACAACCAGTTGCTCTGGTGCCTGCCGAATGATATGAAGTTTTTCAAGAACGTCACCTGGGGTATGCCCGTAGTGATGGGAAGAAAGACCTTTGAGTCGCTGGGTAAACCTTTAGCCGGCAGGAAGAATATCATCATTACGCGTCAAAATAACTGGAACGTAGAAGGCACGGTTGCGGTAAAAAGCCTTGATGACGCCCAATTCCTGGTAAACAATATGGATATAAAGGAAATGATGGTGATCGGGGGAGGAGAGATATACAAAATGGCTTTTGAAAAAGCGAAACGGATATACATTACCCGTGTAGATGCAGAACCCGAAGGCGATACTTATTTCCCGGTCATTGATCCCAAAGTATGGTCGCTGGTAAGCCGGAAAGATCATGAGGCGGATGAGAAAAATAAGTATGCGTATTCTTTCCAGGTATGGGAGAGGATAGTTTAAAATGAAAAATTCAAGATGGTAAAAGTAAAAGGCATATGTTCTTGCTGTTTACATTTGCCTTGTACAACCGTTTCCTTTTTTCCATCAGGATACAAAGTGCACAAAGAAATTTTCAATTAATACATACTTCGTGATCTTAGTGGCTTTGTCCAGCGGACTCCTGCGGAGTGGGATATATTTCTTTAGCAAGCCCCGGTGCTGCCAAAAAGTAAAACATACCTGTTCTTATTATTTTACATTTGCCCTGTGTACAACCGTTTCCATTTAGCGTTTAAATATCTTCACTACTATCTCACTGCTTCCAACGGCAAGGGTCATGGCATGCACTCCCCCTTTGTTTTTCATTTTATTACAAAACTGCTGAACGATAAAACAGTTTACCCGGCTTATCACCAGGTAGAAAACCTGCGGCAGCAATTATTGAAAGACGAAACCCTGCTGGATATTGAAGATATGGGAGCCGGTTCGACCATTTCTAAAACAAACCAGCGGCCGGTTGCATCGCTGGCGCGGAATGCAGCCAAACCGGCGAAGTTTGGCCAGTTATTATACCGGATGGTAAAAGAATACCAGCCCCAAACCGTCGTTGAACTGGGAACATCGCTCGGCATCACTACTTCTTATTTGTCGCTGGCAAAACCGGATGCAAAAATCATAACGATGGAAGGAGCCCATGCCATTGCTTTGGTGGCCGAGGGAAATTTTAAAAGACTACAAACGGGGAATGTTTCATTAGCAGAAGGGAACTTCGATCATACTTTATCGCCTGTGCTCAATGGCTTGCCGCATGTTGATCTTTGTTTCGTGGATGGTAATCACCGGCGGGAGCCGACAACCAGGTATTTTGAGCAGCTTTTACCAAAGACAAATAATGATTCCATATTAATTTTTGATGATATTCACTGGAGCAAAGAAATGGAAGCGGCCTGGGAAACAATAAAGCAGCATGAAGCGGTGAAGTGCAGCATTGATCTTTTTTTTATCGGCATTGTACTTTTCAGGCAGGAGTTTAAGGAGAAGCAACATTTTATGATTCGATTTTAGGTTCTCGCAACGGCGCAGCGTCGCGACGTTGGTTTTCTGTGGGAAATTGTCCTGTATCGGAGATTGGTGGAAGTTTACAAAAGTAACACTTCGTAATCGGATAGTATCCCGTAATCGCAACGACGTAACGTTGCGTGGCAGCGCCGTTGCGGGATACAATAAGCAGAATTACCCCAGCCGGAAGCAAAAAATTATCTATCTTTCCCGCAGAAATCTACGTCTAAATCGAAACCTGAATGACAATTGGTCTTCTCAAAGAACCTGCCCATGAAACAAGAGTGTCGCTGCTGGCAGAAGCAGTGGCCACCCTCACGAAAAAAGGCATCACAGTACTGGTAGAAAATCATGCGGGCGAAAGATCTTTTTGCAGTAATGCTGATTATGAAAAGGCAGGAGCGCAAATAAAAGAAAGGAATGAAGTGCTGCAGGCTGCCGACATCGTATTAAGCATCAATCAGCCATTACAATCATCTATTGCAGGTCTTGAATCTAAAATACTGATCGGCGTTTTTCAGCCATTGTACAATGCCGGTATCATGCATCAATGGGCCAACCAGGGTATCACCACGTTTTCTCTCGATATGCTTCCCCGTACTACCCGTGCACAGGCGATGGATGTACTGAGCTCGCAGGCAAATATTGCGGGGTATAAAGCCGTACTGACAGCAGCTAATTTATATGCACGGTATTTCCCCATGTTCATGACAGCGGCCGGAAGTATTGCTCCCGCCAAAGTGCTGATATTGGGTGCAGGTGTGTAGCAGGTTTGCAGGCCATTGCCACGGCAAGAAGATTGGGCGCGGTGGTAGAAGTATTTGATACACGCCCTGCAGTAAAAGAAGAAGTGATGAGTCTCGGCGCCAGGTTCGTAGAAGTAGAAGGCGCGGCCGATGCCAGTAAAGCCGGCGGTTATGCCGTAGAGCAGACAGAAGAGTACAAGCAGAAACAACAAAAGAGGATCGCGGAGAGTATCGCGAAAGCAGATATAGTCATTACCACGGCGCAGATACCCGGCAAAAAAGCCCCGGTACTGATGACCGAAGAAATGATCAGGGCCATGCGCAATGGTTCTGTGATCATTGATATCGCTGCGGCTACGGGCGGTAATACGCCTTTTACCAAAAACAATGAGACCGTTGTATTCAATGGAGTGAGTATTGTAGGTAATTCTAATTTACCGGCTACCATGCCATCGGATGCCAGTAAATTATACGGAAAGAATGTGTTGAATTTTTTGCA
This sequence comes from Bacteroidota bacterium, assembly GCA_037200265.1. GTDB lineage: Bacteria > Bacteroidota > Bacteroidia > Chitinophagales > Chitinophagaceae > VBAT01. The sequence goes on from JBBCIL010000019.1 coordinate 72,265, forward strand.
GCTGATCATTACCAAAGAAGGGCAGATACACCTGAACTGGGATGATGACCTGGTAAAAGGAAGCTGTATCACTTTTAACAAAGAAGTAATGCATGAAAGGGTGAAGCCATTGGCTTTGCCATAAAGCCCTGCCGCCTAAAGGGAACTTAAGGATGAATATGTATTTTGTATCTGACAGTTCTTTATAAAAGTTAGCGTATGGTTGTGTAACCAGCGATAGTTCCCTGATCAGCTTCGTTGCGTCGCACACTTGTGCTTTTAGTTCTTTACTCAACAATTTTCTAATTAACAGATCATTCACTTCTTCAGGGCTGTGAGTGGAAAGTCCCCTCCACCGGGGAGTATTTAGGGGAGACCGCATTTATGTTAAACTGGATAACCGTTAATCAGCAGATCATCTACATTGTGATACTGATGATATTTGTCGGAATAGAGGTCATAGGCCATGTGCCAAGTGTATTGCATACGCCGCTGATGAGTGGCGCCAATGCCATTCATGGCGTGGTGATCATCGGGGCCATCATTGTGATGGGAAAAGCGGAACATGATAATTACCTGGCATTGATACTCGGTTTCCTGGCGGTAATTGTTGGAACACTCAATGTGGTCGGTGGCTTCGTGGTGACAGACAGGATGCTGGAAATGTTCAAAAAAAAGAAGAAATAGGAAGTCAACATTCAAAAGTAAAAAATCAACAGGTCTCTGCTATTTTTTACTTTTTACTTTTTAATTTTTACGATGGAATTAAACATATTGACACTTTGTTATCTCATTGGTTCGGTCACTTTTATCCTGGGGCTGAAGATGCTGTCGAACCCTGCTACGGCAAGAAAAGGAAATCTTATTGCCGCCGGGGGAATGACGATCGCTATTCTCGGAACGATCTTTTTATATACCGATGATGAAGGAAACAAACTTCATAATTACGGCTGGATATTCGGAGGCATTGCTATTGGCGCCATCATCGGTACATTCTCGGCAAAGAAAGTAAAGATGACGGCTATGCCGGAAATGGTGAGCATGTTTAATGGTATGGGTGGGGCTTGTGCGGCGTTAATTTCTGTTGTTGAATTTGATCACCTTGCAAAAGCGGCCGGAGGATGGACACAGATAAGCGAAAATCTAAGGGAAGTTGCAACCGGCCATATACTGATCATCGTACTGGGGCTTATCATTGGCTCTGTTTCTTTTGCAGGAAGTATGATTGCCTGGGGTAAATTGAACGGAAAGGTTAAAGATTTCTCATTTAAGGGGCAGCATATCTTCAATTTATTATTAATGGCTGTTATCGTTGGATTGGCCATTTATCTTATAGGGTGGCTTCCTGTAAATGGGGATTTAATTTTTTACATAATTTTTATCCTTTCATTATTATATGGAGTATTCTTCGTTTTCCCCATCGGTGGCGCCGATATGCCCGTTGTCATTTCATTATTGAATTCCTTCACCGGTGTAGCCGCGGCCTGCGGTGGATTCTTATATGATAATAAAGTAATGCTCACCGGTGGTATCCTGGTTGGCGCAGCAGGTACATTGCTCACCATACTGATGTGCAAAGCAATGAACCGCTCCCTGGCCAATGTATTGATCGGTTCCTTTGGTGCCGCCAAAACTGGTGGCGCCGCGGCAGCCTCACCGCAGGGCGCCTATAAAGAAATATCACTGAGCGATACAGCCGTAGTCATGAGCTATGCGCATAAAGTAATGATCGTACCGGGGTATGGATTAGCTGTAGCGCAGGCACAGCATGCCTGTCACGACCTCGAAAAATTACTGGAAGCAAAAGGGGTGGAAGTGAAATACGCTATACATCCTGTTGCAGGCCGTATGCCCGGCCACATGAATGTATTGCTGGCAGAAGCCGATGTGAGTTATGAAAAGCTGCTGGAGATGGAACAGGCCAACGAAGAATTTCCGTCTACCGATGTAGTCCTGATACTTGGCGCCAATGATGTGGTAAATCCTGCTGCCAAAACTGACCCATCTTCTCCGATATACGGTATGCCGATCCTCGATGTGGAACTGGCAAAATCCGTTATCGTCAATAAGCGGAGTATGAAGCCCGGTTATGCAGGGATCGAGAATGATCTTTTCTTCCGGCCAAAAACATCTATGTTGTTTGGTGATGCAAAAAAAGTATTGCAGGACCTGATTGGGGAGATAAAGAATTTATGAGTGTATAGTTCATAGTTTTGCCGCGTGCAGTTACCTCAACAATTACTTGAATCATTAAAAAATACCAAAGGCTTCGATAAAGAAGCTTTTGAAAAAGTGCATGCATCGGGTGAACAAATAACTTCAGTAAGAATTAACCCTTTAAAACTATCAGGGTTTCCGGATGCCCTCTCCAAAGGAGAGGGTTGGGGTGAAGTTCCCTGGTCAGCATACGGTTATTATCTGCCATCCCGCCCATCCTTCACTTTCGATCCTCTTTTTCACGCAGGTTGCTATTATGTACAGGAAGCCAGCAGTATGTTCCTGGAGCAGGCATTGAAGCAAACGGGGAATCTTACAAAACCGTTAAGAGTATTGGACCTCAGCGCAGCGCGGGAGGCAAGTCAACGCATATTCAGTCATTACTATCAAAAGACAGTTTACTGGTAAGTAATGACGTCATCCGCTCAAGAGCTAATATTTTAAAAGATAATATCATCAAATGGGGTGGCGATAATGTAGTGGTAACCAATAATGACCCCAAAGACTTTGCGAAGCTGGACGGTTACTTTGATGTAATTGTTGCAGATGCTCCCTGCAGCGGCAGCGGCCTTTTTCGCCGTGAGCCGGAAGCTATGAACGAATGGAGTTTGAATAATGTAGCGCTTTGCAGCCAGCGGCAGCAACGGATACTGGCTGATGTATGGCCTGCACTGAAAAAAGGCGGCATACTGATCTATTCTACCTGCTCCTATTCGAAAGAAGAAGATGAGGAGATCATGGATTGGATGATGAGAGAGTTAGGAGTTATGAGTTATGAGTTAGGTGTTAGTGAAGATTCGGGAATTGTTCAAACACTTTCCGCTTCGGGGGCTGTTGGTTATCGTTTCTGGCCTGACAAAGTAAAAGGAGAAGGTTTTTTTATCGCCTGTTTTCAAAAAAAGGAGGGGGAAGAAAGTGTAGCTGCCAGGGCCAGGTCAAAAGCAGTGACAGTGACAAAAAGTGAAATGGCAATGGTGGAGAGATGGATAAAGACAACCGGCCACCAGTTTATTAAAAATGAAAATACCGTGTACGCCTGGCCTGAGAGTTTGGCGGGTGATATGAATTTTATTTTATCAAACCTTCGTGTTATTTATTCCGGCGTTCGTACAGGCGAACTGATGAGAGACAAACTGGTGCCGGATCACGCATTGGCCATGAGCAGGCTGACGGCTGATGCTGTGATAAGTACGGAATTGAATTACGAACAGGCGATTCAATACCTGCAGCGGAAAGATATGCAGGTGGAAACCCGGGAGAAAGGTTGGCAACTGGTCAGTTACCTCGGGCATCCTCTTGGATGGATAAATGCGTTGGCTAACCGGCTGAATAATTACTACCCCAAAGAGCTGAGGATACTAAAAGAGAATAACCTTTGAAGAAGAGGTACGCACAGCAAGTAAAAAAATCTCATCTTTGTAAGCCAAACCCGAATAGTATGAAGAAACTGTTTTTTGTGATGTTTGTCTTTTTTGCTGTTACAAAAATTGCCGTATCCCAAACCTCCCCATTAATAATAAAGAGTAGTGATAAAGGGCTGCATCTCGATCATACTGTAATAGCCAAAGAAGGCTTCTTTTCTATAGGACGTTTTTACAATGTGCATCCTAAATTCCTCGCGGATTATAACAGCCTGGATATAAATAAAGGGCTGATATCGGCCAGACCATCCGTATACCACTGACGGATACTAATTTTTCGCAAAAAAGTAAAACAGCTACACCTGTATATTACCAGGTAGGAGAGAAGGAAGGCCTCATGAAGGTCAGCAATATGAATAATAAAGTAAAACTGCAAAGCCTGCGTGATTGGAATAAGTTAAGCAACGATAATATAAATACCGGTACAAAGCTGGTTGTTGGTTTCCTGGTACATACCGAAGCAACCACAGCTGTCGCGGTGAAAGAAGAGCCGAAGAAAGTAACAGGGGACAAGCCTGTCGTAAAAACAGAGCCGGTAAAAAATAAGCCTGTTGTGAAAGAAGAAGTAAAGAAGCCTGCTCCCGTTGAAGAAAAGACCATAGTAAAAGAAGAGCCTAAGAAAGCGCAACCAACGGCGGCAAAACAGGAAGTAACTATGAATATGACCGGCCAGGGTTATTTCAAATCATCTTTTGATCAGCAGGTGAGACAATACCCGGTTGCCAAAACCGAAACCGTGACATCAGGCATTTTCAATACATCGAATGGGCTGCAGGATGCAAAATATTATTTGCTGTACCTCTCCTGAAGGATTGGTTGTTGTTCCCAATGAATAATACCAGTTACCACTTATCAATTGTGCGGCCTGCTCATCGGTTAATGTTATCGTTCCGGTTAAAGTGCCTGTTTCTGTAAGACCATCTCCTAATGTCCATGGGTCACCTGCAGCGCTACCACTTACACCTGCAGCCCCGGTATAGAAACCTGCAGAAACCGGAGCGCCTGTCAGCGTATTCCAGTTCGTTGTATAATTCAGTATCCGGGTTTGCGGATTATAAGAACCCGTTATAGTAGCTGTACCAGTACCCGTTACAGAGGGAACGACCTGTGAACCGCTGGCATTACCGCTGACCGTGTACGGCGTATTGTTGATGACATCATCGTCGTCATCTTTATCACAACTGCTGATAGTAACCGCACCGATAAATAATGATGAGATGATCATCGCGTTTTTAAAGAATCTTGCTGTTTTCATAGCCTTACATTTTTTTAATTAATAAAATATTTTATTTGTCCTCCTGGAAGTACGGCTGGCTTTGCTATACAAAACAAACTATATGCCTTTTAGTCAATCGGGGATAAATAATTAAAGACGGAATGAATGGAACAAAGTGTGGCATTCATTTCTTCCTTTGTAGAAGTATTCTATTTAGCAGAAACCCTGCAAGCCGGAGAACGGGGAAGAGCAAAATATATAGTTGTGGAAATAATTACTTTTTTGGAAAGCCTTAACAAATTTTAACGGCATATTTATCTTCGGTCCTGTTCTTGTTAATCTTATTGATTGTTGTTATTAATTTATTTTACCATGGGTAATCTTTTTTTGATTCTAACTATCCTTTCCGAAACAGCAGCTGTTATTTGTATGAAACTTTCTGCCGGGTTTCATAACAAGCTTTACATGGTGTTTGCCATTATTACCTATGGACTGAGCTTTCTTTTCCTGACACTGGCGCTTAAATATCTACCAGCAGGTATAGCTAATGCAATATGGGCGGGTAGCAGTACCATATTAGTGGCATTGCTGGGTTTATTTATTTTAAAGAAAAACTGGGTACTGTACAAATTGTTTCAATGTTATTGATTGCTATCGGGCTGATAGATTGAATATGAACAAAGCCGCTGACTGATAAAATTATTTACCGTAGCGCGAATCTCGTTCCGATGCCAATATTAAGGATATCACCAAAGCGCAGGGAATGGGTATTTTTTACATAGCTAAGGATGTCTTTACCTGTTGTTCCTATTTCATAATAGAGGCCCAGCTTTCTTTTTGTGATCATGCCGCCTAAAAGATGCCCTCATGTAATGCTGTCGGAAAGCCGTAATAGGAGTATGGATATTTATCAGGAGAAAAAGAAAATATTGTTTGCCAAAAGCATAATTGAGAAGGATACCCGCCGTAAGAAAATCAATGCGTAGATCATCTTTAATTCTTTCCAAACCGCCATCCAGGTCAGTTTAGCGGTTACAGAATGAATGGTTACCCCACCAACACTTTCGGGCACGTACCCATAAAAAAAATCACCCTGGAACCTTTTGTTGGGTGATTCATAACCAAAACCAGCGGAAAGAAACCCGATACTGCCGGCAAATTGCAATTTAATATGTTGGGGAATCAGCCGGGCAAATCCTGTTCGTTGCTGTGCTGCAGCAAAAAATGGCAGAATAAAAAAGTATATAAACAGTAAACGCCTTTTGATCATCAGTATTTTTTTTGTTCGATCGTATATTGTTCACCGGTTACCGTTATCAATGCATAGTTGCGATCATTACCTGCCCCGGCAAGCAGGTAAGGAATATCCTTGCCGCCGGGTGTAGTAATTTGAAATGTATGGTCATGTCCATGTAATGATATACGTGTCTTGGGATTGAGGCCAGTGCGTCATAAAAGGGTTGTTCCAGCTTCTTGTCAAAATCAGCAGAGAAAGGCGCGACATGCGAGAGAACAAAAATATTCTGGTATTCATCAGTAAAGGCTAATTGCTGCTGTAGCCAGGATATATCCGGGACAGTTCCGTCAAAGCCGGTTTCACGGGAATTTGTATTCAGTACAATAAACCTATTGGCGCCATAAGAAAAAGTAAAATTTTCAGGCCCGAACATTTCATTGAATATTTTCTTTCCGTTGGCCAGCATATCATGATTGCCGGGGGCCGTGATATAAGGTATCTTCAGTTTATTCAGCCTGGCAGCTACCCAGTTAAATTCATTGTTCAGCCCAAAATCCACAAGGTCGCCATTCAGCAGAACAAACGAAACATCATCCAGTGAGTTGACATGAGCGGTAAAAAGCATCCAATTCTTCATAAAAGCGTTGCATATCTCCAGCCAGGATGAATTTGAAAGAAGAGCTAGGCGAATGCTGGCTGAGGACCGCAATATTTTTTGCATTCAGTTCTTTTTCAGCAGGACGTACTTCATTGGGATGATACATAAATTTTTTGCAGGAGAGGGTAAGCAGGCAAAGTGACATCAAACTCAGTATGCATTTCATGGTATTATCTTATTCTGCCTTGTCGGAATACAACTTATATACCAAAACCAGTTCTTACCGGCAGGTTGAAATAAGTGTGGTCAATCTTTCCTTTTTATCAAAAAAGGGAAATTATTTCACGGTTGGTTTTATTTCAGCAGCACAGGTACTATTATTTTCGTTGCATAATATTTTTACCATGCCGAACAAACTATTCAAATCATTGGGCAAAGGAAGTAATGAACCGGCCCCCTGAGGCGGGAAGACTATTACCCGTTTGGCTCATTTGTTGTTATTCTCAGGTCATGAGCACACCAATTAAAACTCGAAGCACCCTGGGAAGAAGTAAAGGAAAGCTTAAGGAGATCAATACTGAACTTTCTGACGGTGATCTTACTTACCAGCCGGGCCAGGAAGAGGAATTGCTGGAAAGGCTTTCCAGAAAATTACATCGCAGCCCGGAAGAAGTTAAGGGGTGGATAGAAAGCGTATCCTTTAATAAAGGAAAAGCCTCATAAAAACGGTCGAGATATCTCTTTGAATAAAATAGGGTCACAGAGAGCCACCGAGATGTGTGATTTAATGTATTCTCTCTTTATCTCCGTGCACAAAATTATTTTTTTACCAGGTAAACCAATTGACCCAAATGGTAACTTGTATGATTCGTCCTGTTGATAATAATGTTTAATTTATTCCGGTGTGGCTCTTTCGCAAAATCATCTGCAGACACACTGTTATGCCTGGCGAACCATTCATCTGCGGATACATGACTGATATCATTCGAAAGTTTGGTATTCACTTTATTCCAGTACTCTTTCAACTGGCTTATAGCAGGTATGGCGTGACCTGATTTATCAGGGTTTTTCAAAAAGATATCTTCCAGTTCGGGATAAAGTTTTTCTCCAAAACCGAGAAGAGGGAAGAGCCCATCACTTACCGCAATAAGGTGGCCAAAGAGGTATATGCCGCTGTTTCTGCCGGAAGCGGTTTCCGCTGCGAGGTCTTCATCAGAAAGGCTGTTGATCAGTTTATTTACTCTTGCGTTATGTGAATCCCAGGCGCTGATCGCCATTTTTATAAAAATCGTTTTCGTGGTTACACTGTCGCTGGTTGTTGCAGAATCTGTCATGATATAAGTTTTGTTTTATAAACGGATGGAGAGTAATAAAGTTCAGGTGTATGTATATTTTTTTGCGCTCAGAGAGATCAGGGAAAAAGAGGGTCACGGAGAAATAAGTTAAAATCAAAATAATTATACAACAGTAAAGATACTGCAACTCTCCTTCTCCGTGCAGCCCCTATAGCCAACAATAGTTTTATAAACTCTTTACATACTTATAAATGTTTTCCTGTGCAGCGGTATTGGGTTCAATAAGCGGAGGCCGCTGGTTTTCATACCCGCTTTTAAAGAGAACCGCCTTGTCTTTATCATTCAGCTGCAATTGCAGAATATGGCCAATTTCTCCGGCAAGTGCAGCGTCATTAACCGGGGAAACAAACTTCAATACGGCTATGCAGGTTACGGCTCATCCAATCGGCGCTGCCCATATAATATTCCGGGGAGCCATTGTTATGAAATACAAATACCCTTGCATGCTCAAGGTAGCGGTCCACGATACGTGTCACGGTGATATTCTCGCTTTGCCCGGTCACACCGGGTGCCAGGCAGCAGATACTGCGGATAAGCAATTGAATTTTTACCCCGGCGCGGCTGGCTTCATATAAGCGGGTGATCATTTTCTTTTCCTGCAGGTTATTCAGTTGATAATGATGCCCGCCGGTTTGCCTTCCCTTGCATTTCTTATCTCCCGGTTTATTAATTCAGTGAATCGTTTCACCATATTGAACTGGGAAACCAATAAGTGTGTAAAAGGAATCTTGTCATATTCATCTGGCTGCTTGCGTACTTGCAGGTATTCAAACAACCATTGCAGTTCTGTGCTAAATACTGTATTGGCTGTAAAGAAAACATGATCCGTATAAAATCTTCCGGTGGCTTCATTAAGATTACCTGTAGACAAAAAAGAATAGTACTTCCATTGTTTATTTCTTCCCTTTTCACCAGCGCTACTTTGGCATGTACTTTTAATCCCGGTATACTGTTGATGATCTTTATGCCGGCAGCTTTCATTGTTTTGGACCAGCGCAGGTTGTTGGCTTCATCAAATCTTGCTTTGAGTTCTACAAACACGGTTACTTTTTTTCCGTTCCTGGCGGCGCTGATCAGCGCATTGACGATATGCGAATTGGCCGCTACGCGGTAAAGCGTGGCAGATATCTCTTTTACATGAGGATCAATAGCGGCTTCGTTGAAAAAACGAAGGATATAATTGTAGGAATGATAGGGCAGGTGAAGCAGTCTTTCGTTTTCGGCGATACTTTGAAAAATGGAACGGGAATAGGCAAAACCCGGGTGAGCCATAGCCGGCCATGGGGCGTAAGTAAGCTTTTCTTTTGAGGGGTTGGGCAGGTTAACCAGGTCTTTGAGATTATGATAACGGCCTCCCGCCACCATTTCTTCGTCACGCAGGTCAAAATACTGCTGCACAAATTCCTTTACAGGAGCAGGCATACTATTTTCAAATAAGAAACGGGTAGCAGGCCCGGCCTCTCTTTTCTCTAACTGCTTTTCTATTTTTTCGGCGAGATCGCCAACAAATTCATCTTCAAGATTTAATTCGGCATCACGGGTAAGTTTTATACTCCATGCGCCATGAATGATAAAACCCGGGAATATTCCGGGCAGGTTTTCCCTTATCACATCATCGAGGAAAAGAATATAATGATCGCCTGCGATAACGGGCAATTCTAAAAACCGAGGCAGGTGTCCGGAAGGAATATTCAGAACAGCATAGCAATGTGTTCCGGGCTGTTCGTTTGATGCCAGGTCTGCGATAAAATAGAGGGCATTATTCTCCAGGAAAATGCCTGCCTGGTTTTCTCCGGATAAAATAACCGGCTGAAGGAATGATAACACTTTTGACAAAAAATATTCGCGGATAGTTTCCTGGTGTTCTTTCAGCGCCGGTTCGCCATAATATAAATGGATATGATTTTGCTGCAGAGCCGGTAGTATTTGATGTGTAAGTATCCTGCCATAATCTCCGAGTTGTTCATCCACCATCGCTTTTACCTGCTGTACAAGATCTTTTGGATATTCTTCCGGAGCGATGTTTTTTTCGCTTTTATCCGGTGAATGCATAGATAGAGGGCATGCGTACCCGGAAAAACTCGTCAAGGTTTGACGAAAAAATAGACAGAAAAGAAATGCGGCTGTAAAGCGGTACCGTTTCATCGCCTGCTTCCAGCAGCACCCTGTGATTAAAACTGAGCCATGACAGGGTCGCGGTTGAGATAAGTATATTGCTTGTCGTCCATGTAGTATAGTTCTGGTTTACTAAGATAACGGATTCCTGAGGTTCAATATTCATGCGGGGAAATGCGGTAGTTCCCGGTTTTGGAATCTTTTTGCCACATAGGGTTTCACAACTTGTCCCGCCATAGGCGCGGATAGAATTATTTATGTGTGTATTTTCTAAGAGCCGCAGCATACCCTGACAAAGGAAGGGTGTTTTAAAAAAATCCAAAGCCGGACGCTACCCGAAATGTGGATAGTATATCAGTCTTAACATGTGGTTAAGCTTAAGCTCCGTTAGGAGCATCCTGTTTGTAAAGAATGACAGGGTTAATACGATGTTTAGCTCCATCGGAGCTGCCTGTTTCAGGCGGCTCCTGTGAAGTCTGTAAAAATGTTTGTGTATTTTATATAAACACCAAGTCATTCGCGGCTATGATCCATAATTTAATGATCTTACCTGAAGAATTTATTATGGCAATACACGCCTGTACTAAGAATCAGAACGGCAGTGATAAATGATTTTACCTTGTTATCCATTACTATTGCCGGAAAAACTATTTTTGTTTTTTTAACGCATACGGTATTCGTGCGGAAAACGGTACAATAGAATGAATGAGTATAAAACGGCAATAAGAACAGTACAGGTGATGCGCTATGTGACTCCGCTGCGTGAAGGAGGGTCATTGCCCGCAATCGCCGAGGCGGATGATGGTTTTTTATATGTATTGAAATTCCGCGGGCGGGCCAGGGTGCCAAAGCGCTTATTGCCGATTTTATCGGTGGTGAAATAGCGAGGGCTGCGGGATTTAAAGTGCCGGAGATCGTATTTGCTACCCTCGATGAGGCTTTTGGCCGTACAGAGCCGGATGAAGAGATACAGGACCTCTTGCGTGCCAGCGAAGGAATGAACCTCGGGCTTCATTTTTTATCAGGCGCTATTACTTTCGATCCGGCGGTGACACGCACTGATAGCAGTCTTGCTTCACGGATTGTATGGCTCGATGCCCTGCTAACTAATGTTGACCGGACAGCCCGTAATACCAATATGCTTACCTGGCGCAATGAGATATGGCTGATAGACCATGGGGCTTCTTTGTATTTTCATCATTCATGGCAAAACTGGAAAGAACAATCGGAGCGCCCGTTTGTGCAGATAAAAGATCATGTGTTATTGCCATGGGCCGGTGAACTGGATAAAGCTGACACGATGCTCAGAGCAGCGCTCAAACCGGAGACAATAAGAGCTATTGTGGAAGCTGTACCCGATACATGGTTATACGATAAGGATAGCAGTGAAACCATTGATGAAATAAGAGAAGTATATATAAACTTTTTACTAAACAGGATAAGCCACTCAGCCATTTTTGTAAACGAAGCCAGTCATGCAAGAGAATCACTTATTTGAATACGCTATCATAAGGGTAGTGCCAAGGGTAGAAAGGGAAGAGTTCCTGAATGTAGGAGTGATCCTGTATTGCAAATCGAAACAGTTTTGCAAACGATCTTTACGCTGGATGAATCACGTCTGCAGGCTTTATATCCCGAACTGGATATTAAAGAAGTGCAGATGCACCTGCATGCTTTTGAGCAAATAAGTCTCGGCAACAAAGAAGCGGGCCTATTGCCGCGCTGGATATTCCTTCCCGTTTCCGCTGGCTTACGGCCAGGCGCAGTACAGTAGTACAGACATCTGTTGTACATCCCGGTTTATGTAAAGATGCTTTTGAAACACTGGACCGGCTGCATAAGCAACTGGTACTATCGTAAGAAAAGTATGTCTTAGTTTTATTGCATCACCGTATCCACCAGGTGCATTACACCATTCATTATTTTGGCTTCACGGGGTAGTATAGGAATATCACCGATACTTACAACACCATTTTTTACCTGCACAAATAGTTCTTTCCCGTTTACCGTAGTCAGCTTATCGCCGTCTTTCAGATCTTTATAAGCGATCTTGCCGGTTACGATATGGTTGTTCATCAGGTCAGCCAGCTGCACCCTGTGCTGCGGTTCGAGCAGCTTATCCATTGTCCTTTTTCTAATTTTTCAAAAGCAATATCGGAAGGAGCGAAAAATGTAAAAGGACCGGTGCTGCTGAGTAACTGGTCGAGGTCAGATGCATGCACGCCTTTTTTTAGTGTTTTAAGGTTTTTATCTACGTTACTACCTGTGTAATGTTTGGCATATGGGTTGTTTTACCTGCCGGTAGTATTGCCGGCAACAGGACAAGGTAGTCTTTACCGGTCAGCTTCCCTGTTAATGTTTCTCCGGTGCCTTTTATTTTTGCTTCTATACATTGGCGTTTAGGGAAACTGAAGACGATTACCGGTCATTAAACTGAAATAAAAAAGGGTTGAATTAACAACCCTTTTTAAACCGGATATAGTATCCATCAATCCATGCGTAGAACTATCTTTATTTCGTTGACCTTTTTCCTGTTTTATCATAAATGTTCAGCCAGTACATACCATCGGGATAATTGATCACTGATGGCATGGTTACCGTTTGCTGGTATTGCGTTACCGATATTGAACTTGTCTGCATAAGCTGGCCGCAGACGTAAACAATTTCGCCTGGTAAGTTCCGGCGGCAATACCTGTCAGCTGAATTTTAAATTCATTACGTACAGGATTAGGCGTTGCCACTATTACTCCCGGCAGTTTTTCACTAAAGCGTACAAGAACAGCGTTGGAATAAGTGAATTTGAAATCGTTGTCCACCATTTTCAAACGATAATAGTTAGCTCCCTGTGCGGGATGCTTATCGGGATAAGTATATTCATTCACCTGTTCACCTTTCGCAAATATCATCGAGATGGTTTCAAAATGAACTCCATCCGTGCTTCTTTGTAATTCATAATAACCGAGGTTCAATTCTGTAAGCGCTCTCCAGTTCAATGCTACTGTTTTGTCAACAGCATATCCATTAAATTGAACAAGGTTTACCGGCAGTGTCACAAAATTGCAGAGATCAGGGTTGAACTCATAAGCTTTTCCTAAACCGTTATTGTCCGTGACAAAGCTGTTTAAAACACCGAGTGTATTACCAAGGTTCAGCAGACCCGCGCCAAAATCAAGTGCATTGGAAGGGCCGCCCGCCATGACGCGCAATTTTTCTGAAGTACCTTTTACATATCCTAAACCTGCTACACTAAAACCCAGCAGCGAAGTAGCATTTACTCCCAGCAAAGGAGATACCTGCGGGTAAAGACTCCATATTGGAGCGGGCTGGTAAGTACCATCCACTTTTCCCAGGTATATATAAGCTGCACCACCGGTAACATTGGCCCCGATCACAGGTACGGTAGTAGACAGTGGTTCACCAATAATAATGTCTCCATAGCCATCGCAGTTAATATCTCTTACATTATCCATCCCTGCTCCGAAAAGCAGCGAAACATTCAGTGTCTGCCCGGCAAGCACAGTTAATATGGAAGTTGAACGGGGGGAAGAAAGCGCCTGGTCTGATAAAACAGGACTTGTAAAGGCGCCTGTTTTTTTCCTGAATACATGCACCTGGCCGGCTTTTATTCTCAGGCCCGCGATCACATTACTAAGCACACTGCCTGCCGGGGCGCTGATAAGTATGCCGCCGTTCCTTACACCGGTTCGCGCCGCGTGTGCCTTTTACTTTATATCCAAAAAGATTGGCTGCATTGCTCAGCAATCCCGAAGGAGATGCCTGCAGGCTTGCGCCGATAGACGGGCTGATGCTGGTGCCATTACTATAATATACATAGGCGCTGCCTCCTAAAATCTGCCCGCTGAAAATACCACCGAGCGAGGAGAGATCAACTCCGGCAGGGGCACCTACTACTACATCCGGGTGACCATCATTATTATAATCACCTGCGCCATCTACACTGAACCCATACAGCAAACCATTCAGGTTAGCCAGCGGCAGTGTAATAAGTCCCAGTATAGAAGGAGTGGGGACATTCAATTTTACCGGCGTTGTGGTCGAAAGATTATCGGAGTAATAAACAAAGGCCGCACCGCTTTGTGCTGCCAGCAGCGAAATGCCGACATACGCCGGAGCGCCGATAACTATATCTTTTTTATTATCACCATTCAGGTCATCGGTAACGGCTATGGAAAAACCAAACAGCGCTTTAACCGATGTATTATTCAGCAAGCCCAGCACACCGGTGCTGAAATAGTTGCTGCCCTGTAAACGGAGTTGCAGGAACGGTGCAGGATTAGCACTGCTGAACAGATCTTCGCTGCGGTACACATATACTTTACCTGCGGTTATATCTACGTTCACATCTCCTAAAAGTCCCACTGCGGAAGTTTGGTAACTATCCATCGGGGCGCTGATGATAATATCAGGGATACTGTCGCCTGTTATATCGCCGGCATCTATACTAAAGCCGAATAAAGCGCCGGACAGGGCAGTAGTAGGCTGCAATATTTTACTGGTGTTGGAGACAAACCGGTAGAGTCGCCAAGATATATAAAAACAGCGCCCACGTTGGCGAGGTTACCGGCGCCGGCTACTACATTCGCCATGCCCGGTGCGCTGATGGCTGCGTCATCATACCCGTCATGATTAATATCACCAAGACCGGCTACGGTATAACCATATAAAGTGCTTACCTGTAACTGGAGATTTGTGAGCAACCCGGCAAAATGCCGTCTGCGGAAGTTGCCCATTCAGATGTTTTATTCAGCGGGTCAATAGTAATGGGATAAACGGCATTCTTATCATCAACGATCAGTGAAAGGATATTCTTTTCCTTGTCCAGTTCCATTCTTGCATCAAGTGTTTTTTTATCAGCATCCCACACGTTCAGATCCTCATAGCTTAACCTGGTATCCCCCGGTGTATTGATATCCGTAAAAACAAGACGGCTGTTATTTACCAGTTGCGGCTGAAGCGCCGACGACAATTTCATTTGTACTTTCAAAAGCCCTTCACCCAGTGGCTTGTCTTTCAGGATACAAATTTTCGCGGAGCCCTGCTTCTGTATTCACATATTCTACATCGGCAAAGCCGTAATGATATACGAGGTTGTTTGCCTGCTGTTCAGCAGCAGCATTGTTTGTAAAAAAGTAAGCAGCATTATCCCTGCCTATGCTTTTAAGGCGAAAATTAACCTGCCAGGGCTGATCATTTTTTGCCTGCTGCGGGTTAACCGTGTAACCACCCGGATCTATAGTACAGCTTATACGGTTTTTGGTATTCACTGTCGTGAAGACGTTTCCTGTACCGGGGTGAAAAGTGTACTCTTGTTGCTGAATGTAGGTAGTGGCTTTGGCCTGCCAGTCTGCATCCATTTTTTGTGCGCTGGCAGTGAGCATTCCGCTGGCAAGCGGAAAAAGAAAGATGAAGAATTTCGTTTTCATGAGGTCGGTTTAAGGTTTAATGGACTAAGAATTCCTGGGGCAATGAACCAAAACAAGTAAGTAGTGCCGGGAAGTCAATTCAGGGCTTTCTTAGTCTCATTATCGGGTCGTTTCCGGAGGAACCGGTTTAGAATCAAATACTACGGATTCGGTTTTTGTGATATCGGTAACTAAATCAAAAGTATGGGGATGTGTTAAAAGCCAATACCTGTATCCGTTCATTAAGTACTCCGAATCGTTCAATCAGGGACCAGGGGAGAAATTCTCTTAAGCCTTAACTCTTAGTAGTTTCCGGATTAGTTGACAAAACTCATAACCGGCTTTATTCAATAAATAACCAAAAACTAGATGTTTTAAGTCTTAACACTTATTGCTTTCCAATTTAGGTTGACATAATTTGACGGTTAAACTTATCCTTGTTGAAATCGCTGGAGTATCAATTCACTGAATTAAGCCACCAGGAAGACTTTCAATACCTGGGGCGTGTATTCGGAACGGAGGTAATTAATAATACCATTCATGTACCTGCCCATATGGGCACGGGCAGCATTAAAAGAGTCCATTTGTCTGACGGTTTGCAGGTAGTGAAATGGGATACCTGCCTGCACCGGCCATTGGAATTAATAAAAATCAAATCGCTGCCGGGAAATGATAAAATTTTTACGCTTACCTATTCTTTCAGCCCAGTCACTTTTTACTAAAAAGCGCTGCTATTGATACCGAATTAGCATTACAGGGCGCCGTTAACCTGCTATTCGATTCAGGCAATGATGACCTTCATTTTACCATGCCGTCCGGAGCCGATGCAAGTTGTATTATTATCAGTATAGGCGCTGAATGGATAAAAAAGGAATTCAGCCAATGCAGCGAAGCATTGAAAAAATTATTATCCTACCTTATACATACCAATAAGCCTACTTTATTTTATGAAGCTGTTTCCATCGCTGATCAGAAGATACTGGTAGAGTTGCATAATCATTTTGCCAACGCCGGTGATGAACCTTTTTATATAAAAGGCAGCACGATGCTGCTGATCTCTTATTTCTTCAACAACCTGTTTAAAAAACGATGGAAGAAGTGGAAGGGAATAATGTTCTTCATTATGATAAGATAAAGAGCGCGGAAACAATATTAACACAGCATCTTAACAGGAACCTTCCCAGCGTCAATGATATTGCCAAGCAGGTAGCGCTCAGCGAGTCTACCCTTAAACGTTATTTCAAAGTCATCTTTGGCACCAGCATCTACGAATATTACCTGCAGAAGAAAATGGAGCATGCCAAAACGCAGCTGATGGAAAATCATCTTCCCGTCAAAGAGGTAGCATATATGCTCGGGTACGAAAAAGCAGCAGCTTTATCCGGATATTTAAAAAATACTACAAACTGCCCCGGGTCTTTTGCAAAAAGAGGACAAGAAGCTGAGTTCCGGTAAATGAGTGGGTTTACAAATACAGGTATTCCCACCTGTTTACACTACCTCTTGCAGCATCGTCTTCTTCGCTATCCGTAAAACCGGTCACAGAACTATAATATCCTGTCAATCTGGCAAGTTATCCGGCTTTGGAACAGCTCTTGTATCTTGCGGCTGTCTTACACTTTTAAATAATTACGCAATATGGTACAGGAGAAAGGAACGATTTCGATCAATACAGAGAATATTTTCCCGATCATCAAGAAGTTTTTATACTCAGACCATGAGATATTCCTGCGGGAACTGGTGAGTAATGCCGTGGATGCTACCCAGAAGATCAAACGGCTGGCTGCCCTCGGTCAGTATAATAAGGATACGGGGGATCTGAAAGTAAAAGTAGCTTTGACAAAGAGGCTAAGACCATTACTATCTCTGATAATGGGATTGGCATGACGGCGGAAGAGCTCAAAAAATATATCAACCAGATCGCTTTTTCCGGCGCCACAGAATTCATGGAAAAATTCAAAGAGGCCAAAGACGCTAATGAGATCATCGCCGTTTTGGCCTTGGATTTTATTCGGCCTTTATGGTAGCTGAAAAAGTGGAGATACAAACCTTTCTTACCAGGAAGGCGCGGAGCCCGCTCTTTGGACATGCGACGGAAGCACCACGTTTGAAATCAGTGAAGGCCACCGTACCGAAAGAGGCACCGATGTCATCCTTTATATCAATGCCGACTCAGAAGAGTTTTTGCAGGAACAACGTATCGGTGACATATTGAATAAATATGCAAAATTCTTACCCGTACCTGTGCAATTTGGTACAAAAAGCGAATCGGTACCTGATGGCGAAGATGCCGATGGCAAAACCAAATACAAGACTATTGAAGTTGACAATATCATTAATAATACCAACCCGGTCTGGACAAAATCACCTGCTGACCTGAAAGATGAAGATTATCTTGACTTTTACCGTGAACTGTATCCGTTTGCGGAAGAACCATTGTTCTGGATCCATCTCAACGTGGATTATCCTTTCAACCTTACAGGCGTACTGTATTTTCCCAAACTAAAAATGATTTTGAGATACAGAAGAATAAGATCAAACTTTTCAGCCGCCAGGTATTTATTACTGATGAAGTAAAAGATATCGTACCGGAGTTTTTGCTTTTACTGCATGGCGTCATTGATTCGCCGGATATCCCGCTCAATGTCAGCCGCTCATTTTTGCAGGCCGACAGCAATGTAAAGAAGATCAACAGCTATATCTCGCGCAAAGTAGCCGATAAACTGCTGGAATTATATAAGAAGGACCGCAAGGCCTACGAAGAAAAATGGAACGATATCGGTGTGTTTGTGAAATACGGCGCTCTCTCCGACGAAAAGTTTTATGAAAAGGCAAAGAATTTTTATTGCTCACCAATACCAGCAATGAACATTATACGCTGGAAGAGTACAATGCTAAAGTAAAAGATTTTCAAACCGGCAAAGACGGCAACCTGGTATATCTCTATACCATTGATGCCGAGCAACAGCATAGTTATGTGCAGGCGGCCAGGAAAAAAGAGTATGATGTATTGCTGATGAACTCGCCGATTGACTCTCATTTTATTCAGCACCTGGAAATGAAGCTGGAAAAAACGTCATTGAAAAGAGTAGATGCAGATGTATTGGATAAGCTGATCGTGAAAGAAGATGCGGCGGTACATACGCTGACGGAAGAAGAATCGAAAAAGCTGAAAGAAGTGTTTGACAAAGCCATCGGTAATCCTTTGATGAAGTAGAGATAGAGAGCCAGCAGTCAGCTGACTGCTGGCTCTCATTACGATGGAAGAATGGATGCGCCGGATGAAAGACATGTCGAAGATGGGCGGCGGTATGAATTTCTATGGTTCTATGCCTGACACCTATAAAGTGGCTATCAATGCCAATCATAAGATCATCGGTAAAATACTGCAGGCGGAAGAGGGGAAACAGGGAGCGATGGCCAAACAGGCATTTGACCTGGCTTTACTGGCCCAGGGAATGCTCAAAGGAGCCGATCTTACTGCTTTTGTGGAAAGAAGCGTGGAAGTGATCTGAGCAACGATGAATGAGCTCAGCGGCTGGCATTCTGCCCGTATGATTTTGTCACGGGATCTATTACCAGGAATTCGGGCCGCAGCGCATACTGCTGGATCAGTTCGTCGTACTTTATTTTGAGACAGCGTTTAATGCTGCCTACATAACCGGGTTTGGAAATCCTGGCATCGTCCAGCGGGATGGGATTCGATCAGGTCATTTCCTATATACATCATAAGTTGCATAGGTTCTGGATATGATACAAAGCAATACCATTTCAGGTTTCGGTACAATACAACAAGTACTCTTTTTTTGAAAGTAAGTTTACGGGTTTACCTTCGCAAAAGGGTCATCCCGGAAAGCGGTAATCACTTACCAGGAACAAGGAGAAACGTAGTTTATTTTTTGACCTTTGCATTCTCTGAATGACTATGGCTGTAACCCATCTTCGTTTATGTCGTCTTATCAGTGATTTTCTTTTGCATGAAGCGGATAGTATACAATACGATCAGTTGTTTGGCAGGCTTCATTGCTTTCTTTCTGCCATGTAAGTTACCGGCTCAGACGGTAATCTGCAATAAGGTTACCGTTTTTAAGATTGACTTCGGGGCCGGCAACAGCAGCGATATTAATTTATCCCTGCTTCGTAATTACAGCCAGGCATGGGGTTTCTGCCCTAATGATGGATATTATGCTTTTTCTTCTTCTACTTCCGATTGCTTTGGCGGCAATTGGATAGAGATACCCGAAGATCATACACCCGGTGATACCCGCGGCAAAATGATGCTGGTAAACGCTGCGGAAACTCCCGGTGATTTTTTTATCATCAAGGTAAACGGGTTGAAACCAAATACAACCTATGAATGGTCGGCCTGGCTGGTAAAATGTGTGCCGGGCCGTTCAGGGTTGCCGCCAGGTATATCCAGATATTGAGTTTATCAGATTGTTTCACTACTACGGATAGTAAATGGACGGCCAGGTCCGGCACGGGTTCATTGCCGGCCGACAGGGCACCGGTATGGAGAAGATATGTTTTTACATTTACCACGCCTGCACAAATAGGTGATGTGGTATTTAAGTTTGCTGACAGATCCAATGGCGGTTGTGGTAATGATTTTGCCCTGGATGATATTCTCGTTACCCGCTGTGATACGATAAGACCGGAGCCTGTAAAGCAGGAGCGGGTAAAACAACCACCTATAAAACAGGAACCTAAACCGGTAGTCAGTAAACCTGTAGAAAGACCCAAACCTGTTATTACAGTACCTGTAAAAAAAGACACCATCACCAGGAGTACAACAGCGGAGATACCGCCTGTTATCAAACCTGTGGTGAAAGATCCTGTGGTTATGCCTAAGCCGGTTTCCCGTTATTACAGGTAAGGAGTAACCCGGTGGTGAAACAGATCTATACTGATTCAGCCGAACTGCAGATCGAATTATACGACAATGGGGTTATTGACGGTGACACGGTAAGCATTTATCACAATAACGAGCTGGTGATTGCCAGCGGAGCGCTTTCGGCCAAACCCATACGGTTGACGATAAAAGTAGATGCGCAGCACCCGCATCATGAGATAGTAATGGTGGCTAATAACCTCGGTTCTATTCCTCCCAATACTTCGCTGATGATCGTAAGGGCAAAGGAAAAACGGTACGAAGTATTTATTTCATCTGATGATAAAAAGAATGCCAGGGTAGTTATTGACCTGGAGCAGTAATGGCTGAAATGGGTTAATCTTTTCTCTGTGCGAAAAAAATACAAGACCACAGCAAAAAATCATCAGAGCGATATCACTGCCAATTAATGATTACCTTCCTATCCAACTTACATATATGGAAAATGCAAAAGACCTTCGCCTCGCCGTTTTAATAGATGCTGATAATATCCCTTCAAGATTAATAACAGGCATACTGGAAGAGATCGCGAAATATGGCGTGCCTACTTTCAAACGCATTTATGCCGACTGGACAAAACCCCATGTGTCCGGCTGGAAAGGCGTGTTGCTCGATCATGCTATTACTCCCATACAGCAGTACAGTTATACGGTCGGCAAGAATTCTTCTGATTCTGCCCTGATCATAGATGCAATGGATATACTATATACAGGCCGTGTGGATGGTTTTTGCCTGGTCAGCAGCGATAGTGATTTTACACGTTTATCCACAAGACTGAGAGAAGCAGGCATGAAAGTATTTGGTATGGGAGAACAGAAAACGCCTTCCGCTTTCCGTGCCGCCTGCGATAAATTTATTTATATAGAGATACTGGATCAGCCGGAGCCATCTCCCAAACAGATAAAGCTCTCCGATCTCCGCAAAAAAGAAGTGATCAGTAAAGCGGATAAAAACCTGGTAAGCCTTATCACCACCAGTTATCAAGGATATCGCTGATGAGAACGGCTGGGCCTTTCTCGGCGAGTTGGGAAATATGCTGCTCAAAAAACGACCCGATTTTGATCCGCGTAATTACGGGTTTGAAAAGTTATTGCCATTGATCAAAAGCCTGGCCCCGTTTGAGATTGATGAGAGAGAGTCGGGGAGGAAAAATGTAAAACTGGTATATGTAAAAGTTAAATCATCCTGATTCATCAGGAGAATCCAGGTTTAACTTATTTCATGATTATCGTATCAGCGTCAGCGTACCTTTTATCGCTTCTTTTCTCCAAACTGGTCTGTATAGCTGATAGTATAGATATAAATGCCCGCAGGTTGTTGTGTCCCCTTATTATTGCCATCCCAGGCGATATTGCTGCCTTTTGACTGGTGCACCATGCTTCCCCAGCGGTTAAATACCTGCAGGCTCATATCTTTAAAGATCGCGGGTGTGATAACAGAGAAGATATCATTCCTTCCGTCATTGTTCGGCGTAAAAGCATTGGGTATAAAAATATCATTGCATCCTCCTGCCGGTATATTTTCTGTGAGGGTAATGCTGGTATCAGTTGAACAGCCTGTAGCATCCGATATACGAAAACGATATATGCCTCCGCGGAGATTAGTGAAGTTGCCTGATGCCTGGCTAATGCCCGTGTTCAATAAAGTGTAAGTGACAGGGCCGTTAAGAGAAGAGGCCGTAATAGCGATACTTCCGTTACTGTTACTGCAATTGGCCAGGTTTGTTTTCACCACACTGTTAATGGCTACCTTGTTTTCAATACCTGACTCTGTAATGCTGGCTGCATCGAGGATCTTCGCATCTATCGAACCTCTGTAGCCTATTACTGTCTTATTGATAAAGTCAAGTTCTACCAGGTTGGTCGTAGTACCATCGGAGGATAAGCCGAAATACCGGTTATTACCGCAGGGAACCGGGAAAGAAAGTAAACCGATAAAAGGGGGAGTGGACATATACAGTTTGCTCGCAGGCAGATTAAGGGGCGTTATTTCAAATATTCCTGTTGTCCAGTTCTGCGGATCCCAGCCGGCCAGTAGCAATTTGTCTTTATAAAATATCAGGTCACCGGCGCTGTAAAAAGGCATTTTGCCAAGTTCGGTCAGTTGTTTTGTATGCGGGTTATAACTCACCAGTGTTTCCGTGCCCATGTAAATAATGCCATTCTTATCTATCGTCATAGAGGTATAAGACATTCCGCTTCCGATCAGTGTCTCGCAGCTTCCGGTACACCGGCTTTGAATCTTTTCAGTTCGCCTGCCCATGTATTGTAATAAACGGTGTCTTTATAAATAGCGGTACTCAGTATATTGTTGTCTGTACCGCAACCGTTGCTGATCATTATACGTTCGCTGCTGCCGGGGATACCTGTCAGCCTGAAAATACCTTCCTGTGTATTGACATAAGCCGACTGGCCGTGTACGACGATGGTACCGGTGGTAAAGAACAGAACAATAAGTAATATTAATAATTTCCCCTTCATTATATCCTTGTATTGGCGTTACGTGATAATCAATTTTGTCATTGAGTATCTTATACATGGATATTGGAGGTTATCAGGGGATATGGATACGAAGATGCAGGCCTTCGTTGATGGTAATAGCTGCTGTTAGTCTTACCGCCGGGTCATCAACAACCGGTAGTAATTCAAAAAAAAGGGTGTAATAGATATAACTGGAAAGCGTCTGATCGCGCCGGCAAAACTAAAGAGTGCTTTAGTCCGGGAATATTTGATCTAAACAAGGTTATTACACTTTTCATGGGGGCAGATTTACCAGCTCACAAAATAATACCATAAACCCGCCTATGCAACATTTACGATTTGTTTTTTAAAAAATATACCACGGACAGGTTAGTAGAAATACGAGTTTCAGGCTGTTTTGGATGTAATGAGGTTATTGGGAGCAGGTAGCAATGCCCGGGTTTGAAATCTTTTTACCACATAGCCACATAGAACATAGGGTTTCACATAGAATTTCTATGTGTGTATTCCTATGTATCTTATGTGCCTATATGTTTCAAATCCAAAACCGGGCACTACAAAATCAAGACTTTTGTTCTTAACCGAAAATCAGCTATTTCAAAATTTCTTTCAAATGGACGTACACTGCGACTCTTTATCTTATCAGGCTCAATGTGCCTTTCAGCATTTTTTGTACCCCATAATGGTCGGTATAATGGATCATATATACATAAACAGCAGGAGGCTGTTTCACTCCCCTGTATGTGCCATCCCATGAAATAGTATTGCCTTTGCCTTCATATATTTTACGGCCATACCTGTTGAAGATACTCATCGTTATATTTTTTATGAAGGAGGAGAAGGCTGGTCTCAGCACATCATTCCTGCTGTCTTCATTCGGCGTAAATGCAGTGGGCATATACACATCATTGCATTGCTGCTCAAATGGTATGGCCAGCGACCGCATAATTGTATCCACTTTGCACTGATCACTATTTTCAACTTCGATGATATAATCTCCCTCGGTAAGACCGGTGATCAGTTGCCCGTTATCATACCTGCGTCCATTGATATAAAGATGGTAAGGCTGCTGCATGCCTGTGACAGTAAGGCTGATACTTCCGTCATTGATACCCCGGCAGGTAGGGTTCGTCACCTGTAGAGCCTTATTCAGCAGGTGGCCGGGATAAGGAGCAATGATGGCGAAAGTATCCCATTGACAGCCGAAGCTATTCTTAATTTTCAGCAGGTGATTTCCCGGCGCCAGGTTATCAAACCGGCTTTGATCGCCAAAACCCTGTTCATTAAGCTGGAAAATATAAGGCATATCAATGCCTGTTACCTGCAGACGGATGCTGCCATTATTTATGAAACAACGCTGATCGCTGGTTTGAATGACCATCTGCGGCTTTTGGTCATCAATATTTTGTATCACGATAGTCGTATCAAAGTAACAATTGGCGCCGCTTTTTACCTGTACATAATAATTGCCCGGCGCGAGGTCAGTATAATTAAGGGTAGACGTAAAGGGTAGACGTAAAATCGGCGCTATTAAGACTTGTGACCACATTGTTCACCGCAGTATTCAAACTGATCTTTATCCAGCCATTATTCAGATGGCAATGAGATTGCCTGGTATCAAAAGAGCTGACGATCTTCGGCGGTGTATTGATCAGTACCACAACAGTATCGCTTGTGCACCCGATAGCGTCAGTAACTTAAACGCATATACACCTGCCATAAGATCAGCAAAGTTTCCTGAGCTTTGAGAGTTGCCGGCGTTTAATAAAGTATAGGTGATAGGTGTATGATCGGATGCCGCTGTAATGGAAACTGTTCCATTGTTATTATCACAATTATCGGGATTTGTTTTTTGAAGACCGACAGTTGAGCCTAAGCCGGCAGAAATACGGAAAGACGTATCTTTTATACATCCGTCGTCAGAAATTATCCGGATACTGTGATTGCCTGTAGAAATACCAGAGAAAATGCCGCTGGTATTTGTAACCGTATTATCCAGTGTATAACTAAGGTTGCCCGGCACTGTTGGCACTGCTGTGATGGCGATAGCTCCCGTAGTAGCCGGAGGGCAGGGATGCGTTTTGGTAAAAGAAGTGACGATTATTCCTTCATTGAACCCGCTTTCAGTAACACTTGCTGCATCATATACATTTAATGGGATGGAACAGATAGTACCTGTCAGTACTTTATTCACAAGGTCAAGTTCTATCAGGCTGGTACTTCCGCCATTTGGGGCCAATCCATAATACCGGATCCTATTGCATGATTCAGGAAAAGAGATCAGGCCAAAAAAGCGAATGCCGTTTGTATTCATATACAGCGTACTGTTTGCCGGGTCGTTTATATTGATCTCGTAAATGCCGGGAGGGGAGCCGGCCAGCAACAATTTATTATTGAAAAAGAACAGATCGCCGGCGCTGCTGAATGGCAATGAACCCAGGTTGACCAGTTCATTAGTATAAGGATTGTATTTCAGTAATACATTGTCACTAAAATAAAGAGTGCCGCTTTTATCTATCGTCATAGAGTTGTAGGGGCCTATATACCGGAGCGATTCACAGGTGCCGGCGGAACCCACTTTGAAACGCTTTAGCTGTCCGTTTACCGTAACATAATAGATCGTGTCTTTGTAAAGAGCGAGACTAAGCACGCCTTCAGGATCGGGAGCGCATTGATTGACCAGGGAAGCAGTGCTGCAGGATCCTATTCCACCCGTTAATTCAAATATAGCATTGGGCGTATTGACATATACACTCTGGCCATATAAACAGAAGCAGTTGCCAGACAATAAAAATACCAGGAATAAGGTTAGATTTTTTCTCACAAATACGGTAGGCGTTGTTTCAGTTGCGGGTTAAAGATAATAGTTTTCGCCTCTTATTTCAGTTATAACGGGTGTTAAATTCTTTGGTTCCTTTACCCTTCAGGATCATACGGTTGCTTGTATAAAGTGATTAACTTTATGGCACATGAAGCCATTCCTTTTCCTGTTACTATGGGCGCCTCTTTTAAGTATGGCGCAACCGGCTAAACAAACAGTTATGCAACTTGATTCAGTTTTCCGATCTTATTTCAAAGACAATGAACCTGGCGGCGCTGTACTGATCGTACGCGACGGGAAGACGATTTATCGACAGGCATTCGGCGTTGCTGATATTAATACCCGTGAACAGGTTACTGCAAAAACACTTTTCAATACCGGCTCAATCAGTAAAACATTTGTGGCCTATGGTATTTTAAAACTGGCTTCGCAAAACAAACTTTCACTGATGATGATCTGTATACATACTTCCCTGATTTTAAAAACAGCGCCATTGCCAAAAAGATAAAACTATATCACCTGCTCACGCATACATCGGGTATTCCCGACAGCCGGAAGGTAAAAGAAGAGCATGCATTTTA
This sequence comes from Bacteroidota bacterium, assembly GCA_037200265.1. Classification (GTDB taxonomy): domain Bacteria; phylum Bacteroidota; class Bacteroidia; order Chitinophagales; family Chitinophagaceae; genus VBAT01. Next base: position 98,599 of record JBBCIL010000019.1, read on the forward strand.
TCTTACGGCGAAAGACGAAGAGAATTTTGCACCATTAAAGCAAACCGATAGCCTGGAATTTGAACCCGAACAAAGTATAAATATTCCAATCCTGCTTTTAACGGGCTGGCGCTGATAATAGAGAAAGTAACCGGAAGGAAGTGGCAGGATTATATACAGGAGATGATCTTTACTCCTTCGGGGATGAAAACATCCACTATTACAGACGGGCCTCATCCGTCGAAAGGAGTGGCGCATGCATACGTTGAAAAAAAAGATGGCGGGTTTGAAGAACTGGACTATGGAGAAGAGCCCACTTTCGCGGCTGCTGGTAACGGAGGGGTGTGGAGCAGTACAGAGGAACTCTGGAAATATGAACAGGCTATTCAACAGCATATTTTCCTGGATAGTGTATGGTTGCAACGATCAAGAACGCTTTATCCTTTTCCCGGCTGGAAAGATACAATACCTTCAAGGCTGGGGCTTAGCTGGTTTCTTACCAGGGAAATGAATATGGATATGATTGGTCATACAGGATCACAGGGCGGTTTTATCAGTGACTATCTGTGGGTGCCGGAAAAGAAGTTGTTTTATGTACTGCTCTGTAATATTCCCAAACCTATAAAAGAGATACGGAGTAAAGTTTTCTCCGTGCTGCCATAATTAATGTACAGGTGTTAAATTGTACACATAAGTGTTCGTTGTATAACAATTTACATAATTGCCCGTTTAAGCCACATGTTTTGATTTAATTTATTACTCCGCGGTACTTTTTCCTTCGTGGGCAAAAAAATACAGGGTCATAGGGAACCGCAGGGGAAAAGAGCGCCGCAGAGAGTTTGTTGCCGAAAATGTGCCGGTGTATTTATTAAAGAATGACTTTTATCCACCGCTGATCAACATATTAAATAATGAGCAGGGAAAATAAGGCAATAAAGGTATTATTATGGATAGGTTTACTGTTCTGCATGCTGGTGCTGTCAAAATATATCCTTTTTAAAAAGAGCCCCGCTTATTATAAAAACTACTTTGCGCATGAGTATAAAAGATATCATGTGAAAGAGGGATGGAAGCATGCTAACCTGCAGCCTTTCTCCACCATCCGCCTTTTCTCTTCCCCGAAAGTTTCCAAAGATATAGCTATAAGAATATAGGTGGTAATATCATTGGTTTCATACCACTCGGTATATTGTTGCCGCTCCTGTTTCCTTTTTTTCGCCGGTTTATATGGCTTACCGGCACAGTATTCATGATTAGTCTTTTATTTGAAACGACCCAGCTTGTGGCAGGTATCGGTGTATTTGATGTAGATGATCTTATACTCAATACAGCAGGAGGGATAATCGGGTTTATTCTGTATGCAGTTTCAAAATGGGGTGATCAGCGGGATGACAGGAAAAAGTAGTGATCTCCCGGAAAAGTAGTTCAGTTTTACTTCTTATTCTTTTTGCTGAACAGGAAGATCAGTATCGTTATTACGACCAGGCCGGCTGACCCATATACCATATAGCTTAAAGGCATGACCCTGAAAGTAAGCCTTTTTGGCCTGGGGATATTAATTATACGGCCACTAATTTTAATTTGGGTTTCTCCAAATAATAAGTAGGTTTACTCCCCCTGTTGAACTCCCCGGTCCGCGGCACATGAAAACAAACAAAGCCGTTCCTGATTTTTATTTAACGTATAACCAGGCATATTGTATAGAAAATTATATTCACCTGGTAGCTAAAACAATTTGTTATGAAAAAACTGGTATTGTTTATAGGGACATTCGCCATGCTCTCGTTTTCTTCTGTGAACGATGGTATCTCAAAAAGGAAAAGAAAAGTGCCGCTAAATTTTTAAAAGAAACTAGGAAAGATGTGGAAGATGCGGTAAAAGGTCTGACTGAAGCGCAGTTAACATTTAAACCGGCGCGGATGTATGAGCGTGAAGAATGCCTGAAGCATATCGCGGTGACAGAACAGGCGCTATGGGGTATGATGGATGCCAATTTAAAACAGCCTGCTACCCCGGAAAAAAGAACCGATGTAAAATGGGCGGATGAAGACGTAATAAAAAAGATAGAGGACCGAAGCACGAAATCAAAACAATGGACCCGCTGAAACCGGAGAATACACCTTATAAATCCGCGGCCGAAGCGCTTGAATCGTTTAAGCAGAGCAGGGACAAATTAATTGATTATACAAAGAATACAGATGCTGACCTGCGGAACCATGTTTTTGCGCTGCCATTTGGCTCAATAGATGGCTACCAGTTCATCCTGTTTATTTCCGCACATAGCAACCGGCATTTGCAGCAGATCAATGAGGTGAAAGCAAACCCTGCGTTTCCAAAGAATTGACCGGTGAGGAGTTAAATTTTTTCAAACGGAGACCGTCATTACGGTAAGTACAGCCGCAGCACTTTAGACGTGTTGCGGTTTTTTTGTTTCCCATTCTTCTTTTGTGGGTGAACACAGTATATATTCCAGGCTCAGAGATAAAGAGAGTCACAGAGGAATACATTAAATCACTAACAACTCTGTGGTTCTCCTTTTCTCCGTGGCCCTGTATTTTTCAATTACGGAAAGCCTGCCCTGGCAAAGGAAGGGCGGGAATAGCATTGAGATAAATATGCGGCAATACAATTTTGTTTAATTACATTAGAATTTTCTTATTTACGGTTCAGCAAAAAATCTTTACATGTTCAGCATTTATATAAAAGTAATCGCCTTTATTTTCCTGCTCACCGCCTGCGGGCCGTCTACAAAAAAGGAAGATAAGGGGAATGAAAAGTTTGCGGTGATCGCTTATTATTCGGGCAACAGTACACTGATAGATAGCTTCGCAGTAGAAAAGCTGACACATATCATTTTCAGCTTCGGTCATTTGAAAGCCGGCCGTTTATCAATAACGAATGCAGGAGATACCGCTACCATTCAAAAGCTTGTTTCCTTAAAAGCCCGTAACCCGGCATTGAAAATAATATTATCACTGGGCGGCTGGGGCGGGTGCGAGTTTTGTTCAGAGGTCTTTGCAACAGATGCCGGCAGACAGGCCTTCGCGGGTTCTGTCCGTGAACTGATGGCTTATTTCAAAACCGATGGAATAGATCTTGACTGGAATATCCGCTATTGAAGGTTATCCCGGTCATGCTTACACAGTTGGCGACAAACAAAATTTTACATCACTCATAAGATCTTTGCGGGATACACTCGGCAATAATTATGAGATCAGTTTTGCCGCAGGCGGATTCGATTCGTTTTTACAAAATTCTGTTGAGTGGGATAAGATAATGCCCCTGCTCGATAAAGTAAACCTGATGAGCTATGACCTGGTAAGCGGGTATAGTAAAATGACGGGTCATCATACGCCATTATATTCTAACCATTTTCAGAAACAATCGGCTGATAATGCATCAGGTATCTCGATTCGGCCGGGGTACCGCTGAATAAACTTATTATCGGCGCCGCTTTTTATGCAAGGCAATGGGATAGTGTGGCGGCTATTAATAACGGGTTGTACCAGGCCGGAAAGTTTCAGCATTTTATTTCTTACCGCCAGTTTTCCAGTTGGTTCAGTACAGATAGTGGGTTTACCGTTTACAGGGATACTGTCGTTAAAGCGCCTTATGCATACAATGCAACAAAAAAAAGCTATGCTACTTTTGACGATTCCATTTCTATCAAACACAAAACAAGGTATGCACTGGAGAAGGGATTAGGCGGCATTATGTTCTGGGAACTCACGCTGGATAAGCAACAGGGCGGGTTGCTGGATGTGATTGATGAAACCATAAAAGGGCAGTGATTTTTTATCCCACTAAGACACAAAGAAATCCTGACCGGTCATAAGTGCTTTGTGATCTTTGTGTCTTAGTGGGAAATATATGCTATCCCCTTATTTTATCTTCATCGGTTGTTTTTTCCAGTATGTCAGCGATCTCCATAGCCATTCGAATGGTCCGAAACGGAAATAGCGCAGCCAGATGGAAGAATAGATCAGTTGCAGTATCCATACCGAGAATACAACATAATACAACTGGTGAAACGCAGCCTGTTATAATTATCAAATCCATATCCATAGAAGAACCAGGTGCAGATGATGCTTTGCACCAGGTAATTGGTGAAGGCCATTTGTCCCACATTGGCCAGTGCTTTCATCAGCCAGGGCACAATACGGCTCCGGAATATCAGCATCAGCAGACTCGCATGACCCAGGCAAAGAAGAACCGCCGGAAATCATAGATCTGCCAGTGAGGCACGCGCCAGGTATCCACATAGCCTGCAAAATTCAGGTTCCATGCTTCTATTCCTTTAAAATATTCCCAGCCGAATGGTATGCCAATACCATAGCCGATGAGTAACATCATCAAGTAGGTAGAAGTAGAAAGTTTATTAGAGAAAATCCAAGACCGAAAAGCCCCATGCCGATGAACATCATACATAGCATATCCCATAGGCCATGGTACATATAGTTTACTTCACTATTGACATTGTCAGGAATAAAATGGGCGAAGATCGTACCGTATCCGGAATGCATTTTTCTCAGGTGGCGGTTGACATTGGCCGTATCAGCTTTCTGATTTTTTTCTATTTCCGCCAGGCATCTTTGGCTTCCTGTTGTTTTTGCGTCAGTTCTTTTTTTGATTTTTCCGCAGCTACGGCTTCTACATAGTTCTTTCTTGTCTCACGGAGATCGCCATACCAGTTTTGCGTTTTAAACATGCCGATACCAATACAAACAAAACCAATAACGATCAGCCACGAAGGTTTTACTTTCCGGAATGCGAACAGGAGCATACCGCATAAACCGTAAAAGAACAGGATATCGCCTCCCCATAAAAGAATAAAGGCATTGAACAGGCCAAACAATACCAGCCAGAGTAACCGGCGGTAATAATATTCAGCCACCGGCGCTTCACCGGGCCGGGCTTTCTTATTCATCATAAATAAGACCATGCCTGCGCCAAACAACATAGAAAATAAACCACGCATTGTGCCATCAAAAAAAGTGAAGATGGCGGCTATGGTATAATAATCCCAGTTTTTATGAGAGCCGCCGATCACCTTTTGCATCTCGCTAAAGTCAATGCCAAAGCCGGGGATATTCATCAGCAGGATACCGAGAGGGCGAAGCCACGGACAACATCAACTGTTTTGATCCTGTCTGACGAAGCAACAGGCAGTACACTTTGCTGCTGACCGGCAGCTTTACCGGCCAGGTACTGTGGATCGAGGGAAGCGCTATAGTCGTTCATAAATTATTTTAAATAAAGTAAGCTAATCAGTTTGTGGCAGGCGATGGTTCGGGAATAGTGGTACCCGGATCATTCTTTTTAAATGGCAGCCGTTTTCCGTAAATAAGATATCTCCATAACCATTCCACCGGGCCCATCGTGAAATGCCGGAGCCAGATCACAGAAAATACAATTTGTATCAGGGATACTTCTGCTACCATAAAATAAAGCTGGGTCTGTGTTAATCTTCCGAAATATCCCATGCCATATCCATAAAAGAAGATGGTGCAAATAATGGTTTGCAGAAAATAATTGGTGAATGCCATACGGCCTACTGTGGCGAGCGTACGCCACAACCAGTTTAATATATTCATCCTGAGCAATGCCATGATAAGGCAGGCATAACCTGTTGCCAGTAATGCTCTTTCGATAGGGAAGAACTGGTTGGCAGGTATGGGATGCCCGTCAATATATTTCGCATAGTCCGCCAGTTTCAGATCCACATAGTGGTTCCTGAGCCAGGCGAGCAACAATCCTGCGACAATGAATGGCAGGCCAATCAGCAAATATTTCTTCACAGGAAAGCGCTGGCCAAAGAATCCGAAACCAAGCAGCGCCATACCCAGCAGCATCATTGAGCCGATATCCCATATGCCAGTTCTGTACAGCCAGTATGATTCTTTAAACTGGCTTCTGCCCAGCAGGTTGTTCCACACTTTTGCGTAACTGGTGGAGCGCATGGATTTATTTTCATTTTTATCACCGGTAGAGTCATACTTTAATCCCTTTGTCATTCCTTCCATGCTCCTTTATCTTTTGCCTGTTCTTTTGTCAGCGTGTCGTTTTTTGCCTGCTTTGCCAGCGAATCATTCATTAACTTTTTAACCGCTGTATCTTTTGAGAGTTTTCCGGCAATGGAATCCCTTTGCAGTTTATTGGCCACAGAGTCTTTATGCTGAAGCGCCCATATACTATCCTTTCCGGCCCGTTCAATACTGTCCTTTTTGAATTTCTTTTCCACTTCTTTAACGGCTAAATATTTTCCGTATGTTTTTTTATCATCGGTATAGTTCCAGTAATTTTTACCACAGTAGATCAGGGTGGCAATGATCGCGGCTATTAATAATCCTTTCCGGGATACACGCCAGAAAGGGAAAAGTAAAATGCCCAATACGGAGTACTGGAAAAGAATATCACCGGGCCATAACAGCACAATAGCATTAAAAATACCGAACAGCATCAGCCATAGCATTCTCCTGATATAGAGGTCGGCTACTGATAGGGTAGAAGGCTGGTCTTTTTTGGCAATAAACAAAATGACAGAAGCGCCGAAGATGATGGAGAACAAAGCCCTCATCTTACCTTCAAAAAGCAGGTTGTAATTGCCGCCATGGGTTCCCGTTCTGAAAAATGTTTGCTTGTTGGCAGAGAAACCACCAAACTCCCAGATGCTGATAATAAGAATGCCCAGCAATGCTATTCCCCGGAGTACATCAAGGGAAAATATCCGGGATGATGCATTGTCATTAGCAGCCTGTAATTCCGGGTGAACGCCGGAAGGGCTTGCAGAATTAAAAGTCATAAAGTGAAAATTTTAGTAGTGGTGGCTACGGAGGGTCCCTAAATATACAATTATCTCTGAAAAAACAAAATGGATAGTGTATCAATTGAATCCGGGTGCATGTTTCGGTTTAACCGATCACTCTGTGGCTCACCTTTCCTCCGCGGTCCTCTGTGTCCCTGTATTTTTTTGTTCACATAGGAGAGCCACAGAGATTTTTGTTTCGGAAAGATGTGCTGGTATAATCTCTTAAAATGAAATGTATTCTTTATGCTCTTTTGACCCCGATCACAAGAACGCCCGGAAGTGCAGGTTACTGTGTCTTTTTCTTATTTTCACAAAATACTATAAGACAATGAACAGAATAAAACCGGATGTGGATGTCATCATGGATGTTTTAAAAGCAGTGGTAGAAGCGCAGCCAGGATCAACATTCGCCCAAAGTTTATTGAACCAGTACCAGGAAAGAGGAGGCTTGAGTAAAAAACAACTCCAGGGATTATTAAATAAAGCGGAAAAAATAACAACTATCCCCACTGGTAAACTGGCCACACTGGAAGCCATCATCTTGAAAAAGCCCACCAGGTACAAGTCAGCCCTGCCGGTTGCAGAACCTCTTCCTGTAAAAGATGAAGCGGTTGGCCGGATGCTCGGCGCTATCCTGGCAAAATATCCTGAACATAAGCGGGTATTATTCTTTAAGTCGAAATATGATAATAATGAAGTACTGGCAACAGCGGAAATGGGCGAACTGCAACGGTTTAGTAAACTATTAAAATAGCCGCTGCATACAATGGCCATTCCTGTTATTTATATCATGGGCGTTGCTGGTTCGGGAAAGACGACCATAGGACGGCAGTTGTCCATTGCCACAGGTATTCCTTTTTTTGACGGGGATGATTTTCATTCACCCGCCAATAAAGAGAAAATGAAAGCGGGCCAGCCATTGAATGATGATGACAGGAAAGACTGGCTGCTAAGCCTGCACCTGCTTGCAAAAGAGCAGGCGGAAAAAAAACGGAGCTATCATTGCCTGCTCGGCATTAAAAGAAAGTTACAGGGATATATTGTCGGCAGGAATTAAAGATGCCGTTCATTGGGTGTACCTGCACGGTGATTATACACTGATCAGCGAAAGAATGAAAGCGAGGAAAGATCATTATATGCCCGAAAGTCTTTTGCAGTCGCAGTTCGAAGCGTTAGAAACGCCGGCAAATGCAATACGCATTGACATTGATAAAAAACCGGAAGAAATAATAGCCGGTATTATTAAAGAGCTAAGCCTGTAAGCAGTAATACCAGTTACCGGCAACTGCTGGCCGGTAACTGGTAAGCAATCTATTTCGCCTTCGCCATATCACTGGTAACAATAGTGGCCAGTAGTTTTCCTTTTGGCAATTCGCTTGATGTGTAATACAAACTCAGTTTTCCGGGGTTGCTTTTTTGCAGGCTAAGTATATCTTTTACTTTACAGGCCATAGCGGCATCTGAAACGGACAAATTAGCAGCAGACACATTCGCGAATTTCCATTCTTTCAGTATTTTATTTTGTGCATCTTTAATAGCAATGCTCCGGTTCTTACCCGCCTGGCCGCAATGGTGATATTTGATCACCAGCTGGTCATTGGTAAAGCGCTGATCCAGTTCGATACTTTTAATAGTATTCATCTGGCTGCCGAATTGCTGCAGTACCAGTTTATTGTTCAGGAAAATTTCGAAGCCTTCACCGCCTTTTGTAGCTGAGAAAGAAGAAAGGAGCGCGGAGAAGACCAGTAATGCGATCAGGCTAATGGCTTTTGTTCTGATGGTAATCTGTTTCATGATATGTTTTTTTGGTTAATAATTAAAAAAATCACTTTATCAACACAAAAAAACTATACAAAATGCCCGGTAAAAAATTCCTTTGACAACAGGGCTGATAAGCTTGATGAACGACTGTTAGAAATTGTCTGTAAGTATTTACAGATACGGTGCAACGTCTGCGTATGGTTGGGGTTTCCTGTGTATTCTGTAAGTAAAAAATAAAGGATCACAGCCACAGGGTAAAAGAGGGCCACAGAGGATCAGCCAGTATTTTCGATTTGGTATTGCTCATCCGGGCTATCGTTTACTTACTCTGCAACTCAGAATTTAAAATATATAAACAGCTTTCCCGGATTTTTGTTATCTGCTTCTATCCGCTGATAATATTTTTGAATATGCGGTTGTTGTAAAAACCGTTCTATTTTTTTGAAAAGATGGCCGCCTCCTTTGCGTGAAATTATTTCTACTTCTCTTATCTTTTTGCTGATCGCTTCATCAAAAGCCTGCTGCAGGGCATTGTCTGTCGCGGTGCTGTTGTTGTAAATAAGATTAAGGTCCAGTTTTATACTTGTCATCAGTAGTAGAATTGGAAAAGATAAACATTTTTGTGAGCTTATATAGCACGAGATCAGCGGCTATCTCAAAAATCAAATAAGTCACGCAACGGCGCAGTGGCGCAACGACTAATTTTCAGCAGGACATTCGTTGCGCCGCTGCGCCGTTGTGTGAACATTAATGTAAAATACTTTTAAGACAACTTGTACAAGACAATACTGCAATTCTTGGCATCACCCTTTAATTAGCGTATTTTAAACCTACAATTCATTTGTATGCGCCGGAAAAAGATCATTCTCAGGAGTATATTGTTCATATTGCTTCTTATTCTTTTTTTTGCAGGCTGGTATGGCTGGAAAGCTTTTCCATTGATAAGCGGCTATGGGGCCAAAAATCTGTGTTCGGCTGTTTATCTTCAGCATCGTAATCCCGAAGAAGTGATCAAAGAAGAGTTTGGCAGCTTTCCCTTATCATTAGGATCATTCACCGTGAACGAAAAAGATTCTTCTGTAACGGGCTCTGTCTGGGGACTGGCTAAAAGAAAAGCTATTTACCGGCAGGGACTTGGCGCCACGATCGTTAACGATTACAGCGAAAAAGAAATACGGGCACAGCATTTTGATCTTCCTTCTCCGCCTGCTGTCAATACAGATACTATATCCTGGCCGGCCGGTGATAAACTCACTGATTCTATGCCCGCTGCTGTCTATACGGAGATATTAAACAAAGTGCTGGAAACAGCATTGAAAGAAACAAAGGACGGGAAATCCGTTCATACAAGAGCTGTGCTGGTAGTATATGACGGGCAGTTAGTAGTAGAAAGGTATGCGCCGGGTTTTGATAAGAATACAGTGATGCTCGGCTGGTCTATGTCGAAAAGTATAACATCCGCCATGATCGGCATTTTAGTAAAGGAGGGGAAACTTAATATAAATAGTCCCGCGCCGGTTCCCGAATGGAAGGGTGACGGGCGAAACAAAATAACAATAAAGGATTTGCTGCAGCAGGCGTCGGGACTTGATTTCCGGGAAGTATATACCAGCCCGAGCGAGGTGACGAATATGTTGTTCAACAAAGGAGATATGGGAGCGTTCACCGCAAACAGGCCGTTGAAGTATGAACCGGGAACAGTATTCAATTATTCAAGTGGTAACAGTAATATTTTAAGCCGTATAATCCGGCACACGGTAGGAGAGAAAGGGTATGCTGCCTTTCCCTACCGCGCACTTTTTTATAAGATCGGTATGTTTCATACACTGCTTGAGCCGGATGCTTCGGGAACGTATATAGGCTCATCATACAGTTATGCCACGGCAAGGGATTTTGCCAGGTTCGGTTTGTTATATTATAATAATGGAAAATGGAATGGAGAGCAGGTATTACCGGAGAATTGGGTAAAGGAAACCATTCAGCCGGTACTTGCGGATAAGCAAAAACGCTATGGATACCAGTTCTGGTTAAATGGGTTTGACGCAAAAGATTCATCAAGGCATTTGTACCCTGACGTACCGGCTGATATGTTTTTTGCTGATGGATATGGCGGGCAGTATATCTATATTATTCCTTCAAAAAAGCTTGTGATAGTCCGCTTAGGTCTTCATAATAACGATGAGAATAAACTGCTCCGGGAAATTATCAGCGCCATCCGGTAATTATATTAATGTTCACGCAACGGCTGATTTTTCTGTATGTCATTCTTTGTGCCGTTGCGGGATTTATTTAACTTTTGAGACAGTCTCAAAGCAATAGCGCAAGGATTATTTTTTATGCAGCTTTTCTATTAATAATGTTTCATTTTCTGAAACGATTTTTACGAAATAAATACCGGGTACCAGTTTTTTGACTGCAACGGGTATGGCCACACCTTCATGTAAGCCGGCAAGCTGCAACGACAGCATCGTTCTGCCGGACAGGTCGGTGATCTGTAAAACAACTTTGTTATTAAAGTTTTTATCCGGTACGATATACATTTTATCTTCTGCCGGATTGGGAAACAGTTTCCATCCTTTATTATCTGGTTTAAACGAAATGATCTTTGAGTATTTGTAGGCGTTATCATTATCCTCCATTCGTAACCGGTAGTAAACAGTTACCGGGAAGCGGCTGTTATCAGTAAGCGTATAGGTATACCTGCTGGCCATGCTGCCCGCTGCAGGTACAAATCCGATGGAACTGAAATTTTCTCCATCAGTACTTCTTTCCGCATAAAAGCCCCTTACATTATTTTCTAATTCTGTAACCCATTGCAGGTTGATACCCGCCGTATTTTTTTGTCCGGAAAAATCCAGCAATGAAACAGGCAGCAATACATTACAAACACCGGCTGAAAGAGCGGCATGTGGTAAAAAGCCGGCGAAGCCGTTTGTATTTAAGCAATTGGCATTGCTCTGCGTAATACGGTATTGACCCGCTTCTGTTTCATTGGCCGTTACTGTTCTTTTGGAAGAGCCATTACTGATAGAATAATACATGACGGTAGACGGCAGGTTGATATGCGTAAGCCCGTGGCCATGCCCGACTTCATGCAACATGACGGATTCAAAATCAAATTCGGATCCCGAAGGTGCGCTGGTGGTGAAATTCCAGGTATATCCGGGGAAGGGAATTGAAAGAACCCGTATATCCATTTCCTGCAGATACCACACCGTATTGAATTGACTGCAGGAGCCGCTGGAGGAAGCATTGAATCTTGATGTACAAACGCCTAATGCGCCGGCAGGCAATGAAACGTTGTCATACATTACGATATTTACATTATCACTGGCATAACCCATAGCATTGCTTCCGGTGGTTTGTACATTGTAGTTTACCAGTGACGCGCATCGCCATGTTCTGATCGCCCGCTGAAAAGAGCTTTTTGCAGGAATATCCGCGGAGAAAGCAGGGCCACTGACAGTATTGGAACTATATTCAAATGTATAACCACCGGCTCCATTTCTGTTTAGCAGTCTTACCTGCTGGCGCTGTGCACTCGCATGCCCTGAAAAAATATTTGTAACGTTTATCTCCCCCCATTTGATAGAAATGGGTGAAGTGCCTGCGTTAGCGCTGGTATTGTCCAGCACTATCAGCGTGCCGGTTCCGGCGAGATCGGGTATTTTGGTTCTTATCTGTGTCGGACTCCAGGAGATGATATCATTTGCGCTGGTGCTGACATTGGTAGTGCCCCCATCGTTCACATTGGCAAACTGAACAGAGCCTGCAGTGGCCCCAAACCCGGATCCATTTATGATCAGTTCATTGGCAGCGGGTATCGTTCCATTTACAAAACCAGAGGCAGGCAGTGAGCCGGTACCGTCAGTAATACTGACCACTGATAATAACCGCTGTGATGATCCGGCTGTAAATGTTCTTGCCGTATACTTTTTTTCCGTCAGGATGTTTTGCTTCAAGGCGGTAGGATGTTTTCATCCTGTTTAGCAACTGCTCTTCCGTCATTGGTAATTCGGCAAGCAGGTCTTTATATACTCCTTCCTGGTAAGGTAATACACTTTGCATGCCGGCATAACTAAGGCATTGCCTTATTCCGGGATGAGCAGTACGATAGCTTTTATCATCTGTTTTGCTTTCATTGTCTTTTAAGAAGACAAGGTAATCGGTATTTGGCTGATAGGTTTCCGAGGGGCAAACATATTCAGCATGGTTGCCAACTACGCCGCCCGGAGATATAGCTACAATGATATTGTCAGGTGAGGCGCCTTTCAGGTACGCTTTTATTTCCAGTACATTCCTGGTATAAATATTTGCTCTTTTATCATCCCAGTAGCTTTCTTGTTCTACCAGTTTTGCTATCGCTATGATAGGTGAATTAGCCACCCGCTGATCCAGCGATACGGGAACTACTTGTGCGGCAACTGACTGAATGGATAAAAAGAAGATAATGGCAGCAGATGCAAAATACCGGGTGAGTCTTGATTTCATAGGTTCGGAATATTAGATAAGTTCGGCTGGCAAAGTAGGGAATCTTCTGAATACTACATAGCCTTTTGGAAAGAGTAAAAAAAACCGGGCATGCAATAAAAACCGGTAACATTCGTTTAGCGCTATTACAATTCCCCATTCCATGTTGCGAACCATTCTAACGCTCCTGCTGTTCCCGGTATGTATTACTGTTATTTGCCAGGATGCCAAAACAGCTGACAGTATTCATTCAACACTGGCTAAAGTCAATGTATTCATTACTGATATGAGTGGAAAACCATCCAAAGGAGAACAGGTGCTTTTTAAAAGTGATGTTACCGGGAAAACAGCGGGTGGCCGTTCCGATGCCATGGGTAAATTCAGTCTCCGCCTCGAAGCAGGCGCCAATTACACGATCACCATCAAAAGCCTGACCGATACAACGAAGTATGGGATCATCAATATCCCGGCTCTTAAGCCCGACGAATTTTTTACCGAACCCTTTACGGTAAAAGTAAAATTTGAAGCGGCAAAAACATATACACTGGATAATGTTCACTTTGATTTTGGAAAATCAACCCTGCGGCCCGACTCATATCCTGAACTGGAAGAGTTGATCAGCTATCTTAAAAACAAGGACAATATCAGGATAGAGATCGCCGGTCATACTGATAATGTCGGGAAAGATGCAGAGAATATAAAACTGTCGCAGCAAAGAGCCGATGCGATCAGGAACTACGTGATCAAAAAAGGGATACAGGCGCCGAGGGTGATGGCAAAAGGGTATGGCGCTTCAGAGCCCGTTGCCGGTAATGATACTGATGAAGGAAGGCAATTGAACCGCCGCACAGAGATCAGGATATTATAATGGCTTGCTTACTCACACAACTTTATCGTTTCTGCGGATTGGGTACTGAACTGGATCTTATTGACCTTATTCACTTTTGAATAGTATAATATAATTATGCCGTAAGAAGTCGTGAAAGCATCCCATGTTACATCTTTTATTTTAGGCAGTCCAGCCATTTAAAAAGCCCGTTCCGGCTGGCACCCATCAATGGAACAGTTAATTTGCCTTTGAATTTCGGGCCTATCTCTACGTAATCCCTGCCGGTATAAAAATAAATATCACGGTCCTTGTAAAAAACACCGCCGCCGCATTTAGCCGTTGCACTTTCTTCTTCGGCGCTGGTAAAGCAGGGAAGCTTGCCTTTGATCTGGGCAACGGTATAACCGGGCAATACATCATTTACTTTGCCATCGAGGATATCAACGGTAAAAACGGGGCAAACAGCAGTGGTTTTTAATTGAGCGGTTACATTTATCATATACATGATCATCGCTGTGAGGAAAAGGATTTTTTTCATAAACAGGGGTTGATGAGTAAATAAACACCGCTGCAATCCGCAGCTGACTATACACTGCAAATTCCCTGCTAGAAGACAGGGCAGCATTTACTGACTGGCTGTTTTTTGTGTTTATGCGGGTTTTATGATGGGTTTTTTCCCATGCTGTATATTTACAGGATGAAGAAAGTAGTTCTGCTGTTTCTTATCCCGGTTTTTTTGATAAGGGAAATAAAAAGCCAGGCCGCTGCCGGTACAGACAGCGCTTATCTTATTTCACTCAACCAGCAAATTGATCAGTATGTTGTGCAGCGAAATGCAGCGGCATTGGATACATTGTATGCCCTGGATTTTGTATTTAGTCATGGCAGTGGCAAGGTAGAAGGCAAGGCAGGGTGGATGACTACAGTAGAGCGGACCAATTACACGCTGCGGCAGCATGATTCGGTAACGGCAGAACTGCATCCCGGGGTGGCTGTTATAAAAGGAAAGATGTCAATTCAAAGGGTCGGCAGCGATAAAACAGACCGCTACCAGCTGAAGTATATCCGGGTATATGCCTGGCGAAAAGGCAGGTGGTGGCTGGTGTCTCATAACACTACATTTGAGCGTCACGAACCGTAGTAGTACGTTTCTTTTTGAAGTCATTCTGCTGAGAATCAATACTTCCAAAGCTTTGTGCTGAAAAAAGGGGAAAATCTCCCGCCAAAGTTGCCCCCTAAACTGTAAATTGTATTGTAAGGCAACCATTTAGCATGAGTAAACGATTTCATACTGAAACACTATGGGATTTGCTATCAGCTGATGAATTGACTTATCATGTCGGGCAGTGTGCCCTGAATAAAAGAGAAAGCCAGAAAGTGCTTTATAACTCTTTCTACGGTTATGCCATGGCCATATGCGATCGCTATACAAACAACCAGGAAGATGCTGTCGAAATTCTTAATGACGGCTTCCTGAAGATATTTAAAGAGATACATCATTACCAGCCCGCCTACGCAGATGTAGTTAGTTCATTCAAGGGCTGGTTGCGCAAGATCATGGTATATACAGCTATTGATCATTTCCGGAAAAATCAGAAACATAAGGTATTGACAGAACTGGATAATGTGGTTTACCAGGTAGAAGCGGTAAGTGAGAACGCGATTGACAAACTATCACATGAAGAGATCATCCGGGCCATCCAGGAATTATCGCCGGGATACCGGACTGTACTCAACCTCTTTATCATTGACGGGTTGAGCCATGAAGAAATATCCAATAAACTGGGTATCTCCACCGGTACGTCCAAGTCCAACCTTTCGAAAGCAAGACGACAATTGCAAAAGATATTATTCCGTTACCAACAACCCGAACAAGCTAAAAATGCAATCTGAAGATTTTGATAGTAAAGTAAGGCAGGCGGCCGAGCAGCATCATCCGAATTATGATGAAAAGGCCTGGTCAAAGATGGAAACATTGCTTGACAAGCATCTTCCACCCAAAAAAGATCGCAGGCGGAGAATTATTTTCTTCCTGTTTACCTTTCTTTTACTGGTCGGCGGTGCCTGGTTATTTATTGATAAGCCATGGCAGCAGGATAGATTACTCAGCAACAAAACAAATACTAAAGAAGAAGTTACTCTATCACCTGATTCATCTCCTGCTCCGGAGGAAAGCGACTGCAGGTGGAAAAGAACATGAAAGTATATCCCCCGAAAGTCATCATCCTGAAGTATCTCTTGCAGATGCGGCTACTGTGACAAAAAATGAAGTAAGTGCAGATGACAACAGTAATACCATTGCTGGTACTGCTGCCGGCGATCAGCAGCAAAAGAATCAATATTCAAAAAGTAACAGGAAGAAGGATACTGATAACAGTTTGCAGGTAGAAGTGGTGCAGGGAAATACCGGTATAAGAAAACAAACACCCGGGGTAACCCAGCCTGTTGATAAGCAAAAGCAGGAAACTGGGTCTTCAGAAAAGAAATCCACTGAGCCGGTTACAGATAAGACGGTGATAGCAAAAACGGTTCCTGCTGGCAATAAGAATGATCAGCCGGTTCTTGCTGTCAATGACCAGGCAGCAAAGAATAAAACCAGCCTGCCAGTAAAAGACAGCACTGTTGAATTGCCAACAGCTAAGACAGAAAAAGCGCTTGCAAAGAAAAGCAGTAATACAAAAGCCAATACATTCTTCTTTTCTTTATCTGCTGGTCCCGATATAAGTTCAGTAGGCCTGGGCAATCCCGGTAAAGTAAAATTATTGACAGGAGTGGGGGTAGGCTATACATTCAAAGACAGGCTGACGATACGAACAGGCTTCTATTCTTCAAGAAAAATATATGAAGCCAAGCCGGCCGATTACAAACCATCGGTCGCTCCCATAAATCCGGCTTACCTGCAAAGTATATCGGCAGATTGTAAAGTGTACGAGATACCGCTGAACCTTTCCTATCATTTCGGGCGTTCAGCCAAGCATAGCGCTTTTGCTTCAGCCGGGTTATCTTCTTTCCTGATGAAAAAAGAAACGTATGATTATTTATATGAATATCCGGTAGTGCACCTTATCATTATATCCATATTGTAGATAATGAGAACAAGCATTATTTTTCTGTACTTACATTATCGGGAGGTTACCAGCGAAAGATCAGCAAAATGTTATCTGTAACAGCGGAGCCTTATCTCAAATTGCCATTAGCAGGCGTTGGATATGGTAAGATCAAGCTTAACAGCTTTGGCGTATTATTTTCCGTGAATATTAGTCCCTTTAAAGCGGCTGCAAAATAAACAGATAGTTTATAGTGTTTATAAGAAGAGGTTGTCCTGAAAAGGGCGGCCTTTTTATTTTCCCCAGCGGAACGTAGAAATATCAAAGCCCGCGAGATCGAGCACACGATCTACTACGGTAGCGGCCGCTTCTTCTATGGTTTTGGGTTTACTGTAAAATGAAGGAGTCGCCGGACAAATGATGCCGCCTGCTAATGTGATCGTTTCCATATTGCGGATATGAATGAGATTATAAGGCGTATCCCTGGCCACACAGATCAGTTTTCTTCTTTCTTTCAGAATAACATCGGCGGCTCTTGTGATCAGATCATTTGATATGCCTGAAGCTATTCTGCCCAGAGTGCCCATAGAGCAGGGGATGATGATCATCGTATCATACTTGCCTGATCCCGATGCGAAAGGCGCCATGAAATCCTGTGTACCATAAAACTGTAATGAATAATCCTTATATGATTCATTTTCCAGTTCTGTCTTCCAGACCTGTTTGGCATTCTCTGTCATGATAACAGCTGACTCACTCCACTGATCTTGTAGAACAAGCAGTTTATCCAGCAGGCCCTTTGCATATACCGAACCACTGGCGCCTGTAATGGCAATGACTATTCTTCTCATACACAACTAAAATAATGAAAACCTGTTAGCAGATGAAGGTAAAAAAAATAAACAATCGTTTGCAACCCATGAACGGGCCCCTGGCACCTGTAAAATCATTGTTTCGCCATTGATAAAAGCCAAAATAAGTGTCATTTTGAAATTTTTTTTTAAAAAAACATGAAAAATTATTTTGTATTAAATCATTATTAACGATATTGCCTATGAATTTTCATAGGATAAGGTTTAATGGTTAATGGTTTTTGATTAGGGCCCTCCGATTCTTTCGGGAGGTTCTTTTTTTTATAAGGCTTACCTGTATTATATACAATCCTTTTTACATACAAATAAGGTTGTCTCAAATGTCAAATATATCTCGCAACGGCGCAAAGAATGCCCGCTGATCAGTCGTTGCGCCGTCGTGCCGTGGAGAGAACATTGTTCCGCACTTAAAAGCCTTTTGATTGTCCCGTCTGTTCTGAGGACTTTTGCGTATTCTCATTGCCCATGTTTTTCATTATCCAGTTTGTCATCTTGCTCCACAAATGAAAGCTGGTATTGTCAGCGGTGCCGGCAATACTATGTTGTTTATTGGGGTAATACCCGCTCTCAAAATCAATATTGCTTTTAACCAGGGCGGTGATCATCTGGGTACTGTTTTGAAAATGAACATTATCATCTCCTGTTCCATGTATAAGCAGGTATTTGCCTTTGATGCTGTCAGTGAAATTAATAGGAGAGTTATTATCATAGCCGCCGGGATTCTCCTTCGGTGTCCTCATATAACGTTCTGTATATATATTATCATAGAACCTCCAGTTAGTAACAGGTGCTACCGCCACAGCAGCGCTAAAAACATCCCTGCCTTTGGTAATAGCTAATGAGCTCATAAATCCCCCATAGCTCCATCCCCAGTGACCGATATGGGTTTTATCAACGTATGAAAGATTACCGATATATTTCGCGGCATCCAACTGGTCTTCTATTTCATACCTGCCCAGTTGCAGGTAGGTTTTCTTTTTAAATTCCTCGCCCCTGAACCCTGTACCTGTATTGTCCACCGTCACTATGATAAAGCCCTGTTGGGCCAGGTACTGGTACCAGAGGTAGTACTTATGCATTTTATTGGCCACTTCCTGTGAGCCCGGGCCTCCGTAATTGCTGAAAAGAACCGGGTATTTTTTGGAAGGATCAAAATTGGCCGGCTTTATCATAAAGCCATTCAGAGTATCGCCTTTGCTGGTGGGAATGCGGATGAATGCAGCTTTGACAAAACCGTATTCTTCCATCTTCGCTTTCAGTTTCGCATTATCACCGATCGTTTTCACCAGTCTCAAGGCCATTCCTTTCTTTTTATCATATACGATCTCATTTAATGTGACGACGGGAGGAGCATTCAGTTCGGAACGATAATCCAGGAACTGGCTGATACCTTCATTGATCTGTATCTTATGCCAGGCTTCGCCTTGTGTAAGTTGTACGGTCTTTTTTCCATCAAAGTCCGTCACGAATAAATTCCTGTCCATAGGACGTGGCCAGGCCATTGTATAAAATACCTGTTTATTCTTTTCATCTATGGCATTTATCTCGGTTACTTCATAATTGCCCCTGCTGATCTGTGTCTTTATTTTTCCATCCATACTGTAGAGATAGATATGATTGTAGCCATTCATTTCACTGGTGAATAAATAGTTCCTGCCATCTTCCAGCAATTGCCATTTCACGGTTACAATATCTATATAGGATTTATTTTTCTCGGTATACATCAGTTTACTGGTGCCGGTCTGCGCATCGGTCAGCAGCAGTTTTAATTCATCCTGGTGGCGGTTCATCCAGGATACCACCAGCTGGTTATCGTTTTTTGTCCAGGCAATACGGGGTATATAAATATCGCCTTCTTCAAACTGTGCTTTTACTTTTTCACCTGAGTTTACATTATAGATATAGATACCCACTTTGGAATTTTCTTCTCCTGCTTTCGGGTACTTATAGCGGTACTCCTGGTTATAGGCATTGTCATACAGGGTCATGCTGTATTCTTTCACATTGCTTTCATCAAAGCGGTAGTACGCGATATAGTTCCCCTGCGGGCTCCATTGATAAGCCTGTGTAAAACTGAATTCTTCTTCGTACACCCAGTCGCAGTTGCCATTGATGACATAATTCCATTACCATCCGTCGTCACTGCTTTTGTACTGCCGGCTGGCACATCGTAAATAAAAATATTATTATTCTTTACATACGATACTTTGCTGCCATCGGGAGAAAACGCAGCATGAAGCAGTTTTGCACTGTCCAGTTTGGATAGCGTATGCTTGTCAAAATCATACACGTAACAAAGTGCTTTGGTTGACCGGCGGTAAATATATTCGCGGCCAATAAAGATGAGCGCCTTTTTTTTATCCCGGCTCATCACGTAATCTTTCACGTCTAATTTTGTATTACCGTCTTTTATACCCGCAGCCAGCATCATACTGTCCATCGTCTGTACGGCAAAGCCGGGAATCACTTCAGCCCTGAATGTTCCTTTCTTATAAATGTCTTCCAGGGTGATCTTCTTTTGCTGGGCGATAGCAGGTATGGACAGCCATAAAAGAAAGAACAGGATATTTCTCATGGTGTATTTGTTTTAAAAAACAAAAAATGAGAAAGCGGTATACCTTCTCATTTTAATATTTTACGTGGTTACCGATATCTATTTTACTTCAGCCATATCGGGTATTGCTTCGGCTTTATATTCCCCGGCGTCCAGTTTTTGCTTGGTAGCAGAGAATGCTTTCAGCGTTGTTTCAATATCTGCATCAGTATGGGCCGCTGTAGGGATAAGACGATAAATAATATGGCCTTTTGGAATAACAGGATAAACAACAATAGAACAGAATATTTTATAATTCTCCCGCAGGTCCATGACCATTGCTGTCGCTTCTTCCACACCGCCTGTCATATAGACGGGAGTAACGACTGAATCCGTTTTACCGATATCAAATCCCCTTTGCTTTAAACCATTCTGCAGTTTCAGTGCATTTTCCCAAAGCTTTTCTTTGAGTTCGGGTTTTGTACGCAACAGCTCAAGCCGTTTTAAATTGCCTAATACCAGCGGCATAGGCAGGCTCTTGGCGAATATCTGTGACCGGCTGTTGTAACGGATATAATCAATGATCTTCCTGTCGCCGGCGATAAATGCGCCGATAGAGGCCATTGATTTGGCAAACGTAGAAAAGTACAGGTCTATCTTGTCCTGGCATTGTTGCTCTTCTCCTGCACCTGCACCGGTTTTTCCTAATGTACCGAAACCATGTGCATCATCCACGAGCAAACGGAATTCATATTTTTCTTTTAATGTGGCTATCTCTTTTAATTTACCCTGGTCGCCGGCCATGCCAAATACGCCTTCCGTGATAACCAGTATACCGCCTCCATTTTGTTTCTCGATAAGGGCTGAGGCGCGTTGCAATTGTTTTTCGAGATCATCAAGATCATTATGTTTGAATACATAGCGGTGGCCGGCATGCAGGCGCAATCCATCAATGATACAGGCATGGCTTTCGGCATCATATACGATCACATCATGGCGGCCGCAAAGTGCATCAATCAGGCTTACCATTCCCTGGTAGCCAAAATTCAATAAAATAGCATCTTCTTTTCCTTCAAATGCCGCGAGTTCTTCTTCCAGTTGTTCGTGGTAGTTACTGTTGCCGCTCATCATGCGGGCGCCCATTGGCAGGGCGAGGCCAAATTTTAACGCAGCGTCCGAATCCGCTTTTCTTACTTCAGGGTGATTGGCAAGGCCGAGGTAATTATTGAGACTCCAGACGATCATTTCCTGGCCGCGAAATTTCATGTGACTGCCGATTTCTCTTCGAGTTTGGGAAATGCAAAATAACCATGTGCTCTTTCCCTGTGCTGACCGATAGGTCCATAGTTTTTGAGCAAACGTTCAAAGATATCTGCCATATATAGTTGATTTTTAGAAGATAGATCGCAGATTTCACCTGTATCTGATCAGTGGAAGAGCCAGGTTTAATACTACTAATCTATAAAATTCCGGGATAAAAAGTTGGCGCAAAGGTAAGGGATTAGGCATAAGAGACCAAGAGGTTGGAGCTTCGGTAGTGTCTGGTTTTTGAATCTTTTACCACATAGACACATAGGAAATACACACATAGAAATTCTATGTGAAACCCTATGTTTCTGTGTGGCAAAAGACCAAGCTTTGTATTATCACAAAACAATAGCTTAACCTTATCTATGCTGAAGGCAGTTATAAAAAAAACCGGCATCCTTTTTTGAGATGCCGGGTTGCTTATTTATTGCAGGTATTATTCTTTCTTATCCTTATCTTTTTTCTTGAAGAGGTTTCTCAGAAATCCTTTCTTTTTTTTGGGTTCTTCTACCGCTGCGCCGATAGGTTTGGCTTCCCTGGTCACTGCTGAAGTATCTTTTTTAGAAGGCTTTGGCGCATCATCTACCGGTGGTTTTGATTCGGGCCCGATATAATCATTGTGCATATTATAATCCTGCTCGTTGCCCACGCCCTGGTCCTCACCCTGCCCGGCCGGATCTGTATTGTCAATAACATCCAGCAGGTCTGCGCTATTAATCTCGTTTTCCATTTCGGCGGGTTTGGCAAACTTTGCATCCAGGTCAATACCGAGTGTTTTATCAGCATATACTTTTTTGAAAAAAGCTTCCCATATAGGTCTTGCCACCGAACCTCCGTAGAAGGCAGAGCTTTCAATAGTGATAAAGCGGTCATCACAACCGACCCATGTACCTGCGAGCAATTGAGGCGTGTAACCCATAAACCAGAAGTCAGCGTTTGAATTGGTGGTACCTGTTTTACCGCCAATCTCAGAAGCTCCCAGCCGCTGCAATAACCCGGCTGCTGTACCCTTTGTTACAGGACCCTGCATCATTTGCGCCATTTTATAGGCGGTGGCTTCGCTCACGACTTCTTTGCGGTTGGTGCTGTAATCAAAACGTTTGATCACATTGCCATTCCTGTCTTCAATGCGGCTGATGAAATAAGGTTTTGTAGAATAACCATGCCCGGCGAAAATGCTATAGCCCCACATCATCTCAAATAACGAAAGATCGCAGGAGCCCAATGCAATAGAAGGGTAGGGTTCTACTTTTGTAGGTATATTCAGTTTGCTGAGAAATTCGGCAAACCTTTCAGGTCCTACCTGTTTCATAATATAGGCGGAGGCGCAGTTCTTTGACCAGGTAAGTGCTGAAGCCATCGTGATCATTTTACCACTGCAGGTTTTTGAAGTAGCAGGCACCAATTGGTTCTTACCAAAGGTCTGCTGCTGATCCATTACTTCTGTTTCAGCCGTAAAGCCTACATCTTCCATAGCTTGTGTATAAAGTAATGGCTTGATAGTAGAACCTACCTGTCTTTTTGTTTTCAGGTTGGCATGATCGAGTTTGTATGTTTTAAAATTGATACCGCCTACCCATGCTCTTACCTCACCCGTTACCGGGTCCATTACATAAAAGCGGTTTGTAGCATTTGCCGGTGATATTTAATGGAATCATACGGCGTCATGATCGTATCTTTTTCGCGGTTCGCATTCCAGGCGAATATTTTCATAGGCACTTTCTGGAAAAAGGTCGCCTTTATCTCTTTATCGCTTAATCCTTCTTCGGCGAGATTATCCCAGCGGTCGCTTTCCTTCATCGCTCTTTCCAGCACTTCGGGATGTTCTTTCCAGATAGTGCCATTCTTTACTCTTGCCTGCTGTACCAGTACTTTCTGCAGTATCGGCATTTGTATCGCCACAGCCTCTTCTGCGTATTCCTGCATACGCGGATTGATAGTGGTATAGATCCTCAATCCGTCTTCATAGATATCGTATGATCCGCCATCAGGTTTTTTTACATCTTCAGCGCTGTACGTATCTCATCCCGCAGTATTTCCCTGAAGTAAGGGGCATACCCGGTGTTCTCATCCATTTTTTTGTAATTCAATTTAATGGGTAATGCTTTCAGGCGGGACGCTTCTGCAGCCGTAATATTATCATTCTCCGCCATCCGGCTTATCACCAGGTTTCTGCGGTCCATCGAGGCTTTGGGATTGCGGCGGGGATTGAAAACGCCGGGCCCATTGATCATGCCTACCAGAAGCGCCGCTTCTTCCACATTTAAACGGTCAGGTTCTTTTTGAAAAAAAGTTCTGGAAGCATTACGGATACCAAATACATTATCTGAAAAAGGAACGGCATTCAGGTACAAAGCGATGATCTCTTCTTTGGTGAAATTGCGCTCCAGTTTTATCGCGATGATCCATTCTTTTAATTTTTGAATAACGCGGATAGCTTTATTGGATGCACGCTGGTTAAAAAGTGCCAGCGCCAGTTGTTGCGTGATCGTACTGCCACCGCCCTTGCTTCCCAGCAAAAAGGGCCGCACGCATGGTGCTTTCATATCAATACCTGAGTGACTGTAGAATCGTTTGTCTTCCGTGGCTACCAATGCATCAATAACATGTTTGGAAATATCCCTGTATTTGACAAGACTGCGGTTACCTGCCGGCAAATAGTATTTACCCATAAGCGTTCCATCTACCGCATACACTTCGGATGATTGCATGATCGAGGGATTCTCCAGTTCCTTCAGCGATGGCATTTTACCCAAATACACCGAAGTTGGCCATCGCTACCAGTAAGATAAATGCGCAAAACCGATGAAGAAGATTCGCCAGAAAATGCGGACGGCTTTTTTCATAAAAGAATAATTGTATTTATAAGCAAGGCGTGGAATGGTTCCCGGTACAATTTACGCTCAGTAACCATGCCACGCCACTTATTTTATTCAAAAAGGCAGACCGAAATTAAGAAAAAGCACTGCGGCGCTGCTATCAGCGTAATTAATTTTTTGCCAAAACGATTAATTGAGCACGGCAGGAAAAAAATGAAAGTAGTTATACGGTAAGGAATTCGCGAAATCCTTGAATGAATATGCCGGGAAGACGGTGAACCGGTAAAACATGATTATACTTACCGGCTCACCGTCTTCACGCTAATTAAAAAATAAGGTAATAGTTAAAACTTACCCGGTACATTTTTATCGAGGAACTGTTTGTATTTATCCAGGTCCTTACTGTTTTTGAGTATCTCCAGGTTCTTTTCGGTAATGATAGAATACGTATACTTGCCGCCTTTGAGCCAGGGCACGATCTGTGAGGCGGTAACCGGGCGTGTCTGGTCAACATAGGCGATCGCTTCCTGTGCATTTTTAAACGGACTGATAATTAATAAGCGGTTATCCGCATCTATTTCTACCAGTTCGGCTGTCATTTGTTTATTATAATACGTATCGCGGTTGTAACCGGCAAACGCATTCCTCGCTTCATTTACGAAAATGGGGTCTACTTTATTCAGCACGATCAGTACATAGTGCGGCACCTCTGCTACGTAAGCATAGTTGTTTGATGCAGGAGGAGGAACAACGGGCTTGTTCACCGTGGTGTCAACGACCGGTTTATTGTTTGACACAACAACCGGAGGCTGCACAGGCTTTTGCACTGTAGCCGTATCTTTTGGCACAACCGGCGGCGGCTGCGTTACATTATTATTTACAACCGGGTTGGGCCTGTATTGTGTGCTGGTATCCTCCGGCGGCCTGTTAATAACAAGCGCCCTGAGCTCATCTTCTATCTGCTGGCGGCGGCTCAGCACATCAATCATCGTAGCAGCCCTGTCGGCCAAAGGAGTGCCTGCAAAATTGCTGATGATATTATTCAGTACTGTTTTGGCAGTGCTGTCCTGCCTTTGTTTGATATAATAAACCGCTTCTATGTAAAGTAACTGCGGTGTCCAGAAATTCTTACTGTATTTGCTGTCCGCCTCTTTCTTTTGCGCGATCGCTTCTTCAAATTTTCCCTCTATGAACAGTTCATATATTTTTTCGTAGGTTTTTGTAGCCTCCCCGGTGACGCTGTTCGATTCAGGATTTTTACCTGTCGTGACAATCGTGGTGAAATTGCTGCCGGTGAATTTTTCACCCATCAGTTTTTTGATAGCGGCGGCTTTGCCGGTTTCGCCGTTCTTATTGTAGCAATAATAAAGATTGAAAAGCACTTCATCCATTTTCGCATACTGCGGGAAACGGAGGCGTAATTGCTCCAGGGTTTCAACACCCAGCCCGCAATTTTCAATTTCCTGTATGTACAGTTTACCAAGAGTAAGTTGTGCGTCCTGGATAGAATCATTTGATCTTTTCATCAGGCTGTCCGTTAGCGGCAGTTTGCTGTACAATCCGTCGAAGGTGATCTCTGTTGGTTCATTAACGGTACTGGCTGCGCCTTTTGCACCCGTCTTTCCGGGATCGGTATCCTCTATCTTGTTACTGGTGCGCAGGTTATTGGCCAGCGCTGCGCTGCGCCGCCAGTTATCCCTGTTGGGTCTTTGTCCCCATTTTGCTTTAAAATCAGCCAGGCCTTTTTGCCGCAGGTTGGTATTATAGAAATACCATTCACCTTTGGTATTGCCCGATGGAAAAAGAGGAGTGGGGTCCTGCAAAGCCAGTGGTGAGCCACCGCTGCCGGCACTGCCTTCATCTTTCAACCCCTGTTGTTTACGAAGCTGGCGCACCATTTTCTTTACAATATCTCTTCGTTCTTCTTCAGGCAAAGCGGCGATACGCTGCAGGCTGTCCTGTCTTGTTATTATGTCTATATTGTCGGCGATCGTACCCGCCGATTTTTTGCGGCTGATTATTCCTTCAGGATCTTTCAATGCAGGATCGCTGATGTTGAGGCTGTCATAAAAATTATATGCCTGGCGGTAGCGCTGTTTGGTAAAAGACAGTTCAGCCAGTTGCAGAAAAGCCTTATTACGCTGTGATAAATCGTTGGAAGTATATTTCGTGCTTTTCAGCAGCAGGGCCAATGCGCCATCAATATTATCTCTTTCGAGTTCCATCTGGGCGGCCATGTAATAGATAATGTCGCGGTACTCCTGGTATTTATCTCTCCTGGCCATCTTTACCAGGGTAGCAATATTCTTTTCGATATAATTCTCACCGCCGTCTTTATTCACACGAATAGAAAAAAGGCGGGCATATATATCCATGATCGGGTCAGTGGTATGATGGATAGATTTACCATAAAACTTTTCCGCTTCCTTATACTTTCCGCTCATTTCATATAACTGGGCCACGAGGTATTCCCATCTCGCCTGTTCCTGTTTATTGGTTGCGTTGCTCAGCGCATTTTCCAGGTGTACGGCAGCGCTGTCCCACATATTTTGTTTGTAAAACCAATGGGCCTGTACTTCTTCAAGATCGTTATCCAGCCGCCCCGGAAAAGCAGGGTCATTTTTTAAAGTAATGATAAGACTGGCGGATTCGGCATACAGGTCCTGCGCCAGGAAGTTCCTGATCTGCCAGATAAAAGCGTCATTGCGGCTGGGAGGTCCGGAAAAGATTTTCCTGGTGAAGCCTTTTTTTTCTTTTGAAGCGATGCTGAATGCGGTATTGCCATCCATCCGGCTGCCGATATTCATGTAATAGCCATCTTTTTCTTTTTTGGCAAAAGCAAAGTTGATGAACTGGAACATGAGGTAGGCCGAATCGAATTGTTTTTTCAGGTAATACGAAGCGCCCCAGAGCAGGTAGAGATTATCTATCCAGTCATTGCGGATATCATGCAGGGCAATGCCTGATTGCGATTTATAAGAAATGGAATCCAACTGGGTGCTGTCAGATGCGGTAGCGTCAAGGGTATAATTATAAAATGGCAGTAATTGCGAGTAATCGTCTTTGAAAGCCATTTTAGCTTTTTCCAATACTTCGTTCAGCTTATTGGTGGCGTTGAAATAGTAGTTGTAGTGAGTGACCGTATTCTGGATAACCCGTTTGGGCAATGTAAATTTCTTCTGGTTTGATTTTTCCGAACGCAGGGTCCGGTTATCGTACTCTTTGGGCTTTTTGATATCGGGCTCGTACCCCTCCTGGCCAAAGGAATCGAAGCTCACCTGGCAAAGGAGAATGAACAAAGCAGCAGTAAAAGTAATATATCGGGTAGAAGCCATTTTTTTCCGTCGCAAACTAAATCCTTAATAACTGAAATTCAAAGATTTTAGTATGAAAAGAGGCCTGAAAATTTCAGGAAAACCGGTCGGGTCAAAAATAAAAAGTAAAAAGTAGAAAAAACCGCCGTTTGGGCTTTTACAATTGCCTCTAGCCTTTATATGCCGGCTTTTGATTTTTGACTTTTTAATTTCAGAAGAGCATAGCCGTCAATGCCGGCTAATTATGTAATATTCAGGCGAAAGTAAGCCAATTTTTCAGCACTAATTACGTTGATGGTATAAGATAAACCGAACCGCATTCCTTAACTTTAAAGCGTTTAAAATTCAAATATGGCAAAACTGGATGCCGGATCTACGCTGAAACGGCTGCGAAACCGCTATCGCCTCGTGGTGATGAACGACGATACTTACGAGGAAGTGGTCACCTTTAAACTATCCCGGTTAAGCGTTTATATCGCTTTGAGCACAATTTTTGTGCTGCTGGTAGGCCTGACTGTGGCCCTGATCATTTTTACCCCCCTTAAGTACTATATACCGGGGTACGACGACCTGAAGATCGGGCGTGAGTATCAGCAACTAAAGTATGATGCTGATAAAATGGCGAAAGAGCTGAGTAACCTGAAACAGTTTGAAGAAGGACTGCGAAAAGGCCCGCTGCTGGGAGACGGAAAGACCGTAACGCTTGATACCGCCCAGCTACAGTTGCCGAAGGAAGATCTGTCGAGCGATTAGCGGTGTGCAGAACTAAGTGGAGGCAGCCATTGACAAGACAGAAATGTTTTTATACTTTTCGGCAGAAGGCTACCGGCCGGAATACATACTATAAATCACAACCTATGTTTAACGCTAAAAACAAAACCGACATGCTACCCGAAAAAACATCCAATGGTAACGGCGGCGCTACGCTTGTAAGCTCCGGTACTACGCTCAAAGGCGACATCAGCAGCAACAGTGATCTCAGAATTGACGGCACCGTCATTGGCAACGTGACCAGTTCGGCCAAGATCGTAATAGGTGCCAACGGATCGGTGGAAGGAAATATCTCCGGCAACCAGGCTGATATCGTAGGCAAGGTAACGGGTGACGTAAAAACCAAAGATCTTTTACAGTTACGCGGCGACTGCGTGGTAAAAGGCAACCTGTTTGCGGGTAAACTGCAGATAGAGCCTACAGCCACTTTCAATGGTCAGTGCCATATGGGCGCCAATGCTATTGCCAATGGCAGCAGCGCTGAAAAGACTAATCATGTAGTGGAGATGAGTAAGAATGGACAAGCGGCCCTCGCCCAATAATAATAAAGATATTCTTCGCTATGCGGGCCTCGGCTCGCAATTGCTTGCAGCTATTGGCCTGGCGGTTTTTGCCGGGCTGAAAGCTGATAAGTGGCTGCATACTTCCCCGTTGTTCGCCTGTGCCTTACCTTTACTCTCGTTAGGCGCTATTTTTTACAAGCTGGTACGGGATACAGGTAAACAAAAAAACGATGAACCGAAATAGTATGGCGACTCTTCGCCCGATGATCATTCTCTTTATTATCATCAACGCTCTTTTCCTGACCAGCAAAAGCTGGCTTACCCGGAAAGGGATAGATACGGATGTAGTGATCATTGGCAACCTGGTATTGTTCCTCGTAAGCCTGTTCTCTTTTTTACTGACATATCGTTCGCTTTCATCAGCCAATCCCAATTCTTTTGTACGGGCCATGTACGGCAGTTTTATTATCAAATTCTTCGTGTGCGCTATTGCCGCATTCGTGTATATCATGATGGCAAAGAAAAATGTAAGCAAACCTGCATTGTTTGTCTGCATGGGATTATATGTAGTGTATACTTTTATGGAAGTATCCTCACTTATTAAATTGCTTAAGCAAAGAAAGAATGCCTAAACAGGAAGTACCGATTTCACAATTACAGGATTACCTGCCCCCCGGCACTTACGAACCTGTATTGAATTACCTGCGCCAGTTCAAAGTACATCTTACCGTAGCGAAGGAAAGAAAAAGCATACTGGGTGATTACCGTCACCGCACACCTCATGATCATCACCGCATCAGTGTAAACGGCAATCTCAATAAATATTCTTTTCTCATCACCTTATTACATGAACTGGCGCACCTGCTCACCTTTGAGCAGTTTGGCAATAAGGTAATGGCGCATGGCCGCGAATGGAAAGCGATCTATGGACAATTGCTTGATCAGTTCCTGCAACACAAAATATTTCCGCCGGATATTGAAAAAGAAATCCTGCTGTCGTTAAAAAATCCGGCTGCCAGCAGTTGCGCAGAAGATGGCTTGCTGCGTGTATTGAGAAGGTATGATCCGGCCGGCAGCAAATTCCTGCTCATCGAAGAGATACTCCAGCATGCGATCTTTCGTACGGAAGACGGAAGAGTATTTCAAAAAGGGAAGAAGCTGAGAAAACGTTTTCAATGTAAAGAAGTAAAGACAGGAAAACTGTATTTGTTCAGCCCGGTATATGAAGTGGAACTGGTCGGTGCCGGCGCCTGACCTGGCAAAGAAAGGGCGGGAAAATATTGAAACGGGTACACTACTTTTTTTAGAGAGACATGGATACTGTTTTCATAAATCCTAACTTGCATGCATTTCAGAACCATAAAAACTAATGTTATGAAGAAGATCATTCTGGCGATTGCCTTATCAGGAATTTTTACAGCTATCCGGGCGCAGACAGAAAAAGGCGACTGGATGGTAGGTGGCCGACTGGATATTAATACAGGAGAGAACAGTACATATATCGGGTTTACTCCGGCGCTGCCGCTTTTATTGCCAACAACTTTGCTGTAGGGGGCAATCTTTCGTTCACTCACCAGAAAGCGGGTGATGCCAAGACCACAAATTTCGGTATTGGTCCTTTTGCCCGTTATTATTTTACACAGGCGATGGCAAGACCTTTATTGCAGGCCTCAGTGAGTTTCCTGAGTTCAAAATATAAAGAACCCGGATTTTCTTCTACCCAATCGGGAACCAATTTATTCCTCGGCGGTGGAGTTGCCGTCTTTATCAATGACAATGTATCTATCGAAGGACTGATGGGATACTCCCGCACCAAATACAAGGATTTTGATGGCAGCGGTGGTTTCAACCTTGGCATCGGCTTCCAGGTGTATCTTAATAAGGGACAAGTGGAGAGGTTGAGGGGGAAGAATTAGTTTTTGTTGGATGTTTGAGGTTGGATGTTGGATGTTGGATGTTGGATGTTGGATGTTTTAATAGCACAACGCTGCAATTTAAGATAAACTCCGTAATGGAGAGGATAACCTCCAACGTCCAACATCCAACATCCAACATCCAACATCCAGCGTCCAACTTCAAATTTCCAACCTTTTCATCATCCACAAACTACACCCCGTATGCCCGCTGTTGCCCATGGGTGCTTTTAAGTAACTGAACCCGGATTTTGCGTATACTTTCAGGGCCTGTTGCAGTTCGGGCATGGTTTCCAGGTAAACATTTTTATAGCCTGTTTCCCTGGCGTAATCAATACTTTTTTCTATTAATGTTCTGCCAAGTCCTGTACCGCGGGCTTTGGGTAATAGGTACATTTTTACCAGCTCACAGGTATCGCCGGGCAAGCCATCGGTTGGATAAATACCTCCGCCTCCAACGATCTCATTATCTATTAGGGCTACGAAATAAGCGGCCCCTTCTTTTTGAAACAATTCATACAATGCATCGGTAGTCGCATCATAGTAAACAGTGCCGGGATGATTAGCGCCAAATTCCGCTAGTGTATCCCTGATGATTTTTGCCAGTGCCGGGTTGTCGCCCTGTTGTATGGAACGAATAGAGATGTTCATGAAATAAAGCTAATAAGTAAACCAGCATTTTGGTTTACTGAAGTATTGAAAAGGCGGAAAATATGCCGGCATACAGGTAGTATAATGACGGATAGTTGATTTGTAAGTCAATAATACTGTTGTTGATAATTGCTAAGGGTTATCACTCGTTTCTTGTTTATGCCGAATAAAGAGTACCTTACCCTGCAACCTTACCGTTAATGCGCAAAACCCCGGAAAGTAAATATTCCAAACAAGCCGGCAGTTCAAAAAAATTCCTGGCTGCGGTTTCCGACCATATCCTTCATCATCTTGCCTTTAATAATTCTTTCCAGGCAAATATCATTACTATTGTCAGTACCGGGAAAATAATAATAGCAAACCATGCTGCCTGTAAACTTCTTGGTTATTCAAGAAGGGAATTGCTGACAAAAAGCAGGTCGTCCATTTTTGATATAAAGGAAAGCGCATTTAAAAATTTGCTGAAGCAAAGAACGGCCGAAGGTCATTCCAAAGCGCTGGCAACAGCTGTCAAAAAGAATGGCCGGCTGATTCCGTCTGAAATTACTTCCGCTGTTTTCATAGATGAAGATGGTATTGAAAAAGCGATTACTACCATTGCGGATATGAGTTTAAGTATCCTTAAACAAAAAAAGATTGATACTGAAAAGGATAAAATAGTGGCTGGTAATATTGCGCTGGCAAAAACGAAGCAAAAAGGCATTGATACCAAAAGAAGAAGAAAGTCGCTGATAATATTGCTTCTGCCAAATCGAAACAAAAAAAGATTGATATTCAAAAAGACAAAGTAAGTGCGTATAGTATTGAACTGGCTAAATCGGAGCAAAAGGATATTGACTCGAAAAAGAAGAGAATAGTGGCCGATGATATTGCGCTGGCCAAATCAGAGCAAAAAGAGATTGATATAAAGAAAGATAAGATAGTCGCAGATAATATTGACCTGGCTATCTCGAACCAGAAAGTGATTGATGTTAAAAGGGAAAAGGTAGTGGCCGATGATATCGCCCTGGCCAAATCAGAGCAAAAAGAAATTGATATAAAGAAAGATAAGATAGTCGCAGATAATATTGACCTGGCCATTTCGAACCAGAAAGCGATTGATGTTAAAAGGGAAAAGGTGGTGGCCGATGATATAGCGCTGGCCAAATCAGAGCAAAAAGAAATTGATATAAAGAAAGATAAGATAGTCGCAGATAATATTGACCTGGCTATTTCGAACCAGAAAGCGATTGATGTTAAAAGGGAAAAGGTGGTGGCCGATGATATAGCGCTGGCCAAATCAGAGCAAAAAGAAATTGATATAAAGAAAGATAAAATAGTCGCAGATAATATTGCTATCGCAAAATCAGAGCAAAAGAAAATTGATATTAAGAAGGATAAAATAGTCGCAGACAATATCGCCCTGGCCAAGTCAGCCCAGAAAGTAATAGACACCAGAAAAGAAAAGATAGTAGCCGATGATATTGCGCTGGCCAAATCAGCGCAAAAGAAAATTGATACGGAGAAAGGAAAAATAGTTTCTGATAATATTATACTGGCGCAGGCGCACTTTGATGCGAGGCTGGCTGAAAATAATGAGTGGATAAAATATATAGCCAGGGCATCGTACGATGTAATGTGGGACTGGAATATTGCTACCGGGGATATTTATGTGGGCGATAGCGGCAAAGAGGTATTTGGCTATAAGTTACAGAATAATACGATGAGTTTTGTTCACTTCAGCCGCTGCCTTCTCCCGAAAGAGAGAGAATCCATTCAGAAAAAATTAACCGATGCATTGAGGTCAGGGAATAAAACCTGGAGTGATTCTTTTATGTTCAGGTGCCATGATGGTTCTGTAGCCTCTACCAACAGCAGGGCAAGCATTGTAAGAGATGACAAAGGAAGGGCCGTGCGGTTGATAGGCGCTATACAGGATGTAAGCCGGCTCAATGAACTGGAGAAGAAAATGGAGAAACGGGTTACGGTAAAAGAGGAACGCAGTGATATATTTCTCAGGCTTCCAAACTTTCTTTTGACGGTATATGGGATTGGAACCTGCTGACCAATGAATTTTTTTAGGCGAGGGATTTGAGGAATTGTTTGGGTATTCCTTTAATAATACAGACAATACCGCCTTTGACTGGAGTAACCACCTCCACCCTGATGATAAGGAGGCTGTGGAAGCCGGGCTACTCGCTGCTATTCAGTCGTCCGTTGTTCACTGGGAAGATGCTTACCGGTTTATCAGGGCCGATGGCTCTGTTGCCGATGTATTCGGCAGGGCCAGTATCATCAGGGATGCCGATGGAAAAGCTTCCCGTATGATAGGGTCTATCCATGATCTTAGCCGCCAGCATGACCTGGAAGCGAAGCTGGATAGTGAAATTGCGTCCAGGAGTAAACTGCTTACCAACTACGAAGAGAGCTTTAAACTCATCTTTAATTCCTCGTCGGATGTACTATTCGACTCTGATCTGATCCATAATGTAGTGCTGATAAGTGATGCGTATGAAAAAGAGTTTGGGTATAAATTAACCGTAATATGACGCCGGCAGATAACTGGGCCGAACATATTCATCCTGATGATAAAGAGAGGGTAATGGAAGACTATCGCAGGATGCTTGTTTCTGAAGAGGTGGAATGGAAATGCAGTTACCGCTTTATACGTGCCGACAGTTCAGTAGCTAATGTGATAAGCAGCCGGATCATTCTCAGGCACCCGGATGGAAAGGCGTATCGTATGATAGGGTCAATGGTTGATGTCAGCAAACAAAAAGTACTGGATGAAAAACTGGAACTGGAAATTAAATTAAAAGAAAAGCAGATAGCAGAGGCCCGGGAAGATGCGAGGGATACAGAAAGATCGGATATCGGAAGGGAACTGCATGATAATGTAAACCAGTTGCTCGGCGCCTCCAAGCTTATCTTGATATGGCCAAGCGGGGAGGTGAGAACAGCGAAATATATTTAAGCCGTTCTTCCGAGTATACGCTTACGGCTATCGAAGAGATCAGGAAATTAACCCGGGGACTTACGACCGACATTATTAAGAACCTGGGACTTGGCGATGCTATTGACAATATCTGCCGTGATACCATGGAGATAAATCCTGTAAAAATATCCTATTCACTCGAAATTTTGCGGAGGAAAGCATAAACGAGAAATTTAAAATGAATCTCTTCAGGATACTCCAGGAGCAATTGAATAATATTTTAAAGCATGCAAAAGCTACTGAAGCTACTATAGAACTTTCACAAAGTAAAGAGAGCATCAGCCTGATCATTGCTGATAATGGCGTTGGGTTTAATACTGACCTGAAGCAAAAAGGTATTGGTGTCGCCAATATTAAAAGCCGGGCAGCATTTTATAATGGTGTAGCTGAATTTATTTCTCAAGCCGGCGGTGGTTGTCTTTTAAAAGTAGTATTTCCTGTCACAGATGCACTGCTGAGTACTATGGGAGAAAACCGGATTCTGTAAATGCAGCATTAATATTGCAAAATAGCTGTAGATAAAATGCTTTTTTTAATACGCTGCTCATAACGATGTCGCCAGAACTTCCCTTAGTTCTTTTGTCAGTTGTTCGCTTAATTCGGGATGGCCATGAAAGGCGGCGGGTGTATTTTGAAAAACAGCTATACGAAACGGTCTTCCATTTTTTGCGCAACCAATGTTTGAATAGCATTGATGCCGGGATTGATATCCATTTTGCCGGGAAGAACCAATCCTGCTATAGCCCGAAGTAATGCCAGATCAGGCGTTAAAAAACGAATTTCCTGTACAATACTGATATAGGTTCCGGTTTGATGCCCGGTAAATATCTGTTCAATATGAGAATAAATCTCTTTTCTGCCATTGGCCTGGCTTCCGTCAAAACCGATGATATTGCCATCATTTGTAAAAAGGTTGGTATAAGCATCGGTATCGCGGTCATTCCAGCTTTTTAACAGGTCCTGGTAAAGATGAATGACCTGTATCTTTTCATTTAACTGGTGAACGGTGGCGTCAGTCTTCATGGGTGGGTCTATTTCAACCTTTTTTATCATTTGGTTTCTTTTTCGACCTTACTTAAAAACTCATCAAGTACTTTATTGAATTCGGCCGGTTTGTCCAGTTGTATCCAGTGACTGGTGCCTTCTATTTTTTTATAAGGTATGCCCGGGAAAAAAATATGCAACGAGTTGGTCTCATCTTCTGTAGCACCTGAAATAATTAATTTTGGTCCGGGATAATTCCGCAAGTCGGTAAGGGGATCATATTTAAAGATGGCTTTGATAATACTGATGCATGCTTCTTTGGATAATTTATCCATTCCTTCTCTTTCCAGGTTTATCGGTGGCGGGTGCCGCATGGGTCAGCAGTTTTTTCATATACTGCTCCATTACCGTTTCATACTTTTCAGATTCAAGAGAAGCGATAACAGGAGCTGATTGTTCAGGAGGAGTTTTTCCGGGTGTACCGGTCAGTAATAAACCCGCTATTTTTCCAGGATGCCTGCCCGCATATGCGATAGCGGCTGAGCCTCCCATACTATGCCCGGCCAGTATAAATTTATCCAGTTTCAGGCTGTCTGCCACAGCAGCTATATCTGTTACCAGTGCTTCGATAGAATAGTTATTATCTGATGGCGATGCTGATTGTCCATGTCCCCGCAGATCAAATGCTATAGCCCGCCTGTTCGATCTCAGGTGATCTAACTGGTTTTCCCATTGTGCAGTACTGCCGCCAAAAGAATGTACGAATAATACCGGAATGCCGCCTGCACCGCCGTCATTAACAAACAGGCTGCCTGCTGATCCTTTAATAGTAGTTTGCAGCCGGGTTCTTTTTCAAGGGTTGTCGTTTTCATGGTATCATTTTTTGAATTTTCGTTTTCCGGGTTATTCTCATTAGCACATCCTGTAAGAAAAAGGACAATAAGTGTAGCGAATAATACACAGATTTTGCTGTTTGTGACTGGCATAGTTTCCTGTTTTGTTCATAATTGATGATTTAGGTTTATTCGCTGAAAGCATATCTACAAATTGCAAGTATAATGCCACCGGGTATATTTATAATATTGATTATGCACACCATACAGGTACAAATAAAAACCCCGTTCAAAATATGAACGGGGTTGTACACAACATGAAACGGCTTATTCCAACTGCAGTATTTTGTCCCTGGGGTATTTTACAGAATAACCCAATTGTAATTTGTTTTCTTTTTTGCTGTCAATAGAAAAGTTCCAGCTTACTTTTTTTGTGTCATCATCCAGTTTGCCATTGTCATAAGAGAGCTTATCCACTTCAATATCTTTATTGGTAGAAACAGGGAACTGGTCCTCTATTATGATCTTAATAGGCTGTTGTTTATTATTTCTCACCACTATTTCGTATTGCCGGTGTTTTATTGCTGCCGAGGAATTTTTTGGAACTGTATCTTTTCATCAGCGTTCTTTTTACCACCACGCCTTTATCTTTTCCCAAAGACAGGTTGAGCGTGTCACCGGCATTGAGTACATCCAGTAGTGAATTGCCGAGATAAGTGCCTTCAAAAAAGAGATTAGCCTCACCGGGCAGCAGGTTCAGTTCCTGCCAGTCTATTATTTTGGCGGTGAGATAGGCGCTGCCATCTAATTTCGGAGCGCTGTAATATTCATACAAGGCATTCAGTTCATAATTATTGATATCAACGGTATATAATTTGCCGTCGTTGGGAACAGAGTAGGGGTTTTCAATTTCAAAGATGGTAGTGGTAGGCTGGGTAAACAGTCGTTGTATTCACCGCTGTTTCTTCTTTTCTCTTTTTATAACTCTTGTCGGTATCGTAATAACCTTCCGAACCTTCCTTTGAAGTGCCGTATCCAACAATCACTACTTCATCCAGGCTCTTGCTGTTTTCATTCAGAAATACATTGGTATACCCGGATGAAGGCGTTATTTCCCGGCTCATAAACCCGACATAGGAAACAACGAGTGTATTGACACTGCCGGGCATTTGCATGGTAAAATTGCCATTGGCATCTGATGTAGTGGCCGTACTTGTTCCCTTAGCCATTACGGTGGCGCCGGCTAATGGTTTGCCTTTTTCATCTCTCACTGTTCCGGAGAACGGAATTATACATGTTGTATCCGGCATTGCTGTTCACTGTACCGGCGCCTCGGATCTGTATCTGGCTATTGACAGCCGGGTAATAATACCTGAGGTACCAGGGCGATAAAGTTGGTTTTGTGCCATTCTCATTCGGGTTGCCGGTGGGACAGGAATAATTTCACTTCTTTCCAGTCCTCACCGGATTGCTGGTTAATGTTTGCTTTCATCTGCAGGCTGATCGGCTGGCTGATATCCTGTACGCGTACATCATACGTAGGATACCAGGATGATTGTTTTACGAGATAGGTAAGACGAAAATTAGCGGACATCGTTTCTTTACATCCACCGCTACTATTACTTCACTGGTAGAAAGATCTTTTTTCTGGTTCAGTTCATTCAATTGCTTATTGATCTTTTGTAATTCTGTCTCCATTTTTTTTCAGGTTGCGGTCATTCTCCTGCAGCTTCTGGTATATTTCGGTGAGGCGCTGCCGCTGAAAGTCGGCTGCTTCTTTTAGTTCGGTCGCCTTTAATGTTGCATCGCCTTTGATACTTTGATTTTTCAGCATCATCTGTTCTTCCTGGCTATATACATTCTTCATATTTTTTTCGAGATCCATCTTTTCCAGCCATTGTTCCTTCTGCGTTTCAAATTGTTTGATCTCCTCCTGCACCTGTTGTTCTTTTAAAAAATTTACCTGGTGAGTAACGGATAATACCGTGAGTTTGCCTTCTGCTTTGAGTTGAATGCTTTGCTTGTCCACTTTGGGAGAAATGCCGCCAAACACGATATTGTATTTACCGGCCGCGAGGTTTTGCCTGGCCGTTCTTTCCACTTGTGCACCTTGCAGGAACACAGTTACTTTTTCGATCTTACTGGCAACGGGCTGATTGTCTTTTTGTGAAAAAACTGCTGAATGAGCATAGAACGGCCAGCGTTAGCACTATATATTTTCTCATAACGGTTGTTTTGAGAAAGATGCAGGGAAGAAAGAGATTGCATATTCGTCCAGCAGAATTTTCCTCTGCGGCTCTCTTTATCTCTGCGCGCAGGAGCGGGGTAACTAAAATATTTTTCATTGATAAACCTAAAGTTATTGAATCAAAACATTACTACGTTTTTTCTTCATACACATATGCGTCATGGGTGATGGATATAGGTATCTTGTTTTCTTTGCACCAATCCGTGCAGGCTTGTACATATACCTCCCATTTTTCACCGGCCCATGCCGGTACAACTTTTTTCCACTGTTCAGCATCGGGAAAGTAAACATGCAATTGACCCATGGTCAGTTCGAAAATCAGTACGCCTTCGTTGCTGCTGGCCAGCAGTTCTTCTTTCCACCGCGGGTTAAAGGTTATTTTACTCATTGAAGAATATATTTACGTATAGTCACTTTCATAAAAACGGGATTGTTTTTAAACCAGGTGTTTAACCAGCAAAATAAATCCCGGCCTTCCGGCCAGGATTCAATATCAAATCAACAATAAAATACTCAATTGTTAAGCTACTGCCTTCTTCACTAAATCAGCCGCTTCGCTCAGTAGTATAGCAGACTGCACTTTCAGGCCGCTTTCATCAATCAGTTTCTTTGCTTCTACCGCATTGGTGCCCTGCAAACGAACGATGCAAACGAACGATGATCGGAATTTTTATATTGCCCAGGTTCTTATAGGCATCAATGACGCCCTGTGCTACACGATCGCAGCGAACGATACCACCGAAAATATTGATAAGGATCGCTTTTACAGCCGGGTCTTTTAAGATGATCTTGAAACCGGCTTCCACTGTTTGCGCATTCGCCGTACCCCCTACATCCAGGAAGTTAGCCGGTTCGCCGCCACTGAGTTTGATCATATCCATCGTCGCCATAGCCAGGCCGGCGCCATTGACCATGCAACCCACATTGCCATCCAGTTTTACAAAGTTCAGGTTGTATTTGCCCGCTTCTACTTCAGTCGGATCTTCTTCAGAGGTGTCTCTTAAAGAAGCAAGATCTGCATGGCGCATCAATGCATTGTCATCAAGGCCCATCTTACAATCTACTGCTATGATCTTATCATCAGCCGCTTTGAAAAGTGGATTGATCTCGAGCATTGCGCAATCCAGTCCAACGTAAGCATTATATAAATTGGTAACGAACTTCGTACAGTTCTTGAAAGCTTCACCGCTCAATCCAAGATTGAAGGCGATCTTTCTTGCCTGGAAGCCCTGCAAACCACCGGATGGGTGCACCCACTCTTTGAATATCTTTTCCGGCGTATCATGTGCTACGTCCTCTATGTTCATGCCGCCTTCGGTGCTGTACATGATCACATTCTGGCCGGTAGACCTGTCTAACAAAATGGAGAGATAGAATTCTTTTCTTTCAGACGGGCCATCATAGTACATGTCCTGCGTCACCAGTATCTTATTTACCACTTTACCTGCCGGGCCGGTTTGAATGGTGACCAGGGTGCCTCCCAGTATCTTTTTGGCAATATCAATTACCTCATCTACGTTCTTGCCCACTTTTACCCCGTTGATGCCGGTTTCCTTCACGGTTCCTTTGCCTCTTCCGCCTGCATGTATCTGCGCTTTTACTACAGCGAAGTTGCTGCCATACTGTGTTTTGATCTGGCGGTAAGCCTCTTCAGCCTCATGTACTGTACTGCAGGCAAAGCCTTCCTGTACGGGTACATTATATTTTTTCAGTAATTCTTTAGCCTGGTATTCGTGGAGATTCATATCGGGAAAATTTCCGGCGAAGATAATATAAGTGAATAGTGAATGGTGAATAGTGAGTGGTTTTTTTTATATAAGAGGTTTTTGTCCTGCCTGATGATAGTTACATTCAATTGCTTTATTTAAATTGCGTTTTGTGGCCGGTACTCCGGCAGGGAATGGCGGAATGATAATGTTTCATGAGCCTTTCATAAAAGGATAAAATTTTAACCATCAGTCATGCATAAACCTATCCTTTGCCTATTACTTATTATTTCCACTGCATCTTTAGCGCAGGAAAAAAAGCTGGAGATTGATTTCAAATCACCCAAATCAGCCATGGGGATGTATGATACTTACTCTTTTGTCAATAAAGAAAGAAACAAAGTATGTATGCTCGCTGTAGGGGGCGCTATTATAAGAGGATATA
Organism: Bacteroidota bacterium; assembly: GCA_037200265.1. GTDB lineage: Bacteria > Bacteroidota > Bacteroidia > Chitinophagales > Chitinophagaceae > VBAT01. The sequence continues at coordinate 139,367 of JBBCIL010000019.1, forward strand.
TCCTAAGCCAGGATTATGCACTGGTAAAAGAGTTTGCCAGTGTAAAAAATGAATCCCGCAGAGTATTGGTGGGCGGTTATTTTAAAGGAGATACTGTACACTATTTGCTGGCGGGAAATGAAAACGATGATGAGATAGATCATTATACATACGACCCGGCTATGAATATCAGTAACAGTACCCCGGTAGACCTGGGGATCAAAAGATCCATGTTCCTCGGCGGTCTTAACCTGGGTGATCAGTTTCTTTTTGTCACCGTAAGGAAGAAGGAAGACAAGATCATGGTCTACAGGTTTGGAAAGAATGCAACGCATGAAGTGCTGACATTCGCGTATCCGGCCTCGTCACTGGCAAGAGAAAGTTTATATTACGCTTTTTCAAGAGAATGGACAAAATCAGCCAGGTTCAAAACATTAATGGATAAGAGCAGTTTTGAGAAAACAAGCGGCGAGATAGAAAAACCACTGGAGGAAAGAATCGAAACTTTTACAAAAGATATCAGGATACCTGAAGGTTGCGAAGGTGTATTCCCCCTAAATAAAAAACTGGCTTATTATTACCTTGACCGCAAAGCGGGTAAACTGGTAGTAGCTGCCTTATAAAAATTCATCATGTACCGTGTATTGTTTATTCTTTTTCTTTTATACTCCTGCAGCGCTTCTCAAAAGATAAAGTGCCCGCCCCGGAGTTCTTTTCTAACCGGCACCGCATTTTATCACCAGGCGGCGGCTATGAAATGGAAAGAAAGAGATTCCCTGGTACTGAAAGAAGTGCTGGCGGGTAATATTCCTTCTTTCCTGAAAAAATTTATCCCGGTAAATGTTTCCATACTTGATTCAGCGACAAATAAGACGATCAAAGCTACCTATTATGTATCTCCCGATTATCTGAGTATCGGAGCGGATGACGACTGGGCAAGAATAAATATTACACCCAATGCGGCACAAATGATCGCGGACAGCTTTCATTGTTTTTTACCCACCAGGAAAATCGTAGATGATATTTATAATGCCGCTACAGTAAAATTAGAACCGGTACCCATGTATGCTTTTCGTGACAGTACCCCAACGATGTGGCAGCATCACCTGATCGTAGAAGGTCAGCGAAAAGGGAAAAAAGGCCTGATAGCAGGTATTCAGAAAGATGTGGTGATCAGCGGAAAGATAGCAAGAGACGGTAGACCCGACAGGGTGGCTATCTATGGCTGGCATAAGCTGGATGGTAAAGCCATACAACCCCTGTATACGGGTCATATCAACTGGTGGGTGGATTACAGCCAGTGTATCCGGCTTGTTTACCGCCAGGTAAAAGTAAATGGCAAATGGATGGATTATACAGATGTATTAAAAGATCCGGTGCTGCAACGGCTGCTTTGTGATGAGGAGTATTGTGATTTTTACAGGTATGCGTATTGAACGCGGATTTTTATGATTGAGCGGATGAGCGCTGATTTTTTCAGGTAGTAGCAGGTTTATTCTTTGCCTTATATCTTTCGCAAGTTTCGGCCTTTATTATACTGCTAATAAAACAAAAGCCAGTAAAGAAGAAAAATCTGTGTTCATCCGTCTAATCCGTTACATCCGTGTTCAATTCCATCCCATCCGTGTTTAAATTTTCAGTACGTTTGCCGTCTTATCTTTTTTTGTATGAGCAATAAGAAAGTGCTGAAAGAACTAAACGAAGCGGTAAAGTTTTTACAAAAGCAATATAAGCATACGCCGGAAGTGGGTATTGTGCTAGGAAGTGGTCTTGGCAATTTTACAGCAGAGATAGAAATAGAACAGGAAGTAGCGTATAAGGATATCCCGCATTTTCCCGTATCAACTGTCGAAGGGCATAAGAGCCGGCTGATCTTTGGCAAACTGGGTGGAAAAAGAGTAGTGGCTATGTCTGGCCGCTTTCATTTTTATGAAGGGTATGAAGCACAGGAAGTGGTATTTCCTGTCCGTGTAATGAAACTGCTCGGTATTACCACCTTATTGTTATCCAATGCGGCAGGAAGTGTAAACCCGGATTATAAAGTAGGCGATATCATGATCATCAAAGATCATATCAGTTTCTTTACTCCCAATCCACTCATCGGTAAGAATATTGACGAGTTTGGCCCCCGGTTTCCTGATATGAGCGAGCCTTACAAAAAACATCTTATCCAAAAAGCAAAAGACATAGCGGCAAAGCATAAATATGACGTGAAGGAAGGAGTATATGTGGCGGTAACCGGCCCTACTTTCGAAACAAGGGCTGAGTATAACCTGATCAAAGTCCTGGGCGCAGATGTAGTAGGCATGAGTACGGTACAGGAAGCGATAGTCGCCGGTCATATGGGACTACAGGTATTCGCCATGAGCGTGGTGACAGATATAGGGCTTCGTGATGAAGATAATATCATTACTCACGAAGAAGTGCTGGAAGCGGCCCGCAATGCCGAACCAAAACTGGCCGCTATTTTTAAGGAACTGGTAACCGCTATTTAACAATTTTAATCAGGCATTGTACTTTTGCGACGTTAATTTGCAGTAATTATTAAGAACGACTGACTACCGGTACTGCTGATACCTCAATGACATGGCAAACCAGGACAATTTATAAACCTATCAACTTATAACTTTTAAACTACCCCTGGCCCTGGCACACAAGTTTACATATCTCTTACTGGTATTCCTGTTCATTTTTTCCATCAGTGTGCTGTCGCAGCGAAGGCTGATACAGGAAGGAGGTGGCAGAATAAGGAATATCACCGGCGGCGTGGGTTCGGGAGGCAGTGGTACGGATAGCCTGAAGCGAAGGGACAGGAATGAAGATTCAATCACCATACGATTTCGTTACCTCGATTCTACCCGTAATCTTTCGCTCGATTCATCTGTTTCGGATTTTACCCGCCGGTTTCCTATTCCGCTACCAATGTTTTTTTGGGTAATACCGGTACGGCATCAAGATCCATATTGTTTTCACCTGTGTTAACTACCGGCTGGGATCCGGGCTTTCATGCACTGGATATTTATAAATGGACGCCTGAAAAAGCACGGTTCTTCCATACTACCCGGCCTTATTCAGAATTGAATTACCAGTTGGCTGCCCGGTCGGAGCAGATCATTGAGATCATGCACACGCAGAATATCAAACCTAACTGGAACTTCCTGATGCAATACAGGCTGATCAATTCTCCCGGTTTTTTAAGTAATCAAAAGACCAATCACAATAATTACCTGATCACTTCCCGGTTTGAATCTATCAACAGGCGGTACACCAATTATTTTATATTGGCCGGAAATAAATTACAGTCGGGAGAAAACGGCGGTATCGCCAACATAAATGATTTGAATGATCCTGACCTGAGCGACCGTTTTGTTATTCCTACCAAAATAGGCGGCGGCCCCGATAACAACAGGAACTTTTTTGATACCGATGTAGGGACAGGTAACCGCTATAATGAGTTTTCTGTTTTGTTCCGCCAGCAATATGACCTGGGCCGAAAAGATTCACTGGTGACAGACTCTACCGTCATTCCTTTATTTTATCCCCGCTTGCGGTTCGAACATACGTTTAAGTACGGGCAGTATAAATACCAGTTCAAAGATCTGCTTGGCGATTCTGCTTATTACAAAGATTATTACGGCATTGACTTCACCTCTCCTGCAGATACGGTCGAGATCAAAGACCAGTGGAAAGAATTTGTCAACGACTTTTCTATTTACCAGTTTCCGGATGCGAAGAACCTGCAGCAGTTCATTAAACTGGGAGCGGCTTTGCAAAACCTGAAACAGGAATTGCCTGCGCGAAAAGCATATTATAATGTGTTTGGTCATGCAGAATACCGGAACAAGACGCGCAACCAGAAATGGGATATTGAAGCCAATGGTAAATTATATTTTACCGGGTTAAACGCGGGTGATTACTCCGCTTATGCCAGCCTGCAGAGAGCTACCGGCAAAAAGATAGCGGGATATGTACAACTGGGTTTTGAAAATGTGAACCGCACCCCTTTTTTCCTTTTTGATAACCGGAGCAGTTTTTACCTGCAAAAAACGCCTATTGATTTTAAGAAAGAAAATACCACGCACCTGTTTGCTTCATTGTACCAGTCTTCTTTAAAATTACGATTGAGCGGGCATTACTATTTGCTTACGAATTATACTTATATAAGAGACTATTACAACTTGTCGCAATCGGGCGCTGTTTTCAACGTGTTGCGTATTGCTGTCGAGAAAACGGTAAAACTGGGCAGGCGATGGAACTGGTATACAGATATCTATTTTCAGCAGGCCGTTGGTAATGCGCCGGTCAACCTGCCATTGATATTTACCCGCAACCGCATTGCCTATGAAGGTAATCTTGGGTTTAAGAACCTTGATATGGCGCTTGGGCTGGAAATGCGTTACCATACGCCTTATAAAGCAGATGGATACTCACCTGTACTCGGCCAGTTCTATTACCAGGATAGTATCCGGATCAATAATCCATTACCCGATATCTCGGCCTATATTCATTTCCGTATCCGTCCTTTCAAGGCGTATATAAGAGCTGAAAACCTTAATACCGCCAGTTTAGAAAATGGTTTTGGGTTTACAAATAATAACCTGGCGGCGCCAAATTACCCTTACCCCGGCTTTATGATCAGGGTCGGTATTTACTGGAGCTTTGTCAATTGATAGTTAACAGGATGACTTATGACGAGTTAACCTATCAGCCAATAACCTTTCAACTTGTTAACTTGCCAGCCGCGCTATAATCTTCCGGGATTTCATGTTATCTTTACACCGGTTCATGAAAAAAGCAATCGCCTCCATAACGCTTATCAGCTATCTCGCCGTCACCTGCGGCGTGATCGTCAATTTTCATTATTGTATGGACCGGCTGGCTTCGACAGCATTGTTTGCTAAAAAAGTTACCACCTGCGGTAAATGCGGGATGAATATTCATACATCAAAAGGCTGTTGCCGCGATGAAGTGAAGATCATCAAAATGGAAACGGACCAGAAAGCCGCTTATTCTATTTTATTTGAATTACCTGCATTAGATGCCCAGGTTTGTTTGCCTTCGGCGTTTATTGCCGCTTCTTTTATTAATGTTAAGGAAACAAGGCATTACCAGAATCATTCACCCCCCTTTACTAACAGAGCAGGATACTTACCTGCAGAATTGCGTTTTCCGGATTTGAGATATGAATAGTGAGTAGTGAATGGGAGTGACCATTCACCATGCAGCCCTTTACTCACAAATAACTTACCACTCACCATTGAGTTATTTTTCAATCTTCAAATTAATTTATTATGAAAACGTTTAAGGTATTTTCATTTCTTCCCTTATTGATGGCGTTTGCCGTTGTCTCTTTTGCTCAGAAAACAAAAACAGAAACTATTCCTGTATCCGGTAATTGCGGCATGTGCGAAGCAAAGATCGAGAAGGCGGCCAAAGAAGCAGGCGCTTCGAATGCAGAATGGAGCAGGGATACAAAAATGCTTACTGTAAAATACAATAGCTCCTCCACCAATGCCGCTAAGATACAGCAGGCAATAGCCAACGCGGGTTATGATACCCGTGATTTCAAAACAACAGATGCGGCTTACAATAAGCTTCATGCATGTTGCCAGTATGATCGTACAGAGTCTGCAAAAGAAGATTGCTGCAAAGATGGTAAATGCAGCAAGCCGGGGCATAATGGTAAAGATTGCTGCCAGTCAGCCGATCAGAAAATGGATTGCTGCAAAGATGGTAAATGCAGCAAACCCGGTCATGATGGTAAAGACTGCTGCAAAAAATCGTAGTAATACAGGTAAAAATCGCGTGATATGAAAAAGATATTATTGTTTTTGGCAATAATGGTAGTGGCTGTGCAGTTAAATGCCCAGTTTACAAGGGCGACTTTGCAGGCCACCGGTCTTACCTGCGCCATGTGCAGCAATGCGATCAATAAAGCATTACAGGCAAAACCTTTTATTCAATCCGTTCGTGCTGATATTAAAAACTCTGCGTTTGATATTGTATTTAAAGAAAATGCGGAGGTAAATATTGATGAGATCAGGAAAGCGGTGGAAGATGCAGGGTTTGGTGTAGGCAACCTGAAACTTACAGGCAATTTTAATGAAGTGAAAATAGAAAATGATAAACATGTGAAGGTGGGGAATGCCAATTTTCATTTCCTGAATGTAAGCGACCAGGTGCTGAATGGCGAACAGACGATTATGGTAGTGGATAAGAATTTCCTGACTGTCAAACAGTTTAAGAAATTCAGCAACGCTACGAAAATGGAATGTTTGCAGACCGGTAAAGCAGCTTCATGCTGCAAGGATCTTGCGCCTGGCACAAGGATATACCATGTTACTATTTAGAAAGAATAAGAAATGAAAAATAAGGGATCAGTAAGGTTCAGATCCTTGCTGCCCTTATTTTTCATTTCTTTCCCATCAAATATTGTAATCAATGCATTTTAAAAAAATAATTCCTGCTTTAATGCTCGTGGCGTTTGCTGCAAAGGCGAATGCCCAGCAATTACCCAATATTACTGACCCGAGAGTGCATATAAAGTTGCCAACTCTTACAGGTGATTCGCTTACGCTGTCATCATTGAAAGGCAAAGTGATCCTGCTGGATTTCTGGGCCAGTTGGTGCGGCCCCTGCAGGGCCGCTAACAAAAAACTGGTGAAGCTGTATGATAAGTACAAAGCGCAGGGCTTCGAAATATTCAGTGTGTCGCTGGATGAGGATAAAAGAGACTGGCAAAAAGCCATAACGAAAGATAAGATCACCTGGTTACAGGTAAATGATCCGCGGGGATGGAATGCACAGACGGCTGTTAACTGGAATATATTTCAATTGCCTACTACCTATCTTATCAATAAGAAAGGAGATGTGGTCAGTATTGATCCGGAGGGTAAGGAACTTGACGAAAGTGTGAAGAACCTTTTGCAGGAATGATCAACCGTTTATCATCATGAAACAATTTTGCTTTTTTATCAGTTGTCTCTTTGTATTCTCAGCAAAGAGCCAGGAGCTATATGTTTTTACTGAACCGGCTTCGAACATGCCGGCCAGGTCCGTCAGTGTGAAAGTAAGCGGTATGTTCATGGGCCCGCAGGTATGGAATGACCGGCCTATGCAGCGGTACATGCCGGAAGTAATGTTTGGTATCAATAAGAACTGGATGCTGCATGTGGGAACTACATTCGGAGATATGCATACCAGTAATTTTGCCTGGGAGTCTGTTTATCTTTATGGTAAGTACAGGTTTCTGTCAAAGGACGAAATACACGAGCATTTCCGCATGGCCGCTTTCGCAGATGCCTCTTATACCCGCGCCCCTTTTCATAATGATGAAATCACATTGCAGGGAGATAAGAGCGGGATACAGTTTGGGTTAATTGCTACACAATTGTGGAATAAACTGGCAGTGTCGGGTACTGTAAGTCATACACAGGTGTTGGATAAGTCGCGGAACAGTAAGAATGTAATCTATATTCCTTCCCGTGTTTACCAGGCAATGAACTACTCGTTGTCTGCCGGCTACCTGCTGCTGCCCAAAGAATACACGGACTATAAGCAAACCAACCTCAATCTTTACGCCGAAGTGCTGGCACAGCAGTCACTTGATCGTAAAGCCTATTATGTTGACCTGGCGCCTGCTTTACAAATCATCTTCAATAGCAATACCAAGCTGAATGTCGGCTACCGTTTTGAACTGGATGGCACCATGCAGCGAATGGCTAAAAACAGCTGGCTGATAAGCCTTGAGAGAACGTTCCTGGGAGTTTTAAAATAGTTATTTCTTCTGCGCAGGAAAGAGGCTGTCAAAAGTCAAATAAATCCCGCAACGGCGCAAAGAATGTTCTATCAAAAATCAGTCGTTGCGGCTTTGCGCCGTTGCGGGAACATTGATATAAAATGCTTTTGAGACAGCCTCTTTTTTTTGGCGATACCCCGGTCAATTGTTACATTTGTCTAAATTAATTTTTAGACAAGACTAAAAATATGTTTCAATTCGCCAAAAAAATAAAAATAATATTTTACGTGGTCGTGGTAATTCTTACCGCCGCAGCCTGCCAGAAACTCCTGCCCGGTACCCGGCCGGATGATCAGTTGCTGGATGGGCCAGTAGAAGGATTGACACCCGAACAGCATATACTCTTTCTCCGCGGTGATGTTGCGTTTAACGACGAAGTGTTTACCAAAGAAACAGGGCTCGGTTCTTTATTCGTAACTACCTCCTGCGGGAGTTGTCATGCAGGCGATGGCAAAGGTCATCCTTTTACAACATTGACACGCTTCGGACAGGCTGATACGATAAACGGTAACCTGTTTCTCGACAGGGGTGGCCCTCAATTGCAGCATCGCGCTATACCGGGTTTTGTACCCGAACAAATACCGGCTGGTGCGACTTCTTCGAAATTTACTCCTCCTGCTAACACGGGCCTTGGTTTTTTAGATGCGGTGCCGGATGCTGCCATTCTTGCACTGGCAGATCCAACCGATGCAGATGGCGATGGCATATCAGGAAGACCCAACTTTGTGATTCCTCCTTTTTATTCAGCATTGCGTACAAACAGTATGGCTGTTAATAATAAGTATATTGGTCGCTTTGGAAAGAAAGCGGCTACGTATGATTTGTTACAACAAACAGCTACCGCTTACAACCAGGACATTGGCATCACGTCATCCTACGAGCCTTTTGATACGTATACGGGTCAGCCCATTGATCCGGAAATAAGTAACCAGACCGTACTGGATGTTGTATTTTATCTTAAAACATTAAAAGCGCCGGTCCAGCGAAACCAGCAGGATGCTGATGTAATAGCCGGCAAACAAATTTTTGCCGCTATCCATTGCAGTAAATGCCATACACCGCAACTGACGACCGGCATTTCATCCATCGCTTCATTATCCAACAAAACATTTTTTCCTTATACCGATCTGCTGCTGCATGATATGGGTAATGGCCTTAATGACGGGTATACCGAAGGAACCGCGCTGGCAGAAGAGTGGAGAACTCCACCACTCTGGGGTTTAGGTCTTTCTCATCATTCACAGGGTGGCCAGTATTTTTTATTACATGATGGAAGGGCGGGTAGTATTCAGCAGGCGATCGAACTGCATGGAGGCGAAGCCAGCAATAGCAAAAACCAGTTTGTGCAATTGTCACAAACAGATAAGCAGAAGCTCATTAAATTCTTAGAAAGCCTGTAGCATGGATAGAAACCAGTTTATCAAGCAATGTGGTTTTGCCTGCCTGGGTGCGATCGGTATTGCGGCCATTACGCAAAGTTGTTCGCCTGCCCGGCAATTGAATGCCCCGATCATTGATAATAGATTAGTCATCCCATTGGCGGCTTTCATGGATAAAAAACAAAAAGGGCAATACAGGCGATACCTTATTGTGCGTAACGGGCAATTGAATTACCCGCTGGTCATCTATCGCAATAACGGGAATGACTATACTGCCCTGCTTTTGCGCTGCAGTCACCAATACAATGAACTGAATGTAAACGGAGAATTGCTTACCTGTGCCGCACACGGCAGTGAGTTTGATACAAAAGGAAATGTGGTTAATGGACCAGCTAATGAAAAGCTCCGCTCATTTGCGGCAACAACGGATAGCCAACATCTTTATATACAACTGGCATGAGGAAATTTCTACTTTTAACGTTGGTACTGATAATAGCTGCCACTGCTTTTTCGCAGCGGGATTCTTCTCTTTTCAAAAGAGTATTGCCGGATACCGGAAGGGGTAATATGAATATGGATGCTATTTATAATCGTCCGTTACTGCAGGCCGGGAAATTGCTTGCTACGCTGGGCGGTTATGTGGAAGCCAATACGGCATACTTCAGCGAGGATGGTGTTACTGAAGGATTGTCATTTCAATTACCACGGCTTACTTTATTTGTAAGCGCTACTATTAAACAACGGATAAAATTCCTTACCGAGATCGAACTGGAAGAGGGCGGAAGAGAGATCAATATTGAATTTGCTTCGGTAGATGTAGAGTTTCATCCTTTATTGAATATCAGGGGAGGGGTGATCATGAACCCGATCGGGTCGTTTAACCAGAATCATGATGGGCCAAAATGGGAATTTATCAGCCGGCCTATTTCTTCTACTACTATCATACCTTCTACATTCAGTAATGTGGGTTTTGGATTGTTTGGAAAATATGCAAAACAGCAATGGGTATGGGGGTATGAAGCGTATCTCACCAACGGCTTTGATGACAGGATCATTAATAACAGGGAGAACCGCACCTGGTTTCCTGCTGCAAAAGAAAATACGGAGCGTTTTGAAGAAAGCTTCAACGGCATCCCGTTGGTGACGTTAAAGACAGCGATCCGTCATCGTAAGATAGGAGAGTTGGGAATTTCTTGGATGGGTGGTGTTTACAATAAGTTCAGGGAAGACGGAATTGATCTTGATAAGAAAAGACGTGTTGATTTTATCGCCCTTGATTTCAATACGGTGTTACCAAAGGTGAAAACATATATAAACAGTGAATGGGTCTGGGCGATGGTAGATGTGCCCGACACGTATACACAGCAATTCGGCAGCAAGCAACAAGGAGGATTTATTGATATCGTTCAACCCATCATGAAGAAACGCATGCTGGGATGGGATGATGCTACACTCAATTTCGCTGTACGGGGCGAGTATGCTGATTATAATGTTGGAAAATTCAATGATACGCATGGCAATATCTTTGATCATGTAACAGCCATTGTTCCTGCTGTTAGTTTTCGCCCTTCTTCCCAAACCGTTTTCAGGATCAATTACCGGTATGAATGGCAAAGGGATATCCTCGGTAACCCAGCGAGTAAAACAGCCGGATTTCAACTGGGACTTTCAACTTATTTCTAGTTTACGGGAGGAGCTTTGCAACCTTGTTTACACATAATAGTAGAGTACCCTACAGATTAAAAGCTGTATAGAATATAATCTCTGTGTTCTCCTTCTCTTCGTGGCCCTTTGTGACCCGTATTATTTTTCCCCACAGAGTTTTTCACAAGCTCCGGTCATGTGTTTATCATTTGTGATCATTAACGTTTCGTCTTAGTTAGAACATTTTCAATTGATTATCATTGAGCTCTTTGAAATTTTGTTGTATGGGTTTAGCAAATAGTTCATGTAGTGGCACTTTATCAAAGATGCAGATACTGACTACCTGAAGGATTTCATATAGTGATTGCTTTAACTGAAGTTTCCTTTTTGCGATAGCAACCAGGACATATACAGAAATAGCGATCCAGATTTGAATCTTTACTGCGTTTTCAGATCTGCCCCAAAAGGATTTTATTTTAAGATGCTGTTTGATCCATTTAAAAAACAATTCGATCTTCCATCTATGCTTATAAAGTTGTGCTATTTCTGTAGCCCTCAGTTCAAAGTTGTTAGATAGAAAAATTAAAACACGGTCATTTTCGGCATCATAATACTTTATTCTTCTCATCCGAACCGGAAAGCCTTTCAGGGCATAGAATCCATTAAGACGGATTGTTTGATCACATAAGACACCAGTCTTCTTGTTTGTTGGAGTAGAAGATACCCTGGAAAAGTTCAGATTATCTTTAGCCCGAATTATGAAAAATGCTTTTGCTTTATGTATTTTATACAACCTGTCAAAGTCAGTATAGCCGCGGTCTACAACGTAAAAACTATCTGGCTGAAAAGTTATATTATCGAGAATATTTACCTCATGAATCGAAGCGGAGGTAATTTGGATAAATTCCGGAATAGCTGTTTTTAAATCTAATTGTATGTGAACTTTGACTCCACCTTTTGTTTTTCTGAATTTTGCCCAACTGAATGCTGATAAACAAACATCAATAACGGTAGCGTCAATTGCGAATACATTGTTTTTAAGATCCACTTCAAGATCGCTTTCGTTTAGATAAAGCAATTTAGCTTCTTCAATTAGAATCATTGCTATCTCAGAAAAAATCCTGTAGTCACGACCAGCATTAGCGTTTGATAAAGTACTTTTTGTAATAACCTGACCAATTCCCAAGTGATATAGTTTGCCGGCATTGGCACGTAAACAAACTATCGTATCTGAAAGACTTTCCCTGTGAGTTAATTGACCGAAGGCCATGCAAAGAAATTGCTTCCAGCATGAAAATTGTTTGGATTTAAAATCGCCTTTATATCGTTCAACACAACCATTAAATGCCTTGTGAGAAACAAGTTCCATTAATTGCGAGAATACATATTTACCTTGATTCATAGCATTGAATATCAATACTTTAAAACAAGACAATATATTGCAAATTTCAAATCGTTTCCATTCAAGAATCCGCTCAAACCCAATACAGACAACAATTTCAAAGAACTTATTTATTCAACATCGAAACGACACTGATTTGTGATAAAAACAAATTTTTTTCTTTTCATTCTGCCGTTACATTTGCTACCCGAAATTAAAAAGACCT
>JBBCIL010000020.1:0-45367 GCA_037200265.1 Bacteroidota bacterium
ATGTTTTTGTATGAAAAATATTTTGAGCAGCGTCTGCAGGAGCTGAAAGACAATGGGTCTTACCGCTATTTCCTGGAAGTGAATAAAAGCGCCCAGCATTTTCCTCATTTTTATTACCAGGATACCAGCGGTGTGCAGCGCTCTGCTGTGAACTGGTGCAGCAATGATTATCTCTGCATGAGTACGAGAGAGGAAGTGATTGCCAAACTTGGATTTGTCACGCATAGAAGTGGCACGGCCAGCAGCGGTACGAGAAATATATCGGGTACTACTGTACATCATAAAGAACTGGAAACAACACTGGCACATTGGCATAAGAAGGAAGCGGCTCTTTTATTCAATGGCGCCTATGCGGCCAATGTAACAACGCTGCAGACATTGGGAAAGCATATTCCGGATCTCGTATTTATTTCAGATGAAAGAAATCATGCTTCCCTGATCGAAGGGATGCGTGCGGCAGGAAAGGAAAAAAGAATATTTCGTCATAATGATGTTGATCACCTGGAAGCAATTTTACAAAGCTTACCCGTTGATCAGCCGAAACTACTGGTGTTCGAGTCCGTGTATTCTATTTCCGGAACGGTAGCACCTGTAAAAGAAATGATCGCACTGGCAAAAAAGTACAATGCATTGACTTATGTGGATGAAGTGCATGCTGTCGGGTTATACGGAGAAACGGGCGCCGGTATTTTTGAACAGGAAGGTTTGCAGCAGGAGATTGATATCCTCAATGGTACTTTATCAAAAGCTATTGGTGTATTTGGGGGTTATATTGCCGCTTCGGCAAACATCGTTGATTTTATCCGCAGTTACGGCAGCGGTTTTATTTTTACGACATCATTACCGCCTGCTGTATGCAGCGCTGCCAATAAAAGTATTCAACTGATACAACAGAACAAGGAATGGCGAAAAGAATTTTGTGACAATGTTTTACTGCTTAGAAAAGCTTTGCAGGAAAATAATATTGAGTTTAGCATTAATGAATCGCATATTACCAGCATACCTGTACGCAATGCAGTCCGTTGCCGGCAGATAGCGAATGACCTGCTGAGCAAACAGGGCGTTTACCTGCAGCCGATCAATTATCCTACAGTGCCGGAAGGGGAAGAATGCCTGCGTATCATCGTTACCGCAAAACACCAGGTCAAACATATTAATCATTTAGCATTCAGTTTATCTAAAATCATACATGGAACCGATCAGGCTTATAGGACGGAATTCCCGGCTTTCGCTGCTGCAACTGGAGATAGTGAAGCAGAAGATTGAAGCGGCGTATAAGGGAATCAATGTGCAGATCATCGCCCGCAGCAGCCGGGGTGATATGTTGCAGGATGTGCCTTTGCAAACGGTGGAGGGAAGTGATTTTTTCACGCAGGATATTTTTGATGCCTTGACGAATGGCGAAGCAGATATTGCCGTTCATTCATTAAAGGATATGAGCAGCGAACATTTTTTTGGATCAAACAGGTTTGCCGTGGTTGACAGGGATGATACAAGGGATGTGGCCATTTTTCGTAAGGATGTTGAAAATAAAATTGCTGATGGTGGAACTATCGTTATCGGTACCTGCTCACCCCGCAGGGAAGATATGGCTATCGGATTTTTACAAAAAGCATTACCACAATTACATAAGCATTTCAGCATTGAAACAAAAATCATCCGGGGCAATGTTGATACACGATTACGAAAACTGGATAATGGCGAATATGACGGCATCATCCTGGCAACAGCAGGGTTAAACCGTTTGCTGGCCAGCAATGAAGATGCGCAGGCGATAAGAGAATTATTGAGTGATAAAAAACTGATGTTATTGCCACTCATCGAGTGCGTACCGGCTCCCTGCCAGGGCGCCATAGTAGCAGAAGCTAACCCGGTAAATAGAAAAGCGGTAGAAATACTGAATACGATCAATGACGCGGAATGGACGAATGCCTGTGTGCAGGAAAAGAAAACAGCCAAACAGTACGGCACCGGTTGCTTACAGCATTTTGGCGTTACCAGTATCAGTTATGGTGATAAGCAGGTAATATATGCAGCCGGGAAAGACAGCAATGGTGAAAGTTTCAATACATGGTCAGGATTGCCTGAACTGAAAACTGCCGGAAAGAATTTCTTCAGCACGACTGATTGTATGGGAAGTTTTTTTAACTATGAATACAGCGATAAAACTGTAATTGTAAAAGAGCAGCTGGTGTACGTGGCTAATTACAAAGCTGCGGAGCAAAAAGATATTGTTGACCAGTTGCGCAAAAAGAAAGTATGGGCAGCCGGAACAAAGACCTGGCTGGAATTAGCCAAAAAAGGTATTTGGGTAGAAGGAAGCGCTGATGCTTTCGGATTAGAATTTTTGCAATTACCCCTGGCAAATGCCATTGATCGGTATTGCAAAAAAAGATATTGCTGTTTTAACGAATGAGCAGTCATCTGCAATATGGCAATTAAAAGGGTGGAATACATACGGTACTTATGCAACCGGCGAGAAATATGCGGCAGATATAGAAAGACAGGTAAGAGAAGCGGATATTATTTTCTGGACAAGTTATCGCCAGTATGTGCAGTACAAAGAAGCCGTAAAGGAGAATGCAGTACACAGTTGCCCTTATGGAGAAAACAGCCGAACAATTAAAAGCAGCGGGTATCAGTCCTGTTGTATTTCCTAACATTAAAGCCTTTCAGCAATGGAGACAAACTTCAGTCCACTGACACAGCGCCGCCTGAGAGTGGATACACATATACGTGAACTGGCGGCTTCAGTAAAACTGTCTCACCGGAGTTTTATACAGCCCTTATTTGTTGATGAAGCTATTCAATCTCCCAGGGAAGTGGAAGGTTTGAACGGGGTGCAGGTAGATACTGTTAGCACTGTCCTGGATAGCATTGAGCAGGATCTGAAAAGTGGAATAACGAAATTTCTCTTATTTCCTGTACCTGCACAAAAGAAAGACAAGGATTTTAATTTTTCTTTTGCCACTAATGTCATCAAAAAGATCAAAGAAGTTTTTGGAGAAGATGTGTGGATCGCATCCGATGTTTGTTTGTGCAGTTATACTTCACATGGTCATTGTGGTATTTTAAATGAAGATCATTCTCAGTTACAGAATAGTAAAACTGTTGATGTGTTGAGTCATTATTCATCATTACTCGCCAATGCAGGAGCCGATTGCATTGCACCAAGTGATATGATGGACGGACGTATCGGTGCCATCCGGAATAAACTGGATGCGCTTGGATATGAACCAGGTGAGCATTATGAGTTATGCCGCAAAGTTCAGTTCACAGTTTTATGGCCCGTTTCGTGATGCCTGTCATTCCGCGCCGAATACAAAAGGATTGCAAAACGGAAGAGTTACCAGGTGTCTCCGTTCAATATAAATGATGCGATAGCAAGCGCCCTGCGTGATGAAAGGGAAGGCGCAGATATATTAATGGTAAAACCGGCCACATTGTATAGTGATGTTATTGCAAAGCTGAAACAACAGACCCTAAAGCCTTTGGCAGCCTATCATGTAAGTGGTGAATATGCCGGTATTGAAGCATTGGCGGAGAAAGGGTTATTAAACAGGGAAGCAGCGCATGTAGAAACATGGGCGGCTTTGCAAAGAAGCGGGGCGGATATCATCATTTCTTATGCGTCGCGCAATGCGAAGGAATGGATCAGTAATGCAGCGATTTTAAAATATAATTAAACAAACCGAATGGATAGTTACTCTGACAATAAGGTTGAACAAAAAGGCACTGAGCAGGACAAAAAGAATCAGTTGTATCCTGTTTTCCTGAAGCTGGATCAGTTGGATATACTGCTGGCAGGAGCAGGTAATGTCGGTTTGGAAAAACTGCATTCATTACTTTCCAATTCACCCCAGGCGAAGATCACTATTGTAGCGCCTGATATAAAAGAGGAAGTAAGAAGACTGGTATTTAAACATCCTTCCTGTCATATAGAGCAAAGACCGTTTGAAGAAGCTGATCTGAATAATAAAGACCTGGTGGTGCTTGCTACCGGTAATAAAGAATTACATAAGCATATTAAAGGGCTGACAACTGAAAAAGCGATATTAACCAATGTCGCCGATACCCCCGAGCTCTGTGATTTTTACCTCGGAAAAGAAAGCAAAAAGCATTGTGCAGAAAGGCAACCTGAAGATCGCCATATCAACCAATGGCAAATCACCTACAGCCGCCAAACGTATTAAAGAGGTATTGCATGAAGCATTGCCGGGAGAACTGGATGAAGTAATCGAAAACCTTCACCATGTCCGGAATAAACTCAATGGAAATTTTGAGTATAAGGTGAAGAAGCTGAACAGTATCACGAAAATACTGGTGGAGAAGGACAATGAAGCAAGCGGGAGAAGATGGAGAAGGATCGCCAGCTATTCATTGATCGTATTTGCGCTGATGCTGATCGGGCATTTTATTTCTCTTACCTGCCATTGAGCCAGATGGCAAATGATACCGTGGAATGGTATAAGACACTGGATAAGGATTTTCACTGGATGTTATTAGCCGGTTTTTTGGCGCAGATGGTAGACGGTGCGCTGGGCATGGGCTATGGCGTTACCAGCGCCACCATTTTATTATCGGTCGGAGTGAGCCCGGCTGCTATCAGCGGCAGTATTCATACGGCGGAGATGTTTGCAGCGGTGCATCGGGATACAGTCATTACAAGTTTGGCAACGTTAATAAGAAATTATTCAAAGCGCTGGTCATCCCCGGGGTACTGGGTGCGATTGCAGGCGCTATGCTGCTTGTTTTCTTTGGAAATAAGTATGGCGATTTTATCCGCCCGATCATTGCAACCTACACATTGATACTGGGTGTGAAATTCATTTTGAATGCATTCCGCAAGACGAGCAAAAACAAAAAAGTTTAAGCAATACAGCTTACTGGCTGGTACCGGTGGTTTCTTTGATTCTTTTGCCGGGGGCGGATGGGGTCCTATCGTTACGTCTACATTGATTAATACCGGCAGAAGCCACAAGTATGCCGTGGGAACAGTAAGCCTCACCGAGTTCTTCGTTACGCTAGCCAGTGCCTTTACTTTTTTCACTTTAATAGGAGTTAGTCACTGGCAAACGATCGTTGCCCTTATCATCGGGGGGGACTTATTGCGGCACCGCTCGCTGCTAAACTGGCGGGAAAACTTCCTAAGAAAACATCATTCTTATTACTCGGAGCGCTGATAATTTTCTGGAGTAGTAAGATCCTGATCAAGTTGTTATAAAAAGGCGGAAGAGACATAGTAAATATTTTCAAATAAAAAGTCTATAAATTGGGTAGGGTGATAGAATCCCCCTAAGTTTGCAAACAAATATAAAAAGTGAAAAAGTCATTACTCATGTCTCCTTTAGTATGAACGCTCAACGATGTTGCCTGACTATTCACCGCTGAAAGGCGAAGGCGGAAAAGGCGGGTAGTTTTTTTGCGCAATTAGTATGTAAAAATTGTAGACTTTTTGAGTTCTATACTTCACTGATCAATCAAAACTGAATACATGAAACGCATTATTTTATTTTTTGGATTTTTATCGCCTTTGCTGGTATCTGCTCAACTGGCAGGCCGCGTGGGTTAATGAGAACAATGACCCTGTGCTTTTGCCAGCGTAGCAGTAAAAAGTACTTCAACGGGTACTACTACTGATTCTACCGGTCGTTTCTCTCTTGATTATAATAAATTCCCTTTTACCTTAATCATATCTTCTGTAGGGTATGAACGCCAGGAGCGGGTGATCAGAAATAATAATACAAATAGTATAGTGATACAGTTACAGTCACTGTTTCAAAGGGATACTGTTATTATTACTTCCCGGCGCCGGAGAGAGGTGCTGCAGGATGTTCCCATTCCCATCTCAGTAATAAGCGGAACCAGGTAGAAGATGCCGGCGCTTTCAATGTCAACCGGGTGAAGGAGTTTGTTCCATCGGTTCAGCTTTATACATCCAATCCCCGTAACACGGAATCAATATCAGGGGCCTGGGTTCACCATTCGGTCTTACCAATGATGGCCTTGATCCGGAGTAGGTTTCTATGTGGATGGGCGTTTACTATGCCCGTCCGGCCGCAGCCACATTCGATTTCATAGACATCGAACGCATTGAAGTACTGCGTGGCCCGCAGGGAACATTATTCGGTAAGAATACCACCTCGGGCGCTTTCAACATAACAACAAGGAAGGCCAGCTTTAAACAGGGAGCCAACTTCGAAGTGAGCTACGGCAACTATGGATACATCCAGGCCAAGACCTCGATAACCGGTCCTTTAAGTAAGAAATTCGCTGCACGTCTTCTTTCTCCGGCACACAACGTGACGGTGTGGTTGATAATGTACGTACCGGAAAAATCTACTAATGACATTAACAACCTGGGCTTTCGTGGCCAGTTGTTGTTCAAGCCATCAGAAAATACTTCCATTACACTGGCCGTGGATGCTTCCAGCCAG
The DNA here is from genome assembly GCA_037200265.1 of Bacteroidota bacterium. Lineage (GTDB taxonomy): Bacteria > Bacteroidota > Bacteroidia > Chitinophagales > Chitinophagaceae > VBAT01. The sequence goes on from JBBCIL010000020.1 coordinate 6,438, forward strand.
CGACCGATGGTTATGCGCAGGTGTTAGCAGGTGTAGTTGTGACAAAGCGGCCCGGCATACCGTCAGTTCGATGCGATCATTGCCGATCTTCACTATACGTTGCCAAGCCTGAACGCTTTCGACCGCAAGATTGATCATGATACTCCCTGGCGGTCAAACACCGACCTTGGTGGTGTATCACTCAACATTGATACAAAATTAGGTTTCGGTACACTTACCTCCACTACAGCCTGGCGTTACTGGAATTGGGGATCCGTCGAATGACAGGGGACTTCACCGGTTTACAGGCATTGGCGAAATCACAAAACCCGGCTAAGCACCGGAACTGGTCGCAGGAGGTTCGTTATGCCGGTGAGCTATCTTCCCGCTTAAGTGGTGTAGTGGGCCTTTTCTTTATAGACCAGGAGGTTAAAATTGATGGCACCGAAGAGTCCGGCGATGCTCAATGGCGTTTTTCACAAAGCTCTACCAGCAATCTCTGGCAAACACCCGGTCTTTTTGAAGGATATGGTATCTACACCAAGGCTTCAATCAAATCGAAGAGTGCAGCAGCATTCGCCAATGTTGATTGGAAGATCACAAACAGATTGCATCTTTTGCCAGGTGTCCGTTTTAATTACGACGAAAAGGATGTAAGCTACGATCGCATTGCAGCAGGCGGTTTGCAAACAACCGATCCTGCATTGCTCGCCTTAAAGAATGGTGTATACAGTAGCCAGTTTTATATAGCAGATGCCGACGAAACCAATCTGACGTACCAGCTTACCCTGGCTTACAAACCCACTAAACGAGTTAATGCATATGCCACTTATTCTACCAGCTTTAAACCGGTAGGCGTTAATGTAGCGGCCTGCCAACTATTAATGGTGAAGCAGCCACTTCACTGGCGGTTATAAAACCTGAGGATGTTAAACATTTTGAACTTGGGCTCAAACCACCCCTATTGATAACTTTACATTGAATGTATCCGCATATAATACTGATATCAAAGATTACCAGACGAATGTTCAATCACCTGAGCTGGGCGTTAACCGTGGCTATATCGCCAATGCCGAGAAGGTGAATGTAAAAGGTGTTGAACTCGATGCCAATATCAAAGCGAACAATCATTTTTCGTTTTACGGAGCTGTTGCCTATACCGATGCCAAATATGTTAAATTCACAAATGCACCACTCCCGCTTGAAGAAACAGGTTTAGCAGTAAATAATGTACAGTAGCATTCAAGGATATTTCGGGTGGCGAGCTTCCGGGCATATCCAAATGGGCGGATCACTGGGTGGTGAGTTTACTACCCCTGCCGTGTTTTTTGGTAAGCCATCCAGATTCTTTGTAGCATTAGATGGCTATTATCGCTCCTCCTTCTCTTCCAGCCCGTCTCCCTCAGCATACCTGAATATCGAAGGCTATACACTGATCAATGGCAGGCTTGGTTTCAGAGCTACCAATGGCCTTTCATTCTTTATATGGGGAAGGAATTTATTTGATAAAGATTATTATGAACAGCTATTACCGGCAGGTGGTAATGCCGGGCATTATGCCGGCGTACTCGGTGATCCCCGCACCTATGGCATAACCTTACGATACTCTTTATAGCTGTTAGACCGAAAGGAGTTATTTGCCGGGATTGGAAAAAGCTTGTGGAGAATAGTTTAACTGGCTGAGTAAACGATGGAAGAATTTTAACTTTGTTTTAGGTAGCATGTTTTATGAATGGTATCCGGCCCCGGTACTCCCGGGTTCCGGAATGCCATCAGGCATCAGCCCTGTGGCCGAGAGGACAGTAGAGGTTTGCAAAACCTTATACGTCGGTTCGAATCCGACCGGGGCGTCATTCTCTCAAAGTATATATACCGGACTTCATTATATAAAGTTTGTTATAATAAAGGGAAAGCCAAACGATTCTATCAGTACCTTATAAAAATTAAGTATAACTATTAAATGTTAATCCATGGCCAGATTTACCACAAGGATTCAGTTGCAGGAAGCTACTGAAAGCGATTATAAAAACCTGCCAAACAGAACTGGAGAGAGAATCTTTCAAAAGTACCCAGGAAGAACCCTCTCAAAAGCAATATGCATATCACAGCAAACGGAGAGTTCAGTCTTGAAGGAAATATAACGATACAACAGATCACACACGCAGTAGTAAAAGCAGTAACAAAAACAGGAAGAAATATTCTTTTACTATTATCAGGGATAAACCCTGTCTATAATTAGTAAAGAAATGGTCATATAATTATTGTTGAGTAAAAAGAACTGAACGATGCCAGCCAATGCTGCCCGGGATATACAGGTGAGGGAACCAGGAGGAAATCATTCTTCTCAAACCTGTCAGAAGATATATGGGCTGTATTGATCAGCGGCTTGCTGATCGTTGCTGTAGTCGTGCCGGCTTTATTCATCCGGGATTTTAAATTGGCTACTCCCGTATATCAATGGGCAAATACCAGGTGATCTTTTTGGAAAAGTACTAACCGGCAGCAATCTTTTATTGCTGGCCCTTTTCGGTTTTACCTTTGTTTTTTCTTTCATCAATAGCTATCTTGTTACCAGGCGGAAATACAAAAAAATATATTGCCGGGTTTTTATTGATCTATATCCTGGCAATACTATCTCTTATTATTGCCGGCAACAAAACAATCAGTTATTATGGCATTGAGTATGTCGTATTCGGATTAGTGATTGGATTATTGTTAAGTAACCTGGCTGTTTTGCCTGCCTGGCTGGAAAGAAGCAGCCCGTTCGGAATTTTTTATTAAAACGGGGTTAGTCATTCTCGGTACCAGTATTTTATTCACGAATATCGTGCAGGCAGGTGTGCCGGGTATTTTACAAGCGTTGGTAGTAGTGGCTGTTGTTTGGTTTTTTGCCATGTGGCTATGCCGCAAATTAAAAGTAGATGATGAGTTTGCCGTGATATTGGGCTTCTGCTGTCTCCATTTGCGGGGGTATCGGCGGCCATTGTTGCAAGCGGGGCCATACAGGGAGACAAGAAAAAATTGTCTTACGTGACCACGCTGGTTTTATTGGTAGCTATTCCTATGCTGATCCTTCAGCCATGGATCATCAGGACATTCGGGATCCCTGAAATAGTAGGCGGCGCCTGGCTTGGCGGAACATTGGATACTACGGCATCTGTAACAGCCGCTTCAGAATTGGTTGGCCCTGTGGCAACAAAAGCAGGCATCATTGTGAAGTTCTCCCAGAATGTACTGATCGGGTTCGCAGCTTTTTTTATTGCAGCATGGTGGATAGTTAAAAAGAACCCTGCACAAGGAACGAATACGGGCAAACCGGGCTTGAAGATCATCTGGGAAAGGTTTCCAAAATTTGTATTAGGCTTCATTGCCGCCTCCTTATTTTTTCATTTTTAATTTCTGCTGATACTACCAAACAGGTAAGTGGTATCCTGAATAGCCTGCGCACGCTCTGGTTTGCACTGGCATTTGTAGCTATCGGCTAGAAGCCAGGTTTTCTGATCTTGTAAAAATACAAGGTGGTCGTCCGGCTCTGGCATTTATCGGCGCACAGTTATTTAATATTATATGGACATTGCTGCTGGCTTATTTATTATTCGGCGCATTTTATTTCCTGTACCGGATATAAAATGACCGGGAGTAAATAAGAAGGGAGTGATTTTTTAAATAAGTTCGGGTTGTTTTTGCTACATTTAAAAAAGAACATGTGAGATAGAAAAACGATTTGATCAGTACAGCCGGTGCAACATTTTTCTTAGACTTAATTAGTGTAGAAAATATATCAGTTAACCAAACATACCTATTACAATGGCCGAACAAAAACAAATCAGGAAACAAACTGCTCTCGGTGATGTAGCCGCCCGTCAGTTGGCTATTGCGACAAGAACAGTTCCGCAATTAATTACTATCAGTCCGCGCTGGCTCACTCATTTTACTTAATTGGGTGCCTGTGGAATCGGGGGTTTATCGCCTGAATAAAGTAAAAGATGCTTCCGCAGTTGAAGTGGACTGTTCATCAAGAGATGAAAGGGAGTTGCCGCAAACATTCGTGGATTATGTAGAGAATCCCCGTGAATACAATTTAAGCGCCGTTACTACTGTGGTGGATGTACATACCCGTGTGTCGGACTTATACAGTAAACCGTATAACCAGATCAGCGAGCAATTACGCCTGACGATAGAAACTATTAAAGAAAGACAAGAAAGTGAATTGATCAACAATAAAGAATATGGGCTATTAAATAGCATAGTGCCATCACAAATAATCAAAACAAGAACAGGGGCACCTACACCGGATGACCTGGATGAACTGATCACTAAAGTCTGGAAGGAGCCCGGCTTCTTCTTATTACACCCGTTGGCTATTGCAGCTTTTGGAAGAGAATGTACACGGCGTGGTGTACCTCCGCCTACTGTTTCATTATTTGGCTCACAATTTCTCACATGGAGGGGCATACCACTGATACCTTCTGATAAAGTGCCTGTTGAAAAAGGTAAATCAAAAATTATCTTATTACGCACCGGTGAAAGCAGGCAGGGCGTGGTGGGTTTATATCAACCCGGCTTACCCGGTGAACAATCTCCCGGTTTGTCTGTCCGCTTTATGGGTATCAATGACAGGGCTATCGCTTCTTACCTGATTTCCCCTTTATTGCTCATTAGCAGTATTGGTGGATGATGCTATCGCTGTTTTAGATAATGTTGAAATTGGTAAATACCATGAGTACAAATATTGATCAGCCGGGTATCCCTGATGTTAACTTATTGCAGGAATTAGCTAACCAGTTTTTCAAAGCTATTCCCGGTACTGCGCCATCAGCCGGTACTATTGGTCAGCCTTCGCCCTTGAGTTATGACCCATTGGCAAGCCAGGGCAATGTTGGTGATCTGAAAAGTCCGCCTTCCAGTTTGCAGGATCCTCATTTTGCCGGGGCAAAAACACCTGTATCAGTTGCCGGTGGCGGAGTTTCTCCTTCTGCTATTAATTCAGTGAATGCAATTGATCTGAAAAACCAGGAAGAAAACCTGACCTCTCCTGATTTGCAGGTACAGGTAAATCGCCTCAATCTGTTGCAGGCAGCGGCATTTCACCATCAGCTCATCACCAGGGTAATGAAGTTGATATGGATAACCCGCAAACCGCTTTACCTGACCCGCATTTTGCGGTGCAGGTAAAGTGCCTCAATCTGTTGCAGGCAGCGGAGCTTCACCATCTGTTCAATATGCAGAGCAGTATGAGCAGTTGCCATTCACTTCCGAACAGGACCTGTTGCCCGATATAAAAAGTATTTTAGCCGGTATCCCTTCATTTGCATCGGCACGCAGTTACCCTATAACCCTGCAGGTGCAGGTGATATTTCTTATTATTTTTTAAAAGAGAATAACATCGGGTTAACTGGTAAATCTGCACCAGCAGTTTTACCTGATTCGAAGAATAAGCATACCGGGTTAACCAACCTCCCTTTGATGTCAACGTAGTGAAAAAAGATTTTCCCATTTTGCAGGAAAGGGTAAATGGCAGGCCGCTGGTATGGTTGGATAATGCGGCTACACACACAAAAACCAAAACCGGTTATTGACCGCATCAGTTATTTCTATGAGCATGAAAATTCCAATATACATCGTGCAGCGCATGAACTGGCAGCGCGTGCCACGGATGCTTATGAAGGCGCAAGGGAGAAAGTGCGGAGTTTTTTAAATGCCGCATCTGCCAATGAGATCATTTTTGTCCGTGGTACAACAGAAGCTATCAACTTAGTGGCAAAAAGTTATGGCGAACAATTCTTAACTGCCGGTGATGAAATTATCATCAGTCATCTTGAACACCATGCTAATATTGTTCCCTGGCAGCAATTAGCCCAAAAGAAAGGCGTGAAGCTGCGGGTAATACCTGTTGACGATGACGGGCAAATACTATTGGGTGAATATCAAAAACTATTAAGTCCGAAAACAAAATTGGTTTCATTCACACAGGTCTCTAATGCATTGGGTACGGTTACTCCTGCCAAACAGGTCATTGATATGGCGCATAGCGCCGGTGCAAAAGTGTTGCTGGATGGTGCACAATCGGTTTCGCATTTGCGGGTAGATCTTCAATACCTCGATCCCGATTTTTTTGTTTTCTCGGGGCATAAAATCTTTGGGCCTACCGGTATTGGGTGTGGTATATGGCAAAGAAGAGCTGCTGAATTCGATACAGCCCTGGCAGGGTGGTGGCAACATGATCAAAGATGTCACGTTTGAACATACACAGTTCCATGACGCACCTTCAAGGTTTTGAAGCAGGCACAGGCAATATTGCTGATGCAGTCGGCCTGGCGCTGCTTTGGATTATGTAAATAAATTGGGGATTGACAATATCCATCAATATGAGCATTACCTGTTATTGTATGCCACAAAGCTGATGAAAGAGGTTCCGGGTTTGCGGTTGATAGGAACTGCTCCTGATAAAGCAAGCGTCTTATCATTTACATTGCAGGGTTACAGTAATGATGAAGTGGGAAAAGCATTAAATGCGGAAGGCATTGCTGTAAGAACAGGTCATCACTGCGCACAGCCTATACTTCGCAGGTTTGCTGTGGAAAGTACGGTCCGGCCTTCACTCGCATTTTATAATACCTGTGCTGATATTGATACGCTGGTATCTGTTTTGCACCGTCTGAAGCGTAAGTAGCAGCAACGAAATTTTTATCAGGCTGTTTCTTTGAGTTGCAAGTGAAGAAAATCATCCAGTATGGTATTAAACCTTTCTGGTCTTTCCAGCATAGGTACATGCCCGCATTCATCTATCCAGTGTAACTCAGCATGGGGTATCAGGCGCTTAAAATCCTTTGCTACCTGCGGCGGGGTAATGGTATCATTGCGGCCCCATACAGGCAGCAGGGCATTTGTATCTGGTATAATTCTTTTTCTACATTATGACGGATAGTGGATTTTGCCAGTGATATTATCTGGATGGCACGGCGGCTGTTGACTGTTTCATATATCTCGTCAACCAGTTCTTTTGAAGCGGTGACCGGATCATAAAAAGTAAGCTCTGCTTTTGCCTTGATATAGGCATAATCCCCTCTCCTGGGATAAGTATCGCCCATTCCGTTCTCGTATAGGCCGGAACTTCCGCTGAGAATTAATGATTCCACTTTGCCGGGATACTTTAATGTATAGAGCAGGGCAATATGCCCACCCCATGGAATTTCCCAGCAAATGAAATTTTTTCAGTTCAGCTCTTCCGTCAGTTCATGCAGAAATTCTGTAAGGGAAAATATATTGACACAAATACCCATTTCATAAAATGGGAATACGGGTACAATGACCCGGTGAGTTTGTTGGAGGTGCTGTATAAGCGGATCGAAATTTTTTACAGATCCGAATAATCCATACAAAAGAATGATCACTTCGCCTTCTCCCTGGTCTGTGCAGCGCGGTTTTGTTTGTTCAATTGATACATTACTCATAGCCGGTGTTTTTTGGTGGAGTATATTTATTGCTTTAGCAAATGATCTATCTCTTCATTAAATTCTTTTACAAACTGGTCATAATATTTTCCTGTAGCAGGACCGGTATAACCTGTATGTATCTTCGCTACTTCCCTTTTTTGTCAATGAAAATGGTAGTAGGAAGGAGAGGAAAGTATTTAATGCGGGCAATGATTCAGCCACATATTGTTTATCAGCAAGCCCTGCAAATACCGCATCGTATTCAATACCAAACTTTTCCCTGAAACGTGTGATCACTTTCCTGGCATAGGCGGTATCTGTTTTTCTTTCATAATGAATGGCAATGGATTCCACTCCTCTTTTCTTATTGGCTTTATACAGGGAGCTAAGAAAGCCGCTTCATCCACGCAATTAGGACACCAGGTGCCGGTAATGGTAAGTATCACCACTTTGTTTTTATACTTATCATCTTTTAATGATACAGGTTTGCCATTGATACCGGGAAAAGAAAAATCAAGGGAAGTATACCCCTCTTTCAGGAAAGTAAGTGAATACGGATCGGCAATGCGGCTTCTTCATCCGGCGTGCCGGTAAAGATCTGCGTTCCTCTTACACTGATGGCTTCTCCGTTTATACTGCCATCTTTGCTAATAGTTCCTTTATAATAGCCAGGACCTGAACCGATAAAAGTGGAGAGATAGAAATTGTTGCCGCTGACTATACCATCCAGGTACCTGGAATCACCTGTAATGCGCAGAAAAGTTGCCCGCAGTTTATTTCCTTCCTGTTTGAATAAGCCAACTGCGTTCTCATCTTTTCCGTTATTGTTTTTAAAAGTGATAGCATAAGTTCCGGTGATATCTGCAGACGGAACTGCCCCTGTTTCTGCAAACCGGTCGGGATTTCCTCTTTCTGCTTTTACAGGAACAGGAATACCTGTTTTGTCCTGTTTTCTTAAAACACCGGTAAGGGAATTATTTTCTATTTGAAAGGCCAGTTCATTGTCAAACTGGTCAGCTAAAATGAATAATGAGTCTTTTGTTTGTTTCAGTTTGCCGCCATTAAAGCGTTCTTCAGCATTAATAAAATAAACTTTTGCATTATCCGGATTGTTGCCGCTTATTTCAAAGATGAAAGGAACTTCCAGGTCATCTTTCAGCCTGAAGGTTCCTCTCCATTTTCCGTAAGGAGAAAATGACGAGTCTTTTGAGTTTCATTGTTTCCCTTTCTTAATACAATATTATACTCATTGGAAGAACCTAGTTTTATTTCCTGTGTCTGAAAATCAGCGTAACTGAATACGAGTATAGAATCACCGGGCGATACAGTTATATAATAGATGCCGTCAGCCTGTGTACCGGATGCCCTGTTGCTTCCTTTAATAATTACACTTACCCCTTCTAATGGTGCAGCGTCTTCGGCGGAAGTGATCGCTCCGCTGATCGTTCGGCGGCAGGCTGACTGATACCCATATATCCGCATACCAATAATGACCAGGGCAAAATTTTGAAATATCTCAGCATAAGGAAAAGTTTGTCAGATTGCAATTAGTCCACTAGATTTGTAGACAAATATACAAAGAGCATGTCCTTAGCTCCAAAAAAATTTCTAAGAAATAATTGACCTAAAGAAAGAATAAGCACCATGGCAAGAATAGCACCTGTTGCGGATAGCGAACTTCAGCCTTCCGTAAGAATAGCATTTGAAAGGCATATCAAGAGTATAATGCCCGCATTACAAATATGAAAGCCACACTGGGCCATTCATTGCTGGCTTTTGAAATATATATGCAATGGTACCCGCTATATGAACAGGTGGAAAAGATATTAGGAAAGCGCTTAGCCTATCTCTTTGCTTTTTCTATTTCCAAAGCTTCTGATTGCCCGCTTTGCTCCACTTTCTTCAGAAAAATAATTATTGATGCCGGTGAGAAACCGGAGAATCTTTTGCTGACTGCTTCGCAAAAGGATATTCTTGATTTTGGCAGCAGTATTGCCAAATACCAGGGCAATATCAATGATCATCTTTATAATAGTATTGCAGAACGCTACAGTAAAACAGATATCATCGTGTTAATAGCTTTTGCAGGCCAGATGATTGCCACCAATGTTTTTAATAATGTGATTGAAACAGATATTGATGAATACCTCACTGAATATTTACCCTCATTAAAATACCATTAAGCATGGCTAAGGATCTCGAAGGAAAAGTGGCTTTTATCACCGGCGCTGCGCACGGGCAGGGGAGGGCTACTGCTATTGCACTGGCCAAAGAAGGCGTTCATATTGCGGCATTTGATATTGCGCAAACACTTACTTACCCGGGTTACGAACTGGGTTCTGAAAATGAACTTGAATCCCTGGTACAGGAATGTGAATCGCTGGGTGTAACCTGCCTTGCCTTTACGGGCGATGTTAGAGTAGCGGATGATATTGACCAGGCTGTTTCCAAAACGATAAGCCGGTTAAATAAAATAGATATTTTAATTAATAACGCAGGTATTTGCGCATATGGTGCAGCACATGAGCTGACAGAGCGGAATGGGACATCATGCTGGATATTAATTTAAAAGGGGCATGGCTGGTAGCCCGCCGCATCATTCCTGTATTGATACAGCAACGCTCAGGTGTTATCATTAATAATTCATCCATCGCTGGTCTGCGTGGCATGAACAGGTTAAGTCATTATGCTGCATCCAAATGGGGATTAACAGGGTTGACAAAATCATGGGCCATTGAGCTGGCGCAGTATAATATCAGGGTGCTTTCTATTCATCCCACAGGAGTCAATACGCCTATGAATGACGGTCTTGCTGCTTTGGAAGGGTTAACGCCAAAAGAAGTAGCGGAGAGAAGCGCCGGTAATCTTATTGATGTGCCCTGGGTAGAAGCCGAAGATGTAGCGAATGCAGTGGTTTTTCTTGCATCAGATAAATCAAGGTTTGTGACAGGTTCTCAATTTGTATTGGATGCAGTCTTTTAAGCAGGGTAAATAATCGCTAAACAAATTTTTTTAAGTGAGTATAGTATTTTGGAAAAGCAGCGTTATCCCACGCATTTTTAGTCTACTAATTTTATAGACTAATATACTCTAAAAGAGAATAAACTCTGTTGTCAATAATCATTTAAAACAAATTAAACAGTATGAAAAAACTTAATCAGCCTTTTCTTAACCTTGCGGAAACTGTCACGGAAGAACATATCGGTTTTTTTCGCCAGCATGGGGTAGTGCATTTCAAAAATTTTATACCCCGGCAAACGGTCAATGATTTTATTGCAGAAATAAAAAGCGTAGAAGCATTTTATTAAAGAATGAATTAATAAAATCAACGGTGTTCCGCTCAAATTTGGTGTAGATACAGATGGATCACAGATTATTCAGCGTCTTGCTTTACTTCCAATTTTAGCGACACATTAAGTAAATTTTTACAAAGCGAAAGATTGCAGTCATTGACGCGGTTACTGGAACCTTATGAAGGAAGGATCAGTGAAAATGAAAAGGATGGCCTGGTGGTCAATCATTATATCAATACTACTGATAGCAGCTTCTCCCAGCTTGGCTGGCATACTGACAGTCCCGGGACCTGTTTCTTGGCTCACGCATTTTACCCATGCTGAATGTTGGTTTGCATTTGGATGACTGCGCTATGAGCAATGGAGGACTCCGGGTATTGCCGGGCACACATAATAAAGGGTTGTTCACACTCTTCTTTAAAAAGAAATATTTCATAGATAATAAGCCTGATGCGAATGAGACAGGTCTCGATATTGAAGCCGGTGACCTTACAATACACGATGGCCGTATCTGGCACCGGGTGCAGCAATCGCCATTCATTGGTGAGCAAAGCCGCAGAAGGGTCATGTATATCCGATTATAACAGGCGCTTATAAACCAAAGCATGCCAATAGTCCCACAGCTTTTTATCATCGCATTGGTCAACTGAAACTAAATCCTTACGGTAGCAGATTGAAAAGAAAGCAGCAACAGAAACAAAGAGCGGAAAACTTAGTTCCGGAACTGAATCCATGATCTTTCCGTTTACTTTATTATCAAGAAAGCTATTTATGTTAATCTATTAAACTTTAAACATATGCCTTACGCATTAGTTACGGGCTCTGCCAAAGGAATTGGAAGAGCCATTGCAGAAGAGCTGCAAAAAAAGGATACAGGCTTTTGTTGCTGGATCTCGATAAAGAGTCGCTGCAGCAAACGGCTGATCATATTACCAGCCAATATTCCCCTGCCTGTATACACTTTGCACCAGGATCTTTCCCAGCCCGATGCCATACATAATATTACAACATGGAGCAAACCATTCCACCATGAGTTGAATGTAGTGGTCAATAATGCCGGCTATGGGTTTAAACGGTTCGTTTGAACAAATACCCATTACCGAACAACTCAACATCATTGATGTGAATGTAAAGGCGCAATTACAAATTGCTTATGCGTTTATACCGGTATTGAAGCAATTCAGCAGGTCTTACCTGCTGAATGTAGGCAGCACCACCTGTTACCAGTCTGTACCCTATCTTTCCATTTATGCAGCATCCAAGGCTTTTGTTATTTCTTTTACCCGTAGCCTGCGCTACGAATTAAGAAATCAGCTATCTCCGTAAGCTGCCTCAGCCCGGGAAGTACGGATACTGATTTTGTGAATAGGGCAAGAATGGGAGAACAAATACGCCGGACAGCTGGTCGTTTTAATATGACACCGGAAAGCGTCGCGAAGGCTGCAATAAAAGGTTTGTTCAGCGGAAAAAGCAGAAATTGTTCCCGGGTTTACCAATAAGTTAAATGCATTTCTTCCAAAGTTTTTTCCAAATCACTTGTAGAAAGAATTGCGGGTAATATTAATGAGCCAAAAAATAATACAGTGGTTGTATCAGCCGTGGTACCACAATCCTGAAATAGATAAAATCAATTTTATGCATACATATTCTTCCTTTTCAAAAACAGTATCGCGAGATCTTTGTTTACTGCGGTTACTCTTGTATGGGTATTTTCCTGCCTGGCCCTGTCGCAGGTAAAAGATGATTCTTTTGTGATAGAGAATTATTATAAAGTGAAATGGGGCTACGCTGATGAGTTCATTGATCTGTGGAAGGCCAATCACTATCCGTTACTAAAGAAAGCGCAGCAAAAAGGCGATATCATAACGGTTATCGCGGGAAAAACCTAAACTGCATAGCGGTGAAGATACCCGCTGGGATTTTAAAGTAACCATTGTTTTTAAAGATATAAAGGCTGCTTTTGATCCTAACCTGACGACCCTTATAAAAAGGAGATCTATCCGGATCTTGTCAAACTGGCGAAAGATGAGCAGCATCGCTTTGAGCTGCTCATCGCTCATTGGGATATAATAACAGAAAAAATTAATTTAAGTAACTAAGAAACGGGTTATTTTGCATAACCATATTATTTTTCAGGTATGAATAAGATTTATCTCAGCGATTCGGGTCCTAAAGTGTCTCCTGCCGTTTATGGTTTCTGGAGATGGGAAGACACCAGTGCAACAGGTGTTGCCACGATGGAAAAGATCGTCAACTTTTGCCTGGAACTTGCATCAATACATTTGACCACGCAGATATATATGGCGGCTACCAGTGCGAAGAGCTATTCGGTAATGTATTAAAACAAAAATCATTCAAGCGGAAGATGTGGTGCTCTTTACCAAATGCGGTGTGAATATTCCGCATAGCGACAGGCCCGATATACGTGTCAGGTATATTGATACCTCGGCCGCCCATATTATAAAAAGCCTTGACAATTCGTTGAGTAAACTGCGAACAGATTACGTAGACATTTTTCTTCTTGATCAGCTTGATCCTCTTTCTAACCTGGAAGAAACAGCGCTTGCGCTGGAAAGGTTAAAGAGTGCGGGAAAAATAAGGAATATAGGAGTGGCCAACTTTTCTGTTTTTCAACACCAGTTACTGGCGTCGTATCTGCGGGTGCCCATTGTCACCAATCATATTGAGCTGAACCTGCTGAACACAACCGCACTTGACAACGGCCAGATTGATTATATCAAACAACGCTATATGCGTCCGCTGGCGGCTGCCCCCGCTGGCAGGCGGCAGGATTGAAAATGGAACCGATGAGCTGGCCGTAAGAGTACATTACAAATTGGGCGAATTAGCCAAAAAATACGATGCCCATGTTGAGTCTGTCGCGGTAGCCTGGTTGATCAAACTGGGGCGCCTTACCGCTTATCGGTACGATCAATGAACAGCGTATCCGTAATATTGTAAATGCATTCACGGTAGATCTTGACCAGCAGGATTGGTTTGATCTCTACAATACTTCAAGAAACAAACCGATACTTAATTTTTCAGAATAAATTTTAATTCAAACACAAAAAGGTGAGTTTATTATAAAATATTAGTCTATAAAATTTGTAGACTGATTTATTTACCTTTATTTTGTAAAAGAAACCCCGGCTATTTGTATGCATACACTTAAAATCATCATTTCCATTTTCTTTGCTGCTGGTACTGTTTGGTTATAGGCCGGTGCCCGCTCTGCCAAAAGTAATAGTGGAAGGAACGGTCATATCAGAAAAGAATCACAAGCCGGTCGGCAATGCCCCATGTATACATTGTAGATGGTGAAGAAGAAGCGCTGACCAATTCAAGAGGTGAGTTCAGGATTGAAACAATTCAAAAATTCCCCTTGGTATTAACAGTAGAGCAGCAGGATCATGAGAAAAAAACGGGTGACCCTTTCTGGTCCTTCCGTGAAACTGATTGTCAGTATAATCCCTAAAACATAGTATTATATAAACTATAAAAATCAATCTTGTAAAAAGTGAGGAATCTTTCATACTAACCCATTAAAGACTTCTTCAACTTTAACGTTACGTGACCGAGTGGCGAGGTGAAGGTCAGCAAAGCCTTTTACGAGGGTTCGAATCCCTCCGTAACTACTTTCTTTCATATGGCAAGCAATCGTTAGCGGGCAGTGTTTCTACACCGCCCTTTTTTGTTTTAAACCGGCTGCATTAGTGTTCTGCCATGTATCTTTGCCCTTCATTTTAAAAAGATACAGCAGTATATGCCGCAACGCCCCGAAACAAAAGCTATTCGCATTCAGACACCAAGAACAGGGCAGAAAGAACATGCTACCCCATTGTTCCTCACCAGCAGTTTTACATATAATTCCGCGGAAGAGATGGCGGCGGCTTTTGCCGATGATACATTAGATGTAAATATCTATTCCCGTTTTTCCAACCCGACGGTTGATGAGTTCATTGCCAAGATGGCCGCACTCGAAGGAGCGGAAGATGGTATTGCTACCGGTACCGGTATGGCTGCTATCTTCTCCACCTTCATGACTTTTTTAAGCAAAGGCGATCATATCATTTCGGCATCGGCGATATTCGGATCAACACATACTATACTGACAAAGTATCTACCCAAATGGGGAATTGAAATCTTCGTATTTCAATATGAGCCAGCCGGAAAGTATCGCGGCATTGATAAAGCCGAATACAAAAATGCTGTATGTGGAAACACCCAGCAACCCGGGGCCTCGACATTATTGACCTGGAAGAAGTAGCTAAACTTTGTAAGAAGCATAATATACTGTTCGTCGTTGATAATTGTTTTGCCACCACCGGCCGTACAACAACCTATTCAATATGGAGCTGATCTTGTTTTACATTCAGCTACTAAATTTATTGACGGGCAGGGACGGGTACTGGGCGGAGTAGTGGTGGGAGTAAAGCGCTGGTTAATCAGTTGTATTTGTTCGTACGCAATACGGGGCCTTCATTAAGTCCTTTTAATGCGTGGGTGTTAAGTAAAAGCCTGGAGACATTGTTTATCCGTATGGATAAACATGCCGACAATGCGCTGAAACTGGCCAAAGGCCTGGAGGGGCATGCAAAAGTTGAGCCGGGTAAAATATCCTTTTCTCGAAACGCATCCCCAGTATGCGATCGCCAAAAAGCAAATGAGCAATGGCGGTGGTATCGTAACCTTTGAAATAAAAGGCGGTGTGGACAGTGGCCGTAAATTTTTGAATGCACTGCAGATGATCTCTGTGACGAATAATCTTGGGGATAGCCGCAGCATTGTATCACATCCTGCTTTCTACTACTCATTCTAAATTAACAGAGGCGGAAAGAAATGAAGTAGGTATCACACCCGACTCATCCGCATTTCTGTCGGCTGGAACATATCGAAGATATATTGGGTGATATTTTACAGGCGCTGGAAAAATCTTAGCGTTATACGGTATGTAAATTAAACAGGTGATTTCTCCGTGGTATTCTGTGACCTGTACTCATTTCCCTTTTTTCCACTTTTCCAACTGCTGCAATGTTGCTTTCATATCTTTCGATACCGGAGCTTCCAGCTCAAATACTTTTCCGTGGGTATCGGTAAACTTCAGGCTGAAAGCATGCAGGGCTAACCGGTTCAGTATCGGCCTTTCCTCTTCTTCTTTTTTAGAAAGCTTGAATTTTGATTTAATCGCAGACAAAAGAACAGGTTTGCCATCACCATATAGTGCATCGCATTACGATCGGGTGACCGATATCTTTCATATGTACCCTTATCTGGTGCGTACGGCCGGTATGTATACGGAACTGCATCCAGGAATAAATACCCAGGTCTTCCATTACTTCGTAATCCGTCAGTGATTCTTTACCTCTCTGGTGAATGATCATCATACCTCTCTTCACCGTATTTTCGGCGATAGGTTTATTGATGCTTCCTTTTTTTTCAGCCGGAGAGCCGATCACAAAACCAACGTAGATCTTCTCGGTCTGTCTTTCTTCAAACTGCCGGGAAAGATGCTTATGTGTTTCCTCATTCTTTGCAAATACGATCAGCCGCTGGTATCCCTGTCAAGGGCGGTGTACTGTAAATATTTGCCCATATTTTTCCTGTAATACATCTTTTAATGAAACTTCTTTTCCTTCCCTGTCGGGGATAGATAACAAACCGGACGGTTTATTGAGCGCAATAAGATCATCGTTTTCAAAAACAGTCATTTCTTTCCGGGGTTTAAAAGTTTTTTCAGTGATTCAGCATCGGCAACACTGGTACCGGCTTTGTAATATTTGCCCTTTCAGTTCTTCTACAAACCGTATATAGCTTTTATTAATAGCCGCCATCCCGTTATGCTTAAATTATTTGGTAGTTTATTTATCTGTGGATACCCCGCTTATCGCAATCATTTGATCAATGTAACCAGCGGTTATTTCCCTTTTCCAAAATGTTTCAGATCACGCACTTCTTTCTCCGATAGGAAACGCCATTTACCCCTTTCAATATTTTTCTTTGTAAGACCGGCGAAGATCACCCGGTCAAGATTTTTTACATCATAGCCCAGGTGTTCAAATATGCGGCGTACGATACGGTTGCGGCCACTATGTATCTCGACACCGATCTGTGTTTTATCGCTCACATCCGCGTAAGCCAATGCGTCTACACTGGCCGGGCCATCTTCCAGTACTATCCCTTTTAATATCTGGTCAAAATCTTTTTTGTCTAATGTTTGTTCAGGGTAACGTGGTACACTTTTTTTATTTCGTTACTGGGGTGAGTTAATTTTTGCGCCCAGCTCTCCATCATTGGTGAATAGTAAAACACCCCGAGGTATTCCTGTCAAGCCTGCCTACGGGGGTAAACTCTTTCAGTTGTCGCACGACCTATGATATCCAATACCGTTTTGCGGTTTTGCGGATCATCAGTAGTAGTGATATAATCCTTGGGTTTATTGAGCAGAATGTAAACAAGGTTTTTAGCCAGGAATATCTTTTTGCCGTTTACTTTTATTTCATCCTTGTTAGATACTTTATGTCCCGGTTCAGTTACCACTTCATTATTCACCTTTACCAAACCTTTTCTCACAATATCAGCTGCATCCCGGCGGGCGAGATACCGGCATGAGCGATGAATTTATTCAACGGCATCTGGTCTGCTGTATCAGGCAATAGCTTTCTTTCTTCTTTAGTTGCCACAGCTACATCATCATAAAATCCGGGAATAGTGATATGGTTCTTTTTATCATGGCAACTGGCGATCATCTGCGCCAGGATAGTGATCGGGTTAGCTACAGCGCCGCCATATGTACCACTATGCAGGTCGCGGTTAGCGCCGGTTACTTCCACCTGGATATAAGAGAGGCCGCGAACGCCAATATCCAGCGAAGGATTTTCCATGCTTAATAAAGAACCTGTCACTGATCAGTATCACATCGGCTTTGAGCAGGTCTTTATGGGCGGCCACGAATTTTCCGAGGTTAGGGGATCCTATTTCTTCTTCGCCTTCGATCAGGAATTTAATATTAGTGGTCATCGTATTGGTCTTTACCAATATTTCCAATGCTTTCACATGCATATAGAATTGTCCTTTATCATCAGCGGAACCGCGGGCGAATATCTTTCCATCAACAATAGTAGGTTCAAAAGGAGGGTTGGTCCAGAGTTCAAGCGGTTCTGCCGGTTGTACATCATAGTGACCATATACCAGTACCGTGGGTTTGGAGGGGTCAATGATTTTTTCACCGTACACTGCAGGGTGACCATCCGTTGCCATCACTTCAGCTTTATCAGCTCCGGCTGCCAGCAGGCTGTCTTTTACAGCGTCAGCGCATTTGAGCATATCAGCTTTGTGTTCGCTTTTGGCGCTTACAGAAGGAATGCGGAGCAGGTCAAGCATCTCATTCAGAAAACGATCCTTATTTTTTTCTAAGTAAGTACTCCATGTTTTTGACATAAAAATTTAATTAAGAAGTTAATCGTCTCCTTCGCTGAAAGCTCCGGTGGCCGAATCCGCCTTCGCCAGGGCTGCGGCGGATAAAAAGGGAAACGAAGATAAGAGGTTTTGCCGTGTCTTACTTTGGAGACAACAAACCACCAGTAGCGGACCGTCTGGACTATACCATTCCCGGGGAACTACATGTTTGCAGAAGTACCAGCCGGGTCATTCCGCCTCTCTCTTTTTATTATGACGTGTTGTATGCCTGTTAGTTTCTTCAGATAATTGGGAGGTAACTGCTTTGACTACTGCTTTGCTGCCAAATTGGTTTTTGATTTCATCAACTGCTTTATAAAGATTCAGTTTTTCCATTTTATTATCAAACAGGCTCATTTGCATCGTAAAAGGAATAAACTGGCTGAAGCGCACACCCAGCAATCTTACAGGCCTGTCTTTCTGGTAACTTTTATTAAAGAGATCTTTTACTTTCGCGATCAACACATCGTCCAGTGCGGTATAATCAACCGTTTCCTGTCTTGAAGTAGTTTCAAAATCGGAGTAACGGATCTTCACCGTCACGCAACCGGTCATTTTTTCATCTTCTCTCAGTGAATAAGCTGTTTTTTCGGTAAGGCGCACTAATTCTTTATGTAAAAAATCAACATCGGTATAATCTGTATCAAAAGTATTTTCATGACTCATACTTTTTTGTTCCCAGTCTGTAGTTATTTCTGCACTGCCGGTACCCTGCGCTTTATGCCAGAGCGCTTCTCCCCATTTACCTGCATACCGCTCCATCAATTCAATAGGTGTTTTGGCGATATCTTCAATGGTGTAAAGACCAAAAGCTTTTAGCTGCTGTTCGGTTTGTTTACCAACGCCATTTATTTTTTCAATACCCAGGGGCCACAGGAATTCTTTTTCTTTTCCATGAGGAATTTCCAGGAATCCATTCGGCTTTGCTTCATTGGTAGCCATTTTACTGATAAACCTTGCGGATGATAAACCACAGGAGATAGGCAATCCGGTTTCATTTTTTATAAGCTGGCGCAAATCTTTGGCATACTGGCTTACGCCAAAGAACTTATCCATACCGGTCAGGTCAATATAAAACTCATCAATACTGGCTTTTTCAAACAGGGTACTTTGGAAGCAATGATTTCCGTGACCCATCTTGAATATTTGCTGTATTCTCCGCGGCTGCTGTTGGTAACGATAGCCTGCGGGCAAAGCTGCAATGCCTTCTTCATGGGCATGGCGGAATGTATGCCGAATTTGCGCGCTTCATAACTGCAGGCCGCTACTACCCCCCCGCTCGTAACCTCCGACCAGTACCGGCCTTCCTTTTAAGGAGGGATTGTTGATGATCTCTACGGAAACAAAAAAAGAATCGAGGTCAAAATGAGCGATATGTCGTTTGATCTGTTCCACCCTGCAAATTTACTCTTTTGCAGCAAGCTTGTTATTGATGAAATGTAAACTGTTGTTCCTGCGTAAAATTTTATATTTGACTATTATTATTTTTTATTGGAAACAATTCTCCTCCAAAAGTTTATTTCCCCGATCCACCAGCTGAATGAAAAGGAATGGACGGCATTCTCTTCTGCCTGGAGCCCGTTTGCGTGTAAACGCAAAACTGTTCTGACAGCAGCAGGGGAGACTGAACGGTATTTGTATTTTGTACTTGATGGTGTGCAACGGGCATTTTTTATCGGTAATGACCGGCAGGAGGCGACTATTGTCTTTACTTACCCGCCTTCTTTTTCAGGAGTGGCGGATTCATTTCTTACACAAACGCCGACGCAGTATTTTTTTGAAACGCTGACGGCCAGCCAATTTCTGAGAACGTCGTATAAGCAGGTGGAAGAACTGATGAATGAATACCCGGGCATCCAGAAGCTGATATTAAAAACAACTGCTTTTGCTTTGAAAGGGGTGCTGGCAAGGCAGGCTGAACTGCAATGTTTCAGCGCTGAGGAAAAATTCAGGGCGCTTTTGAAACGCAGTCCTCATTTACTGCAGCTTATCCCTCATAAATACCTCGCTTCTTATGTCGGTATTGACCCGACAAACTTTAGTAAACTGATGGGGTCTGTGAGACTTTGAGAATTAAGGAAGTATGCGTTAAGAGTTGCCAACCTTTAAAGGTTGGCAACTCTTAACGCATATTTCTAAGCTAAAATCATGGTATTTACCAACATTTTCCAAAAAGCCGCCGGGTAGCTTTGTTCAAAATTTAAACAACATGAGAATACAATCTGGTGAGTTGATAGAGCAGTTACAGGCGGATGTTCGTCAGCTGATACTTACGACCGGCTATTTAGAAACGGAAGATACCTGCGTTTTAACTATACAACCTGAAGCAGGAAAATGGAGCGTGGCGCAGGTATTGGAACACCTCAACAGCTATGGCCGCTATTATTTGCCGGCTATAGAAAAAAGTATGACAGGAAGCACAGCGCCTCCGGCAAAATATTTCAGGGCCGGATGGCTGGGAAATTATTTTACACGAATAATGCGGCCGGGAACCCATGGAAGGATCACCCATAAAATGAAAGCGCCCAGGGGTCATACTCCTGTACTGGTACTCGATGTAAAAGCAGTGCTGCATACTTTTATGCAACAGCAACGCGGCCTGCTGAACTTACTGGAAGAAGCAAAAGACAAAGACATCGGTAAGATCCGTACACCGGTTTCTATTTCGAAGTTTATCAAATTAAAAACGGGAGATACATTCAGGTTTTTAATAGCTCATGAGCAAAGACATTTTGTGCAGATCAGCAATACATTGAAACAGGTAAAAGAAAACGAAGGCAATGCGCGGCTGGTGAAAATTGATCGGGCGCCTGCAGAAGCCGTATAGGCTGCCGGCAAGATAATAAGGCGGCAAGAAAATATAGATGACGACTATTATTTACCGTGTCTTCGTCTTACCGGCTATAATAAAACCCGGCTGGAGGTATGATGCTGATTGATTATTTTAGCCTATGCAATTGGAATGGCTGAAAACAGGCATAGCGCCCTTAAAGGATCTGCTCACCTTTCTGAATAAAGAAGGTAAGACGAATGATGTACTAAAAAGACAGGTGATACGTGAACTGCGTAACAACCTGAATATTTTTCACAACGCTTTTTTGAATAATGTAAGCCCGGATGTAATGATCGAAATGCTGGGCAATGAGGCGATCAAAGAAGCTATTAAGAACAATTTCAGGTTTAAAAAGTTAAAGACAGGGAGCATTGAGCCTTACCATGTATTTGATGACCGTAATAAAAAATATATCGGGTGGGATGCGGAAAAACTGACAGACAAGATTGATGAAAAGATAGAAGAACTGAAGAACATAAAGAAGATGAATGGCAACAGCGTGGAAAAAGTAAAGAATAATATATCGCTCATGCTGAGCAATCTCTATTACCGCATGAAATTGCTGGCGGATTTATCAAAGGACCTAAGTAAGATAGATATCCAGCAGCCCTTCCGGTAATGAAACGATCACCTGGTTTTTCCTGTGATCAATTTTCTGAAGCGTGCTTTCATTAAGCGGTATCAGTACTTCCTTGTTTTTATTTCTATACGGCATAATACCTGGTGGGGCTGTTCAATTACTTCCAGTATATCACCAATGGGTTCGCCATCGTTGATGACTGAATAGCCCAGTAAACTGCCGGGTGCGGATTTTGCAGCAAACTTTTTAAAATCAGTATCTGCTAACCATGTTTCTTTTTGCGCCAGTTTGGCCGCGGCCTCTCTTGTGTCAATTCCTTCGAGTTTGATATAAACTTCTTCTTCGCTTTTGATCTTTGTTGATTCAATGAACCAGGGAAGGAAAGAGTCTTTCTTTTCTTCTATAAAGATTGCCTGCAAACCTTTGAGCGAGGTTTTTTTGCCCAGCGTATGTTTGAGCAGCAATTCTCCATTCAAACCGACTACGGTAACCAACTTTCCTATTTTGAAATACTCAATCACAGATAATGATTTAAAAGATTGCACGGATTTTAATGAAACAACCACTATTGCTGATTAAAGAACAGAAAGCCGAAGTATGCGATGCAACAAAGATCATAGTAGCAATGCGGTTGAGAACATAAAAATAACCACGGATTGAAGATTATAACAGATTCGCGGAGGGAGATTTTTGAACAGTAAAATCAATACAATCCTGTAATCCGTGATAAAAAAAGGCGACATCAGAAATGTCGCCTTCATGAACTTTCAGGATGCGGATAGCATTTATCCTTCATTACCGCCGCCTTCGGTCCTTCTCTCAGGTCTGCGACCCGGCATCGGACGTCTTGCTCTTTTGTTGCGGTAAGCATCTTCCTGGCGTTTTTTCACCTGGGCGTCATGTTCTGCGCTCCATTTGGTGAATTTCTCCATCGCTGTAGCATCATCAAAAAGTCCCAGCCCGACACCACGGAGCAGGTGTTTCAGGTACAATACTCCTTTGAAGCTAAGGATGCGGCGAACGGTGTCTGTGGGGTGTAGCACCTTTGTTGAGCCATTCCAAAGCCTTCTGACGATCAAGCTGAATAGTAGCCGGAACGGTCAGCGGATTGTAAGTACCTAATTTCTGGATGAATTTACCATCACGGGGTGCCCGTGCATCGGCAATAACGATGAAGTAGAAGGGTCTCTTTTTGGACCCATGTCTCTGTAGACGGATTTTGGCTGACATTAAATAGAAATTTAACGTTGTTAAACAATAATTGTTAAGTCCCGGTTGATACCGGGCGACGAAGATAAGAAGGGAGTTGTAAAATACCAAAGGAAAATAGGACAGAAGAGCCGGGAGTTTTGAGGCATGAGTTATGAGTCATTCTAAAGCTGAAATGCCCTTTATCAGGCGGGTATTACCGGCTCCCAACTCATTTCTTCATGCCGGGCATCATTTTCCCAAACATGCCCATTTTATTCATGCCTTTCATCATATCCCGCATTTGCTCGAATTGTTTCATAAAGGCGTTTACCTCGCTGATGTCTTTGCCGGAGCCTTTGGCTATGCGCTTGCGGCGGTTTGCCGTCTATAAGGTCGGGGTTATTTCTTTCACCGGGCGTCATGGAATTGATCATTGCCTCAATGCCTTTAAACGAATCTTCATTCACATCGAGATCCTTGATCTTATTGCCCACGCCGGGTATCATGCCAGCAGGTCTTTCATATTGCCCATTTTTTTGATCTGCTCCAGCTGCATTTTAAAATCGGCGAAATCAAATTTATTCTTGCGGATCTTTCCTTCGAGTTTTTTGGCCTGCTCCTCATCAAATTGTTCCTGCGCTTTTTCTACCAGCGTGGTGATATCACCCATGCCGAGAATACGCTGGGCCATACGTTCGGGATAGAAAACATCCAGTGTTTCCATCTTTTCGCCACTGCTGACGAATTTGATCGGCTTATTAACAGTGTATTTGATAGAGAGAGCGGCACCGCCTCTTGTATCGCCATCTAACTTGGTCAATACGACTCCGCTGAAATCAAGACGATCGTTAAAGGCTTTGGCGGTATTGACCGCATCCTGGCCGGTCATGCTGTCTACCACAAACAATATTTCCTGTGGTTTAACAGCGCTGCGGATATCCGCTACTTCGGTCATCATCGCTTCATCTATAGCGAGACGGCCGGCGGTATCTATGATAACAACGTTCTTGTTTTTGCTTTTCGCTTCTTTAACGGCATTTTGAGCAATGGCTACGGCGTCTTTACTTTCCAGTTCTATATACACATCCACACCGATCTGTTCTCCCAGCACCCTTAATTGTTCCATCGCAGCCGGGCGATAAATATCCGCTGCTACGAGCATGGGCGAAAGCCCTTTTTTGGGTTTTAAGAAAATTCGCCAGCTTACCGCTAAAGGTGGTTTTACCGCTACCCTGCAAGCCTGCGATCAGGATAACTGCCGGGTTGCCTTTTGCATTAAAGACCGCTTCCTGGCCGCCCATCAGGTCTGTCAGCTCATCTTTGACGATCTTGGTCATCAACTGACCGGGACTGATCGCATTGATCACTTTTCACCCATCGCCTTGTCTTTTACCTTATCAGTAAATTCCTTGGCAATTTTATAGTTCACATCCGCGTCTACCAGTGCGCGGCGGATCTCTTTAAGAGTCGTGGCAATATTGAGTTCGGTAATACGGCCCTGTCCTTTAATATTCTTAAAGGCTGACTCGAGTTTATCTGAGAGACTCTGGAACATAATCACAAAGGTTTCTTTGACACAAAATAAAAAGTGAACATCTGTATGTTCACTTTTAAATGAATTGCAAAGATAAAGGTAGAAGTGTAAATATTATTTCAGTGAAATCTTTTTAATCTTAAAAATCAGTATTTACGCGCCGAGATAAGTTCTTAAAAGTTTACAACGGTTGGTCGTTCTCAGTTTAGTGATCGCCTTGTCTTTGATCTGGCGTACACGTTCGCGGGTCAGGTTAAACCGTTCGCCGATATCTTCCAGGCTCATCGGGTGGTCAACACCAATACCAAAGAAATAACAAATGACTTCTTTTTGTCTTTCAGTCAATGTTTTGAGCGACCGGTCAATCTCTGTTTTCAGGGATTCCTTATGATCCAGTTCGCTGTCTGTTCTGTCTGCATTGGGATTTTCCAGTACATCCAGCAGGGTATTGTCTTCGCCTTCAGAAAGCGGGGTGTCCATGCTTACATGGCGGGAAGATATGCCCAGTGTGGCTGAAACCTCTTCCAGGTCCATTTCCAGCAATTCGGCGAGCTCTTCTGCGGAAGGCTCTCTCTCAAACTGCTGTTCCAGCAGTGAAAACGCTTTTTGAACACGGTTGGTAAGACCCACTTTGTTGAGCGGCAGACGCACAATACGGGATTGTTCGGCTAAAGCCTGCAAAATGCTCTGGCGGATCCACCATACAGCATAAGAAATGAATTTGAAACCACGGGTTTCATCAAAACGCTGGGCGGCTTTAATCAAACCCAGGTTGCCTTCATTGATCAAATCGGGAAGGGAAAGTCCCTGGTTTTGATACTGTTTGGCTACAGATACGACAAAACGAAGGTTGGCTTTTGTCAGGCGGTCGAGTGCACGTTGATCGCCTGTTTGATGAGTGTGGCTAATTTGACTTCTTCTTCGGGAGAGATCAGTTCTACTTTGCCGATCTCCTGGAGATACTTTTCGAGACTTTGAGATTCACGATTGGTAATAGATTTCGTGATCTTCAGCTGGCGCATGCTCATAGGTTGGGTTTTAAATTAGGGTTATTTAAAGGGTTTTAGATTTATTGTTTTGGTTAGGAGCCCTTAAAAAGTACCCAGCACGGTATCGGTTTTCTACAGAATATATTGGACTTCAAGGCAAATTAATGGTTTTCTCTAATATGAGCCAAAAAAAACTTTGCTTTTCTTTAACGCAGGCGGATATGATTTATTTCATATATAACTGCTTAAAGGCCTGAAATGGAAAAAATAAACAGAAAAATAGTTGGTAGAATAATTATTTTTTTATTATTGCAGACTACAGAAGGATTTTTAATACCCAAAGATGAGTAAGCAACTATACATGTTAGAGTTCCCGGTCAGATGTTCACCTTCCATTTTATATGAATTTCTTTCCACCCCGGCTGGACTGGGAGAGTGGTTTGCCGAGAAAGTTGACGAGCGCGACAATATCTTCTATTTTGGCTGGAACGGTACTTTCGAGCAGGCGGAAGTCGTGGAAAGCGAATTAGATAAATATATTAAATTTCATTGGCTGGAAGCTCCGTCAGGAGAGTACTTTGAATTCCGGATAGAAAAATCAGAGATCACCAACCAGACAATTTTAGTGGTAAGGGACTTTGCGGAGAAAAAAGATATCAAAGACCAGAGCCTGTTATGGGATCACCAGGTAAAAGACCTGTTTCACCGTCTTGGCAATTAACCAGCCAGCCATTTTATCATTGAAGAAAAGGAAGCTAACAAAAGATCCCCGGCATTATTCCATTCTGCCAGCGGAAGCATTTTTGCCAGTTTGATAAATTCTTTATTATGCAGGTATCCGCTGAACGTCCCTGCATTCATTTCTTTTAACGGGGAATAATTACCGGCTTCAAAATGATGTTCCCATGGCTCATCGCTTGACGCAAATGAAAAAATCATTCTCCTGCAATTGCGTAAAAGAGGCTTCGATGGCAGAGGTATACTTTTTTTTATAAATGCCCGATAAGTGCAGCGTGCTGCTGAAAAAATTTCCCCACCAGAACATACTGCGTACAGCGAAGTGATTATCTTTTTCAAAATAACGGGGATAATCAAGTACCAGGTAAGGCAGTCCTTTATAATTCTCGCCTTTCGAGATCTTAGGGGATATCTTTATCACCTCGGGCGGTAATACCGTGATATAGGGTTGTAAAAATTGCTGCTGATCCGATTGCAACTGCCGAGTAAATGATTTGCTTTTTGGATGATGGCATTCTTTGTTAAAATCCAGCCTGCATCAGCAACGAGTTCAGCCTCCTCTGTTGAAAGCCTTATTTTTGCTTTATCCATAATTAAAGATAAGTGTTCAAAAAGTTAGATATTCTTGTAACCAAAGCTTTTGTTGGCCCGTTCATCGCCACGTTTTTCATCACGCTGCTGGTGCTGGTCATGCAGTTTTTCTGGTTATGGATAGATGACTTTGTAGGTAAGGGCCTTGGGGCAGGCATCGTTCTCAAATTCATCTGGTACCAGAGCGCTGTGCTGGTTCCGCTGGCATTACCACTGGCTATATTACTTTCATCATTGATGACGTTTGGTAACCTTGGAGAAAGTTTTGAACTAGTAGCCATCAAATCTTCGGGTATCTCTTTGCTGAGATTTATGCGGCCGCTTTTTATTATTTCATTGCTGGTATGCGGTATCGCTTTTTTATTTTCCAACTATATTATCCCGGTAGCCAATCTTAAATCACGCACCCTGCTGGCAGACATCGTACAGGCGCAACCTGCATTTGATCTGAAAGAAGGCGTTTTTTATGATAAGATAGATGGCTTTGCGATCAAGATCGGTAAAAAGGAAGCGAATGACAGCGTGATCAGGGATGTGATCGTATATGAGCAGAGCAATCCGGTACAGGACAATTTCATTATCGCCAAAAGCGGTATCATGAGAGTGTCGGCCAACAAACGGTTTCTTGAATTTAACCTGAGAGATGGCTGGCGTTACCAGGAAAGAGGTGACAGGTATGGCGGGCAAAGATCAGATTATATCCGCCTTGGATTTAAAGAATACAAAAAGCAGTTTGATCTCAGTTCCCTGGGATTTATCGGCGGTACTCCCGACAGCGTGAATAAGAATAACGAGAGGATGTACAGCATGAAGCAACTGGATAAGGCGATTGATTCCTTTGAAAAAGAAAACAGGAAGATCTACCTGCAGGTACAGGAAGCGATGTATGTGATACTTCCGTTTCACCAGTTTTTTGATACCCTTGGCAGCAAAAAGCTGCCTGTGGATACAAGCCGGCAGTCAAAGCCGCCAAAAAGTTTGACCGGCTGTTCCCGGATTCTGCGAGGAAAACAATACACGAAAGAACATTAAGCCAGGTTACTTCGCTGGCGGTCCACCGTCGAATCAACCGTACTCAACCTGAAAGAGAAAGAAAAAACATTGCGCAAGCATAAGATAGAATGGCACCGCAAGATCGTTTTGTCTATTGCCTGCCTGGTGCTTTTCCTGATCGGCGCTCCTCTCGGGGCGATCATCCGTAAGGGGGGACTGGGTACGCCACTGATCTTTGCTATTATATTTTTTATGGTCTTCTATTTTGCCACGACTACCGGGGAGAAGTTTGCCAAAGAAAATACGCTGACTCCTTTTTATGGCATGTGGTTGGCTACGTTTGTATTGGTGCCCATCGGGCTTTTCCTGACATATAAGGCGATGAGGGATTCACAATTGTTCAATAAAGAGTCTTATCATCGCTTCGCCAGGAGGATCGGTGCTGCCATTCGTCGCATTTCCAAACAGGGTCATTCAAAGAAGGATTAACTTTAATACAGCATAAAAAATTTCTTATGAATAAAAATACTTCACGCAGATCGTTTCTTACCAACTCTGCGAAAGCCACACTGGCTATTACCGCTGGTATAGCTGCCAGCAGTTCTTTAATGAAAGCGTATGGCGCCCCCGGGCGTTTTGTCAATCCCGGGTTCTATACTGGATTTGCCCAGGAACCCCTGGCTTATTCGTACGGCGCACTGGATAAGCGATTGATGCAATGACGATGGAAATTCATTATTCCAAACATGCGGCTACCTATGCTACCAACCTGCAGATGCGGCCAAAGCGGAAAATGTGGATGTAAGCAAGCCTTTGGAAGATGTGTTAGGAAAAATATCGAAGTACTCCGCAAAAATGCGAACAACGGAGGCGGTCATTATAATCATGAACTTTTCTGGAAAAGCATGTCACCCAACAGTACAGAAAAACCCGCAGGAAAACTATTAACTGCCATCGAAGCAAGTTTTAATTCTTTTGACAGTTTTAAAACGCAATTTGGTGATGCGGGTAAAAACCGTTTTGGAAGCGGATGGGCATGGTTATTCCTGGACGGAGATAAAAAACTACGTATCGGATCTGCGCCAAACCAGGATAATCCGCTGATGGATATAAGTGATATCAAAGGCTTCCCCATACTTGGGCTTGATGTATGGGAACATGCCTACTACTTACGTTATCAAAACAAAAGACCAGATTATATCGCCAACTGGTGGAAAGTGGTGAACTGGGAATTCTTGCAAAAACGCTATGAAGGAATGATATAACCGCTGACGGTAATCCAGCTATATAAAGAAAAATTTTGCGTAATAAAATCAGCCGTAAGCGGGGAAAGAAGCTACATATTATTTTCTTACAGCCTTCCTGTCTTACCGGCAAAATTGACCACTGGCAAGTTTTGACTAATTTGCCGGTTCTTGAAAACAGCTCATCAAATCTGCAGGTTCAAAAATGGGTAGCAGGCATTTCTATTATTTTGCTTGCGGCAAAAGTGGCTGCCTATTACTTTACCCACTCAGTCGCCATACTTACTGATGCGCTGGAAAGCATAGTTAATGTAGCCGCAGGATTTATCGGATTGTATAGTTTATATGTCGCCGCCAAACCAAGGGATAAAGATCATCCCTATGGACATGGTAAGGCTGAATTCATTTCCGCTGCTGTTGAAGGAACGTTAATTGCCGTGGCCGGAACGATCATTTTGTATGAAGCCATTCAACATTTGATAGATCCTGTTGTTTTAAAAGAACTGGATACAGGTATATGGCTGGTGGCGGAACGGCAGTCGTTAACTATATCATGGGTTATATATGCATACGGATCGGCAAAAAGAATATTCATTAGCCCTGGAAGCCAGCGGAAAGATTCTACCATTGGCATTATAGCAGGACTGGTTCTTTTATTTTTCACCGGTTATAGCTGGATAGACAGCGCGGTAGCCATTTTTTTCGGATTGTTTATCATATACATGGGCTACAAGATCGTCAGGCAATCTATTGCCGGCATCATGGATGAAGCAGATGAACAATTGCTGGGCAAAATGGTAAAGGTTTTGAATGGCGCCAGGCGGGAAAACTGGGTTGATCTTCATAACTTACGGGTGATCAAATATGGGAGTGTACTGCATCTCGATTGTCATCTCACCGTACCCTGGTACCTGAATGTACGGGAGGCGCATGAAGAAGTAGAAGCGTTATCAGCTATCGCTAAAAAAGAATTCGGTGAATCGGTTGAAATGTTTGTTCATTCAGATGGATGCATGTCGTTTCAATGTTCCATTTGTGATAAAAAAAACTGCGAAGTGCGGCAGCATAATTTTGTAAAGAAAATTCCGTGGACACTGGAAAATATCCTGCGGGACAAAAAGCACCGGTACGAAGATTATGACAAAGACTATAACAAAGTGGAAGCAGAACAGGGTTTTTGAAAGCCATATGGAGCATGAAAATAATCCGCCCGGTATTATTATGGATAGTGACAGGAAACTGGGGCCCGGTCCGAAATCATTATTACTGTCAGCCATAGCAGGTTGTTCAGGTATTGATATCCTGGATATCCTGGATAAGAAGCGTATCGTTTATTCAGATTTTTCAATAGATGTGGAAGCGGAGCAAACGGACGAACATCCGAAGGTGTATAAGGATATTCATATTATCTACCATATCAAAACGGATGCGGTTAATGAAGACAAAATAAGAAAAGCCATTGAGCTTTCTCTTGATAAATATTGTGGTGTATCGGCTATGCTAAAAAAGAATTCGGCTATTCATTATAAACTGCAATTAGTACAATAAAATGCTATCCAAGAAATCACAGTATGCCTTTAAGGCGCTTGCCTACCTGACGGAGAAGTACAACCAGGGGCCTGTTCTCATTTCAGAGATATCTACCAAAAAAAGAGTACCGTTAAAGTTCCTGGAGAATATCCTGCTCGAACTGAAAAAAGCCGATATCCTCGAAAGCAAGAAAGGAAAAGGAGGAGGCTACTATTTAAAAAAAGATCCGGCAAATGTCAAAGTAGCCACGATTGTGCGGATAGTGAACGGACCTATTGCTATGCTGCCCTGTGTCAGCCTCAACTTTTATAAACGTTGTGATAATTGCGACGAAACTGCCTGCGGTTTTACATGATATCATGATAAACGTCCGGGATGCCACACTCAATGTGCTGGAAACAAAGACATTGACTGATCTTCTTCCCATGAAATAAAATGTACAGTTAATTTAGTCTATCGGGTTGGTCGGATAACTGTATTCACCTATTTTTGTAACCTTAAAACATTACTATATGTCACTTCGCCTAGGGGATCCTGCTCCCAATTTTAAAGCACAAACTTCTGCTGGTGAGATTGATTTTCATGAATACCTCGGCAATGGCTGGGGGCGTTTTATTTTCTCATCCTGCTGACTATACACCTGTATGTACAACTGAACTGGGTAAAACCGCTTTGCTGGGCGATGAGTTTGCCAAACGCAATGTAAAAGTGCTGGCGGTAAGTGTAGATCCGCTGGATAAACATGAAGGCTGGATAAAAGATATCAACGAAACACAGAATACTACCGTAAACTTTCCATTGATCGCAGACCCGGAAAGAAATGTAGCCACCTTATATGATATGATCCATCCGAATGCTTCGGCTACTGCTACGGTACGTTCATTATTTGTGATCGGTCCTGACAAACTGGTCAAGCTGATCATTACCTATCCTGCATCTACCGGCAGAAACTTTGTTGAAGTATTGCGTGTGATTGATTCACTGCAGCTGACAGCCGGATATAGCGTAGCTACGCCGGCAGACTGGAAAGCAGGGGAAGATGTGATCGTAGTACCTGCAGTGTCTACAGAAGATGCCATTAAGAAATTCCCTAAAGGAGTGAAAGTAGTAAAACCATACCTGCGTTATACACCGCAGCCCTGATCTATAACAATGCTGACCCCGGAACAGATACGAGGATTGAGAGCAGTGCAGTAACTGAAGCGATAAGGGTAGTGACTGACTTGTTTCCCGGCTCCGTGGTTTTTTCTTCCTCGCTCGGGCAGGAAGACCAGGTATTGACAGATATTATTTTTAAAAATGACCTGCCGGTAAAAATTTTTACAATTGATACCGGCAGGTTATTTAATGAAACATACGAATTGCTTGACCGCACAACAGCCCGGTACAAAAAGCCGGTGCAGGTTTATTTTCCGGAAGCGGCAGATGTAGAAGAATTTGTTGCAACAAAAGGGATCAACAGTTTTTATGAATCAGTAGATAACCGGAAAGGATGTTGCTATATCCGTAAAGTAAAACCATTGAACAGGGCATTGAAAGGCGCTAAGGTCTGGATAACCGGTTTTACGGGCGGAGCAATCGAATAGCAGGCAGGATATGCCGATGATCGAATGGTCGGAAGAGAAACAACTGTATAAATTCAATCCGCTGATCAACTGGAGCTATGATGCAATGATCGCTTATATCAATACGTACAATGTGCCGTATAACCGGTTGCATGATAAAGGATTTATCAGTATCGGATGTGCGCCATGTACAAGAGCCATTGAACCGGGAGAAGATGCGAGGGCCGGGCGATGGTGGTGGGAGGAATCGCAGAAAGAATGCGGCTTGCATGTAGCGGAAGTGAAACAGGCGTAATTTTTTTTGCCCTAACAGTCTACTATATAAGTAGACAATTAAAGAAAGACTTATGAGTCAGTATCGTTTAGATTACCTGGAGCAACTGGAGTCGGAAAGCATTCATATATTCCGCGAGATAGCCGCGCAGTTTGAAAAACCGGCCTTGCTGTTCAGTGGCGGAAAGGATTCTATCACATTGGTCCATTTAGCCAAAAAGGCTTTTGCCCCCGGCAAGATCCCTTTTCCATTGGTACATATAGATACTGGTCACAATTTTCCTGAAGCATTGGCCTTCCGCGATTGGCTGGCCAACGAAGTAAAGGCCACATTGATCGTAAGAAAAGTAGAAGATACGATCAGGCAAAAAAACCTGACCGAACCGAAAGGAAAATTTCCCAGCCGCAACTGGTTACAGACGTATACATTACTGGATACGATCGAAGAATTCAAATTCGATGCCTGTATCGGCGGAGCAAGAAGAGATGAAGAAAAGGCAAGAGCGAAAGAAAGGATCTTTTCTGTGCGTGATGAGTTTGGCCAATGGAACCCTAAACTGCAACGCCCTGAACTATGGAATATCTATAACGGACGGATACATAAAGGAGAAAATGTAAGGGTATTCCCGATCAGCAACTGGACAGAACTGGATATCTGGAATTATATACGCAAAGAAAAGATCGGTCTTCCTTCTATCTACTTCTCACATGAAAGAGAAGTGATCGAGCATGAAGGGCAACTGGTAGCGATCAGTGAATTTGTACAACCGGATGAAAACAGATGTGATCCTGACAAAGCAGGTTCGTTACCGTACTGTCGGCGATATGACCTGTACCGCAGCTGTAGAGTCAACCGCTTCTACATTAGACGAAGTGATCAATGAAATTGTTTCAACAAGAATAAGTGAAAGAGGAGAAACGAGGATAGATGATAAGGTGACGGAAGCGGCGATGGAGGACAGGAAGAAGAACGGGTATTTTTAGGGAAGTCGGGAAGTCCGGAAGACCGAAAGACCGGAAGTCCGGAAGACTGGTCTGAAAGCAGAAAGAGTCTTTCGGCTAAACAATAAATAAAAAACTATAAACGATAAACTCCCAATGGATTTATTAAGATTTATAACAGCCGGCAGCGTTGACGATGGCAAGAGTACATTGATCGGTCGCTTATTATATGATAGTAAGAATATACTGATAGACCAGTTAAAGGCATTGGAAAAATCAACGAAGAACAGGACTGATGGCTCTGTTGACCTGGCGTTATTGACCGATGGCCTTCGTGCCGAAAGAGAGCAGGGCATCACGATTGATGTAGCCTATCGCTATTTCACCACGCCCAAAAGAAAATTCATTATTGCTGATGCTCCCGGTCATGTGCAGTACACCCGGAATATGATCACCGGTGCCTCCAATGCCAACCTGATCATTATTCTTATTGATGCAAGACTCGGTGTAATAGAACAGACACGCCGTCATTCCATCATCGCTTCTTTGCTGAAGATCCCGCATGTAGTAGTAGCTATTAATAAAATGGACCTGGTGAAATATTCGCAGATGTGTTTAATAACATTGTCATTGACTATGCAGATGTCGCAAAGCAATTAGGATTGAAAGACGTAACGTATATCCCTATCAGCGCTTTGAACGGCGATAATATCGTGACAGATCTGAAAAAATGACTGGTATGAAGGCAAGCCTTTGCTGGAATTCCTGGAGAATGTACAAAACTGACAACGATATCAATCTTGATAATGCCCGTTTCCAGGTGCAGTTTGTTATTCGCCCGCAAACAGAAGAGTTACATGATTACCGCGGTTATGCAGGAAAGATCATAAGCGGTGTATATAAAAAAGGAGATAAAGTAACTGTATTGCCCGCCGGTATTGAAACAACGATCAGCAAACTGGAAGTGGGTGGTAAAGAAACAGGCGAGGCTTTTGCACCGCAGCCGGTAGTCATACAATTAAGCGGGGATATTGATATCAGCCGCGGGCGATACCATTGTTAAGTCAGATGATCTTCCGCAGGTAAACAACGAACTGGAAGTATTGCTCTGCTGGTTAGATGACAAACCATTGCAAACCGGTAATAAATATTACCTGCAGCATAATAGCCGCCTGGTGAAAGCAGTGGTGCGCACTATCGAATATAAACTGGATGGATGTAAACAGCCTGCAGCAACAGCCCTGCCGAAGGTGTAGTGAAACTGAATGAAGTAGTAAGAGCTACCATTAAAACGGCCTCTCCATTGGTGTATGATGCCTACAGTAAACTCGGCGTGAACGGAAGCGCCATACTGGTAGATGAAACAAGTAACAGTACAGTAGCTGCCGTGCTGATCCAGTAATGTAATAGGTATAATAAATAAAAAGTATAAAATTGATAAACAAAGGGAAAGTAATATTAGCAGGAGCAGGGCCCGGTGATGCTGAGCTGATCACCGTGAAATTGCTGAAGCGCTTGTCAGAAGCGGATGTGATCATCACTGACCGGTTGGTAAATCCTTCCATTATAGCAGATCATGCACGTAAGGATGTCGAAATCATTTTTGCAGGTAAGCAGGATATAATGATGCGTCTGTTTCTCAACAGGAGATAAGTGCGCTGATCACAGAACAGGCGTTGAAGGGAAAAACGGTTTTGCGGTTGAAAGGAGGTGATGTTGCTTTCTTCAGTAATGTGCTGGATGAACTAATAGCCCTGCAGGAAAATGATATTCCTTTGAGATCATACCCGGTATCACAGCGGCTTCGGGCGCATCGGCCTACGCGGGAATACCATTAACGGCGCGTGGATATTCGCAGGCGGTACAGTTCATTACATTCAGCCCAACCAATTTCTATAGCTCTGAAAAATGGAAAAGCCTGGCTGCCACAAATGATACGCTGGTCTTTTACATGGCGGCTAAAAATATAGCCGACCTCGCTGAATTATTATTGCGTTATTCACGTAAACCGCTTACCCCGATGGCTGTGATAGAACAGGCGACAACTGTTCATCAGGGAGGTTCATATTACTACTTTAAAAGATTGCGCTGTTGATCTTGCCGGGAAGCAATTCAGTTCACCCTCGCTGATCATTGTGGGTGAAGTAGTGCGGTTGCATCATGATTTTAAATGGTTCGCTGCCAGTGAGACCGGTTCTTTATTCAACGAATTAGTTACTGCTAAATGATAAAGCTGCTATGCTTGGAGAAGGAAAACTAAAACAATTGCATCAACTGATAGAAAGCTATTCGCATGAAGAGCTTGTCTGGATCAATAGCTACCTCTCCAGTATTGTAGCCAATGGGGAAAACCAATGGTAATGCAGCTCATACAAACGGCCATGTTGCTACACCGGTCACTACCAAAAAAATAAGTTTAGTATTTGGTACAGAGACCGGCAATTCAAAAAGACTGGCTACCCACCTGGCTGCCATCGCCAAAAAGAAAGGAGTGAATGCCCGGCTGGCTGACCTGAGTCAATACCGGCTAACTGATCTTACCAAGGAAGAATATTTTTTCGTTGTCATCAGCACGCAGGGTGAAGGCGAACCTCCCATACCATCCAAAAAGTTTTACGACTATATACACGAAAATGAATTGTCGCTTGCGAATTTAAAATACAGCGTGCTGGCATTAGGAGATACCTCTTACCCATGTTTTGCAAAACCGGTGAAGATGTGGATGCACGGTTTGAAAAGCTTGGTGCCAAAAGAGTAGTGCCTCTACAAAAATGTGATATTGACTATGATGATGAGGCAGAAGCATGGTTTGAAAAAGTGTTAGCAGTGCTGGAAGAACAACCGGCAACAGAACCGGCTGCTATCGCTGCGAAGCCGGCAGCAAAAAAAGCCAATGGCAAAAAATATTATAAAGGGACCATCCTTACCAATATCAATCTTAACGACCGGGGGATCAAACAAACAAACCTATCATATCGAGATCGGTACAGATGAAGTAATTGAATACGAACCCGGAGATACCATTGGCATAGTGCCTGCCAACAGGCAGGAAGTAGTGGAGCGCATCGTTTCTTTAACCGGTATTGATCCGTTAATGGAAATAGTCACCACAAAAATAACAGCACCGGTCAATGAATTGCTGACACGTCATCTTAATATCTGCTACCTGCTTACTTCTGCTATAAAGAAGTATGCAGTTATTACACAACAGGACATTCCTGATACAAGAATGGACCCTGGTGGATCTGCTGAGGATTTATCCTGTCAAAAATGCGGATCAGTTCATAGAGGTGGTCAAAGTATTAATGCCGATAGCGCCACGGTTATATTCCGTGTCTTCTTCACCGGCGGCACATGGGGAAAATGAAGTGCATATTACCGTAGCGAAGAATCAGTTCCTGGCAGAAGATGAACAGCGGTTTGGTCTGTGCAGCGAATTTTTGGGTGACCAGCCTATACACTCTCCAATCATATTCTATGTTCACAAGGATAAAAATTTTTAAACTTCGGCTGCTGATAAAGATGTGATCATGATCGGTCCGGGTACAGGCGTTGCTCCTTTCCGTTCATTTATTGCACACCGGGATGCTACGGGAGCAGATGGCAGAAACTGGTTTTTCTTTGGAGAACAGCATTTCACCACCGACTTCCTTTACCAGGCCAGAGATGCAGAATTATGTGCAGACAGGTGTACTAAACAGGGATTGACCTTGCTTTTCCAGGGACCAGGAAGAAAAGATATATGTACAGCATCGCCTACAGGAAAAAGCAGGTGAGTTATTTCAATGGATCAATGGCGGAGCCTATGTATTTATCAGCGGTACTAAAGATCCGATGAGTAAAGACGTGGAGCAAACATTGCTGCAGATCCTTGAACAGGAAGGAAAGAAGACAGCAGAAGAGGCTAAACAGTATTTGGCAGAGATGGAGAAGGAAGGAAGGTATGAGAAGGATGTATACTGAGAAGTCCGGAAGCCGGAAAGACCGCTGCGTATAAAGGTGAAGGATATTTTATATGAAAGTCCGAAGACAAGTATAAATGCGGTAATGACTTTACAGCGTTAGTAAGCGTCTTTCGGTCTTTCGGGCTAAAAGAATGCTATGAACGAAAAGAATAATTTATCATCGGTTGAACGGATCAAAACATCCAGTGATGGCCTGCGGGGTACATTGAAAGAAAGCCTGCAGGAAGGATTGACCGGTGCTTTGTATGAGGATGATCAGTCGCTGATAAAATTTCATGGACTGTACCAGCAGGATGATCGTGACCGGCGTGAAGAACGCAGCGCTAAAAAATTGGAATGGTTATATTCTTATATGATCCGCTTGCGCTTGCCCGGAGGTTTTCTAACGCCTGAACAATGGATCGGCCTGCATCATATCGCAGGAGAGCATTCAACCGGTACAATAAAAATTACCACCAGGCAAACGGTACAATTACACGGAATATTAAAATCCCATATCAAACCGACGATACAGTCATTCAATACCCTTCATTTGGATTCTATCGCTGCCTGCGGAGATGTGAACCGCAACGTGACCTGCAGCGCTCATCCCAATGAATCGCCGATTCATGAACAGGTTTTTAAATATGCGGATAAAATAAGTACACTGGCATTGCCAAAAACAAGGGCCTATTACGAAGTATGGCTGGATGAAGAACAGATCGCTGATAAGAAAGAAGAAGACCCTTTGTACCAGGATCGCTACCTGCCACGCAAATTCAAGATCGGTTATTGCTATTCCTCCCAATAATGATGTGGACGTTCTGACCAATGATGTAGGATTGATCGCCATCATTGAGGATAATGAACTGAAAGGATTCAATATTGCCGCAGGCGGAGGATTGAGTTCGACACATGGTAACCTCAATACTTACCCCAGACTGGCTACTGTACTGGGTTTTGTAAATACAGAAGAAGTGATGAAAGCAGTGTATGAGATCATGGACCATACAGCGTGATCATGGTAACCGCAGCGACAGGAAACTGGCAAGATTAAAATATACCATTGACAGGTTAGGCCTCCAATTTTTCAAAGAAGAACTGGAAAAACGTTGTGGATTTAACCTGGCGCCGGCAAAGCCTTATGCTTTTACCGGAAGAAAAGATCATTATGGCTGGAAACCAAATCACCAGGGCAAATGGTATTACACCGTGTTTGTTGAAAATGGAAGGGTGCTCGATGATAAAAACCTGGCATTGAAAACAGCCTTGTTTGAAATAGCTAAGACAGGTAAAGTCAATTTCCGTTTTACCGGTAACCAGAATGTGATACTGGCGGATATTGATGAAAGGGATAAAAAAGAAATTAATGGCTTATTAGAACAGTTTGGTCTCATGGCACATACAGAGAAAGCCGGCGCATTAAGAAAAAATGCCATGGCCTGTGTAGCGTTCAATACCTGCCCGTTGGCTCTGGCAGAGGCACAACGATATTTACCTTCTTTGATTGATAAGATCGAACCCTTGCTGGAAAAGTATGCGTTGCAAAACGAAGAGATCATATTGCGAATGACTGGCTGCCCGAATGGCTGCGGACGCTCACCGCTGCGGAAATTGGTTTTGTAGGAACAGCGTATGGTCAGTATAACCTGCATATCGGTGGTGACAGGCTGGGAGAACGATTGAATATAAAGTATAAAGACAGTCTTGATGAACCGGCTATATTAAAGGAACTGGATCAGCTATTCGATGTATACAGTGTGAAAAGAAATGCCGGGGAAACCTTTGGCGATTTTGTCATCCGTGAAAAATTAGTGTAG
>JBBCIL010000021.1:0-81504 GCA_037200265.1 Bacteroidota bacterium
ATGTCAAAAGGAAACCGGCTCACCATATTTATACTCGTTGCCATGGCATTGGGTATCGGAACAGGTTATGTTATACACCAGCAATCATCGCCCGAATTCATCGCTAAGTTTTCTACGAATATAAAATTGCTGACTACTATCTTTCTGCGCCTGGTCCAGATGATCATAGCACCATTGGTATTCTGTACACTGGTAGTGGGTATTGCCAAACTGGGAGATCTTAAAACGGTGGGTCGTGTAGGCGGCAAAGCGTTGCTGTGGTTTGTGACAGCTTCCCTGGTAAGTTTATTACTGGGAATGTTGCTGGTCAATTTCTTTCAACCGGGTACAGCCATTGATCTCAGCAATGCAGACACGGCCGGCGCTAAGGAACTGATAGGTAAAACACAGGAATTTTCTTTGGCTAAGTTCGTAGAACATGTTGTTCCCAAAAGTGTATTTGAAGCAATGGCGGCCAACGAAATACTTCAACTGGTTGTGTTCAGTATATTTTTTGGTGTAGCCACTACCGCTTTGGGTGATTATGCAAAACCGGTGGTAAAAGCATTGGATGCTGCCTCGCATATCATTTTAAAAATGGTAGGCTATGTAATGAATTTTGCGCCCCTGGGCGTTTTCGGCGCTATTGCCGCTGTCATTGCTACAAAAGGGTTAAGCGTTTTCAATTTCTATGGCCAGTATCTTTTATATTTCCTGGTAGGTATCGCTTTATTATGGGCCGTACTATTGGGGGTAGGGTTCCTTATTCTAAAGAACCGCGTTCCTGTTTTATTAAGACGGATCGCACAGCCATTGCTCATCGCATTCAGTACTACCAGCAGCGAAGCGGTTTTTCCGAAACTGACAGAAGAACTGGAACGGTTTGGCTGCAAAGACAAGATCGTTTCATTTGTATTGCCGCTCGGTTATTCATTTAACCTTGATGGCAGTATGATGTATATGACCTTTGCCAGCCTGGCTATTGCACAGGCATACGGTATTCATCTTGATTTGGGTACTCAATTAACAATGTTGCTGGTATTGATGTTGACCAGTAAAGGGATTGCCGGCGTACCAAGAGCCTCGCTGGTGGTTGTGACGGCTACCTGCGCCATGTTTAAGATACCTCCTGAAGGAATTGCATTAATATTGCCAATAGATCATTTTTGTGATATGTTCAGAACGGCGACGAATGTGGTAGGAAACGCATTAGCCACCAGCGTAGTCAGCAAATGGGAAGGAGAATTAGAACATGCCCCCGATGTTCATCATTAACATTAATAAGGATTGTAGTTTATGGATACTTTTTTATTAGACAGTGGCGGATTTATTCAACGTTTCATCACCTGGATCATTGATAATGGCGGATTATATTTCTTATTACTGGTGATCTTTGCCGAGACCGGGCTCTTCGTCGGTTTTTTTCTTCCCGGAGATTCCCTGCTTTTTGCTGCCGGTATTTTTATGGGCCGTTTGGTCAATGAGCTGGCCGGGCTGCCGGCAGATACGCAGCATCCCTTCGGTTTTTATCATATCATCATTATCCTGATGGTGATCGCCGCCTCGGTGCTCGGTAATCTTGTCGGTTACTGGTTTGGTTATAAAACAGGGCCCTTATTATTTGAACGCAAAGACACCTGGATATTTAAAAAGAAACACCTGGTGAAAGCCAGGGATTTTTATCACCAGTATGGCAAGGCCACTATCTTCCTGGCTAAATTTCTCCCGATCATCCGCACGTTTGCGCCGATCGTGGCCGGTATTGTCAAAATGCCAAAACCGGTATTCATCTTTTATAATGTAGTAGGAAGTGTTGCCTGGGTATCATCCATGATGCTGGGTGGTTTTTTCCTGCAGACATGGGTAGAGAAAAAATTTGGTTTCAGTCTCAAGGATCATATTGAAGCCATCACGATCGTCATCGTCCTGGTAACTACGTTGCCGGTGATCTATAAATTATTCTTTGCTAAAAAATCAGTAGTGCCTCCGCCCGCTGATACGAATGTAAAGCCATAATGATATGCAGCCGTCGAAATCCCATTCGATATTTAATATAGCCGTGATCGTAGCCGCATTAGGTTATTTCGTTGATATCTACGACCTGCTTTTGTTTACTATTGTAAGAGAACCCAGTCTTCGTGACCTCGGTGTTGTGATGACAGATGGAAAAGCGGTATTGGCAGCCAGTACAAAAGTCATCAACTGGCAAATGGTAGGTTTACTTATCGGCGGTATTCTCTGGGGTGTCATGGGTGATAAGAAAGGAAGGCTATCCGTGCTTTTTGGTTCCATCATCCTTTATTCTATCGCCAATTTTATTACAGGGTTTGTTCAAAATATTGATCAGTATGCGTATGCCCGGTTTACAGCGGGTATCGGGCTGGCGGGCGAGTTGGGAGCCGGCATCACGTTAGTAAGCGAATTATTACCAAAGGCAAAACGGGGTATCGGTACTTCACTGGTCGCCGGCATTGGTTTATTCGGGGCTGTATTTGCTTATTTTACTTTCAAGTTTACAGATGACTGGCGTTTATGTTATAAAATAGGAGGTGGATTGGGCATTGCTTTATTGTTCCTTCGTATCAGCGTAGCCGAAAGTGGTATGTTCAAACAGGTGAAAGAGCAAAATGTATCGCGGGGCAATTTATTGATGTTCTTTAGCAATGGCCGGCGGTTCAAAAAATATATCCTGGCTATTCTTATAGGGTTGCCAACCTGGTATGTGATAGGTATACTGGTTAATTACAGCAATCGTTTCGCCAAAGATTTTTATGGAGAAAATAAAATTGAATCAGGCCGCGCTATCATGTATGCATACGCGGCGATAGCGATCGGTGATATACTGGTAGGTCTTATCAGCCAGTATTTCAAAAGCCGCAAAAA
Source organism: Bacteroidota bacterium (assembly GCA_037200265.1). Taxonomy (GTDB): domain Bacteria; phylum Bacteroidota; class Bacteroidia; order Chitinophagales; family Chitinophagaceae; genus VBAT01. The sequence continues at coordinate 2,863 of JBBCIL010000021.1, forward strand.
GGCTTTGTATCTTTTCTACGGATTTACCATACTCTCCGGTATCTTTTTTTTCAGCGGGGCTATCCAATCAGATACAAGTATGTACCTGGCCTGCACTGCGCTTGGTTTCAGTACCGGTTTCTGGGCCATCTTTGTTACGATGGGAGCGGAGCAGTTCGGTACTAACCTTCGTGCTACGGCCGCCACTACTATTCCCAATATGGTAAGAGGCGCTTTGCCATTGATCAATATGATGTTTCTCGACCTCTTTCAGAAAAGCTGGGGATGGCCTATTATTAAAAGCGGGATCATTGCCGGTGTAATTGTAATGGCGATCACATTGGTAGCAGCTTATTTTACGGAAGAAACTTTTCATAAGGATCTGAATTATGTGGAGGAGTAAGCCCGGAGCCCGGAAGTCCGGAAGTCGGAAAGACAGGAAGAATCAGCTATTGTAAACGAACGATCCTATGAAAAATTTTAAATTACAGGAAATCGTCTCCGGACTTCGGTCTTTCCGGCTTCCGGACTTCTTGACTAAACCTGCTACATGAAATTTCTAATCATAAGGTTCTCTTCTATTGGTGATATTGTACTGACAACTCCTGTCATCCGCTGCCTGAAAAAGCAGGTACCTGATGCAGAAGTGCATTTTTTAACAAAAGAAGCGTTCCGTTCCATTGCAGAGCATAATCCATATATAGACAAACTGCATGTACTGGCGCATAGCTGGGAACTGATGCTGCATGAATTAATGGAAGAAAAATATGATTACATCATAGACCTGCATCACAATGTAAAAACGTTAAGGATCAAAAAAGCATTGGGACAAAAGGCTTTCTCTTTTCACAAACTGAACATTGAGAAATATATCTATACAAGTATAAAAATTAATACCCTTCCCAAAGTGCATATCGTTGACAGGTACCTGGCCACCCTGAAATCATTTGGCGTTAAGAATGATAATGCCGGCCTTGATTATTTTATAGCTGAAAAAGAAGAAACAAAGAGAAATGATATTCCTCATTCGCATCATGCGGGGTATATCGCCTGTGTGATCGGTGCGGCACATGGTACTAAACGATGGCCCGTAGAAAAATGGAAGGAATTTGCGCAGAAAATGGATCATCCCATCATTTTATTAGGGGGAAAAGAAGATGCCGCCAATGGAAAAGAGATCGCTTCAGTGGATGACGTAAAAGTGTACAATGCATGCGGCAAATTCAGCCTCAATGAAAGTGCTGACCTCGTAAAGAAAGCCAAACTGGTGGTCACCAATGATACGGGCCTGATGCATATCGCCGCGGCTTTTAAAAAACCGGTCATTTCATTATGGGGTAATACCGTGCCTTCTTTCGGTATGTATCCTTATTACGGAGATGCAAAGGTTTCAGATACTATACTACAGACCAATAAACTCTGGTGTCGTCCCTGTTCCAAGATCGGCTATGATAAATGTCCGCTCGGGGCATTTTAAATGCATGCAAAAGATCGCGGCAGATGATGTTCTCGCAGCTGTTAAAAGAAAGCTGTGATCTTTTTCCACCAGGGGTCGGGCTTTGTTACAAACAAAGAAGACTGCGTGTAAGCGTTTACCTGGCCGACGATCTCATTTTCTATCAGTTCCCTTTCTTCAGGAGTTACTTCGTTCTTCTTTTCGTCGGTGCAGGAAAGCCATGTTTGAATTTGTTTTTTTTCTGCAGGAACAGACTGGCCGCACAGGTATCTGCCTGTTTTTTCTTTTAATACTTCTGTTGTCATGGTAAGGTTATTTTGAAGTGATGAAGTCAATTTTTAATTACCAGAAATTAACCATGTTTTGTAAAGCATGCTTAAGTCCTTTTAAATTGATGGCGGGGGAATGTTTGATCCACCATGATTCTTCATAGCTTCTTTTAACGATAACAGAAGTCTGGGTACCGGATTTTTTAGTATAAATATGTTTAACGGGTTGCTTTGCTTTCTGTAATTCAGTTACGCTGAAACCAGGAATGATCTTTTCTTCAATCACTGATACGTCCGATTCTTTGGTCAGCTTATTATTAATACACTGTACCACGGCTTTGCGGATCTCCGTATAAAGGTGGAGTGACAGGGAAAAATCGGCGGGTAAGAGATGCCTGTCTTCCCATAAAGCGATGAATATATTCCTGACCAGGCGCTTTGAATCCTCTTTCGAGTTCAATTTGCTCATGCAGTACGTGTAAAGGGAGTAACAGTAGCGTCTTGAAAGTTCTTCTAAGGCTGCTGCATCGTTGGAGAGAAGCCTGTCTAATAGAGTTTGTTCCGGGGTAAAATTCCTGCTGTTCATTAGGTACGATTTAATGTTAACAATCCGGATACTGGAGTTGTTTTGTCGCAGGAATTGGCGTGAATGTGAATCTAAAGTAGAAAGAAAATCGGTAACTGCAAGGCTCCGGGCCATGTGACTTTTACGTATTAACAAAGGTATGTCCGCAATAATTTGATAATAAGCCCTTAGGGTTTTGTTTTAATTTTTCAACATAGTTATCCACTCGTAATACTACGAAAGCATAGTATTGTTACGTAAATAGAAGTAATACACCAGGGAATATAATCTTAGCAGTTCGGGTATGTCTGTTGAAGGAATAAGGGTCAGAGCCACTGAGATATGTTTTATAGTAGGTGCTCTCTGCGGTACTCTTTATCTCAGTGGTTATCTGTGACCAAACCAAAAATCGGGAGCGACACGTTCTCCGAAATAAAATGATGCAGTAACTTACCGGAAATTCTATATGCTGAAATTACTTCCTTTTATTCTGTTACTGCTCACCTGCAAACCAGCCATCACGCAGGAGAACGATGATCTCCGGACATTCTATATGAAAGACAGTGTCAGGGTGACTATTGACCAGCCAGCCCGTTTTATGAAACGGAAACCTGTGATCATCACTTTCTACGCATTGCCAAATGGCAATACAACAGAACAAACGATGGGAAAGAAAATAAAAGAAGGAGACGACTGGCATTTCGGTATCCAGCATATCAAAGCACAGACAAAATTTATCCGGCAGCAATTACGCAACACGAATTTCGTGGTCATCTACCTGGAGAATAGTGTAAGAGCCTGGCCCGCCTGGAAGCAGCGTCATCCTGAATTTAAAACCCTGATCCCTCATATTATTGATTCGCTCAGCGGGCTGATACCGGGGAAGCATAAAGATATTTACCTCAACGGGCATAGCGGCGGCGGTAGTTTAATTTTTGGTTATATAGCGGCATTCGAAAAAATTCCCGGTCATATAAAACGGATCAGTTTTTTGGATAGCGATTATGGGTACGACAGCAGTTATTACCCAAAATTCAAAGACTGGTTGCAAAATGTAAAAGGCGCTGCCTTAAATGTATTCGCTTATAATGATAGTGTAGCCCTGTATAATGGCAAACCGTTCGTATCCGCTACCGGTGGCACCTGGTATCGCAGCCGTTTATTTTTAATGCATTTACAAACTGATTTTACTTTTGAAAAACTGCGGGATGATAGCTTGGTCGTGTATAAATCTTCAGCAGGTAATATTCAGTTCTTCTTTAAGACTAATCCCGACAGAAAAATATTTCATACAGTACAGGTAGAGCTCAACGGGTTCATTCATTCTGTATTGTGCGGAACGCCGTATGATTCAAAAAAGTATACTTATTATGCAGAAAGGGCGTATAAAGAGTTGATTGAATAATGACAGTAAATAATGCCGTTTCCATATTCAGGGTTAGGGTAATATGGGGTTTCAAATCTTTTTACCACAATAGATACATAGAAAATACACACATAGAAATCTGGTGAAACCCTATGTTCCTATGTGCCGCAGCCTGCCCTGGCAAAGGGTGTTTCAGAATCCGGATACTGGTACTACCCATTAATTGAACAGCCTTTCAGAATTCATAATTGATCCCCATCGAAAAATTGTATGTTGTTTTTGGCGCATCGCCGGCAGGAAAACGGTCATGCAGGTAATTCCACAAAAGAGAAAACCAGAAATGTTTGCCGGTCTTTAGTTTCATCACCGACTGGTTTAATATTCTTGTATCTTTTATCTTATTCACCAGGGGCTGGTAAAAAGTAGTGCTGATAAGCTCTATATTATTACCCGGCAGAATGGTAAAGGATATATAACTGCTGTTCCTGAAGTCATTGTGTAAAACAACAGGCGAAGTTCTTTCCCTTTCATGCTCGTACATAAAAAGGCAGGCGGCATAAAGCTTGAAATGCCTGGAATCAAAAACCTTGAATCGCGGGCCTGTTCCGGCAAGATATCTTGCATCAATCAGTGTCACGTAATTATTCTGCACCTGCGCAAGAGCTTCCCACCTGAGCCATTTGCTGATCTTATAATTATAGCGGAGGTGAACAAAACTGCTTGAAATAAGTTTTTCCGAACCGCTTTTTAAAAACCCATGATCTGCCAGTAGCAGCCACAGGTCTTTTTTTGTTTTGTATTGAATATGCGCATTTATATTTACCTGTATGATCTCCTGGTCGTTTTTGGTAAAAGCAAAACCGGCTCCGGCATTGCCCATCCATCCCGTAGTATCCGATTGCATGCGGGCACTTTCGATGTTTACGATCTGGCAATACGCCAAAGGAGATGAGGCAAGAAGAAACAATAATATAACTGGTATGCGCATATAGTATAAAACCGTATACGTGTTCAGGTAAAATTATTGAACGATATCACTAAGCTCCAGCCACCGTAGTTCTTTTTCGTCTAATAATTTCGTGACCTCGCCAATGCGATGGGACAGCCGCTGCAGTTCTTCAAAAGCGGTCTTGCCATTGTTGAGCTTTTCCGTGATCGTTTCTTTTTCTTTTACCAGGTCGGCCATCTCTTTTTCCAGCAGTTCGAATTCTCTTTTTTCTTTGAAAGAAGGTTTTCTTTTTTCAGCAACTGTTGCCGGTTGGTCATTGTTCGGCTTAGCAGACGTTTCTTTTCCGGTTAATACAGAGCGGCCAAACGGCAGGGCTTCCTGTTCTTTCTGCGAGATGCGGTACTGTGAATAGTTGCCGGGAAAATCGCTCACCACACCATCGCCTTCAAATACGAATAAATGGTCCACCAGTTTATCCATAAAATACCTGTCGTGGGAAACAATTACCAAACAACCCGGGAATTCGCTGAGAAAATTTTCCAATACGCCTAATGTCGGGAGATCAAGGTCATTGGTAGGTTCATCCAGTATTAAGAAATTAGGATTACGAAACAGTATGGAAAGCAAATGCAGTCTTCTTTTTTCCCCGCCGCTCAGCTTACTGATATACGTGTATTGTTTGTCCGGGTCAAATAAGAATAACTGGAGGAATTGTGCGGCGCTTAATGATCCGCCGCTGGCCAGTGGAAAATGCTCGGCAATATTTTTTACAAATTCAATCACCCGCATGTCTTCTTTTACGATCAATCCCTGCTGCGAATAATTGCCGAATATCACCGTGTCGCCCACGTTTACTTTTCCACTATCAGCTTCTTCCAGCCCCTGCAGGATATTGGTAAAAGTAGATTTGCCCACGCCGTTCTTGCCTACTACACCTACCCGTTCGCCTTTTTTAAAAGTATAGTCAAAACCTTTCAATATGGTTTTATCGCCATAGCTTTTATAGACTTTCTTCAGTTCAATTACTTTACCGCCAAGCCGGTTCATTTTCATCTGCAGTTCCACCTGCTGATCTTCTATCTTTTGTTTGGCTTTCTTTTCTACTTCATAAAAATTATCCTGCCGGCTTTTACTTTTGGTGGTTCTTGCTTTTGGTTGCTTGCGCATCCATTCCAGTTCTTTGCGGTAGGTGTTTTTGGCTTTATCAATACTTGACAACTCACTTTCAATTCTTGCCGCTTTTCTTTCTACATAATTTTCATAATCGCCTTTGTATACATAGAGATTGCTGCCTTCCAGTTCCCATATTTCTTTGCAGACCGTATCGAGAAAATAACGATCGTGGGTAACAAGCAGCAGCGTTACATTTTCTTTATCGAGATAATGCTCCAGCCATTCTACCATTTCCACATCCAGGTGGTTGGTAGGCTCATCCATGATCAGCAGTACATGTTTGTGTTCAAAACCGATATCAATCAATGTTTTTGCCAGCGCTACTCTTTTACGCTGACCCCCGCTGAGGGTATTGACAGGCTGGCTGAGGTTGTGAATATTAAGTTTGCCAAGCACCTGTTTTACTTTTGCGTCAAAATCCCAGGCACCGAGATCATCCATTTTAATAATAGCGGCGCTTAGTTTTTCTTCATCACCGGATTCGCCGATCACTTCGAATTCTTTGATGGCATTCATCACGGGATGGTCATGAAAGAAAATATTGTCGAGGATGGAACGGTTTTCAATAAAAGAAGGTTCCTGCTCAAAAAGCACCACATCCACATCCTTATTGATCCGGCATTTACCTTCATCGGCGGTTTCTTTGCCCGCCAGTATCTTTAACAGGGTTGATTTACCAGAACCATTGCGGGCCACCAGGGCGATCTTGTCGCCTTCTTCGATATGGAACGAGATATTGGAAAAAAGAGGAATGATACCATAACTTTTTGTCAATCCTTCGGCAGAAACATAATGCATATACCGCAAAGATAAAGAAGCGTTTATGGCTTTTGGCAACCGGGTAATTTTTATGGCATAGTTTTTTAAGATACTATCTATTAAATCATTAGTTATGGCAAACAATCTTGTCGAAAGCATTCAAAAGAGCCTGGGTTTTCCCGTACTGCAGAAAATTGATCCTAATATCCAGGAAACAAAAGAGAAAATCCTTCGTGAACCACAGGAAAAACTGGCCCAGGCAGCGATCCCGGCCGTTTTAACAGCGATATACCAGTATACCCGCACGGAAGAAGGGGGTACGACCATTCTTTCTGAACCTGATCATGCGGACTGGCTGGATGTTATTTTTAAAGGAAAAGAGAAAGTGGCTGTAGAGAAAGTTGCCCGTTATGCGGGTGTGGCGGAAAACGAAGCAGAAAGCGCCATGGAAAATATAGCCGATGAAGCGGTCATTACTATAAAAAGTTCAGCGGGAACAAATCCTACCCCGGCAACGGTAAAATCATTGATGAGCGATCAGCGGCATGGTATACTGGTGTATCTGCCGGCCGCTATGCAGATGGGTGAGTTGCTGAATGAAGAATCACTGGATGACCGGACAAATAAAATGGAAGGGCCTATCTCTAACTTCATGCATGCAATAGAGAATAAACTTTCCGGCAATGATGAATCAAAATATCCTTAATTGCTGACAAGATAGATAAAGAAACAAAGAAGCAGTACGATCAGTAATAGTATCCCGGCTTTATACTTATCCCAGGTATCAGCATGCTGAGAATGATGAACGAATTTGTTGATGTCCTGTATAGTTTGTGGGTCTGTATGAATGCGGATCAATCTTTCTGAAAGAGGCTTTGCATATTTCCACGAAAGCGAGCGGCTGCTTTTCAATAATGCGTCAACAATATTCTTATTAATATCCGGCTCTTTAAAGGCGTTGATCTTTTCTATAGTTTGCGTGGAGAGAATATCGCAGATATATCCGTACAGGCCTTCTTTATCCATCCGGTGCATATCCAGTGTTGAAACATATTTATCGAGTTCCAATACCTGTTTCAAAACAGTTACGGGGGTAATGATAGTCTCTGTTCTTTTCTTGCCTATACTTTGATTATACCATCGTTGCTGAAGGTAATATTCTTTCTTAGAAGGATCACTCAGCACTTCATAGGCTTCTTTTATTATCTCAAATTGTGAAGCGGCATACAGATCATTCCCGTTTTTATCAGGATGATATTGATGCGCCAGGCGGCGGTACGCTGATTTTATTTCTTTCAGCGTCGCGGAAGGAGGCAGTTCGAGTATGGTATAATAATCTTTTATTGGAAAGTTTTTCAATTGGAGGTTCGAGGTTGGATGTTCGAGGTTCGATGTTGGATGTTATCGTGAAAAATTGAAATGTCTTTTATAAAAGAAAATCCGGTTAACAAACACCGGACATCCAACATCGAACATCCAACCTCCAACTTTTTTACTTCAGGTATTTCGCAAAAAAGTCCAGCGTTCGCTGCCACGCAAGTTTAGCCGCTGCTTCATTATACCGCGTTGGTGCAGTATCATTATGAAAAGCATGATTGGCGCCTTCATAAATATATAATTCATAAGGGATGTTCGCTTTTTTTAAGGCTTCTTCGTATGCCGGTATGCCTGCATTCACTCTTTCATCCAGGGCGCCATAGTGTAATTGAACGGCTCCTTTTATTTTAGATACATCTTCCGCTTTTGGTTGTCGTCCGTAAAAAGCTACGGCTGCTTTCAGAGCGGGAACATTTACGGCGAGATCATTGGCCATAGCGCCGCCCCAGCAAAAGCCAACGCAACCAAATTTTCCATTGCTGTCTTTTCGCCCCGGTAAATAATCAAAGACCTTAATGAAATTCTGCAGGTTGTCCCCTGCTTTCAGCTCCTGGAATTTTGTACGGGCTTCATCTTCATTAGCAGGCGTACCACCCAGGGAGGAGAGTGCATTAGGTGCAATAGCGAGGTAACCTGCCTTGGCAGCGCGGCGGGTCACATCTTCAATATGCGCATTCAACCCGCGGTTCTCATGAATGACAACTGCAGTGGGGTATTTCTTTTCTTCTTTTGGCCTTGCTACATAGGCCTGCATATCCCCATTAATTCCCGGGTAACTGATACGTTCGGTGAACAACTCATCATCCGGCGTAATGGCCGCATACGCCTGGTTTACTTCTATCAATGGAAGTATGGCCATAGCCGCGGTAGTGCCACCGGCTAAGATAGCCAGCCGGCGTAAAAACTCCTGCCTGCTTAATGGTTTATGTGTGTATTCATCGTACAGGTTAATAATGCGCTGATCCATACAGGTATATTTAGGACTTTAAAATTACGCAGAATGGTGGCAAGAAAAATCAACGCAGTACAGGGTTTTCCTGGAGTATCCGATGTGGATTTTTGTTACATTTATATTGTATAAAAGCTACCTTATCTCAAACTATCTATTATGAAGAAAAATTTCCGCTATTTTTCCGTCATAACAATCGTTTCATTATCCCTGTCTATTTTTTTCATAGCGGGTTGCCAACGGGACATCAAAGATCCTGGCGGTAATCCGAACTCTCCGGGCAATAATGAGCCGGCTGTGAATGATATTGAAATGGTCACCGGTGGTATCAGGGGTACCGTGATAGATGAGAATAACCGGCCGGTGCAGGGAGCTATTGTTTCCAGCGGCACTCATACAGCCACCACCGACCGCTACGGGTCATTCATTTTTTCCAATATTAACCTGTCAAAAGCAAATGGCTATGTAAAAGTGACCAAAACAGGTTACTTCAATGGTAGCCGTACATTTATTTCAAAAGCAGGGCGTATACATACTGTCAGGATTAAGCTCTTGCCAAAAACAAATGCAGGAACTTTCCAGGCGGCAGCAGGTGGCACCATCACTATTGCAGGCGGCGGCAAAATGATAATGCCGGCTAATGCGGTCATGGATGCAGGTGGTACTGCGTATACTGGTCCGGTAAACGTGGCCATGACATGGATAGATCCTGCGTCAACTGATCTGCCGGATATTATACCAGGTGATCTTCGCGGAGTTTTAACCGGCGGCCAGGAGAGAGGCCTGCAAACTTTTGGTATGCTGGGTGTCGAACTCACAGGTGGTACCGGTCAGTCATTGAATATTGCAGCAGGTAAAACGGCAGAGCTAACTTTCCCGCTCCCTGTGTCTTTACAGGTAAATGCTCCTGCTACGATTGATCTCTGGCATTTTGATGAAGCGCCGGGCCGCTGGAAGCAGGAAGGAACAGCTGCAAAAAATGGTAATTTTTATATAGCAAAGGTCAGTCATTTTTCTTTCTGGAACTGTGATGCACCGTTTCCTTTGGTGGAAGTATGTATGAATATTGTCAGTGCAGGGGATAATACACCACTGAACAATGTGCAGGTCAGGACAAAACGACCCAATGGATCTTATGGATATGGAAGAACAGATTCGCTCGGTAATCTTTGCGGTAAAATGCCAAAGAACGAAGCGCTGGTACTGCAGGTATTAGATCAATGCAATAACGTAATATATTCACAGAATATCGGGCCATTTAACAGCGATGCTTCAGTCGGTACTATTTCCCTTACTATACCTCCTGTCAATTCACTGGTCATTACCGGTACGTTGACTAACTGCAGCAACACCAATGTCACCGATGGGGCGCTTATTATTTATACGGGCAATGTAAATACGTATGTCGTTCCGGTAACTGATGGAACTTTTTCGCTTACTGTACTTCGTTGTGGTACTGATCCGCTTAATTTTTCTATGCTTGGTATAGACTATACCGGTTTACAACAAGGAGTTCCGATAGCCGGAAGCGGTACTACCGGTAACGTCAATGTGGGAACGGTACAGGCATGTGGCACATCCGCCACTGAGTTTATGGAAATAATGGTAAACGGAGTTCCGTATTCCTATGTTTCTCCGCCTGACCTGATAATGGCCAGCGATTCAACAACTACCGGCATAGGGGATATTTATGTGTATGCTTCCAGGCCACCTGTTGCCAATACTGATCCCTATTCAACATTCTGGTTTACCAGTGATGGTACCACGGGCGCAAAATCCCTTTTGCATTGCCGGATTTATATAGGTGGGTCGGAAATTGGAGAAACATTATTCAATCCACCCGCGGTAGTGAATATTACCAGTTTTGGTCCGCCTGTCAGCGGATTTATAGAAGGCAATTTTAATGTACAGGTTGATTTTTTGGGAACGCCCAAAACAGTGGTCTGTACATTCAAAGCGCGGCGGGGGTATTAAAAAGCTCCTAACACATTAGTTACAAAGCTGTCCAGACGGGCAGCTTTTTTTTATGTGACCCTAACATTTCGCTAACAAGCTGGCAGATATTGTTATAAAATCATAAATCTATGTTACATGCAACCATAATGGCATAGTAATAGCGTCATATTCTTAAATTACGCAAACGTTTGATTAAGCTATTTACAACTACAAATTCTAATCACATGAAACGATTCATTCAAACAGCCGCTTTAGCCTTGCTAATAATGCTTGGCGGCTCATGGCGAAATACAGTTTCTGCCCAACCCGGCGATGATAATTATGGAGGAGAAGATGTTTCTTACCAGGCATTTTATGATGAGCTCAGCCCGCATGGCCGCTGGATAGATTATCCGGAGTATGGCTATGTATGGGTTCCCAATGGAATAGATGGCTTCCGCCCTTATGAAACAAGCGGTCATTGGGTATGGACGGATGACTATGAATGGATGTGGGTCTCCGATTATTCATGGGGATGGGCGCCTTTCCACTACGGCCGCTGGTTCAGCGATCCTTATTATGGCTGGATGTGGATGCCCGGTTATGAATGGTCGCCTGCATGGGTAGCCTGGCGCGATGGTGGCGATTATTATGGATGGGCGCCATTAAGACCCGGTTTCAATATCGGTATTAATATTTCAATAGGCAATTATGATCCGCCGGTTGACTACTGGTGTTTTGCACCGAGGCGTTATATCTCTTCACCACGCATCTATGATTATTGCATAGACAGGGGTCGTAATGTGACGATCATCAGCAATACCACGATCATCAATAATTATGGCCGGAGAAATAATGTGTTCTATAACGGTCCGCGCCGTGCTGATGCCGAAAGATATGCAGGTCGTATCAATCCTGTTCGTTTCAGGGAGTCGTCAAGACCCGGTCGTTCACAATTCAGGAATAATGAAGTATCTATTTATCGCCCGAGAGTAAGCCGTGATGACAACCGCCAGTTTACTCCCCGCAGTTTTGACCGCTACGATAGAAACAGGAATAATAACAGCGCAGCAGGAAGAAACAATGGTAACGCTAACAATAGTGGCAATGCTGGCAACAGGCCCGGTGGCCGGAATGTGTTTGACAGAAGAAATAATGATGCTACCACGCAGGGTAATAATGGCAATAACAACAGCAGGCCCGAACGTCGTAATGTATTTGACAGGGGAAATAATAATAATCAGCAACAGCCGGGCAATAACAGGAATACAGAAAGAAAGAATGTGTTTGACAGAAGGAATAATGAAGCCGCTCCGCAAAATAATAATGGTAACCAGCCACGGAATAACGACAGGACGGTGAGAAGGCCTTTTGAACAAAGAAATACTGAAACACGTCCGCAGCCACAGAACAATGGTAATAATAACAGGCAGCCTGAAAGACGGAATGTATTTGACAGGAATAATAATACGCCTTCCCAGCCCGGCAGGCAAATGAGGAGCCCTGAAAGACAACCTTCCCAGCAGGCAGATCGTCAGCAGCCACGGCAATCGCAGCCACGATTCGAAAGCCGTGGAGGTAATAGCCAGCAACCGCAACAGCGGGGTGGCGGTAATAGCGGAGGACGGGGCAGGCGCGGATAAAATATTTCTCTATGAAACAGTAAAGAGGCTGTCAAAAGCTAAATACATCCCGCAACGACGCAACGGCGCAAAGAACGACCTGTAGAAAATCAGTCGTTGCGCCGTTGCGTCGTTGCGAGAACATCGGTTTAAAATACTTTTGAGACAGCCCCTTTTTTATTAATGATCTTTTCTGCTCACACTATTTCAAAAAATCGAGCACATGCTTTTTAAACAACCCTGTTTCCTGGATATGCGGGATATGACCCACACCCGGTAATTCTATAAGCGTAGCATGGCTTACCTGGTCTTTTGTCTTTTTACCAAGAACGGGATATTGACCATAAAGCATTTTTTGTTCTTCCGTTAAATATTCTTTCCCGACTACTGTACGATCGGCAAGCCCGATGATCAGCAAAGTGGGTGCAGTGATGCGATCCCATTCATAACAAACAGGTTGTTCATAGATCATCTGGTAGGTCAGTGCATTTACCCTGGCGATAGCGCTGAAAGCAGGGTCTTTTAATACTTCAGCCTGCGCCTGTACATACTGTTCATATTCCGGTTTCCATACGGGATAGTATGACTGCTGGTATTTTTTATATGATTCATAAGTAGCCTGCCTTTCTTTTGCTGTCAGCATTTCTGCAGATTGGTAAGGAACAAAGCGTTTGTAATCTTCAAGGCCGATAGGGTCTTCCAGAATTAATTTTTCTACCCGCCCGGGATAAAGAATAGTAAACCTGGCAGCGAGTATTCCGCCCATCGAATGACCGATAAGCACTATTTTATTTATATGAAGTGAGTCAAGTAAACTGGCAGTGTTCTGCGCCAATAAATGAAAACTGTAATGAATGTCCGGTTTGCCGGATCGTCCCCAACCCACCTGGTCGGGTACGATAACCCGGTAACCGTTTTGTACGAGAAAGGGAATGACATCTTTCCAGTAATACCCGTTGAAGTTTTTGCCATGCAATAGCACGATCGTTTTGCCATTTGGTGAAACTTCGGCTTTGATATCCATATACGCCATGGGCGCTATGGTATCATCCATAGGGAGACTGATTTGCTGAACAGGGTAAGGATAAACAATTGCCTGGCTCCTGGCTGCCAGCATGAATAAAAGCAATACAACAACAGTTGCGAAGCGGAACAGGCTCTTCATTGTTTATTGTTTGGATACACTGTCATCTTCATCTTCGCCGTCAAGACTGTATGAATTGTTTTCTTCATCTTCTTCACCGATATCTTCATCGGCATCGTCATCTTCACTGCCGGGAATATCAAGATCGCTGCCGCTGATATTTGTCCTTTCATTCAGGAGTTCGCCTTCATCATCACGCTGATCTAACTGGGCGTCTTTCAAATTTTCCTCATCTGTTATGCCCGGTGTTGTTTCCGCAGCATCTTTTAGTGCTTTCTTTTCTTCTTTTGATACATTCGAATCTGTAGATTCATCCAGTTCATCTTCGTCAAACAATCCTTTTCCTTCTTCATCATCGGATGAGATAGTTGTGTCGGCCAGTTCACCCAGTGGGGGAACATGAACGTGTTCCTGGCCCGGTATATCTTTTACATCAGGAAGATCCAAAGTGCCTTTATCCGGCTGAAGATGTTTTTTATCATCCTTTGTTTCGGGCAGATCTTTTATTTGCGTTTTATTGTTTTTCATAAACGAGACCTTTTTTTAACAGGGGTCTGCCTGATCTATGCAAAAAATCATGCCTGTTATATTCCCGGGCATTCACACAGTTACACTTGCATTACAAAGATTTTTTTATTGAGCAACGGGGAATCTTCTCCCCGTGATGACCCGTCAATGGTGTTTTTTCCGTAAGCGGATTACATAGCCTCCGCCCGGCGCCATTTTGATCGCCAGTTTATCGGTTGAGGTCAATTGTGTGGTGTCTAATATATAATCAGATGGATACCTGTCTGCATTGATCCCGTCCTGGCAGATCGTTGCTTCGTATTTATCATTGTCCAAAAAGGAAAGATCAATAGTCAGTTCTCTTGCTGTCCAGTCGGTCATAGCACCGACAAACCAGTCGCCGGCTTTTTTCCTGGCAGTGATAATATAATCGCCCACTTTTCCATCCAGTACGATCGTTGTGTCCCATATAGTAGGAATGCTTCCTGTTAATTCCATGAAAGAGGGTTCCATCAATCCCTGTGAAGGATTACCGGAGAATATTTGTATGGGGCTTTCGTATACAATGAACATAGCTGCCTGGTGGCAGCGTGTGCCCTGGGCCATTACTTTATCCGTGACGGGACGAAATGTTTTGGCGGTAGCATTATCCAGGATACCCGGTTCATAGTCCATCGGGCCGGCTGTCATACGAATAAAAGGAAGTAAAAGATTATGTTCCGGCGTGGGCTTATCGCTCCAGATATTGAATTCAGAACCCAGTACACCTTCCCGGGTGATCGCATTTGGATAAGTACGGTTGAACCCTGCCGTTTTAAAAGCGCCATGATACATGATCATGATCTTATGACTGGCACAGGCTTCAGCAATCCTGTAATAAAAATTCACCATGGGCTGATCATCACGATCCATAAAATCGGTCATAATAAAATCCACTCCCCATTTATTGAATTGTGCTAATGCCGGTTCCAGTTGTTTGTCCAGCGTCATGGCCAGTGTCCACATGCTTAACCTGATATTTTTCTCTTTCGCATACGCCGCTATCTCCTCCATATTGATGGCAGGATTTATGTTGAAAAGATCTTTGTAATCGCTCCAGCCGGCATCCATCATGATGCGGTCAAAACCGAATCGTTTGGCGAAATCTATATAATATTTATAAGTAGCGGTGTTAACGCCGGCTTTGAAAGGCACATTGAATAAATTAACGCCAATGATCCATTCATCGGTGCCTTTGCCGGGATGCACCCATGAAACATCTTTTACTCTTGACGGAGAGGCTAAGCGATACACCATATC
Source organism: Bacteroidota bacterium (assembly GCA_037200265.1). GTDB lineage: Bacteria > Bacteroidota > Bacteroidia > Chitinophagales > Chitinophagaceae > VBAT01. Next base: position 18,212 of record JBBCIL010000021.1, read on the forward strand.
ATTTGCCGGTAATTCTTTATCAGTGGCAGCAATCAGCAATACTCTCCACGGAAAACTCCTTTCACCTTTGGTGCGGGCAATATACTCTGCTCTTTTGGTAACGATAGCTTGCGGAAATTCTCCTTCCGCTGTTCTTAGTTCCAGGGGATAAGGAGCAAAATGCCCGGTTAAAGAATTGTTTCCTGCCCCGTTAATAAACATACCGGGATAATCTTCCAGGTCGGATTCCGTGATTACGATCTTTGGCCCCTGTGATGGAGCAATAAGAACAGGAGAGAAGCATAAGGTTTTATTGGTTAAACTATCCAATGGCTTAAACTGGTAAGGTTCTTCAAAACTGGTATGATAGATATCGGTATTTTCTCTTTTGACCACTTCGGGAAAATAAACAGGGTGCGCGGAGGGGAAATTAAATTCGGCTGTTTCGTGCTGAACAATAATGGAGTCTTTGCTGTGAGAGATAAAACGGTAAGCTACCCCGTCATCGTACACGCGGAATACTAAAGAAAAAGGTTGCTGAAAACGGATAATGATCTCATTGTATATATCAGGTATGTTCTTTCTTTTTTCCGGAACGGGAGAGATGATAACGGCATTATTATAACGGGCCGTTGTTTTCTTTAAAGATATTTTTCCGGAAATATCCGGTCCGTTTGCCAGCGTCATATTAATAACAGAAGGAAGCAATATGGGTTTGCCATCATAGCTGACCGAGTAGTACAGTTTTTCTTTTGCTTCAATAGTTACTTTTATTTTTTTATCAGGAGACAGTATCTCTTTCTTATCAGCCGCAAAGCAATATATACTGATGAACAAAGCAAAGAAGGCAAAGCAGGATCGTTTCATACAGAACTTTATTGCATGAATATAGAGAATGTCTGAGGAACAGAAGTCAGAAACCAGAAATCAAAAATCAGAGGTTAGAGGTTAGAGGTTAGAGGTTAGAGGTTAGAGGTTAGAGGTTAGAGGTTAGAGGTTAGAGGTTAGAGGTTAGAGGTTAGAGGTTAGAGGTTAGAGGTTAGAGGTTAGAGGTTAGAAAAAAATTATCAGGCAATAAAGGTATTCCACTTTACAAACTCTTTCTTACTTCTGACCTCTTATTTCATACATCCGCTCACTAGTCCCTAAACTCCTGGCTGATCATAAGGCCATAAAAGCCTCCATCGAGTACACCAATACCCACACGTCCGTAATCTGCGTTCATGATATTGGCGCGGTGGCCGGGTGAGTTCATCAGGTTGGTATGTGCGATCTGTAAGGTTTGCGCCAGCGCCAGGTTTTCACCGGCAGTCCTGAATTTTATATGGGCCGCTTTCATCCGGTCAAAAGGATCTTTCCCTTCAGGATTCACGTGGGCGAAATAGCCGCGTGCAAACATATCTGCAGAATGTTTCCTCGCCACAAGGCTTAATTCACGATCTGCTTTGAGCGGCTTTAATCCTTCTTTGGCCCTTTCTTCATTTATCAGTTCGAGCATTTTTGCTTCCAGGCCGGGGCGGATACCGGGGTTTTCATAAGTGAAATGCAGCTTTATTTCTTCGTGCGGTCCTGACCCGTGTTTGGCCGTGAGGTTATTCATCGTTTGTCTTACCGCCTGGTCAAATACCGGGGCCAGTTTTTTATTTGCCCATTCAGCTTTAGTAGACAGTGTGATGGCGATACGGCTGTTGCGGGTTTCGCTGGTGACACTATTTTTTACCGGCAGGGCAAGCAGCAGCGCGGCGATAACGGTAGCGTATATCATGCCATTGATAACACCGGGTATCATGCCTAAAAGATGATTGGCTGAATCATGATTTACTTTTTCAGGAATAATGCGGAGTATTCTTTTTATTATAATAGCGATAAGTATGCGGGCAATGATGATAGTAAGCAGGAAAGCAACGGGCAAAAGCCATGCGCCTAATGTAACGATATGGTCAATTCCTTTTGCGGTATACGGATATAAAATAAAACCGGCAACAATACTGCCGCTCCATGCGAGTAAATCCAACGAGCCGAGTATAAAACCTCTTTTCCAGCCGGCCCACACTGCCAGCAGTAACACGACAACCAGTGAAAGATCAACCCAGTTCATAACAAGTATTTTCAGTTTGCAAAGAAAGAAGGAGAGATCATTGACTTAAGGAAAACTAAATCATAGACGTTACGTAAACGTAAGAAAGCAATTGATTATTTATAAGGAATGGTTAAAACGTCAGCATCAAATGCTAAAACCATTGACCGGGGATAGCCGTATATAATTTTTCTGTCATGCAAGCAGGATATTGCACCGGGTGCTGGTATTTTAATTTTTCCACATATTATTTTTTTATCAATGGTCAATAAATTTTTTCAGGTCAAAAACCGAATGTATTGAAACAGAATGAGTCGTCCCGCCAATGAGATTTTTACGGGCTAAAAACTCGTAGAATTACCAATCATGGAAGTAAGATTTTTCCTTTAAAAAAACTCGTTATTGCAAAAAATAGTACTACTTTAACCTTCCGTCCTATTAAAAAAAACCAATGCCGCTATGAGTTACGTCTCACAATTATTCCAGATTCGTCAGCAGAAAAAGATAAGTCTTACGGGGCTGACAGGGTTCTTCAAACAATTACCGGTACAGGTAATTAATTTCCTCAACGGTGTAAAAAATATTGGCGTTACTCCTTACCTGACATCGCAGGAAAGAAGCAAACTCGGGATTTTTAATTACCTCAATTTTTTTCAATTCATTACCGGTATCATCGTTCCTGTTGTTGGTCTTTTTAATGTACATAAATTTCCCGCTATCGGGTGGGTGATCGTCTGTATGCCGGCATTGGTAAGCGTCGGGGTGCTGGTGTTAAATGCGTATAAGAAACACCAGCTGGCTTTACTGGCCTATTTTGTTTTTTACCCGCTTTTTACCTGTGTTAATTATATGAGCGGGATAAGCCTGGGCGCCGAATTGTCTTTTGTACTCTATGGTATATTATCCGTTTTCTTTATACAGGATATCGGCTACATGATCTTTTCTATCAGCTTTTCCATGGTGAGCTACTTTTTTCTGTCTGTGATCCTCAAAAAATATACTTACCAGTTGGAAGAAATAAACTTTATCGCCTATCTCGTCAACCAGGGGCTGGCTATTATTTATATTTTTTACGGACTATACCTTATCAAGACGGAGAATGGCAATTATAATATGGCCCTGCAGCAAACCAATGATGAAATAAAAAGCCAATCGAACCAGTTGCAGCAGCAGGCAGAAGAACTGGACCAATTGAATTCATTAAAGAATAAACTGTTCTCGGTCATTTCCCACGATCTGAAAGCGCCGATGTATGCGTTGCGCAATCTCTTCGATAATATGCATAGCCAGAATATGCCTGCTGAGGAAATAAAGGCGCTGATACCCGATGTTAAAAAAGACCTGAACTATACCGTGAGCCTGATGGAAAATCTATTGCAATGGACGAAAAGCCAGATGCAGTCTCACACGGTAAGGCCCCAACTGATAAACATCGCCGACATTACGGATGAGGTCATGCATTTGCTGCACCTGCAGGCCGAGGCGAAGAATATCAGCATTACCAAAAAGATGAGCAGCCCTGTATATGCCTGGGCGGATTATGATATGATCAACCTGGTGATACGCAACCTTGTTTCCAATGCCATCAAGTTCACACCAAAGGGCGGACAAATCATTATTGGCGGCAGCGAGATGGAAGCATTTGCGGAAATATATGTACAGGATTCAGGAAAAGGTATGACTTCTAGTGAAGTAAAAAAGATCAATACACATGAGTTCTTTACCACGAATGGTACAGCGCAGGAACAGGGCACGGGGCTGGGATTGATGTTATGCAAAGAATTTCTAACCAAGAATGACGGCCACCTGCGTATAGAAAGTGAACCGGCTAAAGGCAGTGTTTTCTCATTCACCCTGCCGCTGGGCGATTAAGATAATCGTATTATACATCCGCTGTTTTGAATGGTTTCACTTCAATATTTTGCCATACATCCCCGGTAATGTATGGTTCATTCCTCATCCAGTACATAAGATCATCTTCTGTTTCAAACTGAACGACCATCATGGAGCCGATCATCTTGCCTGCGTCATTCAGAATGGCGCCGCCGGTAATGAAGCGATGATGATGCTTCAGTTCTTTAGCCATCTCAAAATGCGAGGGCCGGGCCATCATCCGGCGATCTTCCGCACCGGGATCAGTTCCGTCGTAAGCCAGTATCAGGTATTGGCGCATGCTGATTATTTCTTTTACAGTAAATCTAAGTAAAAACCAGGCAGAGTATCAGCGTGGTAGCGAAAAGCAGGGCATGGGTATCCTCTCTTGTTCAAAGCCATCTACCGGTATAGTCAAAAAAAAATATGGCCGGGGATTTGATTCTTAAAAAAAACTTTCTATTTTGTTTTTCCCTACGCCCTTATATCCTTCCCTCTGATGCAATTCCAGCCGTAGCCAAATTCAGTTTCCTGTAAAAGCCAAGAAACCTAAAGCCAGTCTTTTAGTGAGCTTACAGCTTATGGAAAGAGTATTTTTTATATTACTGCTTCTTTGTTCATCCGTTTGCATGGCACAACGCCAGCCGGTCACGATAGATGACCTGCTGACCCTATCCTCCATTTCCCCAAAGAATTTTGATAACTATCTCGGTAAAAAAGGCTTTCTGCCACCCGTCAGAACAATACAGGATAATAACCCGGCACTCACTTTTGTTGAAAAAGATAACAGCATGGAAACGGATTCCTTTTTGCTGAAGAGAAGTGTCGAAATGTATAAAAAGGATAACACGTATTATTTCGCTTTACACACCTCTTCGCAGGAAGAATTTGAGGAAGGCCGTTATCGTTTGAAAAAAGCGGGTTTCTTTTATGATAATAAAAACAGCCTGAACAGGCCGTCTTCTTTGTGTTTTAAAAAAGGAAGTATTACCGTGCTGGCTGATTCGAGCAGGAGAGAGAAAGGTATTGTCTACAGTTTCCTGTTGCAAAAAAAAGAATTTCCTGATCCCGGCCCTGTTCAGTTTGCTGAAGACCTGCTGAAATTTGATTCACATGAGCACCTGGCTTATTTTTTCGGAGAGAATAATGTAAAGGAAGATATGTACCGGTTCTCTGAAACAGAGTTAAAGAAATGTACCGTGGTCTTTCCCAACAGCAGCCGGCAGGCAGTATTTATATGGGATGATGAGAGCAACCTGCATAAAATATCTTTTATTATAATAGGCGGAGTAGTCGCTACAGCAGGTACAGCTCAGTATAGCGCCAGTATCGGGCAGAACAGGTGGATGCTGCAGAGTGGTATTTATTCAGGAATGCGGTTAAAAGACCTGCTGAAATTAAATGGCGATGACTTTATATTTTATGGCCGCGAATCTGAGTTTGCTTTTATGGTAGAACCGCAGAACACAAAGTATATTGATTTTAAAAAGATAGGAGTGGTGCTGGATTGCTTTGATTGCACAGCTTCTATATTGTTGAATAAAGAAAAGGTAAGCGCAAAAGAAGCGGTGGATCTGGATCTCGCTATATATGTTTCTTGCGTAATGCTCAGACCTTAGGTTTCACGCAAAGGCGCTAAGAATACACGCAAAGACGCGGTGGTGTAATGATTTACGCAAAAAGTGATCACGCAAAGGCGCAACGTTGCGACCCAGAATATATTCGTTGCGCCTTCGCGCCGTTGCGAGATCACCTGGCGCATTTGCGTGATAATGAAATATTACGCTTCTGCTTCCATATAACTTTCTACCGGCTCACAGGTGCATATAAGATGCCTGTCACCATATGTATTATTCACTCTCGCCACGGAAGGCCAGAATTTATTCAGCGTTACATAATATAACGGGAAAGCCGCCTGCTGTCTTGGGTAACTGTGTTTCCACTCATCAGCGGTAACAACAAACTGTGTATGCGGCGCATGCTTCAGCGGGTTATCTTTTTTATCAGACGTTCCTTCTTCAATGGCTTTTATTTCTTCACGTATACCCAGCAGTGCATCACAAAAACGATCCAGTTCTGCCTTGTCCTCGCTTTCTGTCGGCTCTATCATGATAGTGCCCGGCACAGGAAAACTCATAGTCGGTGCATGAAAACCATAATCTATCAGGCGCTTCGCTACATCTTCAGCTTCTATTTCAGCGCTTTTCTTATAAGGCCGCAGGTCAACGATAAATTCATGAGCGCACTGGCCATTATGATTGGTATATAAAATATCAAACTTGCCTGCCAGTCTTGCCCGCATATAGTTGGCGTTAAGAATAGCATACTCTGTAGAGGCTTTAACCCCTTCGTTGCCTAACATTCTTATGTAACCATAGCTGATCAGGAGAATACTTGCGCTGCCGTATGGAGCTGCACTTACTGCGCCGTGAGCAGTGGGTGTTGAGTGGTGAGTGGCTGAGGACTCACCATTTACTGATACATGCTTTGGTAAATGAGGAGCCAGGTGCGCTTTCACGCAGATCGGTCCCATGCCCGGGCCGCCGCCGCCATGCGGAATAGCGAATGTTTTATGAAGGTTAAGGTGACATACATCAGCGCCGATCAGACCAGGCGCGGTCAATCCTACCTGTGCATTCATATTTGCGCCATCCATATATACCTGTCCGCCATGATGGTGAATGATAGCGGTGATATCCTTTATCGTTTCTTCATATACGCCGTATGTGCTGGGATACGTGATCATGATGCCTGATAAGTTAGCGGCATGTTGTGCAGCTTTCGCTTTCAGGTCTTCCATGTCTACATAACCGTTCTCCAGCGCTTTTACCACCACTACTTTCATTCCCACCATTACCGCCGATGCAGGATTGGTACCATGTGCGGAGATAGGGATCAGCATTACGTTACGATGATGATCGCCGCGGCTTTCATGATATGCTTTGATGGTTAATAAACCGGCATATTCTCCCTGGGCGCCGCTGTTGGGCTGCAAACTGCAGGCGTCAAAAGCGGTTATCTCACACAGGTATTTACTTAGTTCATCAACCACGTATTTATATCCCTTGGCCTGGTTTGCGGGAGCAAAAGGATGGATGCTGCTCCAGTGCGGCCAGCTTAATGGGATCATTTCAGAAGCTGCATTCAGTTTCATGGTGCAACTGCCGAGAGAGATCATTGATGTGTTCAGCGAAAGGTCTTTGTTCTCCAGTGATTTGATATAACGCATCATCTGGCTTTCGCTGTGATGCGTATTGAATACCGGGTTCGTTAAGAAAGCGGAATTTCTTGCAAGAGATGCCGGAATATGATACAGTTCCGCATCCTGGTTGATATCAAAAGCAACAGGAGACTCATCATTTTCAAAACAATTGATCAGGTCATAGAGATCATCAATGCCCGTTGTTTCGTCTAATGAAATACCGATATGTTTATCGTCTGTATACCGGAGATTGATATGCTGGCGTTCGGCTTTTTCTTTTATCGCTTTGCTGTCACCCACTTTTACGGTAATCGTATCAAAGAAATTGCCGGATACCAGGTCAAAGCCTCTTGCCTCGATGGCTTCGGCAACGGTCTGCGTGAGAAGGGCTGTTCTTTGGGCAATTGTTTTTAATCCTTTTGCACCATGATATACTGCGTACATGGCCGCCATATTAGCCAGCAATGCCTGTGCGGTACAAATATTAGAAGTAGCTTTTTCCCTTTTAATATGCTGCTCTCTTGTTTGCAGTGCCATTCTCAGTGCACGGTTATTCTGTGCGTCAATACTTACACCGATGATGCGGCCGGGGATACTGCGTTTGAAATCATCTTTGGCGGAAAAGAAAGCGGCATGAGGTCCGCCATAGCCAAGGGGTACGCCAAATCTTTGCGCGGAACCAACTGCCACATCAGCACCCAGTTCACCAGGCGGTGTCAATAAAGTGAGCGCCAGCAGGTCGGTAGCCATTACTACATAAGCGCCTGCTTCATGAACCCTGCTGATGAAATCGCGGTAATCTTCTATCACACCTTTATCGTTTGGATATTGAACAATAGCGCCAAAATAAGTATTGTCAATGGCAGATGTTTTATAGTCGCCATATACGATCTCGATACCTACCGGCACCGCTCTTGTGACCAGTACATCTTTTGTTTGCGGGAAAATAGCCGCGTCAACAAAGAACTTAGGTCTTTCAATATGATCCTGCTTGTTCAGTGAATTAAAGAACATCGTCATCGCTTCTGCTGCAGCAGTGGCTTCGTCAAGCAATGAAGCGTTAGCAATAGGTAACCCGGTGAGATCACTCACCATGGTTTGAAAATTCAGCAGGCTTTCCAAACGGCCCTGCGATATTTCTGCCTGGTAGGGAGTGTATTGCGTATACCAGCCCGGATTCTCAAAAACATTTCTCAATATCACGGAAGGAACGATGGTGTCATAATAGCCCTGGCCGATATAGTTTTTGAAAACAATATTCTTCAGCGAAACTTCTTTAATATGTTTCAGGTACTCATGCTCGCTCATCGCTGCGGGGATCTTCAGCGAATGATCCATGCGGATGTTGGGGGGTACTGTTTTGTCAATAAGGGAGGCTAAACTTGTTTCACCAATAGTTTTCAGCATCTGGCGGGTATCCTGTTCACGGGGGCCGATATGACGCGGAATAAATTCATTAGACTGCTGTTCGAAAAGGTTCATGTTCGTGTTATCGTTTGTTGTTTATAGTTTTTGTTGCGTGCTATTTGTCATTAATCACAGTGGCGAAGATTCTTTACTTCGGACTAATGGCTACCGACTGTTAAAGCGTGGCAAAGTTACGTGCTAACAGCCATAAAAAAAGGTGATAATAGTCACGGGTGGACAAGCTGTTAGCTGGTCTTATTTTCCGCTTCAATCTTACGCAGCTGGGAGCTGGTAAAGCGGCTTCCATCATGGCTCCAGCCGGGAGGGCCAAACAGGTAGTTCCACTTATCTTTCAGGGTTAGTCCATCTTTTTGGAGGTCTTTTCGGATGCTATCCCATTCATGAAAAACAATGGTGACCGGTGTTTCTTTTTCAATGGCCTTGGTAAGCCCGTATTTAATAGGCTGATAAGCAGTAGCGGGTAATTCGGGCTGAAAAGTGCCGAACAATTTATCCCATATAATAAGGAACATACCCAGGTTCTTATCCAGGTATTTGGGATTAGAGCCATGATGTACGCGGTGGTGGGATGGCGTGACTAAAATATATTCCAGCCAGCCGAGTTTATTGATCCTTTCGGTATGAACCAAAATGCCCCATGTTTGTGTAACGGAATAAATGAAAGCGATATCAATGGGTTGAAAGCCGAAGAGGGGCCAGCGGAATAAAATAAACGAAACGATACAGCGGTTCCATAACGGATGACCGGAAGCCGACCGTTAAATTGAATTTAGGCGACGAGTGATGGGAAACGTGTGTGGCCCAGAATAACCGCACATGATGATCAACGCGGTGCAGCCAGTAATACATAAAATCTTCAAAAATTACCAGTACGGTCCAGTATATCCAGGGATTGGAAATACTGTTGGTCAGACGATAATCATAAAAGAAAGAAAGGATAATGCCCACATACACGGCACGAAAAGCAAGATCAAGGCCACCATTGAGCAGCATCAGGTAAATATTCTGGAAAGTATCTTTCTTCGAATAGCTGTCTTTCGACCTTATATTGCTGAGCAATATCTCGATGCCGATGATAACAATATATATCGGTGTAGAAATGAATATAAGTAACTGGTCCCTGGCTGTTCCCATACAAGCGGCAAAAAATAGGTGGTGTATTAGTCAAATCAAAGTATTAGCCATAAAACTGTTTGTGAAGCAGGTGAGTATAAGCTGAATGTGATCATGGTCAATAGTTTCCTGTGCCCGGCAAGACAGAAAATGCATAAGCTGCACGTCGCCCCTTTACGTGACCATTCTTTTCTTTGCGTTCTTTGCGTGAAATCATGCTAATTTGCAACCCTATGGCCAAAGATATTTTGCAAAACTGGGAAAAGAAATCAGGGGAGAGACAGAAGCTGTATAAGCAGTATTTGCAAAAAGCGGATAAGAACAAAATGCTAAAACAATTACCTGGCCTGCACGAAGAGGCTTTTGCTAAAATTGACTGCCTGCAATGCGCCAATTGCTGCAAGAACTATTCCCCCCGTTTTAAAACACCGGATGTAAAGCGTATCGCCAAACACCTGCGGATGAAAGAGAGCGTTTTCATCGAAACTTATTTGAAAGTAGATGAAGAAGGAGATTTTGTAGTGAAGTCAGTGCCCTGTCCTTTTCTCGGGGCCGATAATTATTGCAGTATTTACGAAGAGCGGCCTTCGGATTGCCACCGTTTTCCTTATACGGATGAAGATGTGTTTATTAAACGACAGGCGCTGACATTAAAGAACAAGCACGTTTTGCCCCCATTACCTATTATGTAATAGAGAAATTGATAGAAGGAGAAAAAGGGGGATAAGATCTGAACCAACTGTGTTCTATTACGATCGTCTTCTGCCACATAGGCACATAGAAAATACACACATAGATCTTATGCGGAACCCTATGTATCTAGGTGCCTATGTGGTAGAATCATTTCAATCTGAACAACGGAGAAGTCGCCTTTCCCTTTAACACATTAATGATCTTAGCAGTATTTCTTATCAAAGCATCCTCTGTCTTCAGGTTATTCAGGTAACGGCAAATTTCTTTCTGACGAAAAGGAGCCAGTTGTTTGAACATAGTGAACAGGTCATTTTCTTCCAGTTTCTTTTTTAAAAGTTTCGGCATAGGAACGTTCTTGTTCCTTTCCAGCGTATCCTGCTCAATGATAAAATCCGCCGTTTGCCCGACGATCACATCTGCTTCCTTCATCATCGGCCCATTGACGTATAAACGGTAGCCTTCATTTTTAACCGGTACAAGCGTTTGCTGAAACCAATGGCTATTGATCGTTCCTTTAACGGGAATATATCCTTTCGTTGCGCTTAACCGCGCTGTTATACGCAATGGTACTTTTACACAGGGATTAATACCGGCTTTATAAATTTTTGCTTTGAATTTGAATGGCATGGTTGAAACTTGCAGTATCCGCGCTTCAAATTTAGCTGGAGTAATGCATATGAACGGGTGGGAACCGGATTTTTTAAAGTAGAGCCGGGCCGGAGCCGGAGCTTCAGCACAATGAATTCAATGAATGGCTGCTTTGGTTAAACCAACAGCTGCTGTTCTTCAACTATTCAGTTTTTCTGCCGGGAGCTTCACGCTGTAACGGCTTACTTAACTTTAATACCTGTATGCGCTGGCCCTTCCTACAACAAGACAATACACGCTACTGGATCAGGAAAAACAGGGATCGGTATACAAGCGGGAATAAGATACGGGATACCGAACACACCGGTGGCTTTGCAACTGGTGTATAATCACCGTATCTCCCGGCTCAACGAAAGCAGTGAGTCTTATTATCCCGGCAGCAGTTATGATACACCTCCGTGGAAAATGAGAGATTTTTCATTCGCTATGGTATTTAGTATGTGCGATTTATTCGATATGCTGTTCCCTCAACATTAATAAATAAGGTTCCGCATTTAAATTTTTTTCCGAAGGCAGCATGTAGTGCTGATGGTTATACCAATTAGACTTTAAAATAATGTTATGATGGTGTATATTTGCATATGCCACAATCTATCCAGGTTATCGTTAAAGAAACTGTTGCTGAATTACGCTTATATCAAAAGCGCTTTCCTTCTAAGTTCAAGGCCTTGCAAATGCTTATTATCATTAAGCAGCAAGGGTCGTTAAGTAAATACAAACTGGCTTCAATACTCGGATCAGGCCATAGTTCCGTGGTTAGCTGGCGCAGGATTTATCTGAAAAAAGGTATTGAAGCTCTGCTCATTGAAAACCGCGGGGGGTTTTAAAAAGGGGAAGATTACAGGCTCAGCAGAAAAGAAATTAGCTCAGCGGCTCAATAATCCCAAAGAAGGATTCAGGAGTTTCATAGAGATACAGCAATGGTTATTAGCGGAGTTTAATATTAGTATGGAGTACCATGCAGTCAATAAGTATGTAAAGCGAAAGTATGGGGCCAGGCTCAAAGTAAGCCGCAAGAGCCATGTGCAAAAATCCCCCGCTGATGAAGCGGTTTTTAAAAAACCTATCTGAAAAGTTCAAGTCACTTCAAGTAAAATATGAAATAAGTGGTTGCCGTACTATCAACTTATATTTTGAAGATGAAAGCCGCTTTGGCTTACTGACTATTCTGCGAAGAATGATTACAGCCAAAGGAATAAAACTGTAGCTCCTTTTCTGCACCGCTTTGATAACCTTTATTTGTTTGGTGCTTTTTCTCCCATTACTGGTAGCAGTTGTTTGCTGGAGATGCCCCCATTGTAATAGTCATACGTTCCAGGTATTCATTCATCAGATGGCAGCTCAAGAATGCGGATGAATTTAAAATAGTCATCCTGGATAATGGGGCTTTTCATCATGCAAAGTCATTACAAATACCAAAGAATATGGCGCTTATTTTTTTACCCCCTTATACTCCGGAATTAAATCCGGCAGAAAAAATGTGGAGACACTTTAAAGATAAAGTAAGTATGTAGCTTATCACTCATTGGAAAGTTTACAGCATAAATTGTCAGACGTCATCAAATCCACTCCGCCAGCATTCATACAGTCAATATGTGGTAATGAGTTTTACAAACAAACATTCAGATATTCTTTTAATGTCTAATTGGTATTATTTTTCCATTCCAATAAGGGGCTGTCTCAAAAGTGAAATAAATCCCGCAACGGCGCGACGGCGCAAAGAATGTCCTATTGAAGGTCAGTCGTTGCGGCTTTGCGCCGTTGCGAGAACATTGATTTAAAATACTTTTGAGACAGCCTCTTTTCTTTTAAAGAGGATAACGCCGGTACGTAGTATCAATCTATTTTACTGCCAGGAAGTTTCATTATTCTTTTATAGCAACTGTTCACACTGTCTCTTGCCAGAAGCAGCGCCCTCTGTGTTCTTTGATAATTCGCCAGGCAATTTTTGTAATTCTCTGCAAGACTTTTATCGTTCTTACTGTTTAAGCATTCCCTATAATCCTGCTCACAGGCAGTCAACGATTTTGTAAGGTTGCCCGTTTTGGCTCTTTCATTATTTAAAGAGCCGGAAGTTCTGCTATATCTGCTTTTAAGCTGCTGACCTGTTTCGTCAAAGCCGCGCCAGTCTGTCTTGTTGCTGCCATCTTTTAGTAACTGCTCATTTTTAACGATGCAATCCTTGTATTTCTGATTACAGGTATTGAGTGAATTTGTGAGGGTAGCGACTTCTGTTTTTAAACTGGCCAGTTGATTTTCCAGGCTTGTATTATCGGCTTTCTTGCAATCCTTCAGCAACTGGTTATACTTGCTTAAGCAATTTTCATATTTCTGGTTACAGGCATTCAGCGAATTGGTCAGCGTAGCTACTTCCGCTTTCGCATCAGTTAACTGGCTTTCCAGGTTTGAATTACCGGGGTTTCTTACCATCTTTCACCAGCTGGTTATATTTAGTCAAACAATCCTGGTGATCGCGGTTGGCCGTAACCAGTGATTGTGACAGGCCGGCATTTTTATTTTTTTCCTGGTTCAATGCCTCTGTTAAAGCGCTTACTTGTGATGCCAGCCGGGCATTCTCTGCGATCAATTTTTTTTCATTGAAAGGCGTGCCGTTTGTGAGCCTGACCAGTTGTTCTTCCAGTACACTGATCTTTTTACCAATGAATCTTTTTCAGTAAAAACAACGGTAGTATTTTTTAAAGTGAGCAATTCATTTTTCAGGATGGTGTTTTCCCGAATGACCTCCTTGTCGGGCCACCAGTCAGCTTCCCTGAGAAATGGAAAAAGACCGGCCATTGCGGTGTTGTTTCTTTTTTGATGAAAAGCCCCTTCGTGTTTTTGGGATGAATCACTAATAGTTTCAGCTGATTTGCTGAAAAGCTGGTTCTTGCTTATGGAATTGATACCTGAAGCATTGATGAAAATATAACAGGTATTACCAAGTACCAGTAAGCCATACGCAAGCTTAGTAGTTGTTTTCTTGGACTGAATGATGGTAAGGGTAATAAGAACGCTGAGAACAAAGGCAATGATCCGGTAATGCCAGTACTGCAGTGTTTGTTCCGGCAGAAGGCTGCTTAATACGAGGCATACTACCCAAACGGTAATGGATGCCCCGCTTAATGTTTTCAGGCTCTTCAGCGTTAATAATTCGGATGGAATCGGGGAAGCTGATGTGCTCATATGGATGTGGTTTAATGGTTAAAAGAACTTCTTAAAGTTAAATTAACAGGCAGGGAAAACAATTCTGATTAATCACATCGCTTAGTACTCGAATTTTCGCAGGGTCGGCGCTTTCCACCAGGTTAATCATCACTACCAGCAATGTCATGCAGCCGCCAACACCACCGAAGGTACTACTCCGAGCATCCGGGCGGCAAACCCGCTTTCAAACTGGCCCAGTTCATTACTTGAGTTGATGAACATAGAGCCTACACTGCTAACCCTTCCCAGCATATGGTCGGGTGTTTTCAACTGCATAACCGTGCCCCTTACTACCACGCTGATACCATCGAGCATACCGGCGATCAGCAAGGCAGCGAAAGAAAGAAGGAACCATTTGGAGAAGGCAAATATGACAATACATATCCCGAAACCCGCGACGGCCAAAAAGAGTTTTTTGCCCTGCGCTTTTTTCATCGGGCGGAAAGTGAGCAGTATTACACTGAAGATGGCGCCGATATCTATCGCAGCATTCAGCCATCCGAGACCGATAGGCCCGGCTTTCAAAATATCCCTTGCATATACGGGCACCATCGCAACGGCTCCTCCGAATAAAACGGCAAACATGTCTAATGTAAATGTGCCCAGTATTTCTTTTGTCCTGAATACAAACCGTAACCCTTCTTTTACTCTCTCCCAGGTTTTTTCTTCGCCGTTTTGCAGGGCAGGTGGCTTGGCTTTTAACCGTGGTCAACGCGGCAAAGGCTACAATGAGCAGTGAGCAGATAACGATCAGCGTACCGGTAATACCTATCAGCCAGATCAGGAAAACCACTGATCGCATGACCCGACACGGAAGCGGCCAGCCAGCTTCCCTGGTTCCATGTAGTGGCGTTTTGTAAGTACTGCCGGGGAACGACCATGGCCAGCAGGGAAGAAAAATTAGGTCCTGTAAATGCTCTTGTGATACCGGTAAAAAATATGACGGTGTATATCGCAATGGTAATAGTATGGTTATTGAAACGATCGCTGGTGAAAGATGTTGAAAGAAGCAGGAGCAATATGGCAAAAATGATATAGGCAAAAACTGCTTTCAGTATCATCTTTCGTCTTTCACTCTTGTCTATGATATGGCCGGCATACAAGGCAAAACCAAAAGCGGGTACAAATTCAGATAAACCTACGAGGCCGATAGCGAAAGGATCGTTTGTCAGTTCTAATACCCACCATCCCACCAGTGTGCTCATCATACGGAGAGAGGAAAATGAAAGAAAACCTGCCGATCATGAGGTTTTTAAATTCCGGTATGCGTACCGCTGCGTATGGGTCGTTGGTGATCTGGGCAACTGGAGAGTTATCGGCCATAATTAAGGTGCAAAGGTAGGTAAACCTGGGTCACAGAGAGTAACAGAGATAAAGAGGAACACAGAGAAGCATAGTAGATCAAAAAAATGCTGAACGATGAACAATCTCTGCAGCTCTCCTTTACACAGAATCTCTGTGGGCTGAATATCCCGTAGTTCAGTTATACTGCTTTAAACAGGAACAGTCAGCATTCTTCCGGGAGAAAGCCTGCCGGATAGTTACGGCAGCGACAAATAATGCTGACCGTCATCATACTCTTTTTCCAGCGCATCTATTACTGCTTTCAGGTGCTTTTCATTTCCCAGGAAATCAGCATTGGAAGCATCAATGAATATTGTTTTGATATTATGCTGCCTGATATAATGAGTATAGGTTTCCTGGATATTGAACAGGTATTCGTCAGGAATATTTTGCTCGTAAGAACGTTTACGCTTTTTAATATTGGCCTGTAGCTTGGCCACCGGCGCATGCAAATAGATCAGCAGGTCGGGTTGTATCAGTTGCTGGTTGATGATCTCGAAGAGGCGCTGGTATAAGCGGAATTCATCATCCGGCAAAGTGACCTTTGCAAACAATAAGCATTTGGTGAAAAGATAATCCGATATGGTCAGGTGCTGAAACATATCTTTTTGCTGCAGGAATTCTTTTTGTTGTTTGAACCGCTCTGCCATAAAAACAATTCCAATGGAAAAGCATACTGCCCCGGGTTTTTCATAAAACTTAGGGAGGAAAAGGGTTGTCAGCGAATTCTTCCAGTATCAGCCTTGCATTGTAATGTTTTGACAGCAGGTGAGCCAGCGTTGTTTTTCCGCACCGATATTGCCTTCTATGGTGATAAAGTTGTAAGTCATTTTTGTAAGCAAACGCTTATATCATGAGCGCAAAATAAATGAAATGAACATTGCAGCCGGAAAAAGAAGAACACATTGTGGATAAATCCGTGAATCTAAATGATCTTTTAATCCGTGATCTTTTTCACCTCCAGTTTATCAGGACAATCACGAAGCAATTCACTCACGGTTTTTAAAAGAGCGGGATGAACAGTTTTTCGGGGCGATCTCTGCCAATGGTACCAATACAAAGCGCCGGTTCTGCATTTCAGGATGTGGTATTTGTAAAAAATCGGTAGTATGGATCTCGTTGTTAAAGAAAATAATATCTATATCAATTATTCTTTCACCATATTTTTCCTCCCGTATCCTTCCCATTCTTTTTTCTGTTTTCAATACATGGCGGATAAGCTGTCGGGCATTTAGTGTAGTCAGGATTTCCAAAGCCTGGTTCAGGAATGCAGGCTGGTCTGTTTTACCCCATGCTGCAGTTTCATACAATGATGATGCCCTGGTAACAATACCGCATTCCAGCCCTATCAGTTCACGGGCCTTTGCCAGGGATTGCTGCCTGTCGCCCATATTGCCTCCTGTAAGCAGGTACACTTTGTTCATATTGGTTGATAAATTTGTGGTTTACAGGCTTACCAATTCCGCAACAGCGGATAAATGAAACAGATCCTTATTAACTGTCACCCTGTTAACTTCCACCGGCAAATCAAATATCTTTATTTTTGACAGTAAACAATCAATTGATTTATGTGGAGTTTTTTTAAGACCGTTCTTGCCACCTTGCTGGCGCTCGTTATATTCAGTGTGCTGGCATTTTTCTTTTTCGCCGCTTTTATCGGTGGGCTGGCTTCGAAAGAAGCGCCCAAAGTACGGTCACAATCTGTACTGGTGCTTGACCTTGGACAACACTATGCGGAATTACTGAAAGAAAATACCCTTGGTGTTCTTAGCGGAAACGGAGATGATGTGCCGGGCCTTTATGATGTGATCCGCTTGTTGCATAGTGCCCAAACGGATAAGAATATCGCCGGTATTTATATTCTTGCCAATACCAATGCGAATGGATTTGCCGCCAGTGAAGAAATAAGAAATGCGTTGCTGGATTTTAAGAAAACCGGCAAGTTCGTACTGGCGTATGGCGATATTGTTACACAAAGAGCTTACAGCGTCGCCAATGCGGCCGATAAAATATATGTCAGCCCGCAGGGATATGTAGAATGGGTGGGCTACAGCGTTAACTATGCATTTTTGAAAGGCACACTGGAAAAACTGGAAATAGAACCGCAGATATTTTATGCAGGTAAATTCAAGAGTGCTACCGAACCATTGCGTGCTGATAAGATGACACCGGAGAATCAGTTGCAGACATCAGTATGGCTGAATGATCTTTACAACGATCTTCTTCAAAAAACAGCGGAGACCAGGAAAATGGATACCGGAACATTGCACCTGCTGGCCAATGAAGGGATTATTCAAAACGCCAAGAATGCGTTTGATCATAAACTGGTGGATGGATTAAAGTATGACGACGAAATAAAAGACGAGATCAAGGGTAAATTAAAAATAGATAAGTACGGAAAAATAAATTTCGTTACTATTAATACGTACCTCGCCGCGAATAATCTTGCAGGAGAAGGTAAAGAAAAGATCGCTCTTATCTATGCCGAGGGCGATATTATTGATGGTAAAAGCGGCCAGGGAAGTATCGGAAGTGAAACATACCGCAACCTGATACGAAAGGCGAGACTGGATCAATCAATAAAAGCGATCGTACTGCGTGTCAATTCAGGAGGCGGAAGTTCGATGGCGAGTGAAAGTATCTGGAGAGAATTGTCATTGGCGAAAAAGGAAAAAACCGGTTGTTGTAAGTTTTGGCGATGTAGCTGCGTCAGGCGGCTATTATATCTCTTGCGCCGCCGACAGTATTTTTGCATTGCCCACTACTATTACCGGTTCGATCGGTGTCTTTGGGATCATCCCCAATATGCAGGCGTTCTTTAAAAACAAATTGGGCATCACTTTCGATGGTGTAAAGACCGGGCCTTATGCAGATGCATCCACATTCACAAGACCCATGAATGAACAGGAAAAGAAAATGATACAGGCAGAGATCGAAATGATCTATTCACAATTCAAACAAAGAGTGGCCGATGGAAGAAAGATGGATACCGCGTATGTTGATAGCATCGCACAGGGACGTGTATGGACAGGTGTGAGAGCAAAAGAGATTGGTTTGATAGACCGTTTCGGCGGTTTGAATGATGCCGTGCTCTGTGCGGCACGCATGGCGAAAATAACAGATTACCAGTTAAAGGAATTTCCTGCGCCGGGAAAACATTTTTGACCAGTTCTTCAACAGAAAAGATCCCATGAATTATGCAAACAAGATGAAAGCGGAAATGGGCGAAGACAATTACAAGGTATACCTGGAACTGAAGCGAATAAAAGAAATGACAAGTTCAGTGCAGGCGAGATTGCCTTTCCAGTTTTTTATTAATTGAGAAGTCGGGAAGACCGGAAGTCGGAAAGACCGACGACCAGTATGAATAATGAAAAGCCCTTACAATTATTCGAAAACGTCTTCCGGTCTTTCAATTAAATCACTTTCAACTATCCACGCAGCGGACTTCCCGACTTCCGGACTTTTCCTTCAATAGAAAAGACCCCATGAATTATGCAAATAAGATGAAAGCGGAAATGGGCGAAGACAATTACAAGGTATACCTGGAACTGAAGCGAATAAAAGAAATGACAAGTTCAGTGCAGGCGAGATTGCCTTTCCAGTTTTTTTATTAATTAATAAATAAGTCCGGAAGACCGGAAGTCGGAAAGTCCGAAGACGTTTTCGGATAGCTGTAAAGTCTTTTCATTATTCATACTGGTCGTCGGTCTTTCCGACTTCGGTCTTTCGGACTTTTCCTACTACATTTTGCTCACCAACTTTCTCACATGTCAAAACCATACAGTCAGTCAAAAGCTCTTTGGGCCATTACAAGAGCCAGTTTCAGAGCGATATTTAACCAACCCACTGCTGTTGTGTTCAGTTTATTATTTCCCATCATTTTCATCCTGATATTTGGCGCATTTGGAAGCGGCGGCGGTGTTAGTTACCGGGTAGCGCTGGAGCCGGGAACGGATACTACCAGTGATTTTTATGGAGCATTAAAAAATAGCCCTATGATCCGTATCAGCAAGTACGCTGATACAGTTGCTATGAATAAGGACTTGAACAGGGGAAGGCTTACTGCTGTTATCAGTATTGCTGAAACAAAAGACTCTTCCGGGAAGCCGCATTTTACCATCAATTCACGGTCAACATCTGCGAGCAGCAATACATTTGGCGGGTTCAGGCAGGTGCTGGAATATATGAAACTGAAATTCGATGCCCGCATGTCAGCAAACCAGGTGGAGTATGTCGTTATCAACGATCCGGTTGTTTCTGCAGTAAAGACATACAGGCAAATTGATTTTATATTACCCGGCAATTAGGGTTTTCTATTTTATTCTCAACATTGTTTGGGATAGCGTTTACCTTTTTCAATTTGCGTGAGCAACTGGTGTTGAAACGCTTTTATGCTTCGCCGGTAAAACGCATACATATATTGTTAGGTATCGGTATGAGCCGGTTGTTCTTTCAGCTGATGAACGTGGTCGTGCTGATCCTGTTCGGTCATTTCTTCCTGAATTTACATTGCAGCATGGGGCGCTCACCTTTATCGAAATGATCCTCGTATCCATCATCATGCTCTTCCTGCTGATGGGGGGTAGGGCTTATCTTCAGCAGTATTGTAAAAAGCGATACCTCTATTCCGTTATGGATAAATTTATTCGGGTTCCCGCAAATGATGCTGTCAGGTACTTTCTTTTCCATACAGGTATTTCCAAAATGGCTGCAGGAGATATGTAATATTTTACCGCTTACACAGTTCAATGACGCCATGCGAAAGATCTCATTCGAAGGACTGAGTATATTTGAATGCTGGAAGGAACTCGGTATCCTGGCGATTTGGATGGCTGTTATTTATGGTATATGTGCCAGGGTTATTAAGTGGGAGTAAAAGTTCGATGTTGGAGGTTGGAGGTTGGATGGTTGGATGTTCGATGTTCGATGTTGGATGTTCGATGTTGGAGGTTAAATTCCTGAATCTGTAAAGACATTATGATCTTTAAATCACTAACCTCGAACATCCAACCTCAAACATCCAACATCAAATCTTCAACCCGAACTTCAGTAACTTCGCACATGCGCCTGTTCAAACTAGCCTTCATCAGTTTTATTTTTTTATTCCTGGTTGTTACAGGTATGTCACTTTTTATTCCGTCACATGTACGGGTTATCCCCGCGCGGTCAATATAAAAGCGGATAAGGAGGCTGTGATGGCACAGATCAGGGATGCATCAAAATGGAAGAAATGGCACCCGGGCTGGATAGCGCCCAGCTTTTATATGTTGATGGAGATGTAAAAGGAGTGATACTCGATACTTCAGATATGAAAAAGCCTGTCACGATCACTATTGTCAAAAACGAAACCGACGAAGTGACTGCCATGTTTTTCCCTAAAAAAATGCAGCCCGTCACGAATGTCTGGAGAACGATCTCTCATCCCGGCCAGGATTCAGTCACTTTGCAATGGTATATGGACTTTCAACTCCGCTGGTATCCCTGGGAGAAATTTGGGAGCCTGATGCCTGGAAAAATCTCATGGTGTACAAATGGAGCAGGGGCTTACCAACCTGAAGAAATTGCTTCAATCTTCACTATAACACTTCCATTTCGCGAAGTCCGCAAATATTTTGCTTACACCTTCGATACCCATTTTTGCGGTTTTTTGCAGGGTTTATATTTGATATTAGCCTTTTTTTGCGGGTTTTAGCAAGATTTTACGGCTTTTTTGTTTGAATCATGCAGCAAAACTATAATTTGAGTTGACTTTCTGATTAGGAAAAGAAAACATATCTAAACTAAACAACTGCCATTATTATGAGAAATCAACAAAGGTTAAGGCAACGAGTATGGAAGTATTCCTCTCTTGTCCTTCTGTTTCAATTAGCGGCTGTACTGGTGATAGCACAGGTGCAGATCACCGGAAAAGTGACGGGCCGGATGGAAAAGGAATTCCTGCTGTTTCTGTGCAGGTACGCTCAACTACTATTGGCGCTGTTACAAATGAGGACGGCGCTTATACAATCAGCGGGACGCTCAAACCCGGTAGTTATACGCTTGAGTTTTCAGGGGTCGGTTTTAAAAGCAAAGAGCAAAACATCCAGGTTGGGGAATGCGGCTACTTATACTTCAGACATTAGCCTGGAAGCGGATGCGTTAAAGCTGGATGAAGTAGTACTTATTGGTTCTTCACTGACACAATCAAGAAAACAGTTGGGTAATACTGTTAATTCAGTCAGTTCTAAACAACTGGCGAATACAGGTTCAGGTAACCTCACAGCATCATTGCAGGGTAAGTTCCGGGTGCGCAGATCACACAAACATCCGGCGATCCTGCCGGAGGTATTTCAATTCGTATGCGGGGTACCAGCACGATCAAAGGATCTTCTGAACCACTATATGTTATTGATGGTGTAATAGCCAGCAATACGACTACCAATGTTACCAATCTTAATGTAGATGCAGGACGCAGTGCTGAATTAAGGTACAAACCGGATGGCCGATATTAATCCCAACGATATTGAAAAGATAGATATCATCCCGGGTGCATCAGCATCGGCTATCTATGGTTCAAGGGCCAGCAATGGTGTTGTATTGATTACAACCAAAAAAGGAAAAGCGGGGCAATTAAAGATTGATTTTGGCACCAGCCTGATAGCAAATTCCTTACGTAAAAAGGTTTATATATCTACTTATGGAAAACAATTTGGTTCAGCCGCTTTGCGGTTAGGGAATATTAGTGACGGCCCGGGAAAATTTTATTACCTACACAAGAGCAGATGCCAGGTGAGGAAACTGTCCACTGACCTCGTAGATGTAACCCGGTATGATTACCAGGACGATATTTTTCAAACCGGGTAGGTACAGATAACTATATCTCGTTAAGCGGAGGTACTGAAAAAACCAAGTATTATTTCTCCGGGGGTTATTATAAAAATGAAGGCATCATTAAGAATACCGATTTCAGAAGATATAATTTTAAAACAAGGATTGAGCAGACCATTAATAAGTACCTGACAATAATTGGTGGATTATCTCCGGCATAAGAATAATACTGAGGCTTTTATCACTAATCTTTCAACTTTTAGCTTCTCATGTTCCCTTACCGGAGCTATGTTTTCTTATTCGTTAAACCAAAATCACGATAACAAAGCTTATTACGCATCCTTCCCATGACAATTCTTATACTTCTTTCCACTTCCGCAGGGGCAAGGATCATTGCGACCGATCTTGGGAGCGACTTTTATCGGCTCCTGCTTCACCGCCACATCACCACCGCCACCGGGTTCATATTTATCCCTTTCATTGGCGGCATAGTCCTGGCCGGCGGCATCTATCTCGTCTTTATTCGCCTTCATCTTACTGTAATCTGTCTTCTGCTGGCGGCCTTCCGTTCAACTGCGCATTTTCCTGCTGGATAGGAATAGAGGCATGGCATAAGAAAGAAACAATATCCTTGTTCACCTCGTTATTCATATTCCTGAATAACTGGTAGGCTTCCATTTTATAGATCACCAGTGGATCTTTTTGTTCGAGGTAAGCTGTTTGTACACTTTGCTTCAGGTCGTCCATTGAACGGAGATGCTCTTTCCAGGCTTCATCAATCACCACCAGGGTAATTGTTTTTTCCAGCGAAGCTGCTACTTCTTCACCCTGTGAGCTGAGCGTTTTATCAAGCGGCGCAATCACATTCATGCTTTTTCTTCCATCAGTGAAAGGCACTACTACATTCTCGATATGACCACCCTGCGTCAACCGTATATTTTTGAAAACAGGAATGATCTGTTTTTTCAACTCTTCTTTATGACGGGTGTAGTTATCCGTGGCTTCAGCATATAGCGTATCAATCACGGTATTCACATCACCTCTTTTAAATTCTTCTTCTTCGATTTTCGTATCGAGTCCGAAGTTGACGATACAGGCGAGTTTGAAACCTTCATAGTCTTCCTGTTCCCGGAAACCGGTTACCAGGCTTTCCGCTACCACAGAAAACGCATTGTCAATATCCAGTGCCAGGCGTTCGCCAAATAAAGCATGCTGGCGTTTGCCATATACGCCATTACGCTGCGCATTCATTACATCATCATACTCCAGCAAACGCTTACGTATACCAAAATTATTCTCTTCTACTTTCTTCTGTGCACGCTGGATGCTGTTGCTGATCATGCTATGCTGTATCACATCACCTTCTTTGTAGCCCAGTTTATCCATCAGTCCCGCGATCCTTTCGCTGCCGAACATACGCATCAGGTCATCTTCGAGCGATACATAGAATTGTGAAGTACCGGGATCACCCTGGCGACCGGCACGACCACGCAACTGCCTGTCTACACGACGGCTTTCATGCCTTTCTGTACCAATGATCGCTAAACCGCCTGCTTCTTTTACACCGGGCCCGAGTTTGATATCCGTACCACGGCCCGCCATATTAGTGGCGATGGTAACAGCGCCGGGTAAACCCGCTTCCGCTACGATCTGTGCTTCATGTGCATGCTGTTTTGCATTCAGTACCTTATGCGTTATTTTCTTTTGCTGCAGCATACGGCTCAGCAATTCGCTTATTTCAACTGAAGTAGTACCTACCAGTACCGGTCTTCCGGCATTGCGCAGCGCTTCTATCTCATCAATAGCCGCTTTGAATTTTTCTCTTTTTGTTTTTATATACTAAGTCCTGTCTGTCTATACGCACCATCGGTATATTGGTAGGAATAGTAACTACATCCAGTTTGTAAATGCTCCATAATTCTGCTGCTTCTGTTTCGGCAGTACCCGTCATACCCGCCAGCTTATGGTACATCCTGAAATAATTCTGCAGGGGTAACTGTAGCATAGGTTTGCGTTGCGCGCTTCGATCTTTACATTTTCTTTTGCTTCCAGCGCCTGGTGCAATCCATCACTGTAGCGGCGGCCTTCCATGATACGGCCTGTTTGTTCATCTACGATCTTGATAGCGCCGTCTATCACGTACATATTCCACATCTTTTTCAAAGAGGGTATATGATTTCAATAACTGCTGCACAGTATGGATACGGTCCGCTTTCTGCGCATAATCATTTAATAAAACTTCTTTCTGCTGTAATTTTTCTTCAGCGGTTATGGCCGTTTTTTCTACTTCCGCGAGTTTCACTCCTATATCCGGTAACACAAAAAACTCAGGATCTTCCCCGGAGCGGGTGATCATGTTAAGTCCTTTATCAGTAAGGTCTACAGAATTTTGTTTTTCATCAATATGAAAAAGCAGTTCGTCATCCACGATCTTCATATTACGCTGCTGATCCTGCAGGTAATAGTTTTCCGCTTTCTGCATTTTCACCCTGTTACCTGGTTCGCTCAGGAATTTAATAAGCGGGCCATATTTTGGTAAACCACGAAAAGCTCTGAACAGGTGTAAGCCCACCGGTCTTCGGATCATCTTCTCCTTTTTCAAATAATTTTTTGGCTTCATTCAATGCTGCACGCACAATACGTTCCTGTTCCTGCACGATCTGCTGCACCCTTGGTTTATGAATATGGAACTGCTGGTCATCTCCTTTTGGTACAGGACCGGAAATGATCAACGGGCGTTCTTGCATCGTCAATCAATACGGAGGTCCACTTCATCCACCATGGCGAAGTGATGTTTGCGCTGCACCATTTCTTCGGGCGAATGCACCATGTTATCACGGAGGTAATCAAAACCAAACTCATTGTTGGTGCCATAGGTAATTATCGGCGAGATAAGCTTTTCTTCTTTCTTCCGTATTGGGCTGATGTTTATCTATACAATCTACTCTCAGTCCCAGCCATTCAAAAACGGTTCCGTTCCATTCCTGGTCACGGCGGGCGAGGTAATCATTCACGGTTACTATATGAACGCCTTCACCGGGGTAATGCATTTAAGTAAGCGGGTAAGGTAGACACCAGTGTTTTACCTTCTCCCGTTGCCATTTCGGATATTTTACCGGGAATGTAAAACAGCGCCACCTATCAGCTGCACATCATAATGCAGCATATTCCAGGTGACCTGTGCGCCACCTGCTGTCCAGGTATTTTTATAAATGGCTTTGTCGCCATCAATAGTGATATAGTCTTTTTTTACGGCCAGTTCACGATCCAGTTCCGTAGCGGTGGAAATGATATCAGTATTTTCTTTAAAACGGCGGGCGGTTTCTTTGACAACGGCAAAAGCCTCGGGAAGAATATTCTCCAGCGCCTCTTCAATTTTTTTATCCCTGTCTTTTTTCAGTTTATCTACTTCCTGGTAGATAGCGTCCTTGCCCATCAGGTCATTAAAAGGCAGTTCTTCGGCGGCTTTGTTCCTTTCGGTCACCTGTGCATCTATTTCGCCCAGGTGGTCTTTTATGCGCTGGCGAAATTCCTGTGTTTTGTTACGGAGCTGGTCGTTGCTCAATGAAGCATAACTGGCAAAATGCTGATTGATCTTTTCAACAGCGGGCAGGATCTTTTTTACATCCTTTTCCGATTTATTGCCACCGAAGAGCTTTGAAATAAAACCGAGCATGATTAGGTATTATTGAATATTGTAGAAATACAGTTAATTAAGATTTTAGCCGGTCAAAAAGGATGCTACAAATACCTGTAAGCCAATTTGACAGGGGAGGGCAAAGATAGTTGAATTTGCCTGAGTCGTGATACGCTTTGCCTTCAAATAAAGCCCTGTAATATTTTTCCGTAAGCATTCGCATTTTTTTAACTTACTATTGCCTCACCGCAGGAATAAAGAGAAGATCACATGATAAGAAAAAGTATTCCACTCACGCTGTGTATCGCTGTTTTTTTGACGGCCTGCAACAGCAATGAGATAGGCAGCAGCAAGGACGTGAGCCCTGAATCGGTTGTACTTCGATTACCGGGTATGGGGAGACGAAGAAAATGATGATATGACCGTTAAGCTGCAATATCGTTTTGCCGGGCCTAATGGTACTACCCTTGTACTGGCAGCGCCCGCAAAAGTGGAGCTGGATGGGGTAGAAATACAGGTTGACAGTTCAAAAATGAGCGGCGCTTATTATGAAATGACGAGATCCGTAAAGGATTTTACCGGTCACCATATTATCACGTTCACCAATCTTGACGGCAAGGAGTATAAGGAGGAGTTTAACTTTCAGCCTATCAGTTTAAAAACGGCATTGCCGGTCTCACTTACCAGGGCCGACCTCATTTTTGAAGTAGAAGGCCTGGCGCCTAAAGATTATATCAGGGTAATGATGACAGATACCGCTTCATTCAGTGAGGGTATTGTACGGCTTGATACTGTCATTAACGGGCGTATTACTATTACCAGGCAGGAGCTGGCCAGGCTGGCAAACGGCCCGATCTACTTTGAACTATACAAGGAAGATGAGAAAAGGGTAAAAAACGGAACTAAAGAAGGCGGAAAGCTGGCCATTTCTTATGGACTCAAAAGAGAGTTTGTGCTAAAAGATACCCTCAACCCCTAAAGAGGAGGCAGGAATGCTTTCTTTCCACCTGCCCATGGAATTATAGCTTTAACCCCTTACTTTTGCGGCCAAATTAAGAGTGCAATAGTTTAGTAGTCACAGGTTCAATAGGAGCAATCCAGCAGTAGGGTAACTTGTGAACTGATAAACTTGTAAAACTTCAAAACTTTACACATGGCTGGCCAGTTAAAAGAAGTCCGCAACCGCATAAAATCAGTACAAAGTACACAGCAGATCACCAAGGCGATGAAGATGGTGAGTGCTGCTAAACTGCGCCGTGCCCAGGATGCGATCATCCAGATGCGCCCTTATGCCCGCAAACTGCAGGAAATGCTGAGCAATATTGTCAGTAACAGCGAAGGTGAAGTTGGAATGAGCCTGGCAGCAGAGCGCCCCATCGAAAAGGTATTGTTTATCGTGATCACCAGTGACCGTGGCCTTGCCGGTGCTTTTAATGCCAACGTGATCAAACTGACAAAAGCGACTATCGCGGAAAAATATGCTGCGCAGTATAAAAAAGGAAATGTCGCGATCTGGAATATCGGTAAAAAAAGGATACGAGCATTTTCTCAAGAATAACTATAAAGCTGACGCGACTTATAAAGATATTTTTCAGAAACTTACATTCGGGAATGTGCAGCAGGCTTCAAAAGCAGCTATGAAAGCATTTGAAGAAAGACAGTTTGATGTAGTAGAGATCGTTTACAGCCAGTTTAAGAATGCCGCTACGCAGAAATTTGAAGTAGAAAGGTTTTTACCCATCCCTAAAGTGGCGAAGACAGAAGGCGCTGCCAAAGCGGATTTTATTTATGATCCTTCCAAAGAAGAACTGGTGAAGGAACTGATGCCAAAGATCCTCAATACACAATTATATAAGGCGGTACTTGATTCCAACGCTTCTGAACATGGCGCCCGCATGACCGCTATGGATAAAGCCAGCGAAAATGCCAATGAGATGCTTCGGTCACTGAAGATATCTTATAACCGCGCCAGGCAGGCAGCTATTACTACCGAATTAACTGAGATCGTAAGCGGAGCGGCTGCTCTCCAGGGGTGATCGGGTGTCGGTTGTCTGGTGTGAGCTGCCAGGGACGTTGACCGTTGTTCGTTGATCGTCACTAAATCAGTAAAAACTTTACAATCTCAACGCCGGACAACGGACAACCAACATCGAACAACCTCTTCCCGACATCCGCAGCTCACACCTCACACCCGATCTATGTAAAAAGAATGTGCATAATCTCATTTGCCTCATTAAAACCGCTATGAGTAATTTGCCCGTTACTTAATTGATCTATACGACTATTAGAATATGGAATTAACGAATCTGATACCACATATTGAAGCGCTGATCTTCGCCAGCGATAAGCCGTTGACCTCTTTGGAAATTACAGAGCTGGTAAACAATGCTTTTGCCTTTATGGAAGATAAGATCACGCTTGACCAGGTAGAAGCGGCGATTGAAGGCATTACTGAAAAATATAACTCAGCGTTTTATCCTTTTGAAATGAGGCAAAGTGGCGGTGGCTGGCAATTCCTTACCAAAAAGGAATACCATAAAACCATTGCACAGCTCAATGGCGAGAAATTCTTAAAACGGTTGTCTGCCGCTTCATTAGAGACACTGGCTATCGTTGCCTATAAGCAACCGGTTACCAAAGGAGAGATAGAATCAATACGCGGGGTAAGTTCAGATATGCCGTGCAAAAATTACTGGAAAAAGAACTGATCATCATCAGCGGCCGTAATGAGAAATTACCCGGTCACCCGCTTGTATACTCTACTTCCAGAACTTTCATGGATTACTTCGGTATCAACTCGGCTGACGAACTACCAAAGATCAAAGAAGTGCTGGCCGAGCAACTGGTAGAACCCACCCCTGATAAAGAATACAGAGCTGGAAGCGCCAAAAGTGGATGAAGGAAACAGGGAAACGGAGGCAGAAGCAGAAGGTGATGTCTTGCTTTCTGTAACAGAAGAAGGTGAGTTGATTGAAAAGGAAAATGAAGAAGATAATTCATAATAACTTATCGGGTTTGATAAAAGGGAGGCGCTGTTTAAAACGGCGCCTCTTTTTTTAGTAGCACAGAGATCGCAGAGGTCATACTATCTCTGAGGTCTCTTTCCTCTGCGGCCCTCCTGTGTGGTAAAATGATTCCAAAACTATTGGCCATTGTTGCTTTTGGAGCGGTGGTACGTCTTTTTTATCTTCGCCGGCATGTCGCAACAATTATCGGACGAACAATTAGCAGCGTTAGCCAACAAATTCGGAACACCTTTATATGTGTATCATGCTGAAAAAATAAAGGAACAGTATGAAAAACTGGCGACAGCTTTCAGCAAAAGCAATGTGGTTTTCTTTTATGCCTGCAAAGCACTGACCAATGTCAGCATACTTAAATATATACGATCGCTCGGCGCTAATATTGACTGCAGCTCGATCAATGAAGTGAAACTGGCTTTACTGGCCGGCTTTTTACCCCAGCAGATTTTATATACATCCAATGGCATCGGCTTCGATGAGATTGAAGAAGCCGTTACCCTCGGCGTTAATATTAATATAGACAGCTTATCCAACCTGGAAAAGTTTGGTGAAAAATACGGGCATAGCTATCCTGTTGGTATCCGCCTTCGTCCCAATATCATGGCGGGAGGCAATTTAAAAATATCAACCGGTCACGATAAAAGTAAATTCGGTATACCGGTAGATCAACTGGATAAGATACTCGATGTAGTCAAACGAAATACTATTTTTATTACCGACCTGCATATTCATACCGGCAGCGATATCAAAGATGCAGATGTGTTTGTAAAAGGCATTGAAGTATTGTTTGATATCATCCCGCATTTTACAGAATTAAAATCCGTTGATCTCGGCGGTGGTTTTAAAGTGCCTTACCAGGCAGGTGATGAAGAAATAGATATTGATATCGTCGCACAGAAAGTAAAAGAGGCCTTTGATAATCACCCGCAGGCAAAGAACCTGCAGATATGGTTTGAACCGGGCAAGTTCATGGTCAGCGAATGCGGCTATTTTATCACGCAGGTAAATGTGATAAAAGAAACGGCCGCGACTACTTTGTCAGCGTCAACAGTGGCTTCAATCATTTGATCCGTCCTATGTTCTATGATGCTTATCATCATATAGCAAACATCAGCAACCCGGCCGGGGAAGAAAGAAAATATTCCATAGTAGGTAATATCTGCGAAACAGACACGTTTGCCTGGGACAGGCAGCTGCATGCAATCCGTGAAGGTGATTACCTTGTACCTTGTTTTTTATAATGCAGGCGCTTACGGATTTGAGATGTCATCCAATTTCAATTCAAGATTAAAACCCGCTGAGGTGATGCTGAAGGATAATGCACCCGTCATTATACGCAAAAGAGAAACATTTGAGGAACTTCTCCGTAACCAGGATATATAACCGGTAATTATTTCCCCATAACCCGTAATATTTTTTTGCATTTTGATTCAGTAAAATAAAGTTGATTATTTTAAATCCGCTACAGGCAATAGTTGCGTAACTGATAATACCAGCTCAGAATCTTCGAATACCAACCAGAGAATCTTCACGTAAGTTTTTTTTATTAATCATTAAAATTTTAGCGTATGCCTGAGATCATTCAATCCGGGAGTGGAACGCTTTTGACCAATGCCGAAAGAGCAGCAATTTCAAGAAGAAGATTTCTTGGATATACAGGCGCTGCCGCTGCAGTGGTCATCGGAGTATCTGCCTGCAAAAAAGATGAGGACAACAACAACGATCCGAATGCCATTGACCTGGGAAGCGGAGACACGGGTATTTTAAATTATGCCTATGCACTCGAACAACTGGAAGCGGCTTTCTATATTAAGGTGTTACAAACTCCTTACAGTGGCGGTGCTGCTGCTGAAATGGCGCTTATGGCCGATATCCGTGACCATGAGATCGCCCATCGGGAATTTTTCAAAAATGCATTGGGGTCCAATGCGATCCAGGCGCTTACACCTGATTTCAGTTCGATTGATTTTACCAATCGAACTGCTGTGCTGGCGGCCGCAAAAGCATTTGAAGATACAGGAGTATCTGCTTATAACGGAGCAGGAAAGCTGATCACGACGCCCGCCTATCTTACACTTGCCGGAAAAATTGTTTCGGTAGAAGCAAGGCATGCCGCATGGATAAGAGATATTATCAGTAACGGAACGTTTGCTGATAATACAGTAGTAAATGCGATGGGATTGGATGTGGCAGCTGATCCTCCTGCTGTATTGCTTATTGCTAATACTTACCTGGTAACAAAGATCTCAGGAAATAATTTACCCACCTCTTAAATCTCCTTTTTATGAATCTGAAAAACGTTATCACTGAAATAGAAAGGGTAGACCCGGAAGTGTATGAACGCCTCGATACCCGCCGTCATACCATGAAACAATTTGCAGGCATCGCCGGTAAACTGGCATTGGCAGCTGTTCCTCTTGCGCTCGGCGGTTTGTTCAAGAAAGCTTATGCCGGAACCAAACGCGTGGAAAGTGTTTTTGATGTATTGAACTTCGCATTGACATTAGAATACCTCGAAGCGAAATTTTACCAGATGGGTAATGCAGCCGCGGCAGGTGGTACACTGGCTATACCGGCCGGCGCTCCGCAAACAGCTATCCAGACAATCGGCGCCCATGAAACAGCGCACGTTAATTTCCTGAAAAGCGCTATATCCGCCGCAGGAGGTACTCCTGTTGCAGAACCCGTATTTGATTTTAGTGCAGGTAATGGTACAGGTACCGGCCCGTTTGCTGCTGTATTTACCAATTATGCCTTATTCCTTGCCGTTGCACAAACCTTTGAAGATACCGGTGTAAGAGCTTATAAAGGGCAGGCCGCTGATCCCGATCTTATGGCAAACAATACCGTATTGCAGGCAGCGCTGCAGATACATTCTGTAGAAGCAAGGCATGCGGCGCATATCCGCCAGATGCGTAAAACGAATGGTGGACTGGTGCCAGCCGGTGTGAATGTAAAACCATGGATCACAGGCAAACAAAGTGGTATTGACTCAGCAGCGGTACAGGCAAGCTATGATGGGGAAGAAATAACAACCCAGGCAGGAGTGCCGATCATTAATATAAACGGGCAGGTAATTTCTTCTGATGCCGCTTCTGAAGCATTTGATGAACCGCTTACAAAAGCACAGGTATTGGCGATTGTTGATCCCTTTATCGTCCCGTGATTGGCTAAATGAAGTATATACATTGCCGGTAAGAAGTAAGGCAGGAAGAGAACAATGATTATCTTTTTCGTCTAACTTCTTCCCGGCAATTTTCTATTGAGAAACCGGGTTGACATAAATGGTGATCGTTGTTTTTGATATCACCGGCAAATTTCCTCCCATCGCTTCTGTGCTTCCATTTGACTCGGCAGTGATCGTTTTTTGACGAATGATAGAAGTTGCTTTATCCAGGATGATCTTGCCGGTATAACTATTATTCATGGTGGTTGTTGTAGGCATACCCATTACCTCTGCTTTGGTAACAGAAGAAGAGTTGCCTTTCAGGTCTACAATAATTGTTGAGTCCGTAATAGCAGATAAGGTATATATGGTTTTAAAACTACCACCTGCATCTTCTCCGGCTTCTGTCCAGCTATCATTGATAGCTACTGCTGTATCGGGCAATACTTTAAAAAAGCTTGATTCATTTTTTTTCGGCGGGTATACAATGTTTGTTACATCCTTCAGCATATTGAATACGATGGCCAGGCGATCGTCGAATTTAGCCAGCTCGATCTTTTCGGGTTTTGCCATCAATGTCTTACCGGACGGATCAATGATGATATCGTAATTTTTGCTGAGAATATCTTTTACCGGCGTGCCGAAAAATCCATCCAGGTCTTTTTTGTTGTCAGAATCAAATGAACGCTTCTGACCCATGCCATCAAATTTAAAAACGATCCTTTTTACATCATGATGTAATGTGGTGTTATCGGCGGTAGCATTAGTGACCTTATAGGTGTGAGTGGTTGTTCCGCTGAGATCAAAATCTATCGCATTCCCCATGGCTTCCTGCGATACCTTGTTTTTTACTTCCATGCTGATATTGAAAACCTGGCCCTGCTGAAAAATAAGTTTACCGGAAATTTTTTGTGAAAAGCTATGGAAAGAACCGGCAAGAGCGACGAGGGCGAGAAAGGATATTTTTTTCATGTCTGTTTAAGGCTATTATCAAAATTGACGATTCTTTTTCACAAATGGTGACAGAAACCCGCTAAAAAGTATTTTATTTTCCCATGATTTTAATCCGGGTGATCTTCCTACATTTATTTTACCAATTCACAACTAAAACTCAGATTATGCCTATCCGGATGACCGATGATCCACAGGATCAGAACCAGAATGATTATAATGATGATAAAGGTGGTGGCGGAGACCGGCCCAATCTTCCGGGCGGCGGAGGTGGTTTAGGTGCATTGTTGCCTTTGTTATTAGGATTGTTTAAAGGAAAAGGAATTATTGTATTACTTATACTGGGCGCAGGCGCTTATTTCCTGATGGGTAAAGGCGGCTGTAATATGAGCAATGTACAGGATATCGTCTCTAAATTTTCACAAAGCGGTTATAGTTTCAATCCGCAGGAATTCAATAAAGCCTCGGTATATGAAGAGCTGGATGAGACCAACCCGGGCAATGCGTTGCCTGAAGCAGTTTCACTTTTACAATATGCGCCACCCCGTGGCGACCAGGGACAACAGGGAAGTTGTGTAGCCTGGAGCAGCGCTTATGCGGCACAAACTATTTTAAAAGCGGCCGCTACGCACGAAGATCCGGCGGCTATTGCTTTCAGTCCTTCTTATTTATATAACCAGATCCGCCTGGATGATTGCCAGGGCTCGTATGTGCAAAGGGCGATGGAATCCATGCAAAAAAATGGCGGCGTTCCAATAAGCCAGTATCCCTATAACGACCAGGATTGCCAGCGTGAGCCAACATCCGGCGATGTAAGAGCCGGTCAGCAGAATACTATTCATGGATTTACCCGTCTTACCAGCGGTGATAATATCAATGCGATAAGTGTAAGAGCGATTAAAGAACATTTATCAAAAGATGCGCCGGTGGTGATAGGGATGATGGTAGGACAGAGCTTTATGCAGGATATGATGGGAAAAGAACTGTGGCAGCCGCAGGGCGCTGATGCATCGCAGATGGGAATGGGCGGACACGCTATGTGCGTTATTGGCTATGATGACAGGAAATTTGGTGGTGCTTTCCAGATCATGAACAGCTGGACGGAAGACTGGGGTAATAAAGGTATTGCCTGGGTACGCTATGGTGATTTTAAGAATTATGTAAAAGAAGCCTATGGTATTGATCCGTTACCCAAACGCAGCGAAGTAGCCAATATACCGCTGGAATGTACGATCGGGCTGGTAAAGAATGATGATAAACAATATATACAGTTACGGTCGGCGGGTGGTAATTCATTTCAAACTGTTTCTGCCATTAAACCCGGAACAAGATTTAAGATGGAAATAAAGAATGAAACGGAATGCTATATCTACATATTCGGCGCAGAAAGCGATGGCAAGACCAGTTATGTTTTATTTCCCTATCTGAAGCCCGGTGAAACCGTTTCCAAACATTCTCCTTATTGCGGCATTACCGGCTATCGCCTTTTCCCCAAAGGGCAATCTATGGAACCGGATAATGTTGGAACAAGAGACTATATTGCTGTAGTAGTAAGTAAAGATGAACTGGACTATAATGATATTAACAATAAAATAAGCCAGGCCAGCGGGGCCAGTTATGCGGAGAAAGTAAACAATGCACTGCAGAGTATTGTTATCTCCTCGGCCCGGTTCACAAACACCAGCGATGGGACTATCTCTTTTAAAGTAGATGCGAATAGTAACAAAGCAGTGGCCAGTATCGTGGCATTTGATAAACAATAACGATTGGTTATATGATTAAAATGATGCTGATGAAAAGAAATAGCTTATTGATCCTTGCTCTTATTATTGTATCGGGCGTATTTTCCCAGGACCTGAAAAAATTTAACCTGTACAAACCACAGGAGAATGCGGAAGCAGGAATTAAAGGAGCGGTAAAAAAAGCAAAGGCCGAAGGAAAGCACGTCTTTGTTCAGATCGGGGGTAACTGGTGCATATGGTGTATGCGGTTCAACGATTTTACTACGACAGATACCTCAATAGACTCGCTGATAAAAGCCAACTATATTGTTTATCACCTGAACTATAGTGAAGAGAACAAGAATGAAAAGCTGCTGGCGAAGTATGGTTACCCGCAGCGTTTCGGCTTTCCTGTCTTTTTAGTGCTTGATGGAGCCGGTAAATTACTTCATACACAGAATTCTGGCTACCTTGAGGATGGTCAGAAAAGTTATAAGAAGAATATTGTCATGGGTTTCTTTAATGATTGGAAACCTGCAGCATTAGATCCTAAGCAATACAAAGAACAATAATGAATCCCCATACAGCCGGTTTTATCAGGCTAATGAAACATCCGTTTAAGTTCAGGATGTTTTTATTGTCAAAATTACCCAGCGCTTATTTTACAGGTGTAAGGGTAAGAGAGGCCGACGAACAAAAATGCGTGGTCTCTGTTCCTTACAAGTGGTTTTCCAAAAACCCTTTCCGTTCTACTTATTTTGCCAGTCTCGCTATGGCCGCAGAGATGAGCACCGGCGCTTTATCCATGGCCCATTTATATAAAAGAAAACCATCTGTCTCCATGCTATTGGTAAAACTGGAAGCAGAATATTATAAGAAGGCAACAGGCCGGACAACTTTTACCTGCGAAGAAGGAGAAGCGATACGGCAGGCAATTGAAGAAAGCATCAGCAGCGGCGAAGCAAGATCTGTAAGAGCCAGAACAACCGGCAAAAATGAACAGGGAGAAGTGGTCGCAGAATTTTTTTTCACATGGTCTTATAAGGCAAGAAAAACAACCAACCAGTAATTATGAAAATAGCTTTTCACGGTGCAGCCAGGACGGTAACAGGTTCCAAACATTTGCTGACATTAAAGAATGGTAAGAAGATACTGCTTGACTGTGGCATGTTCCAGGGAATGGGAAAAGATACGGATGCCATGAACAGGGAATTTGGTTTTGATCCCAAAGAAGCAGATGTGATGATCCTTTCTCATGCGCATATAGATCATTCGGGTCTTATTCCCAAACTGGTCAGCGAAGGATTTGCCGGAAAAATATTTTGTACACCGGCTACTTATACGCTTACTGCCATCTTACTGGAAGATTCGGCGGAGATACAGGAAGATGATGCGAAGTACACCAATAAGCGGCTTGCTGCGCAGGGATTGCCTTACCAGCGCCCGCTGTACACGCTTGACGATGCAAAAAGAAGCCTGGATCATTTTGTGCCGTCGGAGTATGGCGCCTGGTTTTATGTAACGGATAATGTAGAAGTGATGTTTACAGATGCCGGTCATATTATCGGGAGCGCCTGTGTACATTTAAAAATTAATGAGAGCGGTAAAGAAACACGGCTAACATTCAGCGGTGATATCGGACGTTACCGTGATGTGATATTAAAATCACCGGATACTTTCTCACAGGCGGATTATATTATCATGGAATCAACGTATGGTAACAGCCTGCATGATGCGGCAGACAGTACACCCGAATTGTTATTGAAATGGATAAAGCATAGTTGTTTAGACAAAAAAGGAAAACTGATCCTGCCTGCATTCAGTGTCGGCCGCACACAGGAAATATTGTTCGCATTGAACCAACTGGAACTGGAAAATACTTTACCCGCGCTGGATTATTATGTAGACAGTCCTTTAAGTATCGAAGCGACGGAAGTAGTAAAAAGCTACCCGAAGTATTTTAACAAAGCCATCCAGAAGATCATGCAATCAGACAGCGATCCTTTTTCTTTTAAAGGATTAAAATATATCAAGACAGTGGAACAATCAAAGATGCTCAACTATCAAAATGATCCGATGGTGATCATTTCCGCCAGCGGTATGGCCGATGCGGGAAGAGTAAAGCACCATATCAGCAATAATATTGAAAACAGTAAGAACACTATTGTACTTACCGGTTATTGCGAACCGCGGTCATTAGGTGGAAGGCTGATGAATGGCGCTACAGAAGTAAGCATCTTCGGTATACATCATCAGGTACACGCGGAGATTGGTTCTATACGAAGCATGAGCGCTCATGGCGATTATGAAGACATGAGCCAATGGCTGGCCTGCCAGGATGCACGAAAAGTGCGGCAATTATTCCTTGTTCATGGGGAATATGAGGTACAGCAGGAATTTCAGCGACGTCTTGTCAGGAAAGGGTTCCAGGATGTACTGATACCGGAGCGGCATTTTGAGATCGGATTGCCGTGATCCTAAGCTATTCTTTCCCGCAAAGCACAAAGGGTCTAAATTGATTATAAACACTTTGTGTTCTTTATAACATAGCCTGCCCTGACAAAGGAAGAGAAGAATATACCTATTCCGGCAAAACAACGAACTATAACATTT
This sequence comes from Bacteroidota bacterium, assembly GCA_037200265.1. Classification (GTDB taxonomy): domain Bacteria; phylum Bacteroidota; class Bacteroidia; order Chitinophagales; family Chitinophagaceae; genus VBAT01. Next base: position 55,693 of record JBBCIL010000021.1, read on the forward strand.
TGCATACATAGTTTTCACATCTTATTAGTATACGCGGCACAGTTTTTTCCGTTTATAGATCAGCGTTTAAGAAATGATCATAAACAAAAAAGGAAAAACCATGATGAAGAACTGGAAACTGTGGAGCGGATATTTATCACTCGTCTTCTTGCTGGCAAGTTGTGCCTCCACAGCGCATATTGAAAAAGACGAGAATACGGATTTCAGTAAATACAGAACGTTCGCCTGGATAGATAAAGACGGCGAAGGGAAGAAAGACCGTAATCATTCCAATGATCTGACGGAGCAAAAGATACGCAGTGCAGTAAGCAAGGAACTGGAAAAAACAGCCGGATGGAGAGAGTCAAAGAACCGGCCTGATGTTTTGCTGAGCTATGATGTATTGGTAGAAAGAACGGTTGAACAAAGATCTGACCCTGTTTACTCAAGACCTTTTACACGTACCTTCTACAACCGTTATTCACGCAGGGCCGTTAATGTGTACTATCCTTCTCAGTTCATGGGATATGATAGTTACGATGTGCCTTCCAAGGAAGGAACAGTGACGATCTCTATGATTGATGCGAAAACGGATAAAACGGTATGGCAGGGTTGGACAACGGACCAGGTAGACAGCAGGAATATGAGCAGTAAGGAAATCGAGGCCAGCGTAAAAGCCATTTTTAAGAAATTCGATATTGCGAAAAACTAATTTCGGATAAGGACGGTTTAGAACTTCGGCCTCTCCCGCTTTCGGGAGAGGTTTTTTATTTACGGTTGCCAACCGGAAGAAGCTAAAGGAGTTGATAAGTTTTGAGTATTTTTATTCATGCTTGTGAGAAGATCATTTTGCCTTTTACTGACTTGTTGTATTTGTTATATGGCATGCTGCCAATCATCTAAAAAGATCTTTTTTGCAGACAGTTTGTCCCGGGAATATTTTAATGAATTAAAAAAAGAGTTCGGGCATAACAAACAATATCCTCCGCAATTTGAGAAACCAATACTCATTGCGCTTTCTTATTATCCCGGGTTAAAGAACACACCCATTTACTTCCGCACCAGGAAGCGGCATTCGATCGCGGTTACCAGGACTACCTGGAGCGGATTTTTCGCATCACCGGGGAAGCGGCATTATGTAATCACTATCAGTGACAATACAGAAGAGATGCTGCTGCCGCTGTTATTTTCGGGCCTTCGTTTTAACACCCAGGTCGGTTTGATCGGGCATGAGCTCGGACATGTGGTTCAGTATTCGGCTATGAATACACTGCAATTAATAAAGTATATGGCCGGTAATATTTCAGCAAAATATATTGACAGGTTTGAGTACCGGGCAGATTCTGCCTGTATTGCGCATGGATTAGGTTACCAGTTGCTGGAATGGAGCAGCTTTGTACGAAAGACAATGAATACCGAAAACTGGCTTGGGCCGGATTATGCGCACCGGCCAAAGAAAAGAGAACGGTATATGAACCCGGGAACTATTTTGAGAAGGATAAATAGTGATAAGCAATATGAGCTTATGCAATGATTTTGGTTTGTATGAAATTGAACAGCCATGAAATATCAACTTAGAGATTTTAATAGGAATATTCCTGACACTGAGTTGCTTGACGATTTGAGAAAGGGTGCCGAGAATCTGGAAATTATTTTAATACAATAAATCAATAACCATTATGGGCTCACAAACTATACAAGGCAAACTTTGGGGACAACGTCCTAAAGACTGGGCCGGAATCCAGGAACAAACAGGTAAAGCAGGGTATGACTTTGCACTGGCTTCTTTATCAATAACTGCAGGAACAACATTGCTGGATATTGGCTGCGGTTCCGGGTACTTCATCAAGCTGGCAGGCGATAAAGGAGCTGATGCGACCGGGCTTGACGCCACCGCAGAACTAATAGAAGAAGCTAAGAAAGGAGTGCCTGATGCCACTTTTCTTACCGGAGAAATGGAAGAACTTCCCTTTAATGAAAGATCCTTCGATATCGTTTGTGGCTTCAATTCATTTCAATATGCTGCCAGCACTAAGAACGCACTTATTGAAGCAAGAAGAGTTTTAAAAAAAGGCGGAAAATTAGTCACCATGATCTGGGGCAATAAAGAAGATTGCGAAGCCGCCACTTATTTAAAAGCAGTAGGAAGTCTTTTGCCTCCACCACCTCCGGGCGCCGGAGGCCCTTTTGCACTTTCAGAAAATCAGTTGTTAGAGAAAACCCTGGAAGAAGCTGGGTTTACAATAATAAATAACACCGATGTGGTATCGGTATGGGATTATCCTGACACAGACACTGCCTTAAAAGGATTATTGTCTTCAGGCCCGGTAGCAAGAGCCATTGAAAATGCCGGCTTTGATAAAGTCTTTGAGACAACAGTAAATGCAATACAACCCTATATACAAACCAACGGGCATGTTGTATATAAGAATAAATTCAGGGTTGTCATTTCGGAATAGTAACAAGCCAGGCCGCTTGTATAGGTTCAGGCATATTATTGACAGGAAGATTCTTGTTTCAACAGGAAACTACCAGGTAAGATATTGTGGAGTTTAGTATAATCAACTTGTGAAAGTTCTCTTAATAAGTTATCCCGCCGCCTCTTTTTCATAAATAAATGTTGTAACTCACTTACCCCATGCAGCGAATTCAATTACTGCTGTACCTTTTCATTTCAAATCTAAACACTACTATTTGATCCCCTCTTTACACTTAATCAACCAAACAGCAGTTCCCACAAGATGGAAAAATATTTGTTCAGCGACGGAACGAATGTGATAAGGGAAGTTGAGACGAAGGAAGAGTTACAAACATTGATACAATCATCTGCTGATCCCGTAAGGATCAGGATATGGATATTTAATACATGTGAATGGGTCAGTCTTGCAGACTTCAGCAAAAGATCGTTCAAACCTGTTTCCTCAAAGAAAATAATTGCTGGTGCAGAAACTAAAGCAACAGTAGCCAGGAAGTTAAGTATTCCCGCCTGGCTGAAAAAGACTGCTATCGGTATAGCTGCAGTCATAGTGATCTTTCTTGTATATAATTTCACCAAAGTAAGCTGGGAAAAAGCCGCTCCCCTGAATATTACTGCTGAACGCCCTGTCAATACGCCACCTGTTAATATTGATTCTCTTATACAAACGATCGAATCACTGCGCGGGCAAAAACTGGATAAGACCACCCGGACAAATCTTCGTATCCGGAATACATGGCCCGATCTGCTGCAATTACAGCTCAATACTGACAGGGATATCAGCCGCGAAGGCTCGCGGTACTATAATCTTGAATTATCTATAGACAATGCTACCGGGTATAATATTGACAATGCTACGGTAAGTATGGTAGTATGGAAAAATAATGCCATCATCAGCAACGATACCCTGCGGTTTACCAATATTGATTATGCCACACCGGCAAAAAGGAAGATAGAAGGCATTTATAAAGGAGACAGTATCTCCGTATCATTTACTTCCATCCGGTCGAAGGTGTTTAATTTTTGCTATTCAGCAGATAAGAAAAGTAATTACGGAAACTATAATGACAGGTGGTTCTGTAAGGAATAGGTGTTAGATGTTGGAGGTTCGACGTTGGATGTTAAAGGTTTAAAGTTTAGAAGGCTTCACTAACATCCAACATCCAACGTCGAACCTCCAACAGTAAAAAGAAAGTTCATTTTAAAACAACCAATATGCCCCTCTACTATTTGCCTCTTTTGATCCGCAGCGACCGGTACTTTGTTGCTAAGCTCGAAAGCGATGCGATCCCCGGCAACAGGGATAATACGGAGTTTAACTTTGTAACTCCTGCAGATGACAGGGTGCATACGCCGTTGATCACTATTGAAGATCGGGTAAAATAGTACTTAACCAGATGGCGCCATCTGATCGCCAGGATATTTTGCTGAAAGAATGCCATGTGTCGCTGGTAAAAAATGAAAAGGGTTTTGACCTGCTGATAAAAAAGCGCGATGCATTTAAAGTAGAACCGTTCTATGATGAAGAAAACAGGTATCCGGCTTGATTACTCCGCTGATCAGAAACGAATTACTATTGGGTATTACCGTCATAAGGTGAACCAATATGCATTGGATATTCGTGTGACGCTCGTGTTAAGTGATACGGAAACTTATTCAGGCCGTTTCCAGTTCGCTATTGCCAATTCATTGCAATGCCAGCGGGTAGTCATTGATTTTGGCAGTGAAGCCAGCCAGGTGGCGTATAAGAATTGCGGTCCGCAATCTTCGGTGGTGCAATACGATATACTGGAGAATATTATCAGCCGTATGAATATGGCTGATCCGGGAAAGAATTACAGGCGGGAAGATTTTCTGAATAATGAGACTGGGCAGCATACTTTATACCGCTCTTTCTACGCAGTTAAGAAAGCACTGACCGGTCATCAACGGGAAAATTTTCCTTTCAACTTCACGAATGATCCGCAGCAGGATGAGATACGCTTATTTATTACCCGGCAGGAAGTAGGCGCTACCCAGGTTTTCTTCCGTGATAATTACGAGATCATTCCTAACCTTAAGCTGGGTATTGAAACAAGCCTGCAACTTTCAGTTGACCGCCAGCCGGAAGATTATAGTATCCGTTCGCATAAAAAGGAACTGATCAGTGCTGTGTTGCTCAGATTGCTCCGGCTGATGATCAGTTCAAAACCGGAGTTCAGGCAGGGTGGTATCATTGTTACACTACTGGTGCCGAATATTTATACGCAGCATGAAGTATTTGAAATGCTGAATGAACTGCGGGCACGTACCGGTAGTTTATTGACTTCTTTAAATATAGAAACAAATAAGCTGTTCATTGAGTATGAGACCATCTCAGAAAGTGATGCCGCCTTTATGGGTTACCAGCAAACCAATGCAGCAGATGTTCAACTGGTAAATGGCGAAATGGCCCTGGTAATTGATTGCGGAAAAGGGACTACTGATATTTCTATCCTGCTGGCGGATGATAATGAAAATTACTCCAGCTTTTTCAGAACGGGTTTTGCGGGAGCCGGTAATGTATTGTCTTACGGCTTTACAGAAGACCTGCTTACCCTGGCGCTCAAAACAATACCTGGCAATAATGATATTTCTGTAAGGGATTTTATCAGCAAGCATATCCTTGATCAGCACCTGACAGTAGATGTAATGAATTTTATCCAGTTGATAGAATCACAGAAGAAAAAATATAAAAAGCTGCAGGCGGTGGGTATTACGGAATTTGCCCAGTTGGCAGAACAATCTCAAAGCACGGAAAGAACGATCGGTAACCTGTACAAGGACCAGTCAACACTGCTGCAATACGCAGTCGCTATACTGAATGACAGGAGTATCCGGTGGGATGAAGAGATCACCGGGCTTATCAATAAAGCGACTGATTGTATCGTTCATTGCATTGTTGCCAGTATTAAGGATGTGGTGACAAAAGATATTAAGAAAAGGATCAAAGTAGTAATGCTGAGCGGCCGTGCTTTTTATTTTGATGACCTGAAACAGAAACTGGAAAAAGGATTAAAAAGTATTCTTCATGAAGGGGTCACTATTCATACCGTTATTCCCGGACGGGCTTTGAATAATAAGAATGTGGCTATTTACGGGGCATTCAGCGGAGCCTATAAGATCACTGACTTTACCGGTATTCCTATTGACAAGAATGAAGGATTATCAAAGAACAAAGATGTATTGAATAACAATATGTATCTCTACCGCGGCATCAAGATCGAGCCCGGTAATGATATTCTTTATAATACAGCGATCGTGCGCCGGAATAACCACCAGTTGAAGCCTTTCAAGAATAAAACGATAGATATTTATTTCACCCGTGATAATATTTACCTGCGGCTGATGGAAAATCAGAAAGTAAAAGATGTGCGGTCGCTGTACAGCGTGCTGACATCGGTAGCTGAGGTCAATTCCCCGCTGCAGGATATGAAAGCTATCTCTATGTTTCCCAATTATACAGGTGAACTGGCTTCCATCAATTCGCTGTATGATGATATCGCAACAGATAAAGAGCTTGAAGAAAAAAGACCGGTCAGAAAACCCAAAGGCATTTTACAATTTTTCCAGTTTTAATTATCCATACCATGAAATACAAACAGCTATTTCCTTTTCTTTTCCTTCTCCTGTTAGCAGCGTCATGGCACAGCAACAGCCGGACAGATCAACTATCCGGATCGTGGACACGCTGACGAAACAGGAAAGAAGCAATCGTAACCCTGTTCTTTTAAAAGCAGAACTGGATTCGATGATCCAGTTGTACAATGCTGCTTTACCCCAGCAACAGCCTCTTACACCTGTAAAAGAGATCGTGACAGAGATTCCCTCATGGATCACCGTAGCAGGTATCGCTGTTTTAGGCGTCATTGCATTATTGTTATACCTGCTTTTCAATTATCATAAAAGGCTTACTAAAACTGTTGCAGACCTGAAGCGGCTGATACAGAATTTTGAATTTTACACTTCTTCTGCAAACAACCCGGGTAAAACAGACCGGACTGCAAAGGGTAAAACTGCACTGGAGAAAAAGATCAATGAACTCTCTGCCGCACTGGAAAAAGAAAAAGAAGAAGTTCAGTTGGTTACACAGGAGTACGGGCTCATCAAACAATCTATCGCGGAAGTGTATAAGGTCAGGAATTATCCTTTTTTCGATAAGGAAAAAGGAGAAGACCAGATTATAACAGACCTGTTGAAAACAGAAAAAGCTGTGGCTAACCACGCTTTTGAAAAATTTCTGAAACCCATCATCGCTATTACTGATGCCAATAAGAATAACCCGGCGAAGATCACTAAGGAAGAGAGTGAGAAACTGATGGAATTGCTGGTATCGCTTTCACTATATCATATTGAATATCTCTACCTGCGTATCAGTGACCTGGCTGTTGGAGGAAATATTGTGCAGCGTATTGGCAGTAACGGCAGGGGTATTGATCCCTCGCTGCTTAAAGCGCTGAATATAGAACATGGAAGCAGGGCATTGGTTTTACGCATGGCATTGGACAAAGCCGGTATCAATAAGCTGTCTTAACCCGGTATTTGATGAAACTGATCTGAATAATTATTGATACCTGCTATGCTAAGATTTTTCACCAGTCTGTCGTTCCTGTATGCCTTTGTTATAGGCGTACTATTGGTATACGGGTTATTATATTACCATGATTTTGTGCAATCGGCCAGGAAGAAAACGGAAATTTCCCGTCATCTTTTTTCTTATAAGCGCTGCTTGTTTTTTATTTCTATGGGTAAATATTCATGCGCCACTTTCTTTAAAGACGTTCAGTAACCTTGATCATCATTTTATCAGGCATGATGGTTTTGTCGTGAATGAAAAGATCGAACTGGGGCGATCTGACACGGTTAACTTCAGCAATAATGCGTATAACAGTTTTGTGCTGTCCAAAAAGGACAAGCAGGTAAGAATTGTTTCTGTTTATTCTGAAGATCCGTTTTACATACGGGATGGCGGCAATTATAAAATAGTTTCAAAAACATACCCCGCTTCCGGTCACTCCCTGGCATGGAAAATTGATCTTGCCCCGGTAGAATTGAAAGCAATTAATGAAAGTGAGTTTGAGTTATCTGTAAACGGGCAGTCTTTCAGCATACCTAAAGAGGTAAAGAAAGGGATATCCGCCTGGAATATTTTTAAAGAAACAGACTCATTCATTAATTCCATTTATTTCAATAATGAAAAGTTAATCGCTTCACTTAAGCATTTGTTTATTGTAAGGGATAATGTTTCAGCAAAGGGTGGACAAGAACTGAAATTTTTTATATCAGGCAGGTTATTTCAGTACGCCGGTAATGTAGTTTATGAGGGAAAACCGGTAACTATAAAAGATGCGGAGTTTAATACTGCCGTTTTGCCCGGAAGCAATTTTGCCTGGGGTATCGGTTTCATGGATAATAATAAGAACCAGTTCCGGCTAAAAGAGGGAGGGAATGATAGCTTCTTTGTTTTTAGTCGTTATCCTGTGTCGTATCCGCTAACCGAAGAGAATACCGAAAACTGGTCACAACACAGTGTAAATAAATTCCTCGTTTCCGATTCAAAGGACCTGCTGGGGATGCCTGCTGTTTTCAGGGAAGGGTTTTTATTCTCAGCATTCGAGCAGGATGGCATGGTTGATTTTGATCCTGTTTTACTGACTTACCAAAGAAACGCAGAGAATAAAGACATACAATTAAACGCCCGATGGTTTAATAAATCATCTCCTTCTATTGATATAAAGAACAACACCCTGTTATTGCCGGCAAGATCAAAAGGGTTTAACTGGCTCTTCTCTGTTCGTAATACATTTAATTGGGAATTCGGAAGTAGTACCCTGTCTGCATCTGTATGGCAGGCATTATTATTCGGAAGCCTGTTTTTCTTTTTTATACTCATCTTTTTTACATCCCTTGTTATTTCTGCAGATAAGTTGAGCTGGGTCTGGCAATTGCTTTCCTGTGTGACCATTGTATTACTGACCACCCGTTTTTTCCTGTACTGGAGATATAAAAGTTTTCCTCCCTACGAAGGGATGGATCTGCCTTCTCAGCAGCAATTACAAAGTTTCTGGAATTTCGGGATCATCATTTTTACGACAATTATCCTGGCCATACTATTTGGTTTCGGCTTTGTGAAGTATGCGGGACTATTTATCCGGCGAAGTTTTTCCAGGATATCGGGAAGGATATACAGGCCCCGGATAGTGAGGGATGGTGTATGGGAAAAAATGAAAGATCATTTAATAAGATTGTCAATAATAAAACGCTACGGCAGCAAGACCATTTTCTTCATAAGCTGGTTACTTATCCTTATAGCCGGAGGCGGATTGGCTTATATCAGTCACTTTGATCCGGGTACCTGCCGGCACCTGGCTATCGGGTTGACGGTTGCCTATTTCGTTTATGTTTTTATTTCTTACCGGTATTCACCATTGGTCATCTCTTCGCAAAAAAGCTGGTGGCGTATCAATACAGGAAGAACACTGGATATGGTGATCAGCAATCCCGTGAAAGTATTGTTATCAATAAGCCTGCTGGGCACTTTTGTATTTACGGATATTGGTTTTGCGATCGTGTTCCTGAATTTTCTTTTATTTAATGAAGCATTCCTTTGTATCAATTATGCCATTGCAGGCTTATCCGCAGGCAGCAGGAAAAATGCAGGTTTGTTTGGTATCGCAGGAGCAGGGTACCTTCTTCTTTTCATTGGTAATCTTTTATATGCACCTTATATCTTCAGCACATTGCTGGACCTGCCCCAATCATTATACCTGGCCGGCTATGTTTTCTTTGCTGTGGTGATCGCTTATCACTTATTAAGACTTTTTGCTGATCTTTTACCCCGGAAGAAAATATTGGTTGGCTCAGCTATCACTTGTTTATTCTTTATTGTGGCTTTCTTTTTCTTTCCCAAAGAGAAAATAGTGGAGAAGGCGGCCATGACGAAATACAGGATAGACGTGCTGACCATGCCCGTTGATAAAGCGATCGAACTGGCTTATACAGAAGGCAAGACCTATGAACCGGTAATAAGGGCCGCGCAAAACCAATGGTTCATCAATACCCTGATATATGAAAAAAATAATCCCGGTGTTCAGTCTCCCGGTTTTCACCTGCTGCCTCATGCACCGCAGAACAAGGGAGCTAAATACAATGCTCAGGCCACTGATCTTGTAGCAAGCCGGTTCTTCCTGGCGGAGCATGGTAAATGGTCTGTGTTGTTATACGTGTTGTTGCTTTTACTGCCTTCTGTCCTGCTGGCTTCTTTCTATAAACTCTATCCTGATTTTACCAACAGGGTCAATGAGCGTTACCCGACGATAACAGCAGGATTTTCTATACTGAATTATTTACTGATCACTGCATTACTGGTGATACTGGCAGCGACAGGCAGGTATATTTTCTTTGGACAGGATATGCCTTTCGGGAGTATCCTGAGCAAACAATCCATTTTGTTTCCTTCGATACTTATCATTGCCGCTGTTCTTTTGTTCAGGAATATACCACTGGAGTATTATGCCAACAGGAAAAAGCTTATACCGGGGTTGATTGTTTTTTCGATACTGGCGGTATTATTGTTTTTTATAAAACCTGCCTTTAATAAAAATAAAGAGTTTAATGTATCTGACCTTGCCAAAGAGATGGATGATTTTGTTCAGTTACGATTGCAACCTGTCATGGATCATTTTGATACTTCGGCTGCAACTAAAAAATATTCTATTTCAGGGAAAGACCAGTTATTTACTGATTCGGTGCGTAAACTGGTAGCTTCTGGTGTATTAGCAGAAGAGAACAGGTTTTTTGCAAAGGAGATTGAATTGTACTCACGATTAGATTTTTCCCGCCACCTGGATCAAAGCCGTATGCTATACCTTGATCTTTATTCGGGCAGACCTCAATTATCGGTGAATGATAATTATTTCAGGGTCGAGCCGCCGCCCCACCTGCAGCAATCATGGACAGGCAACGTATCCGGAGACTCATTGACATGGGATATTTCTTTATCGGATCATACAAACGGAACGCTCATCAATAAAAGACTGAACAATTATACAAATGAACCCGAAACGATCCTTGACAGGGAGCTGGCGTTGTCATTCAGATCGCCAAAACACGGTAATCAGTATGAATACCTGTACCTGCTCAACACGGGTAATGCCGACCTGCATGTAAAGAATAATAACAGGGAAGTAATAATAAGGCCCAATGACAGCATACGGCTGGCTAATCCCTGCCGGTTGCTTATTACAGGTAATGATGGGAAAACAGAAAAGCAACTGGTGGCAGAACCAGATGCTTTTATGAAAAATTATTATGTGAATGGGAATCGTTTTTATGTTTACCCGATGGGCAACCGTTTTACCTGGGCCAGGAATTTTGCAGAGAGTATCGCTTCCGATTATACCGCTGCCGGGCAATCATCCAAAAATGCTGTCGTTTCCTTTGATTATACACTGATGGATTCCTTATCCGCGAAGATCCGGGCAATGATGAACAGCGATACGGCGTATAAAAAAGGAGCTGAGTATGGTATCTGTATTGCCGATGGGAATGGCCGGCTGATCGCTATGGCGGATTTTATCAAAGGGTTTGCACGTCCTGATCCGAATGATAAAGCAGGGTTTACGAAAACGATTATGGGAGAGAAAGGTTTTATTTCCCCGTCTCTTCTGCGAAAACAGATCGGTAATATTAATTTGCTGCGGTTAAATCCGGGTCCTGGTTCTACCTTAAAGCCAATTGTTTTCTCAGCGATCGCTTCGCAATTGAATCTTGACTGGGATGCTTTTGCTGCAGAAGGATTTTCTGAACCGCAGCATTATTTTGGTGGAGAAAAAGTAGCGGAATATGATTTTGAAAAGAACAATGGCCGTATTGCCAATGTGGTTGATTATCTTAAATATTCAGATAACTATTACCATTCGGACCTGCTGCTGCTGGGTTCTTATCCAAAGCAGGGTATTGATAAATTATTATCAGCATCATTTGCGCGGAAGAAGCCTGATGAAGGAGTGCGCTGGCCTTCGTTCCATTACAACGGATCATCATACTGGCTGGATGGTTTTGAAAACTGGCCGGGTTACCTCGATGGTAAAGCCAATTTTGGATCAGACAGTTCCTTTACTTCTATTGGACTTGTCAGTAATTATGGTATCTATACACAGGCAGCTGATAAAAGCTTTGATATGTTTTATTCTGCTTATGACTCATCACTTTTTTTGAATGCATATAAAAAATCAGGCTTTCTTTTACCGGAGTATCCTTTGTTTGATCAGCAGGGGAGTACTATAGACAGGAGGATACCTTACGATGTATTTACCAGTTGCTTCCGCGGGCATGTAAAAGGCAGCAGCCAGGTAATGATATCACCCGCGAAAATGGTAGAAGCATTTGGCAAAATGATCAGCCAGAGCCGTAACTATTCGTTGACATTAAATCCTTATGCTGCCGGCTCTGTTTATTCTCCTTTTGTTGTGGACAATACCATTGTATACAATAATTATCTTTCCCTGGTTCGCGAAGGAGTTTTTGAAGGACTTAAACAGGTACTGCATACAGGTACAGCGGCCAGGCTTGGATCGTTGTTGCCGAAGAACTCACCCTATTTTTATTATGCAAAGACAGGAACGACCGGCGATAATGAAGCAAAAACAAAATCAAAATTGCTGGCGATAGTTATTTCGGAAAAAGATATCACCGATCCGGGTTTTAATTTCAGGAATAATAAATTCTATACGATCTATTTCACGTTGCAGAACGGGCCGGCCAAACAAAATGAAGAGTTCCAGGCGGAGATCATCCGTTGTATTGAGCAGTCAGGCATTTTTGCCCGCTATATGACAAAATAATGAGGGCAGCTTATATTATAAACTGCCCTCAGAACTATCAGCCTTTCATAGGCTAATAGTTTTCTTCCATAGTCCCGGAAATCATTTCATCAAGGGATGGAATATCTATGTAACCGTCCTTTTTCAAAATGGGTCTGCCCGTGTTGTCAGAGATATCTTTGTTGCTGATATAAGCGGCAACATAAAATTCTGTTTCTATCTCTTCCACCGTTTTCAGGTAATTATTAACCGATCTTGACATCAACGAGCCGGTGCTCTTTTGTTCAGTTCTCATCAAAACTTCCTGTTTTACCGGCGCTGTTTGATACTGCGTCGGAGACAGGGAAAGCGATGTTTCCACACTATTATATGTCTCAACCTGGTTCATTGGCAATCTCGTTATGCAAATAATCTTTAAAATATCATGCCGGAAAAGACGAACTATTTATGAGTTATTGTAAACCAATAGTTTTTATATAGTGTTTGTGGAAAATGGCCTTTTTCGCTGCTCGTCAAAATTATTTCCGGGCGCAGGGCAAGAAAAAAAATCCCCACACATTTAAATGTGTGGGGATTTTTATATTAAAAATTTGAGGTAATTATTGCTTTATTTCAGCAGAAGCAGCAGGCACTACTTCACCGGTAAGGTATACTACCTTTTCCTGTGAAATGCCGGCCAGTTTAATATGCACATCCTTGTTGAACACACCAGGATTAGCAGCGTTGTACTGCACTTTTAATTTAGCAGTAGCGCCGGGTAATATAGGCTCAACTATTTTTTCAGGAGTAGTGCAGCCGCAGCTTGCATAAGAATTTTCTACCACCAATGGTTTATTGCTTGTATTTTTCAGCTCGAAAGAATAAGAGACAGGTGTACCCTGTTTTATTTTTCCGAAATCATGTTTTTCCGTGTTGATCTTCATTACATCATTAGGAGAAGTCTGGTCAGCAGCAGCTGGTGCCTGGGCAGGCACTGCCTGAACAACCTGTGATTTAACAGGAGCGGTTACTTTTGCTTTCTGCGCTTCTGTATTTTTCTTTGCCTGAGCCTGTGCCATAACGCCGGCTGTAATAGCCATAGCGAAGGTGAATAATGCGATTTTTTTCATAGTTATTTTTTTAAAGTGTTTGTTTTTTTAGAAATTGAACAGAGGCATTAGTAGGGGCTGCACCTTCCGGAGCTTTCCACACACTACCTTTTATCTTTAATAATTTGGTCTGGCTGGTATTGTAAGTTATCGTGATCATTTTTTCAAAATTACCTTCGGCGGCTGCATTGAAACCAACTTTGATCTGTGCGGTAGCGCCGGCAGCGATCGGTTCGCGGCTCCATTCAGGAGTAGTGCATCCGCAGCTGGCCTGTACATTATCCAGTTTCAGTTCAGTGGTGCCGGTATTTACGATCTCGAAAGTGTAATACACAGGCTTCCCCTGGGGGATCTTTCCAAAATCGTGTTCAGTTTCTTTTAATTTCAGTACATCCTGTTGATCAGGAGCAGTTTGAGCGTCGGCTACAAAGAAAACCGACAGCAGGGTAACAAGTGAAAGGAATCTTCTCATAAATAAATGATTTGGAGGTTTCAAAATTAGTCTAAAGATGCCAAATTTCAAATATGGGTTGCAGCAGGGAATGGGGATTTTTTGCAAATATTTAATGAAAGGTTTCTCCCTATTTTTGCCTTATGCAAAATTCCGCAATGCCTGCAGAAGCAAAATTGTCATTCGACAAATTCAGAGATGAGGTATTGAATGACTATAAAGTGGCCTGTATCAGCCGGGAAGCCAGCCTTTTAGGTCGTAAAGAAGTATTGACCGGTAAGGCGAAATTTGGAATTTTCGGCGATGGAAAAGAGCTACCCCAGGTAGCCCTGGCTAAATTTTTTAAACCGGGAGATTTCTACAGCGGGTATTACCGCGACCAGACCCTGGCCTTTGCTTTAGGCGCCGCCAGCGTCCAGGAATTTTTTGCACAGCTCTATTCAGACCCCGATACCTCGCATGATCCGCATAGCGGCGGCAGACAGATGAACTCTCATTTTGCTACCCCTTTTATTGATGATAAAGGAGAGTTCCTGGATCTTGTCAACCGCAAAAACCTCGCGGCCGGCATGGCCCCGACAGCGGCGCAAATGCCTAAATCGCTCGGGCTGGCCCTGGCCTCCAAAGTTTTCAGAAATGTAAAGGCGCTTCATTCATTTGAAGCTTTATCCGATAAGGGAAATGAAGTTTGTTTTTGTACCATCGGTGATGCGTCAACCAGCGAAGGGCATTTTTGGGAAACGGTGAACGCCGCGGCAGTACAACAGGTACCGCTCGCTTTTTTTGTATGGGATGATGGCTATGGTATCTCTGTTCCCAAAAAATACCAGACCACGAAAGGTTCCATATCTGAAGCGCTGAAAGGCTTTCAGAAAACGGGAGACAGTAATGGTATTGATATTTATAAAGTAAAAGCCTGGGATTATGCAGGCATGTGCGAAGTATTCGAAGCAGGCATTCAAAAGATAAGAGATACGCATACCCCCGCGCTTTTTCATGTAGAAGAAGTAACACAACCGCAGGGACATTCCACTTCCGGCAGTCATGAAAGATATAAAACCCCGGAGCGGCTGGAATGGGAAAGGGAATGGGATTGTATCAAAAAAATGAAAGAATGGCTCATTGAAAATACGCTGGCGCAGGAAGAAGAATTAGGCGATATAGAAAATGCGGCGAAGGAATTTGTACGCGAAAGCAAGAATAATGCATGGGAAGATTATCTCGTTCCGGTAAAGAAACAGATAGAGCGTACTACTGAATTGTCAAATGGTATCGCAGCCGCTATACCACAGCATGCGACTGCTATTCAGAAATTAGTGACCGCATTATCTGCTAACAGGGAGCCCAACCGCCGGGATATCATACAAACCCTTCACCAGGTATTGGGATATGCGGGTAAAAACGATGCGGCATTCTGGGCCAGGGATTATTATAATGACCTGCTCAAAGAAAACAAGGCCTTGTATAACTCCTGTCTTTATAATGAAGGCCCGAAAAGCCCGCTGAATGTACAAGAAGTAAAAGCCCTGTTTACGGATAGCTCTCCAATGTTGAATGGATATGAAGTACTGAACAGGTATTTTGATGAACTGTTTAATCATAATCCTAAAGTGATCGCTTTTGGTGAGGACCTTGGATTCATCGGTGATGTTAACCAGGGTTTCGCCGGGCTACAGGCCAAACACGGATCGGGCAGAATATTCGATACCGGTATCCGCGAGCTCACCATCATGGGGCAGGGTATCGGGCTGGCCTTGCGGGGGCTGCGGCCTATTGCAGAGATACAATACCTCGACTATTTATTATATGGGTTACAGCCATTGAGCGATGACCTGGCTACGATGCATTTCAGAACGGTGGGCAAACAAAGTGCGCCGATGATCGTCCGGTCGAGAGGCCATCGCCTCGAAGGCATCTGGCATAGCGGCTCACCTATGGGAATGATCATTAATTCTCTCCGTGGTATTCATGTATGTGTGCCGAGGAATATGACACAGGCCGCAGGCATGTATAACACATTATTGAGAGGAATGGATCCCGGGTTGGTGATAGAATGCCTGAATGGGTATCGTTTAAAAGAGAAATTGCCTTCCAATCTCCTGGAATTTACTGTACCGCTCGGCATTCCGGAAGTAATAAAAGAAGGCACCGATATTACGATAGTTTCCTATGGCTCGGTGCTGCGCATTATACAGGAAGCTGTGGCGGTGCTTGAAGTGCATGGTATCAGTTGTGAGATCATAGACGTACAAACCTTGTTACCATTTGATATTCAGCATAAGATACTGGACTCTCTCAAAAAAACCAGCCGTATTGTATTTATAGACGAAGATGTGCCCGGTGGCGCAGCCGCTTATATGTACAATAAAGTAATGGAAGAACAGGGTGGTTATAAATACCTTGATGTAGCTCCCAGGACTATTACCGGCAAGGCCCACCGGCCGGGTTATGGAAGTGACGGCGACTATTTTGGTAAACCCAATGCAGAAGAGATCGAAACTGTCATCAGGCAAATGATGGCGGAATAGCGATCATCCGGATACACAGCTTTTGAAATACCGGTCACAGAGCACCGCGGAGGAAAGGTCACAGAGATGGCAGCCGGCGAAAAAAATACTTGCTGTATCCGGGTAGTCGCCAGCAAAATTTAACTCCCAGGCCCGGGTACTTTGCAGCAAATATTATATATTGTAGATACCACCATTCAAACAGACCTGCATGAGCCGCCTCATTCTTATCCGTAGATTCATCCTTGCTGCCTTTACTATTTCATGTTGCATCCAGGGTTATTCACAAACTGATTTCTCTGCCAATATAAGCGCATGGAAAACACTTTTTCCGAAAGAAGATGTGATAGCCAATTCTTATAAAGAAACGGTCAGCTTTTCATTGAATCCCAATCCAAAGCCCGGAGAAGGCAGTGTAAAAGCGACCGTGATAAATGAGATCACCCTGGTGCCGGTTAAGGATTTTATGAAATACGAAGATGGGTTATTCTATAACGATGAAGTGTCCATTGATAATGTAAAAGCCGTTAATCCCAAAGGGAAAGAAGTCATTATACAAAAGCTTTGCGGCCCTTATAAAGACGATGATATCTTTCACAGCGATTCAAGGTTTTGTTCAGTAGCATTTCCGCTGGAAGAAAAGGGAAAAGCCTTTGCATACCGCTATGAAAATAATTACCGTGACGTAAAGTACCTCACCTCCTTTTATTTTCATCACTATTTTCCCGTGGTGGAAAGGATCATTGAATTCAATATTCCTGCCTGGCTGGAGATAGACCTGCGGGAGTTTAATTTTAAGAACGCTGTTATCGAAAAGAAAACGGCGAAAGAAGGGGATATGACAAAGATCACTTTTACGATCAAAAACCTTCCCGCTTCGGAAACCGAGCCTTCTTCGCCCAACCATGCATTAAGTTATCCGCATATCATTTGCGTTAATAAAGCATATACAGAGAACGGACAAAGAGTAGTATTGTTCGAATCGGTAAAAGACCTGTATGGCTGGTATAGTAAAGTATGTACAGATATCGGCAACAAGCCTGCTGAGTTAAAAGACAGGGTCACCACTCTCACAGGCGGTAAAAAAACCGATATCGAAAAAGTAGAATCTATTTTTTACTGGGTACAGGATAATATACGCTATATCGCTTTTGAGAACGGTATCATGGGTTTTAAACCGGATGCGGCGCAAAATGTGCTGAAGAATAAATATGGTGATTGCAAAGGCAAAGCAAACCTGCTGAAAGAAATGCTGAAACTCGCCGGTTACGATGCACGGCTTACCTGGATCGGTACTTCCGATCTGCCATACGATTATACACTCCCATCACTCGCGGTGGATAATCATATGATCTGTACCGTGATCTTAAACGGTAAAAAATATTTCCTCGATGGTACAGAACCGTTTATCGCGCTGAACGATTATGCACAACGTATCCAGGGCAAGCAGGTACTGATTGAAGACGGAAATAACTTTATTCTCGATCGTATCCCTGATTTTCCGGCAGAAAGAAATAAGATAAAAAAACTGACCAGGCTCAATCTCGATAACGACATTGTAAAAGGAAATACTACGCTGGAATATAACGGCGAATCCAAAAGCATGCTGCAATACATTTATTCTTCAACACGCAATGAAGATAAGACAACCCGGATGTCTGGTTTTTTAAAGCGAGGAGATAATAATATCGTGATAACGGATGTGCAGTCACCCGATTTCAAAGAAAGGCAGAAGCCGGTCAGCGTTAGTTTTGATTTCAAAGCCAATAACCAGGTGAAAAGAGTAGCCAATGAAATATACGTGGTGATGGATTGGGACAAAGAGTTTTCAGGACTT
Source organism: Bacteroidota bacterium (assembly GCA_037200265.1). Lineage (GTDB taxonomy): Bacteria > Bacteroidota > Bacteroidia > Chitinophagales > Chitinophagaceae > VBAT01. The sequence continues at coordinate 73,873 of JBBCIL010000021.1, forward strand.
GAGTTCGGCAAAGAGCGGAAGAATGATTACGAATTTAATTATAAATATAGCTACAGCATACAGACTGAACTGGCCGTGCCCGACGGGTATAAAGTAGATTATATACCGGCTTCCTTTAAAAAAAATACTCCAGGTTATTCTTTTGAAGGATCGTATGCAAACAAAGGGAAAAGCATTGTGTACACTAAAACGATCCTGATCAACAAACCTATCCTGCTGCGATCGGAGTTTGACAGCTGGAACTCTTTTGTAAAGGAGATCAATAACTTTTATAACGACCAGGTGGTACTGGTTAAACAATAAACTGACTGCTCATGAAGCGAATACTCTTTTTTTGCCTGCTGGCATTATCAGCGGCAGGTAACCTGAGATCACAATTGCCTGCTACAGGTGAAACGATCGAACCGGAATTTTCGGTTACAGCTATTCCTGAAAAATGGAGCAAGGAAAGCGCGGTGATCATCGGGCAGAAAACCGAGTACCAGTTCACCCGCCTGGCATCCGGTAAAAAATATACTACGGTCGTACGGATCAATGAATACATACACAAACGGATAAAGCTGCAGGATAAGAATGCACTGGAAAAATTCTCCACCTTTTTTTATGTCACCATGGGAAAGGATGGTAAAGCGGAATACCAGGTCATTAAAGCCAATGGCAAACGAGTAGATATAAATATGTCCACGGCCATTGAAGAAGAAAATGATATTCCTGCGATCTATAAGCCTATCTATTACCGCCTCAATGTAAAGTATTTTAAAATCGCCATCCCTGACCTGGAGGTCGGCGATATCATTGATTACAGCATCCGCTCTACCATCAACTGGGATATGCGGGAAAATGGCATCGGCTTTACCCCTTTTATCTTTTCGCTCACGAATAACTATTCTACCATGTACCAGCAATACCGTTTTGTAATGGCAAATGGTATGAAAGTAAAGTTCAGGGCTTTTAATGGCGCTCCTAATCTGAAGATGGATTCAAAAGCATCTGTATTCGGAGAAAAAGAATCTTATGTAGCGTATTATATGCTGGATAAAGACAGGGATAAAACAACAGAAGAGAGATGGAGCTATGAATTAAGGAATACGCCGAGTGTAAAATTCAGGGTGATCATGCTGGCGGATAATGACCCGGAATCGAAAGAACTGGGTATGGCGACTGTTGACAGAACGTTTATTGATATTGACGATGTGTATAAGCGTTATGTCGGTGCGGCGCTTTACCGCACCACCACGGTCAATACACTGGTGGCCTATACCACGGAGTATATTTCTAAGAAGAAAGAAGAAGGAATATTGAAAACCGACGATGATATTATCCGCGAATGTTATTATTGCCTACGCAAAGTATTTCTCGAAATGTATTATAAAGGCCCTGTTCATTCGGAATTGGAAAAATACATGACGGGAAAGAAACTGTATAAGAAAGTACTGAAGCAGCAGGAAAAAGACGAGCAGAAGAAAGAAGAGAGGGAAGATGAGATACGTATCAACAGCGTGGTCTTTGCGACTTCATTCCGCATGGCGCTGGCGGCACAGAATATACAATCCGAATTGTTTGTCTATATGCCCAGGAAGCTGGGTGCATGGCGCGATGCTGTTTTCCTCGACGAGCTTGATTTTGTCATGAAAGTAAAAAGTAAACGGAGGAATTATTTCCTCGAAGCTTTTAATAATTTCGACGCTTTTGCTTCTCCTTATTCTTACCTCGAAGGCACAGAAGGCTATAGCATCGGGTATGTGGAAGCGAACCAGTATTATAAAACGCCGGGGCCTGCCAGTACTTTCCAGGAAAACCTGGCCCGCAAGGACTACGAGGTGAGTTTTGCCGATGCCATGGATATTATCAACGTACAAAGAACGAGCATACTCACAGGCCATGAAAAGAATTACAAAGTAGGTATCGCTAATCTTGACCGCAGCTATCTTAGTAAAGATTTTGAAAAATATTATTACCAGGTAACGCAGAAAGGGAAGAAAAAGAAGGAAGATGAAGTGATAGATATAACTTCTTCGGCCGGTTATGATAATCCTGATAAGGATGAAAAGATCAAAGAGCGAAAGGAACTGATGGAAAAAGATATCAAGGATGAATTTGATCTTGAAAAATATAATGATTTTGAATTGCTGGACAATGGCCGCTACGGTGATACGGCTACGCTGAAGTACAAGGAATCATTTTCCTTAAAAAAGTTGATCAGCCGCGCAGGCCGGAATTATATTTTCGATGCCGGCAAGCTGATCGGCGACCAGATCAAGCTCGAACAAACTGAACTGGAAAACAGGCAAACCGATATCTGGCTGCAAAATGCCCGTACGATCGAGAATAATATCACTATTGCTATACCGGCAGGGTATACGGTAGAAGGTATACAGGATCTGAATATGTCAATAGATAATGAGAGCGGCGCTTTTACGAGTACGGCCAAAACAGAGGGGGATAAACTGGTCATCAGCACCCGTAAATTGTATAAAAGGAATTTTGATAAAAAAGAACAGTGGGTTAATTATGTCGCTTTCCTGGAAGCGGGGTATAAGTTCAGCCAGGCAAAGGTGGTGCTGAAGAAGAAGTAGGATTTCACGCAAAGACACTAAGTTTTAGAACAAAGGCGCAATTGATTCTCGCTACGGCGCAGCGACGCTGCGCAATACAATATACTTTGAACATCAAAAACTTTTGTATACCCGCCGTGCCTTTGCGCCGTAGCGAGAAATTAGTAGCAGCGTAGCGGGAAATCCTTTTGCGGCTTTGCGAATACTTTGCACCTTTGCGTGAAACCATGCCAACCAACTTTCTATTCATCATTGACATCCTGGGTACTTTTTCTTTCGCTGTATCAGGCGCTTTCCTCGCCATGCAAAAGAGGCTGGACCCGTTTGGCGTATTGGTGCTTTCCTTTGTCACCGCCATTGGCGGAGGTACCTTACGGGATATGATGATCGGCAATTTACCCGTTGGCTGGCTGCGTAATGAAACCGCTGCCATCGTTATTTTTTCCTCGGCTATTGCCACCATGTTCTTTGGCCGTTTCCTGAGACAATTCACTGCTACCTTGTTTTTATTTGATGCTCTCGGGCTTGGATTATTTACTATCATTGGTATTGAACTGGGTATAGAAAAGCATTTCAGCGTCGGTGTTTGTATTGCGTTAGGCACTATCACCGCCTGCTTTGGCGGTGTGATACGGGATGTATTATTAAACGATGTGCCTTTGCTTTTCCGGAAAGAGATATATGCGATGGCCTGTATCGCCGGCGGCCTTATTTATTTTTTGCTGAAGAAGATTGACCTGGATGAGAATATCTCCAAGATCCTGTGCATCCTGCTCATTTTTACCATTCGTGTATTAGCAGTGCGTTATAAACTATCGTTGCCTCAATTTTACAATGAAAAGAAAAAGATATGAAACTGGTACTTTACCAAATAGATGCATTTACGGATAAGCTTTTTGCCGGTAATCCCGCTGCGGTAGTCCCGCTTGACAAATGGATAGACGAGCCGCTGATGCAAAATCTTGCAATGGAGAATAACCTCGCAGAAACGGTTTTTTTTGTGCCGAACGGAAATGATTATGATATACGCTGGTTTACTCCTGCCGCGGAGATCAATTTATGTGGTCATGCTACACTGGCCAGCGCTTATGTTTTGTTTAATATACTGGGATATAATAAGCCCTCGCTCACTTTTCATTCCAAAAGTGGCCCCCTGATCATCACAAAGAGTAATGATATTATCTCTATGGACTTTCCCTCATGGAGGCCGGAAAGGTTCAGTGATTATCCCGGAAATCTCGGAGAGGCATTGGGTGTAAAAGAAATCGTTGGCGTTTATAAAAACCGCGACCTGCTGGTAGAATTGAATAATGAAGAAGAGGTAAAAAATGCGCAACCGGATTTTACCCTGATAAAAAAATCAGGTTATAAGATCATTATTACTGCGCCGGGCAAAAAGGTTGACTTTGTGTCAAGGTTTTTTGCGCCAACATTCGGTGTAGATGAAGACCCGGTAACGGGTTCTGCGCATTCGCAACTTATTCCTTTCTGGAGTGAAAAATTGGGTAAGACAAAGATGGAGGCAAAACAGCTATCGCAAAGAGGCGGCCATTTGTGGGTAGAACAAAAGGGTGAGAGAGTACAGATGGGCGGGCAATGTGTTTTTTATATGAAAGGGGAGATGACAATAAGCAATTAGCAATGGGCAATATTCAATTGCTTATTGATTGACAGTGCCTGTTTTTGGAATATTACCGCCTTTAATCCAGGAATCTTTCCTTTAGATCCGGCGACGGTATCATGCATTCTTCCCTTTTGCCAAACCATTTATAGCGGTTCTTTGCAATTACATTATACACGGCGTCCCTGATGAAGCGGGGAAATATGATGAAGCCATAAAGCAGTGTCCAACCGCCACCCATCCGTTTTGCTATCCGCAATGCAGCGGTTGATCTTGTATAGATACCCTCTTTTTCGACCAGTACAAATGTGTTGAGATCATTCACCGGCAGGTTAAATCGCTGCAACAGTTCCTGCCCTGTTTTTCCCTGCAGTGATGCAAAACGGAATTGTTTTTTTTTATCCCGCCTGATAATGAACTGCACTCCGCGGTTGCAGAGATTGCAGACGCCATCAAAAAGTATTACGGGATATTCCTCGTTCATGGTACGAAGCTAAGTAATATACAGATGCATTTTATCTTTCACAACGAGTATCAAAATACTTTAAATGAAAAAAATAGTTTGTTACTGCTACCAATGCGCAGGTAAGAAAAACACAGCGACGGTTAAACTTGATGAGACAGTATCAACCTGTGGCTGGGGTGTAAAATAGTGAAGGTGGAATTCAAACCACTGACGGAAGAGAGATGTCTCGCAACGGCGCAACGACGCTACGTTAACGAGGCTGTTAATCTTTGCGCCGTTGCGTGAAAATTATTTGCAAGCTATAGCGTAGCCGGTTATCCCATGTTGTGAAAAACTTTCTGTACATCCTCATCCTGCTCCAGCCTTTCTATCAGTTTACTTACATCTTCGGCTTGTTCATCGGTCAGTGGTACGGTAGTAGAAGGTACCCATTCTACCTCGGCGCTGATAGGCGTGATGCCCTTGTCTTCAAGTGCTTTTTGCATATTGCCAAAATCGGTGAAGCCGCAGCGTACCACGAGTATGGTTTCACCATTTTCGCCCGTGCTATCGCCGAGTTCTTCCAGTCCAAAATCAATCAGCTCCAGTTCCAGGTCATCTGCATTCAGTCCTTCGGGTTTTAATTTAAACGTACCCATCTTTTTAAACTGGAAACTAACGCTGCCGCTATTGCCCATTACACCGTGTCCTTTATTGAAATGGGATTTTACGTTGGCCACGGTTCTTACGTGGTTATCAGTAGCCGTTTCCACTAATATAGCTACCCCATGCGGCCCGTATCCTTCATACAATATCTCGTCATAGTTGACCAGTTCTTTACCCTGCGCTCTTTTAATGGCCGCTTCCACACGGTCCTTAGGCATACCAACGCTTCTTGCATTTTGGAAACAACGGCGCAGTGCGGCATTGGAATTCGGATCAGGGCCACCGGCCTTTACTGCGATGATTATTTCTTTACCGATACGGGTAAAGTTTTTTGCCATTTTATCCCAACGGGCAAACATGCTTGATTTGCGTACTTCAAAAATCCTTCCCATCGTAGAGGTTTATAGTTTTTTGTTTATCACCCTCCTTTTTTGAGAGAGATAAGAGGTTAGGGCTGCAAATTTAAGGTAATAGGAGAAAAGAAAAACCGTCCCGAATAAGACAGGACGGTTTTTATCGTATAAGTTTTTGGGATTATTTGGCCGGTTCCGGTCTGCCCAGTTTGCTGGCGAATACCCCGAGGTGAACTACTGCAAAGATCAATGAGATATATAGCAATGTTCTGTCTGTATCAAAGCCGACAGTGTATTGATGTAAAAATCCTACGACAACCAGCAGCAGGGCAAGCGCCAAACCGGTGTAGCGGGCGATCTTCATCCCTTTACGTTCGGTTGTTCCATTGCCTAACTTGCTATGTTTTGCACCATATACGAGATAGATGTCAAGACCTATCAGCATCCATACCAGCAAACGGATCCATGTATCCATCGGCAGAAATACCATCATGAATAGACAGGTACCAATACCAAGTATAGGCACTAAGGGAACCAATGGAGTTTTAAAAGCTCTTGGCAAATCCGGCATTTTGTTACGCATGACCCATACGCCGATACAAACTAATATGAAAGCGAATAAAGTGCCGATGCTCGTCATTTCACCTACTACTCTTGCAGGTACAAATGCTGCAAAAAGACTTACAAAAAGCATAAACAACAAATTGTTTTTCGCAGGTGTTTGTGTCTTTGGATTTACAGCAGAAAAAATTCTTGGTATCAAACCATCTTTACTCATACTGTAGAATACACGGCTTTGTCCCATCAGCATCACAAGGATAACGGATGCATATCCGAAAAGGATCGCAACAACAATAGCACGGTTCAACCAGGGATAATCAGGATGTGGAACACCTGCTGCATCAGTAGCACCCATATGATCAATCGCTACTGCTACAGGAGCAATACCATCTTTTCCGGCAAATGTAGTATAGCTGGTAACACCGGTCATTACATGAGCAAAAAGGATATATAAAATAGTACAAATGACCAGGGATCCTAATATACCTATTGGCATATCCCGTTTGGGGTTTTTAGCTTCCTGGGCTGCTGTACTCACCGCATCAAATCCGATATAGGCAAAGAAGACGATAGCGGCCGCCCGGATAATACCACTGAACCCGAAATCACCAAATTTGCCGGTATTGTCAGGGATATAAGGGTTGTAATTGGAAGTATTAATATACTTCCATCCCAGTATAATGAAGATAAGTACCACGGTAATTTTTACGGCTACGATAATACTATTTACAAAAGCACTTTCTTTTGTGCCCTTTATCAGCAACAAACTCATCAGTACTATGATAAAAACGGCCGGCAGGTTAATGATGCCTCCATCCCATGGACCAGTGATTAATTCAGATGGCAGATGCACATCAAATCCTTCCAGGAACCTGACGAGGTAACGGCTCCAGCTGATACCTACGGTAGCGGCGCCCACGGCATATTCCAATACCAGGTCCCAGCCGATGATCCAGGCGATAAACTCACCCATCGTAGCATAAGAATAGGTGTAAGCGCTTCCGGCAACGGGGATCATGGAAGCGAACTCAGCATAACAAAGGCCTGCAAAGAGACAGCCTAAACCTGCTACTACAAATGATATCGTTATGGCTGGGCCTGCATGGTTGGCAGCGGCCATACCGGTGATAGAAAATAAACCGGCCCCAATGATGGCGCCGATGCCAAGGGCAATCAGGCCTTTTGCACCAAGCGTTTTCTTTAAAGTATGTTCGCCTGTCTCAGCCGCTTCGTTCATTAAAGCAGCCATTGGTTTTCTGACAAATAAACTCATAATTGTTTGGTTGGGTTTAAGCAATACGAAGTCGTAAAATAAAGAATTATTTCATTCTGAAAGCTAATTCTTTTACATGGAAGGTATTATAAACGGGCAAATGTTTTTGCCATCCGGTATTTTTTCCGATTTTCGGCTTTCTTTTACCCAATCAGCTT
>JBBCIL010000022.1:0-138367 GCA_037200265.1 Bacteroidota bacterium
TTGTGGAACCTGGAAAGCATTCATAGTACGATCAACCAGATCGCTTATTACAGGGATTCAGGCATCTTCAAAAGCCAGGAAGATTATGACAAAGTGATTGATTCTTTTCAGCGCATGCTTGATCACCTGCAGCTGCAGGCGGAAAAAGGAGTGAAGTTCATGCCCGGCGATACAGAAACCGCATACAAAGCTCCCATACAATTTTATATTAATGAACTGATCCTGGGAAGCAATACTATCCTGCTTACATTAGATAACAGCCGGGTGACTATGGTTACCTACAGTGTATTCAATTATCTTATTACCCGGATGAACGTTTTGCCGGTAAAACATCCGATACTTTTAATACGCTGCTCAGCCGCTCTACGATCATCAGCAATACCGGTGAAAAAGACCGGAACCGGTTTTTTAATACGATGAGAAGTAAAGTAAACGAATTGCGGAAACCTTTATGATCAGTGAGTAAAAGGAATACAGGCTCACAGAGCGCCGCGGAGAAAAGGAGAGCCACTGAGATGATAACGATTTAATGTATAGCTTCCCGTTGTACCTTTGCTCTTATGGCCCCGGAAAAAATAAAGCTCATCGAATGCCCCCGCGATGCTATGCAGGGCTGGAAGCAGCTTATTCCCACAGGGAAAAAAATAGAATATATCAATTCGCTGTTAAAGGTCGGCTTTGATACGATTGACTTTGGCAGCTTTGTTTCCCCAAAAGCTATTCCCCAAATGGCGGATACCAGTGAAGTGATCGGTCAACTGGAACTGTCGCCCGGTAAAACAAAATTACTGGCTATTGTTGCCAACCAACGGGGAGCGGCCGAGGCAAGTGTGTTTGATGAGATAACTTACCTGGGCTTTCCTTTTTCCGTGTCAGAAACGTTTCAGCAGCGCAATACCAATTCTACCATTGAGCAATCGCTCGAAAGGGTAGAGGAGATACAAAACCTCTGTATAAAAACAGGAAAACAACTGGTCATCTATATCTCTATGGGTTTTGGGAATCCTTATGGTGATCCGTATGACGAAGAGATCGTTTTTGAATGGGTGAATAAGATCGTCGCTATGGATATCGGCATTATTTCCCTGGCTGATACAGTGGGAATAGCAACGCCTGAGCAGGTATATGATATGACAAATTATCTTGTCGAATCATTACCCCGGAACGGAGATCGGTGTTCACCTGCATTCTACCCCTGCCAACCGGAAAGAAAAACTGGAAGCGGCGGTCAAAGCAGGTTGCCAACGTTTTGACGGAGCTTTAAAAGGAATTGGCGGCTGCCCGATGGCAGATGATGAACTGGTGGGTAATATGAATACTGAACTGATGATACAGTATTTCGAAGAACATCTTTTATCACCGGAATTAAACAAAGAAGCATTAACGGACAGCCTGCAACTGGCGGATAAAATTTTCATTCAGCACTTATGAATTTCATGGTGAATATTGACCTGGAGAAACTGCCGCGGCCCATCAGTTATAAAGATAAAATATTATTGACCGGGTCATGCTTTACCGAACATATCGGTAATGCACTGGAAGCCGCTAAGTTTTCTATATTACAAAATCCAAACGGAATATTGTTTGACCCTGCCAGTGTCTGCAAAAGCCTGGTATCGTATATTGACAATAAACAATACAATGAGTCTGATCTTTTTCAATTAAATGAAGTGTGGAACAGCTGGCAGCATCATTCAAGGTTCTCCGGGATAGATGCCAAAGAAACCATCCGTACAATCAATGCATCGCAGCAAAAAGCTCATCAATTCCTGAAAGAAGCAAACTGGATCATCATTACACTCGGGTCATCGTTTTCATACAGGCTAACAAACCTCACCCCCAACCCCTCTTCAGCAGGAGAGGGGGGTGTTGCCAACTGTCACCGCGCTCCCCGCCCAATGGTTCAATAAACATTTGCTGGGAACAGATGAAACGATCTCTATGCTGGACAATTGTTATCACCGCTTACTACAGTTTAATCCCGGTCTGAATATTATTTTTACCGTAAGCCCTGTAAGACATCTCAGAGACGGAGTAATCGAAAATAACAGGAGCAAGGCAAGACTGATAGAAGCGGTGCATCATATGGTCAATAAATTTGACAGGCTGTATTACTTTCCCGGCTTATGAGCTGGTAATTGATGTATTGAGGGATTACCGGTTTTATGATATTGACCTGGCTCACCCCAACTATATGGCTACCGAATTCGTACTGGAAAAGTTTTCTGAAACGTCTATTGACGAATCTTCGCAGGCGTTAATGCAGGAATTAAGAAAGATCACGATTGCCAGGCATCACAGGGCTTTTCAGCCCTGAGACAAAAGCACACCAGCAATTCCTGATGAATCATTTTGAGAAAGTAAAAGCATTGCAGCAGAAATATCCTTTTCTTGATCTGAAAGAAGAGCTGGAATACTTTTCTCAAACCTGAGTAATGCCGCATTTAAAATTTTCTTTCCACAAAAGCACAAAAGATACTAAAGGTACTCAGTAGTGGTTATCCGCTTATAGTTTTTGCCATTAATCCATTGCATGGTATCTTTCCTTTTCAAACTTCCTTTTTATAAGATGAAAGCAGAACTTAAAGAGAAATTCCGTGAGCTGTTTGATAAAGAGGCTGAATATGTTTTCTTTTGCCCGGGCCGTGTCAATCTTATAGGTGAACATATAGATTACAATGGGGGAAAAGTAATGCCCTGCGCCATCTCCCTCGGTACCTACCTGGCTGTTTCAAAAAATGATGATAATATATTTCGTTTCCGTTGCCTTAATTTCCCGGAAACAGCTGATCTGCCGCTGCAATCTTCTTATACAAAAAGCGGCAAAGAATGGTTCAATTATCCGTTAGGCGTTATCAATGAACTATTAAAAGACAATGATACTCTTTCGGGGCTTGATATGCTTTTTTACGGCAACCTTCCCATTGGCGCCGGGCTTTCTTCATCCGCTTCCATTGAAGTGCTGACCACTTTTGCTTTCCAAACAATTTTCCAACTGGGCATTTCCAGCCAGGACGTTGCTTTGCTTTCCCAAAAAGTGGAGAATGAATTTATAGGAGTGAACTGCGGCATCATGGATCAGTTTGCCGTAGCCATGGGAAAGGCGGACAAAGCTATTTTGCTCAATTGCGATACGCTGGAATATGAATACCTGCCCTTTGATACAGGCGGATATATCCTGGCGATCATTAACAGCAACAAACAAAGAACCCATGGCTGATTCAAAATACAATGAACGCTTTAGAGAATGCCGTGCCGCATTAAAGTCGTTGCAAAAAGAACTGGATGCTGCCCATCTATGTGATATAGATACGAGGATATTTGCATCTTACCGTTACCTGGTCAACGATGCTGTACTGGAAAAAAGAGCCCTGCATGTCATCAGTGAGAATGAAAGAGTAAAAGAAGCAAAAGAAGTTTTATCTGCCGGCGATCTTAAAAGATTCGGAGAGCTGATGTACGCTTCTCACGATTCATTAAAAGAATTGTATGAAGTATCAGGAAAAGAACTCGACACGATCGTTGAATTTTGTAAAACATATACCGGGTGCATAGGAGCAAGAATGACAGGCGCCGGATTTGGTGGTTGCGCTATCGCACTGGTGAAGAAAGACAAGTTTGACGATTTCTCACAACAACTAACCGCATACTATAAAAATAAGATCGGTTATGAGCCGGGAGTGTTTGCTTCGGCAACAGGGGATGGGGTAAGAAATTTATAGTTGGAGGTTGGAAGTTCGGTGTTGGAGGTTAAGCGAGACTTTTCAATTTTCAAACATCCAACAAGTAACATCAAACATCCAACCCTCAATGTATCCTGTCACCCCTGATGTCTAATTTTTCTATCACGCCGGCTTCATACTGTAGCCATTCCTTCCAGCGTTTTTCTTACTTTTTCCTTTTCAATATATGTTTCGGCGAGTTCAATGAACAGGGTATAATGCCCGCTTCGCTTTCCATAAAGCGTCGGTAAAAATTACGCAGGTATTCATCATTCAATCCTTCGCTGAGCCGTTTGAACCGCTCGCAGCTACGGGCTTCGATCAGCGCCATGGTCAGCAGGTGATCTAAAAACCTGTCTTTCCAGTGCCCCCCTTTTAGTTGAAATTCAAATAGCTTGTTGACATATTCATCTTTTCGCTGCTCACCCAGTTTCAGGCCTCTTTTCTGCAATTCGGCCAGTACCAGCCTGAAATGGCCCCATTCTTCTGTCACTATGGGTGACAATTCAGTCACGAGTTTTTCCATGTCACTGTATCTCTGAATCAATGTAATACAGGTAGTTGCAGCCTTTTGCTCGCAATAGGCATGGTCGGTCAGGATATCTTCCAGCGACTTGCCGGCCAGGTTAACCCAGCGGGGGTCGGTAGGAAGTTGAAGACCAAGAATGGTTTTTAGTGTCCTGGGATAGTTCCATCTGAACAAAGATAGGAAGGTCGTTTATGGTTTATTGTCCCAGGTTTATGGTTTCTTAAAGCTTGAAATCTCAAAGAATTAGGAAATATTCTTTCTATGGGAAACCATAAACAAAAAACGACAGACAAAAACCTATGCGAGGGTCTGTTTACGGTGAAAAATTAAGATTTGCAGCCTTTTGCCGTTCGGTTTCATTGCCTTACCTTTGCCGCCACAAATAAATACAAGAGATTCATTAATCGGATGAATTAAAAAAAACAAAGATGCCTTTAACAAAAGAAAAAACAGCGACAATTTTTAAAGAATTCGGCGGAAGCGCTGCCAACACCGGTTCTATTGAAGGTCAGATAGCTCAGTTAACCGAGCGTATCGCCCAGATCAGCGGTCACCTTCAGCAAAACAAAAAAGATTTCTCCACCCATCGCGGCCTGATGCAACTGGTGGGTAAACGTAAACGTTTACTGAACTATATGCAAAAGCATAACCTGACAGGTTATCGCCAGTTGATCGAGAAACTCGGACTTAGAAAGTAAGACCCCAAACCCCTAAAGGGACTTGGGAACCATCTTTATATCCGAAGTTTAATTACAGCGATTGAATTTCTTATAAATATATTCCCAACTTCTTCTAAAGATGTTGGGAATAGTAGTTTTTAATATACCGGTTTTTACAGGTCAACATTTGCTGATCAGCCAACAAAATCCTGAAATACGCCCCTCGGATCTCGGGATAAGCTTTCAACAAAAGATGATAATAGTAATGAACCGGTTCATAAATATCCTTCACAGTTTGAACGTTTAACCTCTAAGCTTCAAACATCAAATTTGAAAATATCGTATGCTTACACAACCGTTACAATCAAAATTCACCATAAGCGATGGCCGTGATGTCATCATAGAAACAGGCCGTTTGGCCCGCCAGGCCGATGGTTCAGTCACTGTTCGCCAGGGAAATTGCGTGATACTCGCTACTGTCGTAGCCAATAAGGAACCGAAAGAAGGGCAGAGCTTTTTCCCGTTATCGGTAGATTACCAGGAAAAATTTGCTTCCGCCGGCCGTATCCCGGGATCGTTCTTCAAAAGAGAAGCCGCCTGAATGACTATGAAATTCTGACCTCGCGTTTGATAGACCGCGCACTCCGTCCTTTGTTTCCCGAAGATTATCTGTGTGAAGTGCAGGTACTGGTATCACTGATATCCAGCGATGCTGAAGTAATGCCTGATTCATTGGCTTGCCTCGCCGCTTCTGCTGCTTTAGCTGTTTCAGATATTCCCATCCAGGAAGTGATTTCTGAAGTAAGAGTAGCCCGTGTAAACGGACAGTTTATTGTCAACCCTCTTCGCAGTGAACTCGCAGATGCGGATCTTGAATTCATCATTGCCGCTACTGAAAAGAATATCATGATGGTGGAAGGCCAGGCTAAAGAATGCCTGGAAGAAGATTTGATCAAAGCTATTGAGATCGGTCATGAAGCGATCAAAATACAGGTAAAAGCACAGCATGAACTGCGTGAGTTAAAAGGAGTAAAAGGAAAAAGGGAATATGCAAAACCTGTACATAACGAAGAACTCCGTGAAAAAGTAAATGCTTTTTGGTAAAACAAAAGTGTACGAAGTAGCCAAAGGCGCTTTGAGCAAACATGATCGTTCTGATAAATTTGCCGCTATACAGGATGAACTGATGGAGTACCTGAAAAAAGAATACAATGTTGCTGAAGGCGAAAAGCTGGCTGATGATATAAAAAAGTGGGCAAAGACGTATTATGCCGACCTGCAGTATTACGTAGTAAGGGATATGATCCTGAATGATAAAGTAAGGCTGGACGGCCGTAAGCTGGATGAGGTTCGTGCGTTGAATATGGAAGTAGATGTATTGCCTTCTCCCCATGGTGCGGCTTTATTCACAAGAGGCGAAACACAATCCATCACTACGGTTACATTAGGCACTCCGCTGGATTCATTATTAGTGGAAAGCGCAGCGGTTTCTGATTATACTAAATTCATTTTACACTATAATTTCCCTCCATTTTCAACTGGTGAAGTAAAGATGATGCGTGGCGTTGGACGCAGGGAAGTAGGTCATGGTAATCTTGCCATGCGTTCTTTAAAGCAAATGATGCCGGGTGGTGATTTTCCTTATACCGTTCGTGTAGTAAGTGATATCCTTGAATCAAATGGTTCGTCTTCTATGGCGACTGTTTGCGCCGGTTCGCTGGCATTGATGGATGCAGGTGTAGCTATTCCTAAACACGTATCAGGTGTAGCGATGGGATTGATCAGCAAAGATGGCCAGTTCGCTGTACTTACAGATATCCTTGGTGATGAAGATCACCTGGGCGATATGGATTTTAAAGTAACCGGTACCCGTGATGGTATCTGCGGAGTACAAATGGATATAAAAGTAGATGGTCTGAGCATGGATGTGATGCGCAAGGCACTGGCACAGGCAAAAGAAGGCCGTTTACATATACTGGATGCCATGTACGAGACGATCCCGCAGGCACGTGAAGATGTGAAACCGCATTCACCGAGAATGATCAAATTGTTTATTGATAAAGAATTCATCGGCGCTGTGATCGGGCCAGGTGGTAAAGTGATACAGGAAATGCAGCGTGAAACAGGTACTACCATCAACCTCGAAGAAGTGAACGGCAGGGGAGAAGTAAGCGTATTCGGTACTGATAAAGAAGGTGTACAGAAAGCGGAAGCATGGATCAAAGGAATAGTAGCCGTACCTGTTGTAGGTGATGTATATGATGCTGTAGTGAAAACGATCATGCCTTTTGGCGCTTTCGTTGAATTTTTACCTGGCAAACAGGGATTGGTGCATATCAGTGAAATAAGCTGGAAGAGACTGGAAACGCTGGATGGAATTGTACACGAAGGAGATAAATTCAAAGTGAAGCTGATCGGTACAGATCCCAAGACCGGCAAATTCAAATTATCAAGAAAGATATTGATACCAAAGCCTGATCAAAGGCCTGCGGACTAAGAATCAAATAATCAGCACTAACTAACCCCGATACTCCGATAAATGCAGTACCGGGGTTTTTTGTATCCCATTTAAACATGAGCCGGTATATACAAATAGAATTTCAACAGGTCACAGCAGAACAATCATCTATCCTTATCGCGGAATTAAACGAGACAGGGTTTGAAGGATTTGAAGAAACGGAGACAGGATTGAAAGCATTCATCCCCGCTGCAGGATTTTAATGAACCGGCATTGGATGAAATTGCTTTACAGCAAAAAGTTTCATTTAACAAAACGATCATTGAAGAAACCAACTGGAACCAGCTGTGGGAATCTAATTTTGACCCGGTGATCGTTGATGATTTCGTAGCTGTTCGTGCAGATTTTCATGCACCTGTAAAAGGAGTGGAGCATGAAATAATCGTTACGCCGAAAATGAGTTTCGGTACCGGGCATCATGCTACTACGTATATGATGATACAGCAGATGCGGCAAATTGATTTTACCGGTAAAACAGTGCTGGATTTTGGAACAGGAACAGGAGTACTGGCCATACTGGCGGAGAAACTCGGCGCACAAAAAATAACAGCACTTGATCATGATGACTGGAGTATAGACAATGCCGGGGAAAACATCAGTCGTAATAACTGTAAGTTGATCAGACTCAAAAAAGCGGATACTGCCAATGTGGATAACTCATGTGATATTATCCTGGCGAATATCAATAAGAACGTCATTTTAGACAATTTCCCGGTACTGGTAAAACAACTGGCCCCCGGCGGTATCTTGTTGCTCAGTGGCCTTTTACCGGGGGATCAGCATGATATTTTCCGCAAAAATGACGCGTATTCTTTGCAATTAATACAAACAACCGTTAGAGCTAACTGGCTGTGTATAAAGTTATCACGTTAAGTTATCATGACCTGTCTGTTAATTTAATATTACCAGCCGGTCATTTTTTTCGTAGTTTTGCTATTCCAACTCAACCCCAGACTTCTATGAATGAACTACTGATGATAGTTCTGGCATATTTAATAGGTAGCATACCCACTTCTGTGTGGGTGAGTCAATACTTTTTTGGTATTGATATACGTGAGTATGGCAGTGGTAATGCCGGCGCTACAAATACTTACCGTGTACTCGGTCCCAAATGGGGCACGCTGGTGATGATAGTGGATATGCTCAAAGGCATGGCCGCTGTAAAACTTGCTTTATTATTTCCCCAGTATTTAGATAATGATACGCAGTTTTCAAATTTCCAGGTTGGTCTTGGATTAGCGGCTGTAGTGGGTCATATTTTTCCTATCTGGGCTGATTTCAGGGGAGGCAAAGGTGTGGCTACTTTATTCGGGCTGGTCGTTGGTATTTCTCCATGGACGGCTCTGAGTTGCGCAGGTGTCTTTTTACTCGTATTATATCTTACACGATTCGTCTCTCTTAGCTCTATACTGGCCAGTGTGGCTTTCCCGGTCTTTATCCTTGTTATTTTCAATGTAGAAAATGAAGTGTACAGGATATTCGCTATTGCTGTGGCGCTGATGGTGGTATTGACACACCAGAAAAATATCGGCCGTTTATTGAAAGGAGCAGAAAGTAAAGTACCCATTCTCAAACACAGGGATCGCCGCCGTCAAAGAAGAAAGCAATCCCCCGGCAACTGACCTCATTTACTAAATTTCTCCGGTAATCAAATGAAATAGAATGATTGTACCTAACTTGGTACAATCATTGTTTTTTGTGCTGTATCTAAAACCACTAAAAATGATCAGAACATTATTATCTGTTTTTACTATTGCGGCTTTTGTTATTGCCTGTTCTAAAAACCCGCTTACGGGCAAGAGCCAGCTCACGCTGGTACCTGAGTCGGAAATACAATCAATGGCCACCCAGGAATATCAGCAGTTTCTTTCAACTAATAAAGTAATAGCCACAAGCGGTAACAGGGATGCTGAAATGGTAAAAAGAGTAGGTCAGCGCATTACCAAATCCGTAGAAAGTTATTATGCTGAAAAAGGAATATCTGATAAACTGGCCGGGTACAAATGGGAGTATAATCTTGTTGATAGCAAAGAAGTAAATGCCTGGTGTATGCCCGGTGGTAAAATTGTTGTGTATACCGGGTTATTGCCGATTACTCAAAATGAGGCGGCCCTCGCTGCTGTGATGGGACATGAGGTATGCCATGCACTTTTGCAGCATGGAAACCAGCGGATGAGCCAGGGACTGATACAGCAATTGGGAGGCGTTGCCTTATCGGTAGCGGTTGCCAATAAACCTGCAGAAACACAGAATTTATTCCTGGGTGCCTATGGATTAGGTTCGCAGGTAGGAGTGCTGCTTCCATTTTCAAGAAGCAATGAATTAGAAGCTGACCGGTATGGACTTATTTTCGCGGCTATGTCCGGCTATAATCCTGAAGAAGCGATCAATCTCTGGAAAAGAATGGAACAGGCCAGTGCAGGCCAGAAGCCACCTGAATTCCTCAGTACCCATCCTTCTGAAGGCAAACGAATTGACCAGTTGCAGAAGCTGATGCCCGAAGCGTTGAAGTATTATAAGCCCGTTGGCAAGTAAAATCTTGATTCTCATTAAGAAAAACCCGTTTAGAAGTGTCAAAACGGGTTTTTTCTTTTGTAATCCTTTAAATAACAGGCAATTTACCATACCTTTGCACTCCCTGCTGATGAGAACTCTGTCAACCTCCCCGCGAACCGGGAACAATTGGCTGAAACCCCTAAAATTCTTTTAAAGTATGTCACAAACAGTGTTCGAAAAATTAGAACTGGCAGACGAGAAGAATCTATTAATTCAAGGTTTGCCTTCTTCCATCGAAAAGCAGTTCAGTAAGTTGTCTTTTGCAAAAAACATGACGCCTCTCTTAAAGACCCGTAAAATTGATTTTGCGCTGGTTTTTGCCGTCAATGAGAATCAGCTCAACGGTATTTTGAGAGATGTTATGCCATCCCTGAAGGATGGGTCAAAATTCTGGGTAGCTTATCCCAAGATCACTTCAAAGATTTCTACGGATCTTAACCGCGACTGCAGCTGGAATGGTTTAACATGCGAAGGCTATGAGAGCATTCAGCGTGTTGAGCTTGACCATGTATGGAGCGCAATGAGGTTTGTAAAGGGAGAGGATCTGCGTGGGGCTGATGCACCACCAGCAACCCGGAAAAGGCAAGCGGCCGCATTGGCTGACTAAGCAGTTACTGTTAAAAACGTATTGAGGTTTGTTGCTTGGCGACAAACCTTTTTTAATGCCCGGAAATACAGGAACACTGATGACGCGGATGGAGCGGGTGAACACGGATATTTTCCCTGGTACTGAAACTAGTTGTGCCCGTTTAAGCTTCCTACATCCGTCAATGGTAAAAGGCTTTAATTTTAACGAAATCAATCTGCGAAAATCCGTGTTCAAAAATAGTTGCAGATATCCGGTATCACCGGCGAATAGAAGTTTGATGGCTTGAAAGCATATTATTCCTTTCCCATAACATAAAACCGTCGCATTAAAAATCATTACTTTGAAATAAATTTCCACCTTCCCTGCTGATAAACGAGGGATCATCATTTCAAAATACTTTCCATGCCATTTCTCAATGTTGAAATAAAAGCTTCCTGTAAAGACCCGGCATTCGTCCGCCAGTACTTACAATCTCACAAAGCTGAATGTAAAGGCACCGATGAACAAACCGATACCTATTTTAATGTACCCAATGGCCGCTTAAAATTAAGGGAAGGTAATATCGAAAATAACCTGATCTATTATGAAAGAACAAACCAGGCCGGCCCGAAAATTTCTCACTTCAACCTTGTAAAAGTGGAAGACGCGAAGGGATTGAAAGAAGCGCTGTTTAAATCAATGGGTATAAAAGTAATGGTGCGAAAGAAAAGGGATATCTGGTATATCGGCAATGTCAAGTTTCATATTGATGAGGTACCGGGGCTCGGATCTTTTGTAGAAATAGAGGCCGGGAATATTTTAGCCGATCTTTCAGAAACAGAATTGAAAGCACAATGTGATTTTTACCTGGCAGAACTGGGAATAAAACAGGATGATCTGTTGATTTCATCATACAGTGATATGCTGATGCCTAAACCGTATGCTGTAAATTCCGGTATGGATATGGAATTAAGAGAGCCTTTCGCCGCGTACGGAAAGAAATATTTTTCCATGGAAGAATACCTTGAATTTGAGAGTGCTTCAGATGAAAAGCATGAGTATTACCGGGGCGGGGTATTTGCCATGTCGGGTGCTAAAATGACTCATAATATTATTTCGGTTAATATCCTTAGTACATTAAAGCAAAAGTTGAAAGGAAAATCCTGCCGGCCTTTCAACAGTGACCAGCGGATACATATACCTCAAAATACTCTTTTCACCTATCCCGATATCTCCATCGTATATGGTGAAATAAAAACAAAGAATGATGATGAGTGGAATATCATTAATCCAACTGTGATTATCGAAGTA
The DNA here is from genome assembly GCA_037200265.1 of Bacteroidota bacterium. Classification (GTDB taxonomy): domain Bacteria; phylum Bacteroidota; class Bacteroidia; order Chitinophagales; family Chitinophagaceae; genus VBAT01. The sequence continues at coordinate 11,864 of JBBCIL010000022.1, forward strand.
CTGTCACCCTCAACAAAAAGCTACGATAAAGGCGAAAAATTCACCTTATACAGGGACATAGTTACTTTAAAAGAATATATACTGGTAGATTCAGAGAACATTCGTGTTGAGGCTTTCCGCCTTAATAATACCGGCCACTGGGAACTGGAAGAATATAAAACTATCGGGGACATGCTGGAGATAAAAGCCGTAAATGTTACTGTTCCCGTTCATGAAGTATATGAAGGCACTAAAATAATAGTTACCTGATTATAACTGTCCCCACTTTCCTGGAAAGTTCCATCTCCATCAGCTTCAGGTGTTCGTGTGTCTTGTGAAGCATTTCATACTCCTCAACCGTATGCGGTTTTTCCAGGTCTACCTGGTTTTCCAGTAACATCCGTTTTATCTTGCGAGCTTAAGGTAATTAATGGCTGACTCTACTTCTACATTTGTCTTGTCCTCATCCATTTTCAGGAAACGCATCAACTCCTCTTCATTATCCTTTGCGACGGTCTTAATAAAGTTTTCATAACTCTGCAAAAACAACTGCTTTGAATAACCGGTCGTCTGGCTGAACTCACGCCGCCAGTGGTCACTCTCTTCGTAAGGAAAATTAAGCAATGACACCGCCAGCGCCCCAAGCCTCGCATCCGTATGATAGATAAAATGATTTTTATCCGGTGGCTTGCCTCCCTGTAATGCTTCTTTGAATGAATTGATTAACCGTACAACATCTGTATTATCAATCAGGCTTTCATCCACCATCTCATCAAAAATATGCTCTGCTACCAGCTTCGACTGATCCCAGCTCCTTACACCATATTCCAGCAATATTCTCGCTATCTCTTTTTCCTGCAGTTCGTCCTTGAATAAAAGATTGAAGGTAGTTTCATCATACCCGGCGGCTTCGGCCTGTTTCGCATTTTCTTCTATTCGCTTTGCCTCTTCAAAAGGCAGTTTTCTTTCCTGTGTTGTTATTCTGTCGCGAATGAACTTATTAACAAGCGCATGCAGCCCGGTCTCATCCACCTTTAATATTTCTGAGCATTGCTTGATATAGTCCCTGCTGCTTTGTAAAATCTTCCGCCTTATTGATCTTCGAAATGGTTTCCGCCATCCGGTTCACCACTTCGGCTTTGCGGGTAGAGTCATTGCCGGCATCTTTCAGCGCTACTTCCAGCTGAAATAAAATAAAGTCCTTCTTATTCTTCTGAATAAACTGGGTAAAAAGCAGCGGCGCCGACCTTATTTACATAACTATCCGGATCTTCTTTATCGGGTATCAATACCAGTTTTACATTCAGTCCTTCTTCCAATGCAAGATCTAACCCGCGTAATGCCGCTTTTATACCAGCTGCATCGCCGTCATATATGATCGTCAGGTTATTTGAATACTTTTTAATCAGCCTGAGCTGATCCCTGCGTAAGCGATGTACCCCCGGAAGCCACCACATTTTTCAATACCTGCCTGGTGCAGCGAAACAACATCGGTATAACCTTCTACCAGCAGGCATTCATCGGCTTTGTCTATTGCCTGCCTGGCGAAGTAAGAGCCGTAAAGAATTTTACTCTTAATGTAGATCTCGTTCTCCGGTGTGTTGATATATTAGGAGCCTTGTCTGAAGTTTTTAATACCCTTGCTCCGAAACCTAAAACTTTACCACTTGTATTATGAATAGGGAAAATGATACGGCCGCGGTAATTATCCATCAACTGGTCGTTGCGATTCACCACCAGTCCCGATTTTACCAATAATTCCGGGCTGTATTGTTTGGCAATAGCTTCCCTGGTAAAAGCATCTCTTTGTTCAGGAGAATAGCCTAATTGAAATTTTAGAATGACCTCTTCCCTGAATCCTCTTTCTTTTAAGTAGCTTAATCCAATATCCTGGCCTTCCTCAGATTCAAATAAAATTTTGGAGAAAAATTGCTGCGCAAAATTATTGATGATGTAAAGGCTGTCAGCGGATTGCTGCTGTTGTCTTTGTTCATCCGTGGCAAAAGTTTCTTCGATCTCAATATTATACCGGGCCGCCAGCCATTTCAGCGCATCTACATAGCTGTACTTTTCATGCTCCATGACAAAGCTGATAGTATTACCACTTTTGCCACAACCAAAACATTTATAGATCTCCTTGGCGGGAGAAACTGTAAAAGACGGTGTCTTTTCATTATGAAATGGACAGAGGCCAAGGTAATTAGTACCCCCTTTTTTTCAGCTTTACAAAACTGCCTACCACATCAATAATATCAATGCGGCCGAGTATCTGCTGTATGGTATTCTGGGAGATCATTTGTTGGGAGGTGCAATATACTTAATAGCTGTTTTCTTGTTGAAAATTCCCTAAACTCATGGTGCACAGTTTAGTATAAAAAATTTATACCCCTCCGGAGTTAGAGTCGTGTATTATTCTGATTCGTTTTGAGTCACAGAGCACCACGAGAAGATAAGTCGGGAAGACGGAAAGTCCGCTGCGTGTAAAATTAATTAAGCGACCTTTTAATGAAAGCCCGCAAGACGTTCACTTAAGCTGTAAAGATTAATACTGCTTTTGAACAGGTCTTCCGGACTTTCATTTTTTTGTCATTTCAATTATTTACGCAGCGGACTTTCCGTCTTCCAAAACTTCCCTGTGCAAAGAATTTCTGGTTTATGCCGGAAAACTGTTTTAATTTACATATAGTACCCGGGGAAAAAAGTAAACAACATTGCTTCACCTTAAATTTTAATCCCATGGTTCAGGTAGAAACATCACAACTCACCGCAGAGTGCGAGGCCTGGCGACAAACTCTCCGCGAATGCCGCGAAGAGTTTACCCAGGATAAAACAAAACTTCAGCTCGCCGCCAGCCATTCTCTCTCCAAAGATCAGTTACAAGAAGTAGAACATCTCCACAACCAGTTTCACATTCAGCTCATCAACATTCATGATCTCAAACAAGCGATCAAAAATCATGATCGTAAGATCGGTTATGAAATGCGTGAACAAAAAGCGCTGAATGAAGAAACAGTAACTGAACACGAAAATTTATTTAACCAGTATCAAACCCTCGAGCAAACCCTGCAGCAACTCAGGAAGAGTTTAACGGTTTTCTTAAGCGAACGGACTAATTGTTTAAAGGTCTAAGAGTTCAATGTTTAAAGTTTCTTTGTGCAGGGTATTTCTTTGCATAAAAGGAACTGTCTCCTATATGAACCTTAACCGTCTTGAACCTTTAAATCCTTGAACGGTATCTATAATAATTCTTCAAATTTAAAAAACCGTTATGCCAGAATTTGATACCTCACACGTAAAAAATATTGTCTTGCTCGGTCATGCCGGCTCGGGTAAGACCACCTTAGCGGAATGCATGCTATACGAAGCAGGCTTAGTAAACCGCAGGGGTACTATTGCCGACCGAAATACAACAGGGGATTATCACGAACTGGAACAGGAGCGGGGTAATTCTATTTTCAGTAAGCTCCTGCATACCAAATGGAGAGGGTATAAGATCAATGTTATTGACACTCCCGGATACGATGATTTCGTGGGTGAAGTGATCTCTGCATTAAAAGTAGCCGATACCGGCGTTATGCTTTTAAATGCCGTAATGGGGGTCGAAGTAGGTACTGATATCATCTGGGATTATACTGAAAAATTCAAAACGCCGATGATATTCGCCGTTAATAACTTGACGACGATAAGGCAGACTTTGACAAAACAGTACGTGAAGCTAAAGCGCATTTTGGAAGTAATGTAGTAGTAGTTCAATACCCTCACCAGGTAGGCGCCGGTTTTCATGAGATCATTGATGTATTGCGGATGACAATGTATAAATTCAAAGACAATGGCGGCAAGCCTGAAAAAATACCGATCCCAGAAGAACAGAAACAAAAAGCGGAAGCACTACATAAAGAACTGATCGAAGCCATTGCCAGCAACGATGAAACCCTGATGGAAACCTATTTTGAAAAAGGGGAGCTAATGGAAGATGAAATGAAACTGGGTTTGAAAAAAGCGATGATCAATCATGACCTGTTTCCGTTATTCTGTTTATCAGCAGAAAGAAATATGGGAAGCGGACGGCTGATGGGTTTTATTGATAATGTGTGTCCCAGTGCCAATGAAATGCCGGCACAAACAACGAAAAGCGGTGATAAACTTACCTGCGATGCCAGTGGTCACGCCTGCATTTTTATTTATAAAACTATCAGCGAACCGCATGTAGGAGAGTTGTCATTTTTTAAAGTCTACTCCGGAACAATAAAGAGCGGGATGGAACTCGAAAATGAAACTACCGGTGTGACCGAAAAGATGAGCCAGCTTTTTTTAGTGGAAGGGAATAAACGGTCGAATATAAATGAGCTGGTAGCCGGAGATATCGGCGCTACTTTGAAACTGAAGAACACGCATGTGAATAATACTTTGCATGCCCGTGGTAAGAATTATGAATTGCGCCCCATTGAATTTCCTTCACCCAATATGACGGTAGCGATTGAAACGCTGAAGAAAGGAGAAGAAGAAAAACTATCACTGGCGTTGCACCAGTTAAGAGAAGAAGACCCCACTTTGCTAGTAGAAGTATCTCCCGAACTCAAACAAACACTGATCCATTGCCAGGGAGATATGCACCTGGCTGTCGCTAAATGGAAAATAGAACATAATCATAAGCTGGAAGTAAGATTTATAAAACCAAAGATCGCATACAGGGAAACTATCCGTAAAATGGCTGATGCAAACTATCGTCACAAAAAACAAAGTGGCGGTGCCGGCCAGTTCGGGGAAGTATTCATGCGCATAGAACCCTGGTATGAGGGGATGCCTGAACCTAAGGATTTTAATGTAAGGGGACGGGATGTGCATGATCTCGACTGGGGAGGCAAACTGGTTTTTTATAATTGTATTGTCGGTGGCGCTATAGATGCAAGGTTTCTGCCATCGGTATTAAAAGGAGTAATGGAAAAAATGCATAATGGCCCGCTCACCGGTTCTTATGCACGGGATATACGGGTATGTGTGTATGATGGCAAAATGCATCCTGTTGATTCCAATGATATATCTTTTAAGATCGCAGGTTTGCAGGCATTCCGTTCGGCCTTTCAGCAAGCCGATCCGCAGATACTGGAACCGATCTATCATGTAGAAGTATTATGTCCTGATGATCTGACCGGTGCTGTAATGGGTGATCTGCAAAGCCGCCGCGCTATAGTAGAGGGCATAGACAGCGAAGGGCATTTTCAGAAAGTGATCGCCAAAGTGCCCCTGGCGGAAATGCATGGTTATTCGTCTTCGTTGCGATCCATTACACAGGGGAGAGCCAAATTCAATATGCATTACCTGGGGTATGAAGCTGTACCGTTTGAATTGCAGCGAAAGCTGATAGATGATTACAGCAGGACGACTAAGGAAGAGTATGCGTAAAACATTCCTGGAATTTATTGCATTGTATATAGCCCCTTGGGAGAGGGGCTTTTTAGTTTATAAAAAGGACTTGTGCGGGATTAAGCAATCATGAATCCCATCAACTGATCTTAGCATTTAAAAAATATCCGGGGAAAAATGTTGTTATAAATCCGGAATATATTTCAAGTACGTATATGCCATTTGATACGCCATTATCCGGGGAGAATTGTACTGCTATATCTTTATTAATCAATGTTTAAAATATTACTCTATGGCACCCCAACCTGGTCATCTCCGCAAACACAAGCTCCCGCCATCCCATTTAAAACGAAAAAAAGTAGGAAAAAACCCTTATGTGGTGTATCATAATAATGTAATATTGTTTACCTGTTTGCAGTTTGCTGCAAGCCATCTATAAACCACTTCCTACAGAATTTACAGTATTTGAGCATACTGGTCTTTGACCAATCCATAATCTGTTGCGCTATGGACAGGGAAGGGTAAAGGTTACAGATCATTTTCTTTAATCATTCACCGGCTTAGAAACAATGACACCCCAGGAACTGGAAAAAGAAATAATTACGCTGCTCAAAAAAGGTAATGAGAGAGCAATGGCGCCTATATTTAAGCTTTACCACCGGAGTCTTTCTTATTTCGCCCGGCAACTGGTAGATAATGATGGGCAGGCTGAAGATATTGTGGCCGATGCTTTTGTAAAAGTATGGCAGAAGAACAATGATTTTGAAAGCCTTGCCAGCATACGGTCTTTTATGTATGTCACCATCAGGAACAGTTGCTGCAATTATCTCAGGCATATCCAGCGCAAAACAGCATCGCATAAAGAGATACTTCACCTGGCCCGGAAAGATGAGGATTATATTGAAAGTAAAATGATCAAGGCTGATCTGCTGCATATCATTTTACAGGAAGTGGAAAGTCTTCCTCCTATCCGGAGAAAGATATTCAAGATGATCTATCTTGATGACCTGAGCATCTTTGAGATAGCTACAAAACTAAATATCAGTGTGGACACGGTCAGGGTACAGAAGGCAAGAGCTCTTCATGGCCTGCGTACTGCTATCCTGAAAAAGGGAATTCTGCTGACGGTAGCTCATCTTACGGCGGGATTATCATTTTTTAAATTGTAATACTGTGTTAGGTATTTGCACACGGATGACACGGGTTAAACGGATAAGCACGGATTAATTTTATATCAGAAAGGTTTCTACAAGTAGCAATTTTTACTGCCAGATAAATCGAATCTGTGAAAATCCGTTTAATCCGCGTCATCCGTGTTCCTAATTCCCTTAACTTATATACGCTGAATTATACAGAGTATTCTTAGCATAAAATGATGGCCCAATACTATCAACAGGCTCTTATGTTATTATATTTTTTAATACCTTAAACTATCACAGATTATAAAACTAATACTGTTATTAAGTGATTAATTCGCGATTTATTTGTTACCTGTAAATGAAATAAAGGAGACTGGTGTTTTACAAATAGGCAAATCAACTACGTCTAAAGACGTATAAAAAGAAAATAAACTGGCATTCATGACTGAAAAGGCTCAATTGATCGTTTCCCTGCTTCACAAACGCATAAATGGCTTGACCCTGACAGATACGGAAAAAAAAGAGCTGGAGGATTGGGTCTCTTTATCTGAACATAATCGTCGCCTGTATGATGAAGTAACAAATTCTGAAATTGTACAGGAAGAGGTAAAGTCATTGCTTAATTACGACAGTAAGTCGCTCTGGAAAAAGATCAAAAGCGAATTGCCTTCTAAAAAAAATAATCTCATTTCTTTTTTTAGTCATCGTTCTCTCCGGTATGCAGCCGCAGCCGTTTTGCTGATCTTTATATCCACCATTGTCTATATTCTATTTGTGAATCCCAATACTTCTTTGCAACAGGCCAAATCAGAAAAACAACCTGCTGTCATCCCTGATTTGCCACCAGGGTACTGAAAACGCAATTCTTACCCTGGATGATGGGAAGACGCTTGTTCTTGATAAGAACACCAACGGAAAAATAGCTGAGGAAGGAAATACCATTATCGTAAAGGAAGAGGGCCTGCTTGCTTATAATACTAACAATAAAACAACTGCTACCGGTGTTTTCTATAATACACTTACCACTTCAAAAGCAGGCTATTATTCATCATTAGTACTTGCTGATGGGTCGAAGGTCTGGCTCGATGCGCAATCATCAATCAGGTATCCTACGTCATTTGACGGAAAAGACAGGCTTGTAGACGTTACCGGCCAGGTATATTTTGAGGTCGCAAAAAATCCGGCGAAACCTTTTAAAGTTAATGTAAAAGATAAGAGCATGACCGTTGAAGTAGTCGGAACACATTTTAATGTTAATGCCTATAGTGATGATGAGGCTGCCGTAAGAACTACTCTGCTTGAAGGCGCTGTAAAAATCTTATACGGGGATAACCGCGCAAGTTTTCTAAAGCCCGGTCAACAGGCTAATCTGGCCAGGAGCGGAGAGTTTAAAATTATAAACGATGCCGATACGGAAGAGACCGTTGCATGGAAAAATGGAACCTTCTTATTTAAGAAAGAGAGTCTTGAATCAATTATGAAACAGGTATCAAGATGGTACGGCGTAGAAGTGATTTTCCAGGATAAGATTCCCGGGCAATTTGTAGCCACACTGCCGCGAAATGTGTCTGTATCCAGGCTGCTTAAAATATTTGAAATGGCGGGAGGAGTGCATTTTGAAATTGACGATACTAATAGAAAAATTACAGTAAGGCGCTGATCAACATAAATGAGAACTTCACCATTTACCATTAAGCCAGGCATTCAATAGCTGTCGTGTGTGTTGAAGAGTAACCACGACAGCGGGATGCCGTACAGCAGAAAAAATATGAAAAAAATAATTTGTACCTGTATGGGAATGGCGGCCATAACGATAGTAATGGCGCAGCAACCGGTAAGCTGGGAATACAGTACCAGTAAAGTATCCGACAAAGTATATGAAGTGCATTTGAAAGCACGGATAGCCCAGGGGTGGCATCTGTATGCGCAGGAGCAGCCGGAGAGTTTTATTGGCAGCCCTACGACGATCAAATTTAACCAGCATCCGCTGATATCGTTGAAGGGGAAACCAACGGAAATAGGGCAACTGATCAAAACAAAGGAGCCAACATTAGGATATGAAGCGTTTCAGTATGCTGTGGGAGTAGAATTTGTGCAACGTATTCACCTGAAGAATAATTCAAAAACAAATATAAGCGGAAGTATAGCGTACCAGGTATGCACAGATAAAATGTGCCTGCCTCCGGCCAATGCCAGCTTTTCCGTAGCGCTTAACTAAAACAAAATGCCGTATGGTTCCATACGGTTGCAAGAAAGCATTATACCCTTATCCTCTTTTTACGATTCTTCTTTGCCATTTTTAGAATACGATATTCTGCAATAGCATGCAGGTTATATCGTATTGGGTCAATGAAAATTCCCTGAGACAACGGATGATAAAAGCGGTTGTTTAAAAGTGGAAGTGCGGAATGCGGATGACACAGATAATGTAATATCTGTTAGTGCCTGTTCTGGTTCCCATAATAAATAGTTGCCTGGTAATAGCCTGGCGGGGAGACCCGCTCAGGATAAATATAAACAAACCGGCCGTGTTGTAGCACAGCCGGTTACGTAAGGCTATTTTTTTTAACAGCGGAAACTGTAATTATTAAATAAAACCCACCTAACAAAAGTATGGAAGTATCTACTTTTGACAAAACAAAGCCTGCCCGGAATTTTTTAACCAAAGCTCTCCGGATCATGAAACTGACTGTTTTTTTGCTTACCGTGTTGTGTATAACCGCCGGCGCCAGCGGACACAGCCAGACTGTAACTATTACGGCCAAAAAGGCCTCCCTCAGCACTATATTTACGGAAATACAAAAGCAAACCGGCTATGGGTTTGTGTACCGCTGGGAGCTCTTGGAAAAAGCCAGGCCCGTGGACCTGCAGGTAAAGCAAGCCCCCTTAAAAGAGGTGCTGGATATATGTTTTAAAGAACAGCCCCTCAGTTACAGTATCGTTGACAATACCATTATCATCAGCAATAAAGTAAATGAAGAAAAGGTAGCCGTGACCGCCACCATCCCTGTTATTGACATACGTGGAAAGGTAACCAATGAGAAGGGAGAAGCGATCAGCGGAGCTACAATCGCGGTAAAAGGAAACAAACTACTCACCTCGACAAATAAAGACGGTGAGTTTTTTTTGGCAGGGGTGGAAGAGAATGCGGTGCTGGTGATATCGCATATAAGTTTTGAGACGATGGAGATTAAAACAGCCGGGAACAAAGAGATAGCGGTCCAGATGAAGATGAATATCAGTGAGCTGAATGTGGTATCTATTAATACGGGATACCAACAATTAAAGCCGAATGAGGTGACGGGTTCGGTGGCAACTGTAAGTCAAGAGCAGCTTGAAAGGAGAGTATCAACAGATATAATCAGTAAGTTAGAAGGTATTACCAGTGGTCTTGTATTTAATAGAAGCGTAACAGGCGTAAAAGATTTAAGTATTAGAGGACGTAGTACTATTTCCGCTAAAGATGATCCATTAATAGTAGTTGATAATTTTCCTTATGAAGGCGATGTGAACGACATTAACCCAAACGATATTGAAAGCATTACAATGTTAAAGGACGCTGCTGCTGCATCTATCTGGGGCGTAAGGGCAGGGAATGGGGTAATTGTTATTACTACAAAGAAAGGGAAATTCAATCAGGCGTTAAGAATAGTCCTAAATACAAATATGACAATAGGAGAAAAGCCAGATTTATTTTATGATCAAAATTTTTTAAACTCTACTGATTTTATTGATATAGAAACGTTTCTATTCAGCAAAGGAGCGTACAATGCTGATTTCACTGCTACGGCCAAAACGCCTATTTCGCCAATAGTAGAAATTTTAAATAAACGTAAGCTTGGTCAGATTACTGCTGCTGATTCCGCTGCTCAAATTGGCGCTTTTCGAGAGTTAGATGTACGTAATGATCTTTCAAAATACTTCTACCAAAAAAGCATTAATCAGCAATATGCATTAAACATAAGTGGTGGAACTGAAAAAGTGTCCTATTATATGTCAGCAGGCGTTGATAAAAATCTGTCTTCCCTAGTGCGTAACAAGAATGAAAGAGTTACCTTAAATTCTTTGATAGCCTTTCGACCTTTTAAAAAAATTGAAATTTCCGGCGGCCTTACCCACACTCAAACACATACAGAGTCTAACAATACAGAATCCCAGATTGTAACCGGGGGGAAATATGGAAGCAATATCTTGCCTTACACACAATTTATAAATGCACAAGGAGGTTTTTTACCAATCTTGAAGGATTACCGGGCTGTTTATGCAGATACCGCAGGCGGAGGAAGGTTTTTGAATTGGCGGTATTATCCGATCAACGAATTGAATTCAGCAGATAACACTAATAAGTCTTATCATACCCGACTGAATGCGAATATTAAATACACTGTTATTAAGGGGCTTAGCATAGAACTAAAGTACCAATATGAAATAGGAATAACAAAAGGGCTGGATCTAAAAAGTGCAGATACCTATTTTACCAGAAACCTTATCAATAAATATACATCCATAAAACCTGGTGGTATTATTAAGAACAATATACCTGTAGGAGGGATCCTGGATTTATCAAACTCAAATCTTAGTTCTAATTCCGGCAGAGGGCAAATCAACTATACTAATAACTGGAATAAAAGCCTGCTCTCCGTAATTGCCGGCATAGAAACCAGGGAAATAAGAAACGATCGGAATTCAGAAAGAACTTATGGTTATGATCCTTTGAACATCACCTATAGTAATGTGAATTTTGATTCAACGTATAGCAATCAATACCCTACCGGCTCAGCAAAAATTCCAAACAATAAGAGTTTTTCAAGTACATTAAATCGCTATCGTTCTTTTTTTGCAAATGCGGCCTATATGTTTTATAATCGCTACACCTTATCTGCCAGCGCCAGAATAGATCAGTCGAATATATTTGGTGTGAAAACCAATCAGAAGTCTGTTCCATTATGGTCAATAGGCAGTAAATGGGTTATTGATAATGAGAAATTTTATAGTATTAGTTGGCTTCCTTCATTGACATTAAGAGTTTCTTATGGATATAATGGAAATACAAGCAGTTCTCTATCAGCCTATACAATAGGAGAATATTCTTCAAGTGCCCAATTTACGGGTGCTAGTTATCTTAGTATTAGCACACCTGGTAACCCAAAACTCCGTTGGGAGAAAATTGGAATTTTCAATATTGGGTTTGATTTTAGTACATCAAAGAATATATTAGCAGGAAGTATCGAATTTTATAGAAAAAATGGAGTTGATATAATTGGTGAGTCTCCGCTTCCTTCCAGTACGGGTTTTTTAACTGCAACGGGAAATTTTTCTGATATTGCAGGTCATGGGTTTGATATAATACTTACTTCAAAGAATATCAACAGAGCATTCAAATGGGAAACAACTTTCCTGTTTAGCCAGGCAACCGATAAAGTAACTAAGTATAAAGGTACAAGTGTTAGTACAATTGTCGTAGGCAGGCCTGTTTCTTATGTATCTTCTTTCCCATGGGCTGGACTTGACCCTTCAACAGGTGATCCACTAGGATATCTTGCCGATACAGTCACAAAAAATTATACTGCGTTAAATCTTTTAAGGCCCGACCAGCAAATATACAATGGACCTTCCAATCCTAGTATGTTTGGAGGCATTAATAATATATTCTCTTGGAAGGGGATTACTGTATCGGCAAATATTAGTTACAAGTTCGGTTATTATTTTAAAAGGAAATCTATTAGTAATACGGGACTATATGGTTCTTGGGCTGGACACAGTGACTATTATTTACGCTGGCAAAAACCAGGAGATGAGCTATTCACTAACGTGCCTTCTTTTGTATATCCTGCAATTACTGCCCGTGATGCATTCTATACCAATTCTGAAATTCTTGTTGAAAAAGGTGATCATATGCGTCTTCAGGATGTTTCGATCAGCTATGATTTAAATAAAAAACAATTACAGCAACTTCATCTTTATCGCCTACAGTTCTATGCTTATGCAAATAACCTTGGAATAATTTGGCGGGCTAATAGCCATAACATTGATCCAGATTATCAATCCGGTTATCCTGCCCCACGAACCATTTCGCTCGGCTTAAGGATAGGCTTATAAAAGATAGTTCTGCTTCAATTGTGACAATTAGTAAAATATAAAGTACTAAATTATAAAATATTATGCAATGAAAAATAACTCATTAACTAAAATAGTGGTATATCTACTCTTTTCTTTTCCCCTTGTTTCATGTAAAAAGGAATGGCTAGATGCAAAACCAGATCAAAGTTTAGTAGTACCTTCAACCTTAAAAGATCTTCAATCATCATTAGATAATACTTTAATATTTAATGTAGCTGGCCCAAATTTAGGAGAATTAGGATGTGATGATTACTATCTTACGTCTACGACCTTTCAAACTCGTTCCGATATAGATAGAAATACTTATTCCTGGGCTTCCGGCGATGTATATGGAACTTCGAAACTTGACTCTTGGGAAAATCCATACAAACAAATCTATTATGCAAATAATACTTTGGAAGGTATATCTAAAATCGAGAAAGACGAATTTAATGAACCCGCTTGGAACAATATAAAAGGTTCTGCGTTGTTTTATCGTGCATGGGCCTTTTACAATCTTTCTCAAATTTTTTGCAAGCCTTACTCAACAACAACAGCTAGTACAGATTTAGGTATAATACTCAGGACAGAATCAGACATCAATATTCCATCAACGAGATCAACAGTGCAGGAAACTTATAATTCGGTTATAGAAGCATTAAAGCATGCTAAAGATTTGCTGCCAATTAATCCACTATATATAACCCGCCCTTCTAAAAAGTCAGCGTTTGCTTTATTAGCAAGAACCTACTTATTAATGGAAAATTATGACAGTGCACTGGTTTATGCGGATGCTTGTTTGCAGTTTGCTAATACTACAAACCAACTTATCAATTTCGACAATGTAGATATCACACCAGTAAACCCTTTCCTATATTCTTCGAATTCGGAAATTATTTTTTAAACAGGCTAACTGCTAATACTATGTTAGCTGGTAATTCCTACTACGGAGCCGTTGATTCCGTATTATATAATTCTTACTCAATAAATGATAAACGAAAAGATGTTTTTTTTAAGTCTATTAGTGGACGAATAGCATTTACAGGGAGCTATTACGGGTCATCTTTCTTTGATGGATTGGCTATTGACGAATTATATCTGATTAGAGCGGAGTGCAATGCAAGAAAGAATAATACAGCATTGGCCCTTCAGGATCTGAATGCACTACTCGTAAAAAGATGGAAGACAGGTCAGTTTATTCCAATAATAGCTAATGATGCCACTGACGCCTTGGATAAAATCATTGCTGAAAGGAGAAAAGAACTTTGTTTTCGGGGTATTAGGTGGACAGATTTGCGGCGTCTAAATAAAGATTCGCAATTCGCAAAAACAATAACACATGGTTTATTGGGCACCTCCACTATCTACACTCTACTCTCCAATGATAATAAATATGTATGGCCAATACCTAGTTCTGAAGTAATGTATAGCAATATACCTCAAAATCCTCGATAAATTAATTACTAATTAATGCAATTTGTGTAATGCTAACAGACTGCGTTAGTACTTATTAGTACTAAAAATTATTTAACTACAAGTATGGATGATCTAATTTCCAGGCATTTTAATTGCCTGAATGGAATCTTTGATCAATTCTTATCAAGTGAATGTCTTTGTTTGACCATGCTATTATGAATTTTATAAATAAACAAAATGTTATGAGGAATCAAACACTACTAAAGGTAATCAACATCTGGAGCACGACTATAAGATGGCGCTGGCTAAAGAAGCATCATGTTATAAAAAGGGAATTAACAATTCAAAACCCGGATGAGTACAAACCAAGGGAGATAAATGAAGGAAGCCGCGAGGATAAACATAATTTCAGAAGTGGAAACAACAATGTTACAATAATAATTAAAAAACTTTAAGGTTATCAATACCCGAATGGCGGTTTCTGACCACGTGATACTGTAGAAAATATTTATTACTGCCTCTGGTATGCTGTAGGCGACTCGGCACACCATGAGTTATTGCATTATAATCATAAACTGTATACAAATGATAAAAAATCGTTCTGTAAAGATTCTTTTTATTTGCTTAATTATATGTTATAAGATTAATACCCAAAATTCTTTACAAATTGGAGATAAAATTCCTGATATTGAACTAGGCCGGATAATTAATTATTCTAAAGTAAAAACAAAAATATCAGATTTTAATGTTAAGCCTTTGATATTATATTTCTGGGCACCATGGTGTTCGCCATGTATTGCCGGTATGCCAAAATTGGATTCATTGCAAAAGAAATTCAGCAACACAGTGAATATTCTTCTGATTACTAAGGATAGTAAAGAGTTCGCTATTCGGACTTTACAGACTTTGCAAGTCATAAAAAAATAAATTTACTGCCTTCTGTGGTTGAAGATAGTAATCTTACTAAATTGTTTAAACATGCTGTAATACCCCATTATGTCTGGATAGATGCAACCGGGATGGTCAAGGCAATAACCGGTTCTGAAGAACTGACTGAACAGAATATACAAACTTTTATCTCTGGACATTCATTGCTTCTTCCAGTTAAGAGTGATTCAAGGTTGTCATTAAACTACGATAGGCCATTTTTATCAGATAATCAATTGCTTGGGAAAGATGAATTATTATATCATTCTGTTTTGACAAGATTTATTCAGGGTCTCAGAACTCTTTCCAAACAAACTAAGAGTTGGATACGGTGTACAAATCATTCGATTATACTTTTGTACAAAATTGCTTTCGGGGAAATTTAATATTTCATTCATGGATAATAACAGGTTGATTTTGGAAGGATTTGAAAATCAGTCGGATTCGTTAATGGCTGGAAGATACACATCAAAAAATGTTTCCTTATGGAAGGAAATTCAATATGGAAATTTATATAATTACGAGCTACTCCTTCAGGATTCAAATTTTACTCAGCAACAGAAGTTTGAAATAATGCAAGAAGACCTAAATAGGTTTTTTGTATCTAAAGGAATTAGCGGAGGTACCGAAAAACGAACGTTAATAGTTATGGCATTAGTACGTACTTCTGACAAAGATAAAATTGCAACAGCAGGTGGCGTACAAAAAGAAGAATATACTAATTATTCTGTTAATATAACAAATGTTCCATTTTCATTTTTTATTTCGAAGTTTCAAACATATTATGCCAAGGAAGGAGAATTACCCATTCGTGACAATACTGGATATAAAGGCAAAGTTGATTTAATAATTAATGCAGATTTAAAAGATTTAAATGCAGTCAATAGTGAGTTAAAAAAATATGACTTAGAGTTTATTAAAAAGGAAGAGATTCTTGATGTATTAGTGATTAAAAAGAAATAAATAATTATAATAATATACGCCGCTTATCAAGGCAGCGTATATTATTATAAAGTACCAGATAGTTAGTTATTCGAGTCTGTAAGCAATCTCACCTATTACATCAGTATCTTTTACTTCGTCGTCTGTAAGAGGGTTTCATCGAATTGGATAGCACAAACATAATCACCTGTTTCGCAATCTGTAAAATCCCCAAGTTCTGCAGGAGACCCAAGATTGTCAAAAGTATTGGGATTTTCAGTGGTACTTACAGGAAAATCAAGTGCCGTAGCCTGGATTCCAGAATTTACATGATACCAACCTGCCTCAAATTTTGTTACTTTGACAGTTTTTTTTGTAGTAAATGAACTCGCTACAGCAAAAACAATTGCCAATGCCGCAAACAAACTAATTGATAACTTTTTCATAATGATTCAATTAATGATTAAAAAATTGTGCCTACTCTGTTTCAGGTTTTCGGCTTTCCCTGTATCCCGCTGCAGCAGGATGTTCTTTGCGCAAAAAATCTTTATTGGTCAATAGTACCGGGTAAGTGGTACAGGACTATATCACCATCTTTATACATCACCAGCATGATATTATCCAGCACCGCAAAATCAGCCGGTTTTTTTTCTTTTGTAGTAAGGAATATAGAAAGTACCTCCATATTCTCCTTTCCTGATATCGTATATATCCACAACCGCATTGCGACCAAATAATTCTGTTTGCTCATTGTCAGCGTGCAACCTTGGAAATGATATATAACTTTCCATTAGCCACGCGACTTTTACTATTGATAGTCCTTGCGGGTGAGGTATTGGTAATTTTTGTCCCAACCTGTCCGGCTTCTACCTGGAAAGTACTCACGGTATCAATCGTATGCCCAGTATAGATGAGGTTGAGATTAGTGTCGAGGCAAAAGAACTGGTTGCGGTAATAGGAGGAATAAGTCAACAGGCTTGTTTTTGCATCATAGTTCAGGTATCCATCGGTGGTGATACCGGCGGCATCTTTTCCTTTATCGGTTATATTTTTTTCTCTCACTAACTCGCCGGTAAATGGATTGCCTTTGATAAATATCTGTCCGACTCTTTTCTTCGTAGTATCAAAGCCCCTGAATACATACGAATTCGGGCCAATGACCACTGCTCTTGTAAATACAGCTGTAGGAAATTTTTTTATAGATGAGGCCCCTCCATTCAGATCAGCTTTGATGACAGCCGGGCCATTGCCCGCCATAATATGCACAGTCGGAGAATCTACCACGGTATAAAAAGCGGAGGCTATTCGTTGGTTGTTGGGTACGCTAAGTGTAATGTATTTCCCGTTCTCTAAATTCCGGTCTGTAACCCAGAGCGTTGCCGGATCTTTTGTTTTAAAATAAATATGATAACCCGTAGCGCCTGCAATACCTATTACTATATCATCCTTCTCCACTGCTTTGAGCATTGATAGTTCCGTAGCAATAAACTTCCTGTTAAACCCGTTCTTTTGATTAATGGGCTTTAAAGCTATCCAGGCAAGCAGGCTAACGAGGCCGATAGCCGAGGCCATCACGGCGAGGATAAGAAAAACAGGTTTTTAAGCGATCGGTTAAACATATAATTCGGTTTAACTAAGCGATAATTTTTCCGGGATCATGACATGGCTGTGTACACTACCGGGGGTAACTCTTCTTTTGTTTCTGTGGGCTGCGGGCCGGATTGTATAGCTTTTGTTGACTGTAATAGAATACCTGCTACCGACAGGACAACAAAGCCTGTATTGAACCAGAGATGCTGCGACCAGCTCATTTTAGATATTACTCCTCCGCAGGAACAGGGAAGATCATAACTATAACGCAGCATGGCATATATATAGACCGTGAACATGGTCATTAAAAAGAGGGAAGTATAGAGACCGAGCAAACGTGTTTTTCTAAACATCAATGCAAGGGCTACCAGTATTTCGCCGGTAGGCAATGACCAGGCTACGGAATCGGCAAAGGCTGTAATGAACGGGGATTTGCCGAGCTGCAGGTGAAAGTTGTTATAGTCAAGTAATTTGCTGAGACCAGTATATACAAATAAAAGAATCAGCAGCCCGCAGATAAGCTCGATGAAGAAACTTCTTCTCATAATTATTGGTTATAATAATTAATGTAATAAATGCTACGAACCAGGAACGGTCAACCTTTTACAAATCGAAGTGAACTTTTTTGGCGATCAGGTCCTTCGTGAAACAAAGGATGCTGATTTTTTTGACGAAGTGAAGATAGAAGCCAGAGACAGCGGTTTCCAAATTAAAAGGTTATCAATTATGAGTAAAAGGTTATCGAAATGTAAGAACGTTATCGTATGATGAATAAAAGGTAACCAAAATAGAAAATTACCGGTTAGTGATATACTTATTTTCATTTTACTAATGAAAGCAGAAGACGGCGCCTGCTGCTCTTCGATGACGGATACTTTGGTCTTGGAGAAAATACCATCTTAAGCGACTGTGATTCGGAGATTAGCCATGATGATGTTGTGGGAAAGAGGTAGAGGGGAGAACAGATTACTTCGGCCTGCGGAAAATACTGTTTTATCAATAGTTCTCGCAATGACCAGAGAGAAGAGGGTGAAATTACTATTTTATTAATATTCATTCACCGCCCCGCAATGATGAGACAAAAGAAGGTAAACTACTGTTTAGTTCTTGCGGAAGGAACCCGGCGTATCATTAAAGTATTTTTTGAACGCATTCATAAAGCTCTGCTTGGTAGAATATCCCGTGAGCGATGCGATCTCTTTGAGCGGTTTATCTGTCTCCAGCAACAGGCTGCGGGCTGCCTGCATTCTCTTTTTTATGATATAATCAAACATACTGATACCAAAATATGCTTAAAGCCGGCTTTGAGCTTGAATTCATTCATACCTGTCTGCCTCGCTATCGCCGCTATAGAAATATGACTTTCAAAAGCATTATCCAGCATATGTTTCGATTCATGTATCAGGACAATATTGCGCCGCGTGAGCCGTACTGATGGCGTGATATGCCCGTTGTGAGGCGGCGTAAGGGCAAGGCAAATTAATTCATAGGCCTTCAGTTCCCGGTAAAAATCAAGTAATTCACCCGTGTAAGTACAATTCAATATACTGTCAACAATATTTTTTTGCTGAGGAGCCAGCCATGAATGCGTTCTGAATAAAAGCCTTGGTGCCGGTGAATCCGAAGCAAGCCACTCCTGGAGATAGGTAAAAAACAGGCATCAGTTTGTCTAGTAACCCCGAAGAAAAAAACACATGCATCGTACGATACTCCTGGCCATGCTCAAGAAAATAGGTGCCTTGTATATTCGGAGCATCAATAATAGTGAATTGTCCTTCGGCAAGATAAAGATCACCCATACCGGTAATATAATACTGGCTGTCGTTCTTAAGAGCGATATGCGTTCGCAACGTAGTAGAATTGCACTGGAAGTCAATGGCCAGGTCTTCTTTCAACCGGTAAATATTATACAGGATGGTCATTTCACCGGCATGAATTTCCTGGATAAGAATTTTGCCATACGGACCTTCTGCTGCCATTGTTTCACTGCCCGGAACAACCAGCGACATCAGTTCCGCAGGAATCTCCGGCTTTGTCACAATAGGGCCATAACTAAATGAGGTCAATCGTAAATTAATCATTGGGTAATACTTTGTCCATAAAAAATTCCGGTCTTTTCCCGGCAATGGTTTTGCCTGTAGCAGGCATCCAAACAAGTGCCGGTGAATTCCGCATATCCATTATCTTATTGTTTTATTACTGTGATATGTAACAGATGATCATACATCCAACGGGCTATTCCGCTAAATCAATCCTTACTGCAATAACTAATCCGAGAATGATGATTATCCAACTTCAATATCCAACTCTATCAAAGCCTTTAAGAAACGTTCTACTAACCAGGAGCTATGGTGGGTTACCGGATCCGGTACAAATAATGGTGGCTAACGCAGGAGTACGCTGGTGTATTTTAATTATCAAAAACTTTATAACGTATCCCGTCTCTAAAATTAAGAATGTATCTGCTATTTACTTTACGTATAAAGGCCCGTAATGGTTACGTCTTTACACTGATTTTTTTGGTATTATAAGCTGCTATACAGCTCCAGGAAATGAATATTTTTAAGTGGCTCTATCTTTCCAGCCTCTTGCTGTAAAAGTTGCTCCCATACTTCCACATAAAAATCAATATCCTGTACACCGAAATCAATTTGCTTTTTACTTTTTTGTTAAAACGGTCTTGCCAAATTCTTCAGCAATTCAAAACGTGTGTTAAGACTGAACTGGCAGAATTCACCCCTTGTCAATTTCATTTAATTGAATTGAGTATATAAAAAATAACGAATAAGGGCTTTTTAACGGATACTGAAGAAGAGCGACGATAAATGGGCGGTGGTTTATTTGGCCTGCATGGCAAGATTCATTGTTGCCAGTGCCTGTGCATTGTAACTATCCCGGGTCTGCATAAACGCGTGAACGGGATGTAGTACGGCTCCTACTTTTTTCTTTTCGACCGGAGCAGAGAATCCAAGATGAATAGATTTTTTTCCGAGCGCTTTGCCCCGCATCACTACCTGGTAAAGCGCCTGCCTGTATTTTATATTCTTTATTAAAGGAGTAATCAAGACCGATGATCATAGGTATATACTTATCCCCCGCAATATGACTGAATACGACAGCCACCGTTTGCGGCTGCCCATTATTCTTTTTCAATTTTAATGCGAGCACATCCCATGAAGGATCGCCGGCTATATTGGCAAAAAGTTTCCTGGGTAAAGTGAACGTGTTTAACTCCAGGCTGTTATTTTTTACATTTTCATACAGCGAATACCAATGATCTATATCCTTCTGAGAAGGATTTTTTTCAACACTGACCTGGTACATCCCGCCATGTCTTCTTACATGCTTCCTGAAATGCGCTTTCGACCATTTTGATAATCCCCGGTAAAATTCTTCTTCATTCTTCCATGGCATATCCTCCACTACATTATTATCAGGCATGGAAATCTTAAAAAATCCATTGTCAACCAGGAAGCTTTCCAGTTCTGTATCTATATGATGAAAATCGCGTAATACGATACTATTGGTATTGTAGTTCTCCTGCAATGTATTTACCTTATCAAAAAGCAACTGCATCGCATCTTTCCAGAAAGGAGAGGATCTGTCTATAAAAAGATGCTCTCCTTCTGTTAACAGTGAACCTGCCGAGATCACTTTCGAGGTTAAATGGTAAGGATCGGTTGCTCTCATGGCTTCTACATTCTCCGACACAGCAGCGGGAGAGAGCATATCATCTTTCCACAGCGCCGTTGTAAGGAATGTGGCCGCGACCGGCTGACCAGTGGTGATATCTTTTATAATGATATAATCAAAGTCCCAGTTGTTGCCCGGATGTTCGTTATCACTGAAAGAATTCTCGAGCAGTTGCATTCCTTTCCAGTCAAATGTTCCTTTGCCGGCAAACAGTATATCCCAGTCATTCTTTTCAATGTCCTCAATGCTTTTATAATGATACAGTTTAAGTGATAATGCCTGGTTGATAACAGAACTGACATTCTTATCGAGCAGTTGCTGTTCGGGCGCCTGTATTTAAATGCTTTGTAAATATCCGCGTAGGTAACGCCTTCTTCTTTCAATGCCTTTGAAAGCTCTTCGGCCATTTCGGCATAGTGCGGATCATCTGTTCTATCTGGGAAAATGTATGAAGACGTGTAATGGTAAACCGGATGCCTGTATTCTTCATTGGCACAGCCGGAAAATACCGAGGTTAAGATAATATCCCGCATCGAGCATACGGCGCACCATATTATACCCGACCTTGGGCAGGTGAACGCCTACAAAAAAGACAGCTTCATTATTTTCAGCGATCACGGGCAACTGGTATTTTCTGAGCATCAGGTTGGTGAAGAGTATTCTTTCACGCAATTCTTCCTGCATGGTATATATCTCATCTGTAAGATGAATTTTAGCAGCGGCCACCGCCGCTCCCAGTTGCGCCGGCTGAAGAGGGCCCGATGTGATCAAGGGACCTCCGCAGGTTCTCACCTTTCTGGCTGATTCTTTGTCTGGATAGACCATTACAGCCCCACCGGTAGCAAATGCCTTTGCCAGCGATGTAGCCAGTACCATTTTAGGATGAAACATGCGCTTGTCAAGAGCGAACCCCCTGCCGTGCTTGCCATGAATGCTCATACCATGAGCATCATCAACATATAAATGAAAGGAAGGATAAGTGTTTAACAGTTGGTGGAGTTCGTTCATTGGGGCCGTATCTCCGAACATGGAATAAATACCATCGGCGAGGTACCATATCTTCCGGTGTTTATTCCTGAGTATTTTGATCCTGTCTTCCAGGATGTCTATGCGGTTGTGTCTTACTATCTCAATATGTGTGCCGGCGGCGGCCAGCAACCTGACTGCGGTACTTACCGAATTATGTACCAGCTGATCGGTAATGATCGCATCTGCCGGGGATATCAGTACCGGAATATTGGCGATATGACCGAGTGTAGTGGTGGGAGTAATGACGCAGGGCGCTTCGAATATCTTATAAAAAAGTTCTTCTAGTTCCTGGTAAAGCTTTATTGATACGTATGCCCTTGATTCAGCAAATTGTGTTCCGTAATTATCTATAGCAGCTTTTGAGGCTTCCGTCAGGCGTGTGTCGAATTCGAGACCGAGGTAACTGCAGGAACCGAAGTTGATGACCTTCCTGCCTTTTAGTGTCACCTGGTTGCCCTGTAGTTTATCGTCATCAGTATACAAATGAAGGATCCCCTCTTCTTACCCCGTCGGAGATAATTTGATCGGTTGTTTCTATAACTGTACTGGCTGCACGCATACAGAATTGATGTTTGCTATAAAGTGATACAAACTTTATCTTTATCCCTGAATTATAAAACAGGTAAAAGACTGATTTTATAAAACCGGACTGGCTATTCTTCCTACGTCTTTATACTTAGTCAACTTTTTATCAGATCATATATGCATAAAATCCTCGATACGCCCTATGTGCATTTAGAATTGAAGGATGACCTTCTTATCGGCACTTATAAAAAAAGGGCTGAAGGTCAATCTCGAAATGGCAAAAGAAATTGTAAAGGCCCGGCTGACGCTGGCGGAAAGTAAGCCGGTTGTGGCATTGGCCTATAACCAGGGGGTAAAAAGCCTGACCAAAGAGGCGAGGGATTACCTCTCCTCGGATGAAGGAAGCGAAGGACTTTTGGCCGGAGCCGTTATCCTGGATTCCCCGTTCAGTTCTTTCCTGGGTAATTTCTATTTATCCGTAGCCAAACCAAAAATACCTGCGCGGAGCTTTACTACCACAGAAGCCGCATTAAAATGGCTGAAACAATTCAGAAAATAATCTTACTCTATGGACAATCGGTTTAATAAGATACGAAATTTATTAACGCCTACTCGCTCGGCAATTTTGACAAGAAACTGGCCATGTCTCCACGCCTGGATGAAGTGGATGCGTTTATATCCGGCGTGAATATGCTGGGAGAAGAACTGAAAGAAAGAACCATTTCCCGGGATTACTTCAATGATATCTTTAATTCAGTCTCTGACATGGTATTCGTACTGGATAAACAGGGTAAAATAGAAAATATCAATACGGCTGTTATCCAGCACCTGCAATACAGTCTTGATTTTCTGACAGGGAAGCCGATGAGTTTTTTATCAGACAAAGAACAACCGGCCTGGTTCGGTAAAATATTAAAGGATATCCGTGCATCGCGTATGACCAGCTATGAAACTGTCTTCAGAACAAAAGACAAGAACAGCATTCCCGTATTATTATCCGCCTCATTACTTATCGGCAATAAAAAAGAGAAGGGAAAAAGTATTGATGACGGCCAAAGACATATCCTTTCAGAAGAAAACACAGAATGTAATATTGCAGGCGATCATTGAAACAGAAGAAAAAGAAAGGACCCGGTTCGCCAAAGATATACATGACAGTATCGGGCAACAGCTTCGGCCATAAAATTTTATATCGGCACGTCAGCAGGCGCCGTTGAAGATCCGAAGCAAAAAGCAATCCTGCTGAAAGCAAATGTGGCACTGCTGGAGGTACTGGCTGACATGAGAAATATCTGCTTCAACATCATGCCGACAAGCCTGGAAGTTTTTGGACTGGTAAAATCGGTAGAAGAACTATGCGCAAAAAGTGAAGTACCCGGCCACATGAAAATAACAACCCGGGAATCGCGTGACTTTCCCCGGTTATCCGTACAACAGGAGTTTGCGCTCTTCCGTGTCATACAGGAATTTATCAATAACGCACTTAAACACAGCAAAGCTGATACGATACAGATAGAATTTGCCTACAGAAAAAAAACCGCCCTGGTAACGCTTAGTGATAATGGAATTGGTTTTGATATGGCAAAGCTGCCGGCAAAGGGGATGGGGCTTAATAATGTAAGGTCGAGGATACGCCCTTATAATGGTGAAGTAGATATTATCAGCCGGCCGGGTAAAGGAACGAAGTACGAGATCTCGATTCCAACAGACAACAAACAATAATACCATGGAAGTTCCCGTCAAAGTAATTCGTTTACTGATCGTTGATGATCACCAGATGGTCAGGGATGGCATCAGGGTCATGCTTGAATCGAAAGAGAATTTCTTTCGGTTCGAGATTGATGAAGCGGAAAACGGTGAGATAGCGATCGGCAAAATATTGAAAAAAGATTTTGATATTATACTGATAGATTACCAGCTGCCGGGTATGAACGGTAAGCAAACGCTGCAGAAGATACGATTGTATAAAAAAGAGATTAAGGTGCTGGCCCTTTCTAATTACGATGAGTTCTCGTATGTCAAAAGCATGATGAGTGAAGGG
This sequence comes from Bacteroidota bacterium, assembly GCA_037200265.1. Lineage (GTDB taxonomy): Bacteria > Bacteroidota > Bacteroidia > Chitinophagales > Chitinophagaceae > VBAT01. Next base: position 36,587 of record JBBCIL010000022.1, read on the forward strand.
GCCAATGGATATATACTGAAAAATATAGAACCCGCGGAACTTATCCGTGCGGTTGAATCGGTACTGGCCGGCAAGGAATATTATTCGAATGAAGTATCGCTCAAAACTGCTTGAAGACGCGAGGAATGCGGAGAAACCTGCCGGCAATAATAATAGCGGAATAAGCAAAAGAGAAATAGAAGTATTGAAGCTGATCGCCCTTGAAAAAACCAACGACGAAGTAGCCAAACTATTATTCATCAGTAAGCGAACGGTGGATACGCACCGGCAGAACCTGCTGAAAAAATTACAGGTAAAAAATACAGCCGGTCTTATTAAAGCGGCCTACGAGCTAAAGTTGTTATGACTTTCTTTTATTGATAGCACGGAGGGGCATGTATGGCCCTTGCTTTTTGCACTCTCACCGTATCTACCGATATCTTTAACGCACTCGCTATCTCGAAGGTATTAAGACCATCTACGTATATCATTTTAAAGATGCGCCGGCGTACAGGTGGTAATTGCTCTATATCCTGCCATAGTTTATTGAGCAGTTCCGCTTTGATCATTTTTTGTTCGGAGAAAAGTTCTTCCGCTTTTTCAGCAAGGTATTTTATTTCTTCATGACAGGCAGCATAACGGCTGGATTGCCTGAGTTGATTGAGACAGGCATTTTTTACTGTAATGTAAAGGAATGATTTAATAGCGGGCAAGCTTTCAAAATCCTCTCTCCGCTGCCATATCTTAACAAAGCTTTCCGCTACGACATCTTCAGCTGCCAGAGAATCTTTGAGGTATTGTGTAGCAAAATAAATAAGGCCAATATGATAATTTTTGAAAATGATAGCTAGTGCTTTCTCGTTATTCTTATGCAATAAGAATATTAATTCACTTTCATCAATGCTGTTTTTAATCCGATGACTCATGGGAGAAGGTTTAACCGATTTTTCGAAAAAGATAAGTTTTGGCAATATCGGCAAAATATATCAAATTTGATATTGGTTAAGCCCTTCTGATGATATCTTTTTGTTCCTGTGTACTACAGGGACAATAAATTCTTATTGCAGTTTGGTGCGAATTTGAAAAAAATTCGTAAGGAGAAAGGTATTTCCCAGGAAAAACTTGGTAACGAACTGAATTTCTCACAAACACATATTGCAAGAATTGAATCCGGTAAAACAAATACATCTATTTCACACGTCGCTGCTTTTGCAAAAGCGCTCGGCATTCCGGTTACCGCTTTATTTGAATTCTGATACCTGATCTTCGGTAGCGTATCCGTTTTAATACATTTCACATCCTTCCTCGCCAGGGCAAGCTGCGCCGCTAAGATCATAAAACTACAATCAATTGAAATTTCTTTGCATACTTGTGGCTTTTGGAAACATTGTCCACCTTCTTATAACTTTTTCAGGTCTTCCGATTTCCATTAAGCAGGTTTGTTATTATCGTCAGCCCTGAACCCAGGCCGGTATGAAAATTCTTTGTTACTTAATCATATCCGTTAATGATGCACACCATGTTTCTTCCCGGGATTTTATAAAAGTGAAAGAAAAAAGCAATAGAAAAATGGAAGAATACGAAAGATCAAACCCTTAAAAGCTCCGTTCATATTATCAACATATCAAATTTGATATTGTAATAGAACGGCTGAAAGCCTCTTTTTGTCACTGTGTATTACAGAGATGAAAAATTCTTAAAGAAGTTTGGGGCAAATCTGAAAAAAGTTCGGAAGGGGAAAGGTATATCTCAGGAAAAGCTTGCCAATGAACTGGGTTTTTCGCAACCTCATATTGTAAAAATCGAATCCGGCCAGGTAAATACATCCATCTCTCATGTCGCGGCTATAGCCAGGGCGCTGAAAGTTGCAGTTAGTTCATTATTTGAATTTTGACAGCCGCACTTTCACAACTAACTACTATTGTTGCGCCGCAGCCACAATTCCAGGATATCTTTAATGCGCTTGTAGTTTTTTTCCGGCAGAAAAGCGATGGCATACATCAGCACTACCGCTACCCCACACTTACACTAAACAGTATAAACAGAAAGAGAAGCATATTTAATGGTTTTATGTTTGCAATTTTCTTTTTCATCACCCAAACCCCGGATTTGATCTGCCAAATCGAACCGACAGGGAATTATTGAGGGAAAGTAAAGAAAAAAATCAAATAGTGGGGTTATTTACCCACATTTCTTTTACATATTTACCAGACCTTTTGCCTTTGCAAAACGAATGTATATATGGGCAAAGCGGCAGCAGGTCATTTAAAAAGGTTAGGGGATAATTTAAGAAGAATAAGGATAGCAAAGGGATTAAGTCTCCGGCAACTATCTGCTATCTGTACTATTGATTATAGTGATATCGCAAAAATGGAGAGGGGAGAAGTCAATATCAGGATTCAGACGTTGATAGAATTGGCGAAGGCCCTTGAAGTTCACCCCAAAAAGATACTTGATTTCGAAATTGATTTTAACGACTGAGTGATCATACCAGTTAAAAAAGAAAGCGCCTGTTGCTTCTCACCATAACCCGCCCGGGATAATGTAACCAGCATGAGCAAGGAACAAGACATCAAAACAAGACGCAAATTCCCTGAATCCCTTTTTTACAGCAATTATTTCTATGGCATCTGTGCAGTAGCCTTATCAGTGGAAGCTACTTTACAGCAGCACTTTCCGCTGAACGGGTTTATATATTTCTTCCTGGCTTTTGTTACAACCGTTCTTTATTACGGTTATCCGTATATCAGGAAATACCAGGCGATCAGCAGCAACCCGCGTACAAACTGGCACACGCGGCATTACCAGCTGATGCGCTGTAACCAGGTAATCATGACAGTAATTTTATTGCTCTCGCTTGTCCTTTTTCTCTTATATCACTGGAAAGAAGTATTAGGCATGACTCCAGTTCAATGGTCACTGGTACTTATTTTCCCCTCGGTAGCCGCCCTGTACTATGGCATTGATTTTTCTACGGCAGGTACAACCTGAGAAAGATCGGCTGGCTGAAAACCCTTCATTATTGGTTTTACCCTGGGGCGGATTAGTAACGGTATACCCTGTTTTGTATTATGATATCATACACCAGCAGGATTATGTGTTTACCCTCGCTCGGAATACTGCTCTTCATTAAAAATCTCATGTTCATTACCGTCCTATGCATCCTGTTCGATATCAAAGATTACGCTTCGGATGATAGCAGCGTGTCAGGACCTTTGTTGTCAAAGTAGGATTGCGGAATACCCTTTTTTATATTGTCTTCCACTGGCACTGGCCGGCCTCGGCACATTCATTTATTATGCCATCACTCACCAGTTCAATCAAATAAAACTGCTGCTGAATGTAATACCCTTTGTATTACTGGCCCTGGTCGCCTGGTCATTGCGGCGGCGGAGATCCATCCTGTATTACCTGGTCGTTGTTGACGGGCTCATGCTTATTAAAGCACTATGCGGAAGTATAGCGATGTTGTATTTTTAGATAGTGAAATATATACATTATAAAGACTGATCATTGTCAGACCTTCACACACTCATTCAATTCCTTTTCAGTATACGCAACATTATATTGTTTCAATACATCTTCGGGAACACCATTCCATTTATTAGCCTGGTTACCGGCATACCCGATATCTTTTACCCCCGATCTCTGATGTATAAAAACCCGTAGCGGTCAGGTTGCGCATTAAACTAAAAAAAGCAACTCCCTGTGTCAACTCTTTACTTTTCTTTGCCCGTTCGGGTAAGCGATCAGGTCAACCAGTTCGATCTGCTGTGCCGGAGAACAATCTTTGAATGTCTTTTCAAAACGTTTGTAACATTCCATATCCAGCCAGCGAAGACCGCCGCGCATAGGTACCTGGTGCTGCGGCATATCCTGTACAATGAAATCAATAAACGCAGGCACTTTGGCATCTGAAGCGCTGCCACTCACTTCGTCTTTGGGAATAATGATATCAGCCAGGATCGTGATTGTGGCCATTTCATGATCTGTAAAGAATTTACCTTTGGCCAGTATCTCTTTTTCATGCACTATCTCATCCGGGTTGCGATCGAGACTGACTTCGGTTCCGCGGCAACTTCCTCCACCTTTTTTTTATCATCGGTATTACAACCTGCAATAGCAGCAGGTACGGCAACAGCACCGGTGGCGATCAATTTTAACGATTTGCGTCTGTCCATAATACATCCCTCCAGGTCTCCCGCAGGAGACTGTAGTTTACAAAAGTTTGAAATTCGTTTTATACATCAAATAGGAAGTAAATTTCTTTTAAATCCTCTCCGTTGGAAAAGATGTAGGTAAGGATTTACAAATTCCCTTTTTTCATCTCATCAATAATATACTCGCTTGCCCTCATTGACAATGCCAGGGATCGTCCATGTAATATTCTTATCCGCCTGCGATACAAACTGTCCGCCATCCACACAAAATAAATTTTTGCAATCGTGCGCTGGCTCCATTTATTCAATGCTGACTTTTTGGCGTCGTTTCCCATTCTTACCGTACCTGCTTCATGAATGATTTCGCCGGGCTTTGATAACCCATAATTATTCTCCGGTCCGTCATTACCCGCCCCAGGTGATAATAGCGCCATATTATGCATCACTTCTTTAAACGTTTCTTTCATGTGCTTAGCCTGTTTTATTTCATGCTCACTCCATTTCACGTTGAAGCGTAAAAACAGGTATACCGAATTTGTCCACCATATTCGGATCTATTTCACAATAATTAGATGCCACAGGTATCGCTTCACCGCGACCAGCCATACCAACCCCGCAACCAAAGAAATGGCGGTAATCTTCCTTTAACGATTTGCCGTAACCGCCTGCTTCCTTTTGCTGGCCCTTCACCACATATTTTCCATTCAGGTTTCTATTCCCCAGCTAAAACCATAAGAAGGCTGGCTCATGCCGCCCCAGTATTCGATATGATATCCCCTGGGAAAATCCAGTTTTTTATTATCCAGCCACCATGGTGAGTAGACATGCATTCCCACCCACGCCATCTTCTTATATCTTTTGCGGTCGAAAAGCTGGGGTAAAATGCCACCTACAGCCGCCCCGGTTGAATCATGCAAATATTTACCAACCACATCGCTGTCATGGCTAGTCCGTTCGGATGCCGTTGCGATTTGGAATTGAGTAATAATCGGCAGACTCACAAGCGCTGGCAGCAATGATCACCACTTTGCCGGATACCTGGTATTCCATCATATCATCTTTACTGATATAAGAAATACCGGTAGCCAATCCTTCTTTATCCGTTAGTACTTCTCTTGCCATAGCATTGGCAACAATATGCACCTTCCCGGTTTTAAGCGCGGGGTTTATAAGTACATTGGTGGAAGAAAAATCAGCTTTATAATAACTGCAGTTACGATTGCATTGCCCGCAGAAGATACATGCCTGGCGATCATCATTGCCCGGCAGTTTCTGTGTAAGAATAGAAAGTCTCGAAGGATCACTTTCACACCTGCCTGCGTGGCGGCATTCTTTATGAACAATTCATGCAGCCTTGGTTTGGGCGGGGGGAGAAAGAAACCATCGGGGTCATTTTCCAGCCCTTCATTGGTGCCAAAAATTCCAATAAGTTTATCTACCCTGTCATAAAAGGTTTTACGTCTTCATAACCGATCGGCAGTCATCGCCAAGACCATCAATACTTTTTCTTTTGAAATCTTTAGGCCCGAAGCGAAGTGATATTCGTCCCCAGTGATTGGTTCTGCCACCCAGCATTCTTGCCCGCCACCAATCCCATTCTGTTCCTTCGGCTTTGGTAAAAGGTTCGCCATCGAGGCTCCAGCCACCATAGCAGGCATCAAAATCACCGAAGGGGCGAAGCTTTGTGCTGGCGCCGCGCCGTGGTGAATCCCAGGGATTTTTTAATTGTGTAATGTTCTTTTGCGGATCATACATGAAACCGGCCTCGAGCAGGCATACTTCCAGCCCGGCATTCGCCAGTATATAGGCAGCCATTCCTCCGCCCGCGCCCGATCCTACGATCACTGCATCGTACTTCTTTGGCTGTTTCTTTACCTGGAATTCTCCCATATGACAATCAGTTATTAGTTGAAAATAAAAGAACAATTTACAGTAATCGGCTTTCCCCGGAAAGAATTTTTGTGTATTTTATGCACACAGGCTTTGCACAAACCACTATAATCAAACTATCTTTAGTAACAATTTTTTTGAATGAAGAAAACAGTAATGCTTGCCGCCACCATCATATCATTTTTTTCCGCAAAGGCACAAACAAAGGATTACGCGGCGTATCCCGTTTATACCGGCACTGATCTTGGTCTTACATATTCCGCCCGGCAGTCTGCTTTTCGTATCTGGTCGCCACCGGCGGACAATGCACAGTTGCTGATCTATAAAACAGGAGCAGGGGAGGAGACCCCCGCAGATCACTGTAATGAAAAAAAGCATTAGCGGTACATGGACGGCGGTTTTACCGGGAGATCAGAAAGGAAATTCTACGCTTTCCGCGTTCATATCAATAATCAATGGCTGAATGCAGTGCCCGATCCTTATGCCAAAGCTGTAGGCGTGAACGGGAAAAGAGGAATGATCATTGATCTTACCCAAACCAATCCTGCAGGATGGGAAAAAGATAAAAGCCCTTCCTTTTCTTCTCTCTCTGCTACAGGAAGTGAAGTGGATGCTATCATTTATGAACTGCATGTTCGTGATGCCAGTATTGCCCGCCAGTTCCGGTATAAAGAATAAAGGGAAATTTGCCGTCTTGCCGAAAAAGGAACAAAGAACGCAGAGGGACAATCTACCGGTCTTGATCATCTGAAGGAACTGGGCGTAAACACATATTCACCTGCTTCCTTCCTATGATTTTTATTCTATTGATGAAACAAAATTGGATAAGCCCCAGTATAACTGGGGTTACGATCCGCTGAATTATAATACGCCTGAAGGTTCTTATTCTACAGATCCGTGAATGGCGCGGTGCGGATAAAAGAATTTCAAAAACTTAATTAAAACATTTCATGAAAATGGATTAAGAGTAGTGATGGATGTCGTGTATAACCATACCATGCTTACCGAAGATTCTTATTTTAATCAATTGGTACCGGGTTATTATTACCGGCAAACAGCTGATGGAAAATTTTCCAATGCCACTGCCTGTAATAATGAAACAGCGAGTGAACGGGCGATGATGAGAAAGTTCATGATCGAATCTGTTAAATACTGGGTGCAGGAATATCATGTTGATGGTTTTCGTTTTGACCTGATGGGAGTGCATGATATTACAACGATGAATCTTATTTCAAAGGAACTGCACAGTATAAACCGGATATCTTATTATATGGAGAAGGCTGGACAGCAGGCTCTTCTCCATTGCCCGATTCGGTACGGGCCCTGAAAGCCAATGCGGCCAAACTTGACCGGATCGCCGTTTCTCAGCGATGATATACGGGATGGCATAAAGGAAGCGTATTTGACAACAGCGACAGGGGTTTTGCCAGCGGAAAACCGGGTATGGAAGAAAGTATAAAGTTTGGTATCGTGGCCGCCTGTAAACATCCGCAGGTAAATTATGCTAACGTAAATTATTCTAAAGCGCCATATGCCGCAGAGCCGTATAATACGGTCACGTATGCAGAATGCCACGATAATCATGTGCTGTGGGATAAGCTGGCTATTTCTGCCAAGGATTTTCCGGCTTCACAAAGAAAAGAGATGCATAAACTGGCTTTATCTATTGTGCTTACTTCGCAGGGAATATCGTTTCTTCATGCAGGTACCGAGTTTTTGCGAAGCAAGAATGGCCATGAAAATTCTTATAATGCCGGTGACAGTATCAATGCCATTGACTGGAACCTGAAGACCGTGAATAAAGATGTATTTGAGTATGTAAAAAAAACTGGTAGCGATCCGGAAGGCACATCCTGCTTTTAGAATGAGAACAACTGAGCAAATTGTGGCAAACCTGGAGTTCATGGATAAGCTGCCGGCCGGGCTGATCGCTTATACCATCAATGGCGAGGCGGTTAATGATACATGGAAAAATATCCTGGTACTGTTCAATGGCAATACTGATAAAAAAGAATTCACGCTTCCTTCGGGCAGCTGGAAAGTAGCTATCGGTAATTGATATACCAACGGGCAATAGCAAAGTAGCAGGGAGGAATAAAACGGTATCAGAAAAAAATATCTTCCTGCCTCCTTTTAGCTGTACTATTTTTTATCAATAGGCCAAATCCGGATACGCCGGAGATTAAAAGGATAGATATACTTAAGAAATATGACCACTTTAACAGGCGAGTGGCCGGAAATATTTTGGAACACTAAGACACCAGGGCACAAAGACACTAAGAAAAAATATCTATGAGTTTAAAATCAACTTTGTACCCTGGTGTCTTAAATGCCTTTGTGTTCCAAAACCTTATATATCTTGTCACGCGTGAAAACACCTTAAGATAAAAGCTAACAATTTGAAATAAAAGCGTATCTTGGCGACTCTTATATGTTTTGATCTTCTGGTTTTTGCTGTGTTTTCCACTCAATTGCCCTGATGGCTTCTTAACGTAAGGCGGGTAAAGTATCACTTCCTATTAGCTGATAGCCTTACCACATTTTATAATCAAATTTTTTCTACAAGTGTCATTTAACAATTTGCAGCTCATCGAGCCCATATTAAAGGCTTTGAGCAACGAAGGCTACACAACGCCTACACCTATACAGGAGCAATCCATTCCTGTCATTTTACAACATAAAGACTTACTTGGCTGTGCACAGACCGGTACCGGTAAAACAGCAGCTTTTGCTATACCATTGTTGCAACTGATGCACCAGCAGCAAGATCAGTCACAACAACAAGGCCGCCGCCCGATCAAGGCGCTGATATTAACGCCAACAGAGAACTCGCTATACAGATCGAAGAAAGCTTCAAAGCGTATGGACGGTTTCTTGATCTCAAACACCTTGTTATTTTCGGTGGTGTATCACAATACAACCAGGTAGCTTCCTTGCGCCGTGGTGTGGATATACTTGTCGCTACTCCCGGAAGGTTGTTAGACCTGATGAACCAGCGTCATGTTTCCTTACAGGATATCCAATTCTTCGTGCTGGATGAAGCCGACCGTATGCTGGATATGGGCTTTGTACAGGATGTGCGCAGGATCATTGCCAAACTGCCTGCCAAAAAACAAACATTGTTCTTTTCAGCTACTATGCCTCCCGAGATACAACAGCTGGCGAATATTTTATTAAACAACCCGGTAAAGGTAGAAGTAACACCTCCTTCCTCTACAGTTGACCTAGTTGACCTGATACAGCAATCGCTTTACTACGTAGAAAAAATGAGCAAGCGATCATTGCTGATACACGTACTGAGCGATGCGGCCATACAAACAGCATTGGTCTTTACCCGTACCAAACATGGCGCCGATAAGATCGCCAAAGACCTGAACAGGGCCGGTATCAGGGCCGAAGCTATTCACGGTAATAAATCGCAGAACTCAAGGCAAGCTGCTTTACATAATTTTAAGACAAGGAAAACAAGGATACTGGTAGCTACCGATATCGCTGCCCGTGGTATTGATATTGATGACCTGACACATGTGCTCAATTATGATCTGCCGAATGTTCCCGAGACCTATGTACACCGCATCGGCCGTACAGGCAGGGCCGGAGCCAGTGGTATCGCTATTTCCTTTTGCGACTATGAAGAGAAGATGTACCTGAAGGATATCGAAAGGATCATTAAGAAACAAATTCCTGTGGTGAAAGAACACCCGTATGATGTTCCGCTTATGCATAATATGTCGCAACCTGCTAACCAGTCTTCATCTGCCGGCAACAGCGGCCGCAGAAGTCCGGGCGGAGGCAAACGATATGGCAGAACTTTTGCGCAAAGAGCTTAATCCCTGCTAATAAAAAATATCCCACAAAGCCACTAAGAACACAAAGAGAAATCAAGTATTCGATTTTATTACTTTGTGTACTTAGTGGCTTTGTGGTTTAAATATATAAACCCGGGAGAGATTTGTTATTTCACCGGAGCCAGAGCCAGCTTATCGCTCTCTACGCTCTGATCTACATAAGCGGATACCCAGCCTACCTGTCCGTTCTTTACCAGGAAAAAGCCTTTTGATTCATACACAGATTTGAACTGCCGCATGATCTTCAATAAAAGACCGGTGCCGGCCATCAGCGACCGCTGATCAAATACGCTATGCACTCTTTTTATTTCTTTGGCAATCGCGTTTTTATCAAGACTGCCGTCTTTTAACCTGCTTACAATAGCGGTATCAGACAAAGAAGTATAGTCACTGAACAAGCGGTCAGACAATTGCTGCACATCTTCGTAAGAAACAGTGATCACAGAACTCCTTGATTGTTCAGGCTGCAGCAGGGTAGCGGCTGCCCAGGCAATACCGCCGCTGAACGATATAATCGTTAAGGTTGTAAGCGCCGCTGGAATTGACCGCGTATACCAGTTCAGCATTTTCTGCGCCTAATAATACCCTGTATAATTGTTTATTGTAATTAGCCAGGGTCTTATCATATTCATCCATTCTCTTTTCCGTTGCATTAGCCGTACTCTTGGTACCCACCCAGTTCAATTGAAAAAGTTTGAATTCTTTGACATTATCGTCAGCAGGAAAATAACCGCCTTTTGTATTTCCGCTGCCGATATCTATAAGAAACGTGGAGAATCTTTTGGAGAAAGGAACGATACCGAGATGAGATAATCTTGCTTCCTGCATAACGTCCACTACTTCCCACCTGGCGTTTGGGTTCATTTATTTTTAATTTAAACGAATCAACCAGGTTGTTGATCCATTTTGTTTTTTCTTCTTTTTCTGCCTGCATCTTTACGCCGCTGCTGACAACCGTAAATATTTTGCTGGAAGGAATATTGTATTTCGTGAGCGCTACCGTAAACAAATTACTAAGCCCGTCCACAGTTGCCTGGAAAGTATTGGGTGTAAAAGAAATGAAATCGGTATTGACAGTGGTATCCTTTAAAATATTAAAAGAACCTGTAGCTTTTGCTTCTTTACCCACTTCAAGCAAACTCATTTTTTACCCCTTTTGAGCCAACTTCTATCCCGGCATATACCGAAGAACTTTCAAATCTTGGTTTGAAACTATCCTGTGCACTTAACAGGTTATAGGCAAAAAATACGGATGCTAATAAAAACACGCGTCTTAGATGGAGGGTGTACATGGTCAGAAATGATTTGCTTTAAACAGTAACAGTTAGTTCGACACGCAATATTATGCAGCCTGCACATAGCAGCGGGTTATACACGGTATGTTGTGTAAAAAATGTGTTTAACTATGGGATAAACGTAGATTTACGATAGCTGCAAAACAGCTACTAAAAGGAATGAAATATAAAGTTTATTTGAAAATTTCGTTTAACACTCCCGCCAGGCGCACACCGCCTTTTAGCAGGCGCTGGTTGACCGTTTCGATATGATCAAAATTATAGGCATAGCCAAGCTTCTGATCCGGCTGGGTGATCTCTCCATATATTTCCTGGGCGACCTGGTATGATTCAAAGCACCATTCGGTCATAGGCTGCTTCTGCCATTCCTGTCTTTCTTTTTTACTGGTATGATTGATAGCAGTTGCCCATTCGGTATAACTCAGTTTCTGAAACTCAGGCAATTTATCATCCCATACAGCATGAAGATTGGTCGGCTCATTGAACCAAAGAACTTTTACCCTGTTGCCACCTAGATCTTCGGCACGGCCGCCGACATGCATCGGCTGATGCATATCACCTATAAAGTGAACCAATAAACGTAAGTACAGTATTTTCTTGTCCTTGCCCAGCTCTTTATTCTTCAATTCGCTGATCAGGTAATTGGTTTTTGCATACAGGCTGCCTGTATCGGCCAGTAATTTTGCCTGCAATTCATTAAAGTTCATACTGCTTTCAGGTTATTATAATGCCAGGGGTACAAGTAACCGAAGTTCGAATCGGATTTGATAAAATCTCCCCAGTTGCTCGCCATCGCCAGTGATTCATCGCCCAATATTTCTTTGATCGCTTTCCTGGCTTTTGCACTCAGGTAGCTTTGTGCGATCTCGCCCACTACACGGTGACCGGTTACACCCCACCATGCCATGGAAGAAAAAGAAAGAGAAAGGAATGCGACTGACAAGAATAACTGTTTCCGTAAGTTCATGGTATTAAAATATTAGCAGAGTAAATGTATCAAAAAACTATTCAAAATTTGATCCTGTCTGTAGCGCAATAATAATAACCAGGCAATCCTTTGATCGGGGTCACATTATCTGACATTTCACATTTGGGACAGATAACATGATCATCTTCATCTACACGCAGGTAACCTTTGAAAGTATAAAACGTTACTTCGAGCTGATCGCTTTCAAATTCTTTATATGACTTAAGAAAGAGCGTATCGTTCGCATGATGGGAATCTATATAAAAGAAATCAAATGATTTTTCATTAGCAGGAGTGAAGATCAGTTCAAAATGGCCGCTTGAGTCAACCTTTGTATCGGCCAGTACTTTATCATCTCCTTTCACTACCATACGAAATTCGCATTTCCTTTTTTCATGTGCATGCACTACCAGTTTCCCGTCTACGTCAAGAGGGTTGGTGGCGATCATAAAGCCGGTAAGGCTTATCGCAAAGGCGATCATCACTATGGCAAACAATACTTTCATACATCATTAATCCTTTACCTGCGACTGGTCAACAGGCCAGTTATCGGTGCGAAACGGGCATAAAGGTAACCCTTCTTTGCTGAAAATATTACCGATAAGGGTATTGCCAAAACCATAACGGACATGCACGGGTTGCTTCAGGTTCTTATTCCAGACAATGATCTTATCAGCCTCGCCGGAAGAAGCGCCGGGAACAATCTTCGCTTCCGCCGGTAACCATTCTTCTTTTTCTCCCGAGATATAAAAACCGGTTGTTGTTTTTCCTTTTGCCATCAATCCGCCCGGTGCATACAGAAAACTTAATACCAGTTTGTCTTTCACTGCTTCAGCCTTACTCAGCATCGGACTTTTGTATGTACCGCTATACCGGTGATATGTTTCCGCCAGCGCCCAGTTGGCCAGCCTGCTGCCCACATCTCTTTTATTGGAAGGATGGATATTCGTGACCGAATCAATCAGGTCGGTCACAACGACCATTCCTGTATTGGGATGACTCATCACTTTCGTTTGCTGCTCCTGCAGCAAAGCGCCGACATTCAGGTTGCCATATTTATAAGGAGCGATCTGTACATAATAAAAGGGCAACTGTTTTTTCCATTTATTTCTCCAGGCATCTATCATTGCTGTAAACAATTGACCATAGGTACTGTTTGTACCTGTATTACCTTCTCCCTGGTACCATATTGCGCCGGCAATATTGAACGGCGTAATGGGAGCCAGCATACCATTATAATTAAGCCCGGGCTTTGACGCCCACCATTGAGATTCCTGTAATTGCCCGGCGGCCTGTTTCAGCGTTGCATCACCATTTACCACTTCCGCGGGTGTCCATACTTCTGCCGGCGTACCACCCCAACTGGCATTGATCAGGCCAATGGGAACATTCATATCCTGCTGTAGCTTTTTACCAAAGTAATATCCCACCGCACTGAATGCTTTCAGCGAATTGGAATCACACACCTGCCAGCTGGCTTTTACATCTTCCTGCGGGTAATCGGAAGTGGTGCGTGAAATATGAAAGAAACGGATATTCTTATTATAAGAAGTGGGCAGTTCCTGTTTGATATAACCGACGCCTTTGTAATAACCCCATTCCATATTCGACTGGCCGCTGCATAGCCATACTTCACCAATCATCACATCATTCAGCACAAGCTCACCACTCTCACTGCTGATACGTATGGTATAAGGCCCGCCGGCTACCGGCGTTTTTAACCTGACACTCCATTTTGCTGTATTGGCAATTATGCCGGTTGACGTTTTATTGTCCCAGCTTCCGGTAACTTTTACTTCTTGTCCGCTATAGCCCCATCCCCAGATGGCAACAGAATCATTTTGCTGTAGTACCATTCCCGAAGCGATAACAGACGGCAGGCGTAATTGGGAAAAAGATTGAATAGTCACAAAGAGGCTGATGAAAAGACAGGAGAATATCCGCATGGCAAAAATTTAGACTATAAAAATAAAGGAATGAAACTACATTGCTGCAAAACTTCAACCTGTAACCGGTATACCGCAATTCATTCACCTTGCCTGTTAACACGGCAGTTCCCTGCATTTATTTTGCCCGTTGAAGCAGTAAGCATGAGAATACTATTTATAGGCGACAGCATAATCCGTGGAACGACAGGGGTAAACTGGATAAAACATCTGGCCCGCAAGCACCCGCGATGGACAGTAGAAAATGAAGGAGTGAATGGTGACACGCTGATAAAGATCAGGAAAAGGCTTGCACAGAAATTAAAAATTTCCCGGTCGTATGATGCCATTGTACTGGAAGGCGGCGCTAATGATATACTGATACCTTCTTTGAAAGACCGCGGTTCATTATTCAGTAAGGCATACGGGCATTTAATTGAAAAGGGATATCATCCGCTGGAAGCTACAGAAGATATTGAATCGGTTTTTCATGATATGATCAGTTTAATTCAGCAACGAACCAAAGCCACCGTTATACTCAGTACTATTGGCTGTATGAATGAAGATCATGGATTTTATTTAAATGAAAAAAGAGAGACCATTAACAACATTATACGCAAAGCAGCCCGTGATAATAATTGTTGCCTGGCAGATCCGGCGGCCATATTTGATCAGTACCTAAGCAAGCGTAAAACAAAGAATTACTTCCTGGAAAGCTTTTTGAATACCACTTATTTTGATGCGTTTCAATGCAGGGTATTGAACAGGGCCGATGCACTAAGCCGCAAGCGGGGACTTCACCTGACGATTGACGGATTGCATCTCAATAGCAGGGGCGGGGTGATCTGGCTGAATGAAGTAGAAAAACAATTGCTTGGCTGCCATGATCCTGCCTGGATAAAAGTATTACGCAGGTAAAGACGCTGGTTATTTCCCACAAAGCCATGAATACACAAAGAAATTCTAATTGATTATAGTCCTTTGTGATCTTTGAAGCTTTGTGGGATACAAAGCCTCAAAGCAAATTGGGATATACTAACTATTTTCTCCGCTCTGCCCACGCATCCATTCTTTTTTCCAGTACATCGAGGGGCACACAACCATAACTCAGGAATTCGTCATGGAATGCCGCCAGGCTGAATTTATCTCCCAGCAATTTTGTGTATTTATTTCTCAGTTCTCCTATTTTCAAAGCACCGATCTTGTAACTCAGCGCCTGTCCCGGGATGGCCATATAGCGTTCTATTTCCGCTGTAGCGCCTGCCTCACTGATCGCTTCATTTTCCATCATGTATTTAATGGCTTCTTCTCTTGTCATGTTTTTTGCATGCATCCCTGCATCTACTACCAGCCGGATAGCCCGGTGTATCTCATCACCCAATGCACCCATATACTGGTAAGGATCAGAATAAAGACCGAGTTCTTTACCCAGGCTCTCCGTATACAATGCCCATCCTTCACCATACGCGCCGTACCAGAGAAAGCGGCGGAATTTAGGCAGGGTAGTATCTTCTGCCTGCAGGCTGCATTGATAATGGTGACCGGGAATCGCTTCATGTAAAAAAAGATTCTCCATACCGCTTGTCGTATTGAACTGCGCAGCATCAACGATCGGAATATAAAATATACCAGGCCTGCTTCCATCAGGAGCACCGGGATTATACTCCGCACTGGCGCTGGCTGCACGGAAAGCTTCCGTCTGCCGTATCTCGAATTTTGTTTTCGGGGATTTACCAAAAAGATCTTTCAGGTGCGGTTCGATCTTCGCCTGGATAGCACGGTATGCATCGAGTATTTGTTCCGGTTTTGTATAGGGCTTGAATTTTTTATCCGTGCGCAGGTAGACAAAGAAAGAATCTAAACTGCCTGTAAAGCCAACAGAATTTTTTACGCTGTCCATTAAACCGCGTATACGTTTTACTTCTGCCAGGCCGGTATTGTAAATTTCATCAGGTGTTTTGCCGGTAGTTGTCCAGAAACGGGAAATGTATTTGTAGTAATCAGCGCCGCCCGGTAATGCGCCAATGCCTGTTGTTTTTCTTGCTTTGGGCAAATATTCATTTTTCAAAAACACAGCCAGTTTGTGATAGGACGGCTCCAGTTCCTCCTTTATTAATTTTTTATATGCCTCCGTGAATCTTTGTTTATCAGCAGCGCTGAAATCAGCAGGCAATTTATGAATAGGCCCATAGAAAATACTCCTGGTAACATCAGCCGTATCCATAGCTTCCATTTGGGGGATCATTTTGATCACCAGTTTTTCCGGCAACACAATACCCAATGCCATACCTCTTCTTAAATAGACAATGGCGCTGTCAGTCCATGGTTTAAAAACGGCTGCCCGTTTTAACCAGTTATCATAATCCTCAACGGTCTTGAAAGGCTGGTTACCCTCACCGCTGCCGATCTGACCCATTGTTAACGGCAATCCCCAGAATTGCTGAAAAGGGATATAGGTATTAATAGGCTGGTTAAGTCCTTCGAGATTGATATCCATCTCATGTTTAAATACTTCATAACTGGTCTTATCGTTTTCACTTAGCTTCTCTTTATCAAATTTTTCAAGAGCCGCCAGGTTTCCTGAAAAAAACTCTTTCAGCTTTGCTGAATACTCATCCGTAAAATCAATGTATAGCTGATCGTTGAAACCTTTTTCCCCATTGGCCGTAGCTTCCAAAGGAAAAAATTTCATCCGGTCTTTATAATATTTATCCAGTAAAGCAGCAAAGTCCTTATTGTTTTCTGTTGCTGTCATATTGGTTTCATTATTACAGGCGGTAAAGAAATAAGTGACGGAGAACAGTAAAAGAAGTTTCTTCATAAAATTGATTATGCCTGGAAGATAGGAATTTGCCGATTTTGTAAAATAAAATATGTGAGCAGTGGTAATCTGGCCGCAGCCGGGTAACCAACAGGCAGCAAGCTACTCATCAGCAATGATTGTCATGTATTTATCTTCCGGAAATGCTTTACAAATATAGTATTGGGTGAAATACTTTTTTTTACGATATTGAGGCCTGAAACGCTTGACCAGCAAGCCTGGCGAAAGAAAATATCCTGCGGCAATACCCCGGTTTCGTTCCTCCCCGCAAATCTCATATCACCTGCGATAACCAATTTAAAGATATAATTAAAATCTTAACAGGATGTTCAGGTTAGCTATTACCTATAGATGCTTTTTCCCTGCTGCTCATTTCTATCATAGCAGGAAATACTATACTTGCCCAGCGGCAAAACCTGTTGCTGGAAAGCACTTTTGAAGGCGCCAATTACCTGGTAGGATGGGCCAATTACCAGCATTGCTGCGACTATTCAGTACAGCAAACGACCGAAAGGGTAAAAGCAGGTTCAACGGCTATGCGGATCGAAATAAGAAAAACGGATGGCATGGTCAGCGGATCTATCCGTTCTGAGATTACACAGGGCAATGATCCATTGAACCAGGATATCTGGTATGGCTTTTCCATCTATCTCAAAGACTGGGAAGATGATAATGCGCCGGAAAGCATTTTTCAATGGCATCCCGACAACCCGTTCGGTACAGGCACTATGTCGCTATGGACATCCGGCGGAAGATTTACCTATGTCACCAGCAACAATAACAACAGCACTTCTGCTACAAACGAGTATACCGAGATCGGTCCTGTTATATCAAACCAATGGATAGATTTCGTCATACATATACGCTGGGCTACTGATAGTACGGGATTATTGCAGGTATGGAAGAACGGAGAACAGGTGATTGACAGGGCCAATGTTAAAACAGCGGCAATCTCTTCTTATTTTAAACTCGGCATCAATAAATTCGGCTGGCTCACACAGGAATCAACCGTTACCCAGCGGGTAATGTATTACGATGAAGTGAGAATCGGCAATGCCAATGCAACGTATAATGATGTGGCCCCCTTTCTTCCAAGAAGAGATTATTTCCAGGGATTATAGCGGTATGCTATCATTCACGGATAGAGAGTTTTTAACCATTTCTTCCAGTCCCTCTTTGTTTTTATCATCATTATAAATACATAAGGTTTCACATAGTCAACTATGTGTGTATTCCTGTGTATCTATGTGCCGCAGCCTGCCCTGACAAAGGAAGGGTGTTTCAACATCTAAAA
The DNA here is from genome assembly GCA_037200265.1 of Bacteroidota bacterium. Lineage (GTDB taxonomy): Bacteria > Bacteroidota > Bacteroidia > Chitinophagales > Chitinophagaceae > VBAT01. The sequence continues at coordinate 54,766 of JBBCIL010000022.1, forward strand.
CCGGACACCATCCCACTTATTAGAGTAGTACATAATATATACCTCTCTTATCAAAAATAATTACAATGTGGGGATCAGCATTACTTATGTGTTTCAAAATCGGGCACCACCAAATAAGAAGCATTGATCATAAAAGAAAAAATTGCCATACCTTAGTTTCCATTAATTTTTAAATTACAACAAATGAATATGTCTATTTTAAAGAAATTTCCGGTAGCTCTTATCGCTGCTGCTTTACTTTTATCTTTTACAACAACAGCTGATAAAGCGAATCTTGCAGGCAGTTGGAAACTGAATGAAGGAAAAAGCGAGCTGGGAGAATTTGGCCGTTTCGCTACACGCAAAATAAAAGTGGAACAAAAAGATGACGCAATCACTATCTCTAAAACATCTCCTTCCTTTAATGGTGGCGACGATGTAACCACTACGGAAACGCTTACCTACGATGGCAAAACATCTGAGAGTACTGTCTTTGGCAATTCCAAAAAGAAATCAACGGCTAAATGGTCTGACGATGGCAAAACACTTACTGTTACGTTCAGTATAGCGTTTGAAAGAAATGGCCAGACATTTGATGTCACCGGTACGGAAACATGGTCACTGACTGAAGAAGGCAAATTGTTTGTTGTTAACTCATCTACTTCTCCACAGGGTGAACGCACGACGAAAGCAGTCTACGATAAAGAATAAACAAATGGTGAGTGATGAATAGTGAGTACAGTTCTAACTCACAACTCATCACTCACCACTTCCAACTCAGTACACATATTCCGGAGGCGTAATTCCCTGTAATCGTAAAAACAATACAGCCTGCCCACGGTGGTGCGTGATATGATCGAGCGTAGCATGAAATCCTTTTACCGCATCATCACTAAGTTCTCCTTTACCGATCGTTTGTTTCAAAGAATCATACGCTGAGGTAAGATATTCCACCACCTGTTTCTTTTTATCATTTGCAGCAGGAGGGGCCCATTCCACTTTATTACCTTTTATAAAGTTTTCTTCCCACCATTGTATACCATACGCGATATGCTGCAGCAGTTCCCCCGAAATTCCAGGCTGTATCTGCGGGCTTAAACACGTAATTCTTTTCGGGCATCGCTTCAGCGACAGCCAATGTGTAGTTCCTGGAAGTCTCCAGCGTTGTCAATAATTGTTCTTTCATATTACATACTATTTTCCTGCAAAGCTATACGCAGGCTTCCGGGGTGACTTAAGGAATCTTGCTATTTTAAATGATCCCGCAAAGGCATTAAGGACACAAAGAAATTTCAATTAATGTTAAACACATTTTGATCTTAAAAGGATGGGGAACATATTGAGACAGATAAAATGAAATTGAAAATATTGCCAATCAGTAAGTAGCTGCTATTTTCCCCACGCGATACCCGGAAGGAGGGCAGTGATATTGCTGCCTGAATGCCGCAGTAAAATGTTCGATACTGTTAAAGCCCGATGAAAAAGCGATATCGGCCACCGGCAAAGAAGTATTCCTGAGCAGCAGCGCTGCATGCTGCAGCCGGATAGAAAGCAGGAAACGGTGAGGTGAGCAAGAGGTAAAGGTTTTAAATATCCGGCTGAAATGAAAAGGACTTACATGGCAATAGGCGGCGATCGAGGCCAATGAGATGTCTGCAGTGAAATGTTCAGTGATATACTCTTTCGCCCTTTCGATAGTAAGCAGGTGATTCTTCTTTAGTTTGGCATCAATCTTTTTGTCCGTTTATAATCGGTAATGCTTCCAAGAACTTTTTCGATCACCTGTATCACCATATTATCTGTTTCCAGTTTGACAGCGGACCTCGTGAGTATCCGCTGCAGGATATAGTAATGCAGAAACTCGGTTTCCGCGTTCGTTTTTACCAGTGTGGAATGAAGATCATTGTTGCGGAAAAAATCAAGCTGACCGTATTGCTCCAGCAATGCCGCATAAAAATCAGGTTTGAAATCCAGGATAGTACATTCATCCGGCACCGTGTGAGTATGCGTTACCGTTCGCTCATAGCCGGGTTTGGTAATGAGCACGCAGCCATTGTAAGAATCAAAGGAATGCCGGAATACGTTAAACAGAAAATTTCCTTTACGCACAAAGCTGATACAAAAACTGTTGCTGTATTCGGGCTTTGACGTCACGCATTCGGTACACCGGCACCTGAAATCAGTGACGCGGTAAAAATCAGACTCGTAAAGTGTTTTGATATCTGCATCCATAGAAAGTAGTTATTGCTTTCCATGTCTAACGGTAAGTGGCAATTATAATGGACTTTAGTCCCGTATATAGCTTATAAAAAGAGAAGTACTGTTAAAACCTTCTGCGTCCCTGTTTCCACCACCGCCGCCGTATCCGCCGCCACTATTACCTCCGCCACCACTGCCACCACGGTATCCACCACCGCCGCCTCTGTTTCCGCCGTATCCACCGCCACTGTTTCCACCGCCACCACCTGGCCTTTCATCTGCAGCTTTAACTACTAATGGTTTTTTACCCAATGAAATATCATTAAGACTTTCGATAGCGTCTTTTGCTTCCGCATCGTTTGGCATTTCTACAAAACCAAACCCTTTACTCTTACCGGTTTCCCTGTCCATAGCTACTTTAGCTGAAGCAATGGTTCCGAATTTTTCAAATATCTCTTCCAGTTCTGCGTCATCCAGATCATATGGAAGGCCTGCTACGAAAATCTTCATTTAACTATTTTTGACAAAAATACATAACTTATGCGTGTCTTGTGCACAAAAGATATGACTACGCAACTTTCAATATACCAACGGTATATCTGCCGGGAGGTCCGGTTGATAGGGGTTAACACCATATCGCCCAAAGCCGGTTTTGAGCTATTTTACCCTTGTATAATTGAATGGAATAGTGTCTTTTCCCCCTTTGGCGTTGGGCCCAATAATAAAAGCATTTACCGTATTAGCGCCGGGTACGGTATAATTTATATCCGTTGGAAAATCATGCGCCGGGTTACTGAATTGTACACTGTTATCCGTTAAAGAGGAGGAAATAAATTTAACCGGCTTGCCATCATTCTGTCCCCTTACCGTGTTCTCAAAGACCCATTTATCATTTTCAGGATAGATAAGGGCCTGTTCATTCCAGGAAGTGTCAGTTCCTTTTACACTAAATGCGACAGAGCGGAAACTGCCATCTGCATTTTTTTCCCAGCGTTCATAACTTTTGCCGTCTTCGCTTTGCCATGTTCCTGCCAGCTTATCGAATACAAGATGAGCTGCTGCTTTTGCTACTGTATCGGTTTTACCGGCTGCATCCGCACTATCAGCGCCACTTTCATTGTTGCAGGCGGCGATGCTGACTAAAAGAAAAAAACCAAGTATGGTTTCTGGAAAGAATGTCTGTTTAAATGCTCTCATGTTTATATTTTTTATGTTCGTTTGTTCTCATTCAATTTATGGCTGGTATTCCAGTATGAATTTTATATCGCGGCCACCGCCGGATATAACGGCTTCGGCTTTTCCTTTTTTCCGTCATCTTATATTTTATATTTGTTGGAAAATCATGCGCCTTGTTCTCGCAGGAAAAACCGTTCTTGTCAACCTGCGTGATCTTATAAGCAACGGGCTGTTTGTTCTGCGGCACTTCAGCGACATAGTAAAAACCATCTTCTCTTTTTTCAATCGTCAATCGTTCAACAATGCTTGTATCGCCATCTTTTATGCGATAGGTTTGCCCGGTCAGTGTATTCCCATCAGCAGCCGTTTCCATACTTCATATCTTTCTCTGCCCGCATATTTATATTTCCATTTGCCTGCCAGCCAGTCGAAATCTTCTATAGTGGAACTGCTTTGCGCGGTAATAGTATGCATACCTATCATGAATAACAATAGCATACTGATCAGTCTTTTCATGTTTTGTTGATTTTATTATTACCCGATAGAATGCAGGGCCATTTTATTACCTTCTGTATCCAGGAACATGGCAAAATATCCCATTTCAGGACTGATCTGTGTTTTAGCGACAATGATGTGACCGCCTGCGTTCTCCACTTTCACAAGCATGTCCTGCAGGTTAGTTCCACCATTCAGGTAAACCAATGCGCCGTCTGTAGAAGGTGTATAATCAGTGCCCTGTACAATCGCACCTGAAACATTGGAGCCATCCGTAGGGAAGAAGCCCATCTTTGTTCCGAACATATCTACTTCGTTTATCTCAAACCCAAGAATAGCATGATAAAAATTCTTTGCCCTGCTGAAGTCTTTGGCAGGTATCTCTACCCAGTTGACCAGGTTTTGCATATTGTTTGTTTTATACATGCAAAATAGGGAGAGCCCGGAAAGTAAAATTGTAAAATTGCGACAGGTTATTCCGCTGCAGCGAATAATGCAGCCAGCCGGAGATTTTCGGCATAAAACGATTTAGGGCTCATACCGGTAAATTCTTTGAAGTCTTTGATAAAATGAGCCTGGTCATAATAACCGTTCTCATACGCCAGCGAGGTAAGGCTGGTAAATTTTTTCTGTTCCAGCATTTTTAATGTGGCCTGCAATCTTACTACTCTTGAAAGTTGCTTGGGACTCATACCGATCGCCGACGTGAATTTTCGTTCGATATTACGGCGATTGATATTCATTTTACCGGCCAGTTCCACCACACCTATCTGACCCTGTGACTGAAAGATCACATCCACACAGGCTTTGGTTACATTGTCTATCGTACCGGGGTCAGTTAAACGGGAAAGCAGGAACTCTTCTATTAACTGGATGCGTTGTTCGTTGCCGGTTGCTGTTACTACTTTTTCTTCCAGTTCTTTTCCTTTTTCACCAAACAGGTCAACCAGGCTGACGGCTTTATTTTCGAGATCAGTTACGGGAATATCTAAAAAAGGGGGCAAGCCGTCGGGAAGGAACCTGGCGGATACGATGCCGCTTACACCTGTCGGTCCGATCTCAATGAATTTTGTTATTTGCCCGAAAATAAAACTCCGTGGTTGTATAATGAACGAGCCGTCTTCAAAATATTGCTTATAGTAATCGCCGTAATGAAAGATCATTTCCATACAGCCATCGGGCACGACACGTTGTCTAACCGGCTCACCCATACCTTCATCTTCCAGTGTCCAGAAACATTTGACAAAGGATTGCAATTCCGGTGAAGGTGTATGAACCTTGTAATTCATTTGTTGTAAAAATTGATCGGCGGAAATAAATTAGCTGTGTTTCATTATAACAGGCCGGTAAATGTAAGAATGAAATGAACACTTACTATACACCCAGCCTTTTTCTTATTTCATCATACCGGGGATCGTCTTTTATTCCTTTATACGCAGGGTATTCGAGGAAGTAGCTTACCGGGCCCATACGTTTATCAATACACTGGTTGATATAATAAAATGTTTTGTCGAGATCGTCCAACCCATACCATACACCGGCAAGATCAGCATCAATGACAGAGCCGGGTTCTTCTATCTGCCGCTGTTCCAGCTTGCGGATACATTCCATGGCTTTTTCTTTTTGACCTAATTTACCGTAGGCAAATCCTAAACCTATCAATCCTTTAAGCGGATGATTAGTGAGGCGATGTATTTCTTCAAAAAAAGGCAGCGCTGCTTTCCAGTCGCCTTTCATGCCGGTGGCCCATGCTTTCATTTCAATACTGGCCCTTCTTTTTGGATCCAGTTCCAGCAATTTGTCTGCCTGGCGGATGGCATCATCATATCGTTCCGCAAAAATATATGCGTTACCTAATTCATGCGTGATACCGGGAGACAGCGGATCTATTTGTACCGCCTCTTCCAGCATGTCTACTGCTTCTTTTTTCTTATCCACCAGTATATAATAAAATCCAAGCAGTTCGTAAGCAAGGGTGGCTCCGGGGTTGAGCTCAATCGCTTTTTGCAGGGCGACATAAGCTTCTTCTCCATTTCCATTCATAAAAAAGGTATACACCGGCTTTGGCAATATGACCTTCCGCCACGGAATGATCCAATTGCAATGCTTTATCGGCATACTCACGTACGATCTTAAAGGCATCATCGGGGATCATTTGCCCGCTGGATCCGAGGTAAGTATAAGCGCCTGCTATCATAGCATACGCATGCGCATAACCGGGTTCTTCTTCAATCGCTTTTTCCCAGTACTCAATCGCTTTGCGCGCATCGGCCGGCGTCGCCTTGTTCCAGAAATGAAGCCCCTTGAGGTAATAGGTATACGCTATCACGTTTTTAACAGGCGCTTTTACCAGGCGTTCATCTTTTTTATCCGCCGAAAGATTTTGCCTGAGTTTATTGGCAATGATGCCGCTTATCTCATCCTGCACTTCAAAAACATCGGTGAGATCACGGTCATAATTTTCGCTCCAGATATGATAGCCGTCTGCTGCATTGATCAACTGGGCGGTGATGCGGACACGATTGCCTGATTTGCGCACACTGCCTTCCAGTACTTTATCTACGTTGAGCTGGATGGCAATATCACGGATGTCATCATTCTTTCCTTTAAAGGCAAAAGCAGATGTTCGTGAAGTGACCTGTAATCCATCTACACGGGTGAGTGCATTTAATAATTCTTCTGTAATGCCATCGCTGAAGTATTCATTCTCGGGATCAGCGCTCATATTGACAAAAGGAAGCACAGCTAAACGATTACCGGGTTGTTTTGTCTTTCCTCTTACTTCATCCCGGCTGGGGACAACGATGCCATTGTTGGCGATCGCATAAATGCGCACAGGTTGTTTTACATTTTTGAGTTCAAAATAGCCGAGCTCGCGGGTACTGATGGCCGATTGATTTTTGATCTCATCAAATACTTTTTCTGAAATAAAAATACCACCGGGTACGGCGAGTGATTCGATGCGTGAAGCGAGATTTACGCCATCACCATAGATAGCTTCATCTTCTACTGTCACATCACCGGTATGAATGCCCACCCGGAGCGCTACTTTTGGCTCCTGTTGTAACTCAAGCTGGATAGCTATTGCGCAGCGAACACTATCAATAGCGCTGTTGAAAATGCTGAGTGATCCGTCGCCGTAGTTTTGCAATATCCTGCCATTGAATTGATCAAGGCTGGCTTCCAGTACCTCTTTGAGCCGTTTGCGCTTTTGCCGGGCCAGTTGTTCATTTTCCTGCATGAGAGCGGTGTACCCGGTCATGTCGGCAAATAATATAGCAGCTAGTTGTCGCATAATAATCGTGTAAATTAAAGAGTTTCAGGCAAAGACGCTGCGTTGGTTTCACACTAAGGATTTCACGCAAAGACGCTAAGAGGTGCACGCAAAGGCGCAACGACGCTACGGAAATACATGATAACATAGCGTCTTTGCGTGAAATAATCTGAGCTATGATCTTAGAAGATTAAATGGATTAACAGGAATAACCGTTGCGCCGTCGCGTGATTATAAAAGCCTTTTGCGCCTTTGCGAATCTTTGTGCCTTTGCGTGAAAGAAACCCTTTGTGTCTTTGCGCGAAACCCTGTATTTTTATTCAAACACTTATTATGAAACCTTATGCGGTAATGCTGCAAACAGACGAGGATGATAAATATATTACCGAATCTGTACTGACAGAAATAAATAATACGGTACCGGTAACATTTATTGCGGGTGTTGACGAACTGAAGGAAGTAATTACCGCTTCAGGAGAGCCGAAAGTGATCCTGGTGAATGACAGCTTCAGGCATACAGCCAGCGAACAATTGAAACAATTAAAAGCGAATGCGGCCTACAACCATATACCGGTTGTTATACTGGGAGAAATAGTAGCGGATGAATATATCCGGCAATACTACCGGGCCGGCGCCAGTACCTATATTACGAAACCATCTACCATATCCGGCACTAAAAAGAAGATATCCACTTTCTTCGGGTATTGGTTTGATGTAGCAGAGGTATAAATCCTGCATACCAGAACAAACAGAAATTAAAAACTCTCTGAGGATTTTGTTAGTTACGACTGCTTCCATCAACACGACGACCTATAAGATAACCTGCTGTACCGCCTGCTATCAGTCCCACTGCAGCCCAGATAAGTGAGCCATTGCTGGCTAAATATCCCAGTAACAATCCAACCGCCACTCCCCCGAATGCAAATACACCGGCTGCTTTGCCTTTGGCTTTGGCTTTTACAGCGGCAGTGCCCTCATGGCTTTGTTTAAAATTCCTGAGATGTTCTTTGTGCTTTTTGCGATGATGGGATCTGGCCATTTTTTTCTTGAAGTTACTGAATCAATATGGTTAACCGGATGCAAATAAAATGGCGGTGTTTGCTATTGCGAAAACAAATATTTCCCGCAAGACACTTAGATCACAAAGCACTTGCCATGAATCTAACTTCTTTGTGGCCTTGTGTCGCAGCCTGCCCTGACAAACGAAGGGTAGAAACCATATGGAAGCTAACAGGATACTGCAAAATCATACAAGTAATACCGTAAAATCGTATCTTTTGATAAATTGTTTGTCTATGAAACCCGCAAGTCTCATTATATGCATTGTCATCACATTCTTTTCTTTTACAAAGCTGCCGGTCAACGATGACCCGGTAACACTTGCTATTAGTGCCAAAGCGCCGGATTTCAAATTGCCCGGCACGGATGGTAAAATATATTCCTTGTCTTCTTTTGCAAAAGCAAAATTGCTGGTGATTATTTTCACCTGTAATCATTGTCCTACTGCGCAGGCTTATGAAGACAGGATCATTCAACTGGCAGCTGACTATACATCCAAAGGAGTACAGGTGGTGGCCATATCACCCAACGATCCGCTGGCTGTTCGCCTGGATGAGCTGGGCTATAGCGATATGGGTGATTCATTCGAAGAGATGAAGGTTCGTTCGAAACAAAAGAAATATAATTTCCCTTATTTATACGATGGTAAAACCCAATCCGTAGCCAGGCAATACGGCCCGGTAGCAACACCGCATGTTTTTATTTTTGATAAAGAACGAAAGCTCCGTTACCAGGGAAGAATAGATAACGTGGAAAAACCGTCAAAAACTCCGGATCACCTGGATACCCGCGCCGCACTGGATGAATTGCTGGGCAATAAAGAAGTATCCACCGCGACCACAAAAGTATTTGGCTGTTCGGTAAAATGGGCATCTAAAAAAGATCACCAGAAAGAAGTAGAAGAGGAGTGGGCAAAGGAACCGGTGACCCTGGATATGGTAGATGAAACAGGTATAAAAGAGCTGCTGAAAAATAGTTCTGATAAACTACGGCTGATCAATGTATGGGCGACATGGTGCGGCCCCTGTGTTACAGAATTTCCGGATTTCATGACCATCAACCGGATGTACCGTGGCCGGGATTTCGAGTTCATCAGTATCAGCGCCGATGATCCCGCACAAAAAGAAAAAGTATTAAAATTTTTGAAGGGTAAACAGTCATCAGCCAGGAATTATTTATTTAATACAGATGATAAGTATAAACTGATAGAAGCGATAGATCCCAAATGGCAGGGAGCCTTACCTTATACCGTCCTGGTAGAACCGGGCGGAAAGATCGTTTACGGCAAACAAGGCCGTATTGATGTAAAAGAAATGAAGAAAGCTATAGTAGAAAATCCATTGATAGGAAGGTTTTATAAATAAGTTTCTTATTGAAATAGCTGTTAGGGTCACAGATTAACAAGAATAATTTATCCCAACCTTCCTTTGTCAGGGCAGGCTGCTATACTAAGATCACAAAGCCAATACAATCAATCAGAATTTCATGGTATCCTTTGCATATCCCGTGAGCAAAAATATACGGGGTCACAAAGAGCCCGGAGCGAAGGAGAGTCACAGAGAATTATTCAGTATTTTCAATTTGATATTGTCCTCTAAGGCCGATATACGCCCCGCTCATATAAACTATTTCAACCTGAACTCCTATATTTCTATGCCTATGTGGTTTACATTTCCCTGCTAATTATAAATGATTTTTTAAAAATCAGCAGGTATATACAATCTATACACCAAAAAAGTACCCCCATCTTCTATCCTGCCACTTCAGCCGTTTTCTCTTCTTATCCTTCCGCAAAAGAAGCAATTTTATTCATTAACCTCATCTATTATGAAAAGCAGCTATTTATTTACAGTCCTGCTTCTAACAGGCATATCGTTTTCCTGCAAAAAGGATCCAGTCAAATCACCGGCAACGCCGCCATCTGATATACAAACCGTATTACTGAAAGATGTGGTGATACAGGCCCTTCCTTCCCCGTATTATCATTTTGACTATAACGACTCCGGCTATATTACCAAAGCAGCTTATTCTTCTGGTTTCAAATCGTACGATATCCTTTATGCTTCCCGGCGCATCAGTGAAATTAAAAGCACTCATGCCATCAACAAAGACAAACTGGTCTATCAATACGAGAATGGTAAGGTTTCCCTGGTAAAGTATTTTAACGAGGCTGGTGAAAACTATAAAAGATGTTTCCTTTCTTACAATGTATCCGGTCTGCCGGAGGAAATGGAGTGGGAAATAAAACTGGACGCTCCCGGTTTTACCAGCGAACGAACACTCAGCTTTACCTATCATCCCGATGGCAACCTGCATGAGTTGAAAGACAAAAAGCACTTTATCGCGGGCCGGCAAAATGAATCTGCCTGTACAGACAAATTTGAGGATTATGACAATAAGGTAAACGTAGATGGATTCATGCTCATACACGCCAATAATGATCATCTTATCCTGTTGCCCGGCGTGAAATGGCAAAAGAATAATCCGCGCAGGGCTATACGAACAGGGGATCTCATCAATTACGAAATAGATTACACGTATACCTATAACGAACTTAACAAACCGGTATTTAGAAACGGGGATATGCTTCTTACTACAGGAACTGACGCGGGTCAGCGCTTTCAAAGCCATACTTCATTTAGTTATTATCCCTGAGACAGGGCTGGCCTGAAAATTTTTCTTCCTGAATTCAGTAATCTGTTGCAGGTACATTCTAACGGCAAAATCAGCAATTCATTCATGTATACATTGATCCGGTGTTTATTTCAGCTTTCTTTTGTATAAACATTTATCATTTAAACCTTATCAACTATTATGAAAAAATTATTTTTACTGGTAGCAGGAATAGCTTTTTCTGCAGCCGCTTTTTCTCAATTATCGTTCGGAATACACGGTACAGGCAATCTCGCCGATGCCAGTATCAAAAATGAAAACGATTTTGATTATACTAAAAAAATGAGGGCTATGCCCGGCGCCGGCATTGATATACAATACGCTTTCAGCAAGCATTTTGCCCTGCGTACCGGTGCTAACTATGTGCAGAATGGCGTTACCCTCAAAACAACGATTGACGAAACAGTGAACATGCAATTGAAAATTCAGAACAACCTGAACTATGTACAGGTACCTGTAAATCTTTTGTTCACCATGCCTGTTTTACGCATGCAGTTGTATGCAGGCGGCGGTGGATATATCAGCTATGGTATCAGTGGAAAGACAAAAGCAAAGCTCAGTCATATCATGCCTGACGGAAATGAATCGGTAACGATTGAAGAAGCCGATGCTTTCAAAAAAGAAGAAGATGGCGGAGCCGGTTTGAAAAAAACGGATTATGGTATAAGGCGCACTGGCAGGAATAAGATTGGGTAGCGGCCTCTTTGCCAATGTGGGGTATCAATATAGCCTGGCAAACATAGACGACAGTGAGAATGGCGGCAAGTACAAGAACCGGGGCTTACAATTATCAATCGGGTTCTTTTTCAGATAGGAGGTATAATACAGAACACAGATGACGCAGATTAAACGGATGTTCACTGATAGAATAATTTAATTGAGAAGAATATTACTCAAATCATATCTGTGTAAATCCGTTTAATCTGCGTCATCCGTGTTCCTCTCTCACTTACACATTAATTCCACCGCTCACTTCAATCCTTTGTCCATTGATCCATTTTGCATCATCTGTACAAAGAAAAGCTACCACGCTTCCGATATCATCTGCATTGCCTACACGACCTAACGGGGAAAGCGAACTCAGCCTGCTTTTCATTTCAGCATTACCACGGATAGCGCCGCTGTTAAAATCTGTTTCAATCGGCCCCGGCGCTACTATATTGGCGCTGATCCCTTTTGCGCCCAGTTCTTTTGCCAGGTATTTGGTAAACACTTCCACAGCGCCTTTCATAGAAGCATATACCGAATAACCGGGATTGCTGAAACGGGTAGTGCCGGTTGAGATATTGATAATGCGGCCGCCCGGGTTAATCACCGGAACAAATTTCTGCGTCAGAAAATACACTCCTTTAAAATGAACATTGAGGAAATCAGTGAACAGTTCTTCGGTTACCTGCTCAAACGGAACCGTAGCGCCCATGCCTGCATTATTGATAAGGAAATCAAAAGAGTTTGTATTCCATTTTGACTGAAGTACCGTTGACACTTGTTTGACAAAACTGTCAAGAGAACTAAAATCAGACATGTCCAAATGAAGGGAAGCTGCTTTTTGTCCCAGCTTTTCGATCTCGGCCACGGTATTGCCTGCTTCTGTTTCATTCGCCCGGTAGGTGAGCATTACATCAATTCCTTTTTTAGCGATACTGATGGCCATATCTTTTCCCAAACCGCGGCTGCCGCCTGTTACTATTGCAATTTTTGTTTGTGAGGGCATAAATAGTATTTGATTTAAAATGTAAAAAGCAAAGTTCACTCTTATCAGCAAAGAATACTGGTGACTGTTTCAGAAAAAATGGTGAGAGTATAAGATTCTGCGGCTATTTATGCATGTCCCGGAATTTTTTCGGTGTTATTCCCGCAAAATGCTTGAAGAACTTGGTAAAATTGGAGGGATCGTAGGTCAATTGCGTGGCAATCCGGGCAATGGAAAGAGAAGTGGTCAGCAATAGCTCCCGGGATATTGTCAATAGTCTTTCTTCATACAGGCTGCAGGTAGATTGTCCTGTTACTTCTTTGATCGTATTGCTTAAATGCGCGGGATGAATATGCAGCAGATTGGCGAAATCCCTTATTTCCAGGGCTCTTTCTGCTTTTCCCCGCTTTGAGATCTGCTATATGTTTATCCAATGCCGAAATATATTGTTGTACAATTTCTTTTTTGCGGCTGGAGATAAGGGGAGCTAAAGTGTCAGGCATGTCAATTGACTAAATTAAGGATTCACCGGTTCCGATCGTTAGCTGTAACAGTAAACCGGGGCCTTTGTTCATTGACCTGTGAAGGTCCTTTTGGGACGGTGCCTGGTTTTTGACTTTGAAACATATAGGAATATACACATAGAATCCTATGTGAAACCCTATATTTTCTATGTGACTATGTATTTCAAAATACCCTTTTGTGTCTTAGTGGGGCGGAATAATGCTAAAATTGATACCCTACCAAATCTCAGCGCTTTGAAATAATCTGAGTATTTTAGCTGTTCATCAAAGAGATTGCAGTGACCCTTTTCCGCAGACCTGTTCTTGTAGTGTTCATACTGGCTTTATCCGTTACTTTTTATAGCGCCAATGCACAACTCTGCCAGGGCAGCCTCGGAGATCCTTTAGTTAATATTACGTTCGGCGCCGGATCCAATCCCGGTGCACCCCTGGCCGCAGCTACTACCAGCTATCAATACATTTCTTCAGATTGCCCGGGCGATGGCTTTTATACAGTTAGAAGCAATACTTCTACCTCTCCAGTTGTTTTGGAAGTACCTGGCATAGTCTTTCCAGCGATCATACCGGTGACCCCAACGGGTACTTTATGCTGATAAATGCCTCCTTCGATCCCAGTGCATTTTACCTGGATACCGTGAAAAATTTTATGCAGCGGCTCTACCTATGAATTTGCTGCCTGGATCATCAACATGCTCAAATCGTCTGCCTGCGGCAATACCGGTATTCAACCCGACCTGACCTTTACGATTGAAAAAACAGACGGAACGATTTTACAAACGTATAATACAACGAGCATTCCCGCACAGGCATCTCCTGTATGGCAGCAATATGGTTTTTTCTTCTCCACACCTGTTGGCGTGTCAGATATCGTTTTACGGATATTCAATAAGTCGGTAGGCGGTTGTGGCAACGACCTTGCCCTGGATGATATTACATTCCGGCCCTGCGGCCCCCAATTAAGCATATCAATAGTCGGCAGTACTGCCACTGAAGTAGCCATTTGCGAAGGCTCAACGAGGTCCATTTACGCTCGGTGGCGCTTTATCGGCGGGATTTAATAATCCTTCACTTCAATGGCAGCAAAGCATTAACGGCGGTGCATGGACAGATATAACCGGTTCGCCCACCAATCCTCCGTATATACAGAATTTTTTGCCAACCACTCCTCCGGGTGTTTATTCCTACAGGTTATCAGCCGCTGAGGTAGGAAATATGGCTTCTGCCCAATGCAGGGTATCATCCAAACCGATCGTGATAACCGTGTCTGCTAACCCCATAACGACTGCTGCCGGCAATTCGCCGCTATGTGAAAAAAACACACTGTCATTGTCGGCCGGCGGGGGTACTATCTACGAATGGACGGGGCCAAATGGTTTTAACCGCTTCCACGGCCACGGTATCTGTTCCTGATGCGCAGGCAGTTCAGTCAGGGAAGTATTATGTTTTGGTAACGAACGCAGACAATTGTACACATCTTGATTCGGTTACCGTGACCGTGAATATAAATCCCGTTGCAGCTACTCCATTTAATGAATTTACTATTTGCGAAGGAGATAATGTGGGTTTAACCAGCAGCGGGGGTGGTGATTACAAATGGATACCGGCGACGGGATTATCATCTAACGTGATCCCCGATCCGGTAGCAACGCCTGTTGATACCACCGCTTACCAGTTGATCATCACCAACCAGTTTACCTGCAGGGATACAGCAGATGTAACAATATACGTGGTAGAAAAAGCAAGAGCCAATGCCGGGCCCGACAAAACGATCATCAAAGGAAACGCGGTACACTGGTACAAAGAGACCATTGATACTCTTTTGCTCCTTTTTGTTCATAGCATTATTATTTTTCCTATTTTGAACAATAAACCAACTGACTGATGGCAAATCAACTTTTTCGTAAAAAATCTATTACCACCATTCTCAGGGATGCAGAACAAGGGCTTGGCGATGGTCATGGTGGCGGGCTCAAAAAAGTATTAGGTGTCCGGGATCTTACTTTCTTTGGTGTAGCTGCTATTATCGGTGCAGGTATCTTCAGCGGTATTGGCTCTGCCGCTTCCAGTGGCGGGCCGGGTATCATTTTTCTTTACATGTTTACCGCGGTGGCTTGTGGGTTTGCCGCGTTTTGTTACGCAGAGTTTGCCTCTACTGTTCCTGTATCAGGAAGCGCCTATACCTATTCCTATGTCGCATTCGGGGAGATATTCGCTTGGGTGATCGGCTGGGATCTGCTGATGGAATATGCTATCGGTAATATAGCAGTGGCTATTTCATGGAGCGATTATTTTACCAACCTGATGACCAAAGCGGGAATGCATATTCCCGACTGGCTGACGATGGATTATATAAGCGCTAAAAATGGGTTTGCCAACGGTGTAAGTGAACAGGTTGCGGCATGGACCAATGCACCACAGATCTTTGGTTTTCGCATTATCATGGACCTGCCGGCCTTGCTGATAGTAGCACTGATTACGTATATCGTATTCAGGGGTATCAAAGAATCCAGGTCTGCCAGTAACCTGATGGTCATTATAAAATTGTGCGTTATATTCTTTGTGATCGTGCTGGGCGCTTATTATGTAAACCCGGGCAACTGGTCGCCATTCACGCCCGAAGGCTTTGGTGGTATTATGAAAGGAGTGTCCGCGGTATTCTTTGCTTATATCGGTTTCGACGCTATATCCACTACGGCTGAAGAATGTAAGAATCCGCAAAAAGATTTGCCACGGGGAATGATGTACTCTCTTATCATTTGTACAGTCGTTTACATCTTACTTGCACTGGTGCTCACCGGGATGGTGCATTATACGAAACTGAACGTCGGAGATCCGCTGGCCATGGTCTTTGATGCAAAAGGATTGAAATTTATTTCCGGCATAGTAGCCGTAAGCGCCATCATCGCCACCGCCAGTGTATTATTGGTTTTCCAGTTAGGACAACCAAGAATATGGATGAGCATGAGCCGCGACGGGCTACTACCAAAAATATTCTCAAGGATCCATCCGAAATATGGCACACCATCTTTCTCTACTATTCTTACAGGTATCGTAGTGGCGGTTCGGCTTTATTCCTGAATCTTGGAGAAGTATTGTCACTGACCAGTATCGGAACTTTGTTTGCGTTTGTACTGGTCTGTGCCGGTGTACTTGCCTTGCAACAACAGAAAGAAAGACCGGAAAGCAAATTCAAAGTGCCCTATATTAACGGCCAGTTTATTTACCCGGCATTACTGATCATTGCTGTTGTACTGATTGTTATCCATGTGCCCACCCATTTTACCGAAGATATCTGGACAAAAGATACCTGGCCGATGGCCATTTTCTGGCTCATTGCGATCATTATGGCGGTTCTTTCCTTCATCAAAAAATTTTCACTGATACCGGTGCTGGGGATGATAAGTTGCTTTTACCTGATGTCACAGGAAACACATAAGTATGGATGCGTTTCCTGATCTGGCTGGTTATTGGCCTGGTAATTTATTTCCTTTATAGCCACCGGCATAGCAAACTGGCTAAAAAGCCGGATTAATAAAATATATACCTGGAAATGAATGTCGCTATTTTGAATGGCGACATTCTTATTTTTACACTATGAAGTTCCAGATCGGAGATACAGTGCTTGTTCTGCATTCCAATGAAGAAGGCGAAGTGATTGATATTATCAATGAAAAAATGGTATTGGTGGATGTAAGAGGTGTAAAATTTCCCGCCTATATTGACCAGCTTGATTTTCCTTACTTCAAACGTTTTTCTGAAAAGAAAATGTTTCCCGCCAAAAAGGATAAAAAGTACGTTGACGATGTACGAAAAGAAAAGCCATCCAATACCACAAGAGTGGCTGATGGCGCCTGGCTTACTTTCCTGCCGGTATTTCAAACAGACGAATTTGGCGATGAAGTAGTGGAAGAATTAAAAGTGCACCTGGTAAACAGAACCGAAGCTGTTTATCATTTCATTTATAAGCTTACGTATTCAGGTAAACCTGAATTTGAATTAAAGAATGTTATCAATCCGTTTGAAGACTTTTACCTGCATGATGTAGATTTTGACGACCTGAACGACAGTCCTGTTTTTGAATTTGAATTCTCCCTGCCGAAACCCGATAAAAATAAAGCAGAACTTCTACGAATCCTTTTTAAAGTTAAAAGCCAAACAGCTTTTTAATAAGATAGAAGAAATAAAACTAAAGAATGAAGCGACGTTTTCTTTTAAGCTGTTTGAAAAATATCCTGACCGGGCTTTTGAAGAAAATTTTGATATGGGCAAACTTGCCTCCAAAGGATACAAGATATACGATGCGAAAAAAGCAAGGCAGCACCTCGATCCTCCCCGTAGCGTAATTGACCTGCATATTGAGAAACTATCAGATGACTGGAAGCATTTGAGTAATTACGAGATCATGGGTATACAACTGAAGACCTTTGAAAAGTATTATGAACTGGCGCTTGCCCATATTCAGCCTTCACTGATCGTTATTCACGGCGTGGGAGAGGGGAGGCTCAGGGATGAGATACATGACCGCCTGCGGCTGAAAAAAGAAGTAAAGTCTTTTGTGAACCAGTATGATTCAAGATTCGGATATGGAGCGACGGAGATATTCTTCCAGTATTAATTTTTTTTTGAACTTCTATAAGCTATATTTTTAAAGATTAACCCGAACCTTCCCAATCAGACATATATGATAAAGTCAATACCCAAAGTAAAATCAGGGATCAATGGCCTGGATGAGATCACGGCAGGAGGACTTCCGAAAGGAGACCTACACTGGTTTGCGCGGGACCGGGATGTGGCAAAACCCTGCTTGCCGCAGAATTCATTGTCAGGGGCATCACTTTATATAATGAGCCAGGTGTATTTATGGCATTTGAAGAGAAAGCAGAAGAACTTACTGCTAATGTCGCTTCACTGGGTTTTGACCTGGAAAAACTGCAAAAGGATAAAAAGCTGCGGCTGGATTATGTTCATATTGATCAGTCAGAGATCGAGGGAAACAGGAGAATACGATCTCGATGGTCTTTTTATACGGCTGGGTCATGCGATTGACAGTATAGGCGCTAAAAGAGTTGTGCTCGATACGATCGAAAACCTTTTTGCTGGTCTGACCAACCAGGTATACTCCGGGCCGAACTGCGCCGCCTTTTTCAATGGCTGAAAGGAAAAGGAGTAACGGCTATCGTAACCGGTGAAAAGGGGGAGAATTCATTAACAAGACAAGGGCTGGAAGAATATGTTTCTGATTGTGTCATCATGTTAGATCATCGTATCATCAGCCAGGTATCAACAAGAAGATTGAGGATAGTAAAATACCGCGGCTCCGTTCATGGCACGAATGAATATCCTTTTTTAATTGATGAAGATGGCATTACTGTTTTACCGATCACTTCATTGAAGCTCGATAAGAATGTATCGGCGCAAAGGGTATCAACCGGTATTCCTTCTCTTGATGCTATGGTTGGAGGCAAAGGCTATTTCAGGGGCAGCAGCATTTTAATATCGGGTACCGCGGGTACGGGCAAAACAAGCATTGCTACTTTTTTTGCCAATGAAACCTGTATGCGGAAAGAAAAATGTATGTTCTTCGCGTTTGAAGAATCACCGCAGCAGATCATACGCAATATCCGGTCAATCGGTATCAGCCTGCAGCCGCATATAGATAAAGGCCTGCTGGAATTTCATGCCTTCCGTCCCGGGTTGTACGGCCTTGAGATGCACCTGGCGAATATGTACAAGCTGGTGAAAAAGTTTAAACCGAAAACGGTAATACTCGATCCGATCACCAATCTCGTAACGGTAGGATTGCTCACCGAAGTAAATGCCATGCTGCTGAGGTTGATTGATCTGCTGCAGGACGATGGAATTACGCTTATGATGACCGCATTGAACAGTGGCACCACCGATCATGTAGAGGAAAATGTATCATCCCTGGTAGATGCCTGGATACTGGCGAGGGATGTAGAGGTACACGGAGACCGTAAGATCCTTATGTATATCATGAAATCAAGGGGAATGAAGCACTCCAAAAAAGTGAGCGAGCTTATCATCAGTTCAAAGGGATTGGATATTACCGATTTTTATAAGCCACAGGAAGATACCGGTACTGTTATACCTGCAGCATCCAGGAAAAAAAGATGACCATTAAAAGACCGGAAAGCAAATGTCAAAACAAGAGATAGCCTGGGAATTGCGATTGTATGTGGCGGGTAAAACGCCAAAATCGGTTACGGCTTTAAAAAACCTGGAAAAATATTGCGAAACGCATTTGAAAGGAATTTACAAGATTGAAGTAATAGATCTTTTGGTAAAACCCCAGCTCGCCGAAGGCGACCAGATCTTTGCCATCCCGACTTTGGTACGAAAAGTGCCTGAACCAATAAGGAAGATAATCGGGATCTTTCGAATGAAGAAAAAGTATTGGTCGGCTTAAATATCCGGCTTTAACAAAGTGACATGAAAAAGAACAGAAGATCAGTACCTGGCGGGCCTAAAAAAGAGGAATCTCCTTATATCTTCCGGCTTTATATCACAGGAGCTTCAGCTAATTCTTCCCGTGCTATTACTAATTTTAAAAACATTTGTGAACAATACCTGAAAGACCAGTATGAACTGAGTATCATTGATGTGTATCAACAACCTCATATGGCACAAAGTGTTGACATTATTGCCCTTCCTTTACTGATAAGAAAAATGCCCCTGCCGGAAAGAAGGATGATCGGCGATATGTCGGATAATGAAAAGGTGATAAAAAGACTGGAACTTTCAACTCCTGATTAATGAAGTCAACAACAACACAAGAGGACCTTTTATCTGAAATGAAGGAATTGCGCCTCCAGTTGCAGGAATATGAAGACACGATCCAGGCGATCAGGACCGGCCAGATAGATGCACTGGTGGTAAATAACGGAGCCGATCACCAGTTATATACTTTAAGAAGCGCAGACCAGACATACCGTGTTTTTATTGAAAAAATGAAAGAAGGCGCTGTTACCCTCAATAAAGAAGAGATCATCTTATACAGCAATTCCCAGTTTGCTTCCATGGTCAATCTCCCGTTGTCAGAAGTTATCGGTGTTCCGTTTATTGATTTTGTTCCGGATGAATTCAAAGAAGCGTTCCTGTCATTGATCAGTAAGGGCTGGAGTTCTGACAGTAAAGGAGAGATATCGCTGAAAAATAAAAAGAATACGCTAATTCCTTTTCTCTTATCATTTACTTCACTCGAACTGGATGAAGGCAGATCATTAAGTATTATTCTTACTGACCTGACTGTTCAGAAAGAAACGGAAAAACAGTTAAAAGTAAAAAATGAACAACTGGAAGAAGCAAGAGCACATGTGGCAAGAATGAATGATGAACTGGAAGGTATTTTAAAGATAAAAACAAAAGACCTGCTGGTAAGCCGGGAGCATTTCCGGTTTTTGGCGGATAATATTCCCGTAATTGTCTGGACAACGGGAAGTAATGGCCAGGCGGATTATTTCAATAAACAATGGTACGAATATACCGGGCTTGGTGTGGAAGAATCCAGGGGATCCGGGGCTGTGCTGGCGTTACACCCGGAAGATATTGATTCGGTTCTTGACACCTGGAATAATGCGATCAGTAAGAAAGCTGCTTTCCAGTTTGAATACCGTATCAAAAGGGCGTCCGATGGTTTATACCGCTGGCATTTGGGCAAAGGTGAACCTTTCAGGGATGAAACCGGAAATATAGTAGCGTGGTTTGGTACAGCTACCGATATTGAAGACCAGAAAAAGGAGATAGAAAGAAAAGATGAATTTATAAGTGTCGCCAGTCATGAATTAAAAACGCCGCTCACCAGCCTGAAAGGTTATATACAATTAATGGAAGGACAGTCGCACCTCCGGAGGATACTAAACTATATATTGCAAGGGGCAATAACTCCATCAATAAATTGCAACACCTCATCAATGATCTGCTGGATGTAAGTAAAATAAAAGCAGGTAAACTTGAATTTGAAAAGAATGTGGTGGATCTGACAGAATTGATAAATCTCTGTATTGAAAACAGCAGCTACATGTATCCTGCATACAATATACAGCAGGACGTAGAAGAAAATCTCATGGTATCCGGCAATGCTGAACGCCTGGAGCAGGTATTAATGAACCTCATTAATAATGCTGTCAAATATTCTCCTGGCAAAAAGGACATCATTGTACGCGGAAGCAGTGAAAATAACTGCGTGACCGTTTCTGTCATTGATAAGGGCATCGGTTTATCCGACTATAGCCAGAAGCGGGTGTTTGAACGTTTTTACCGGGCAGAAAATAAAAACTCATCCTTCCCTGGTCTGGGATGGGCCTGTATATATGCGATGAGCTTATTAAAGAGCATAATGGCTCAATGAAAGTTAAAAGCAAATTGAATGAAGGCTCTGTCTTTTCATTTTCACTCCCCCTGTTGAATAAGGCCGGATAAAAAAATTCTTTGAACATCTTACCTGCAAGCAATAAGCATCTTATTCCTGTTAGCAACATTAATAACAGCATACCTCCGGCTCATAAATTAAATTTACCTTTGCCGCGCTACAAGCCGGGCTATCGTCTCGTCCCAGACGGGAAGGAAAGTCCGGACAGCACAGAGCAATGTACCGGTGAAGAGCCGGGTTCCGGTTCTCTTTAGACAGAAACGGAAACAGATAGTGCCACAGAAAATAACTGCCTTATTTTCTCCTTAGGGAGAGGGTTGGGTGAGGTTGAAAACGTAGGGTAAGAGCCTACGGCTTATGATGGTAACATCATTCGCGGGTAAACCTTGCATGCTGAAATGCCACATATAGTACCGCCTGAGGGCTGCTCGTCCGAGGTACAGGGTAGGCAGATTGATCCCGGTTCGCAAGTACCGGGACAGATAAATGATAGCCCATCTATGCCGTTGCGAAAGTGATGGCAGACGAGGACAGAATCCGGCTTACAGGCTTGTAGTTCTTTTAACACATAGGCACATAGAATTCTATGTGAAACCCTATGTATCTATGCGCCTATGTGTTTCAAAATTCAAGACCAGGTATTTCTCTGGAACAGGAGCATTTTAATTTCCAATATATCCCCCGATTTCCATCAACCACGCAATGCCGAGATGAACCATCAATCCTCCTAAGATGGAGCGGGTATGATACACAACAATACCCAGTATCATTCCTCCGAAATAAGAACTGATACATTCACCCAATGGCTTACCAAAATGAATAGTACAATAAAAGCAAGCCATCGGTAATATAGCATCCTTACCAGCCCATTTCACAAATGCCAGTACCAGGAAGCCGCGAAAGAATAATTCGATGGTGATAAAATCACTGCCATAGGAAAGTTCAAAGAGCAATTTTTTCCACCATGGCAGATCATTGATGTTGCCGACATCTGTTATCAATTTTAATTTGGGATACACCCGGAGAAAATCAGGTTGCGTTGATGCGGCGGCTATCAGCGGTATCATGATCAGCAGCATAATGATATATGGCTGCCAGTTCATTACTCTTTGTGCGGATGCCATAGAACGGCTGATCGGTACGGGATAGTTTCCAGGTAATAAATAATACAGCAGCAATGATGACAAGCAGCACCGGCCAGTAAAAAACATGGTTCCAGAAATTATTACTGATCCGTCGTTTGAAAAATGAAGAGCAGGAGTCAGTGCGCCTTTCAATGCGAAAATAAAAGGCGCCGCCATAAAAAGGATGACGAACAGCCTGTTATGAAAATAGTTTCTGCCCGTTAGGAGTAAATATGCGAGATAAGAAAAGCCAAAAGCAATAAAAAATATAGCGGCGCGGCCAAAAAAACTGGCCCTGAAACTTTGCTGATCGTCTATCCGGTCATCAATACCAAAATGATAATTGAGAAAGATCAGCAGGGCGGTAAACATTGTTACAGTAGCCAGTACCCGTTTATCAGTCTCGTAGAAATACCCCTTTATATACCCTATAATTGTCTTCATCCGTGCTTAAAATAGATTTATTTACAGGATCATTAAACTTTCCTGCGCCTTTCAGTTCCAAAGTTCCGTTAATGTTTTTCCACAAACCCTAAAAGTATAGCCATGAAATTAATCTCAATTAACCGGATAACCTTAGCTGTCCTTGTGCTATTCGCGACAGTTTTGTATTCGTGTAAAAAAGAAAGCAGCACTACAGGTCCCGCTGAAACGGTAACCGAAGATGATGCAGTTACTTATTCCGAGGAAAGTACCCGGGCAGAAGCCAGCTTTGATGATATTGAAGATATAAGCGGATAGCTGCTGACGAAGAGGGCGTTGTCAGCGCTCCCAATGCCCGCATTTTCCCTTTTATACAGCTTCGCCTCAGACTCGGTCCTTGTGCTGTTATCACTGTTACACCTAACGACAGCACTTATCCTAAAACAGTTACTATTGATTTTCCCGGCGATGGTTGCTGGTGCGCGGATGGCAAACATCGCAAAGGAACCATTACCCTTCATTTTACGGGACCGATCCGTCGTGCCGGTTCTGTAGTTACTATTACGTTGAGCGATTTTTATCTTAACCGCGTTCATATAGAAGGTACAAAAGTGATCAGCAACCTTAGTGAAAACGGCGCTGTGAAATTCACCGTACAGGTAATTGCTGGTAAAGTAACATTCCCGGCCGGAAGAGGTTACCAGTATGATGGACTGAAATATGTAACACAAATTGAAGGAGCAGGAACACCAAACTTAACAGATGATGTATACAAGACCGAGGGCCGGTCAAAAACGGAATTCAATAATGGCCTGACCGTTAACCTGGATACCGAGTCGCCCTGATCAAAAAGTTTGACTGCCGCTGGATCAGCAACGGGACAGTAAAAATAAAGATCAACAGCCGTGTATTGTTCCTCGATTATGGCGCACCCGGCAACGGTGACTGCGATAATAAAGCCCTGCTGACATGGAACAACGGCAATAAACAGCGTTTGATTACCTTACCATAGACATTTGAACCGTATCCTGGATGCAACAAAGCCTGTCCTGTTTTTAAACGGGGCAGGCTTTTTATATTTGCAGCATGCGGTGGTTATATCTTTTACTGGTATTCTTCTTTTCCTGCAAGTCACTGACTGAAGCAGAAAAGCTTCACCAGCAGTTGGCAGGACGATGGCTGATCCTGTACCCTGATCATAAACTGACGGATAACTGGCAAAAAGTAGTATACAGCAAAATGCAGGATTCTATCGTGGGCCTTACAGGATTGAAACTCGTCACACTTTCAGACAATGGTAGTTTTCAGCAAATAGATAGTATCAAAAGCAAAGGGAAATGGGGCATAACAATAGATAATATAGTATTCATAGAAGATGGAGGGAAAGGATTTGAGCATTTTTCTGCCAGCTTCACGGGATACAAAAAAGGAGTATTGCAGTTAACTGAATTTGTGGATGTGAAAGGAGAGAAGATCAAACTGATCTGGAACCTTAAGAAAATAACCGGTGGCTCCGCATCGGATCTGTTCAGTGAAAAAAATAATACATGGAGAAAAAGGTCTCCAGTACCTGAATCAGAAAAACAATTAAGGGAACGGTTATCATCCATGCTTGGCTACTATGCTGATTATTACGAACTGGTTACGGATGAATCCAGTTTCTTCGTACCAACAAGGGTTATTCTTCCCTTCAGGTTTTACCAGCATGCGATCGGTATGAAAGATTTTGATGAAGAGAGTTTTTTTGCATCACTTTTTTTCGATAAAAAGCAGGCTAAAGATGCTCATCGTTATTTATCACTTACAATAAAGAAATTGCGGAATGATTTTCCTACCAGGGATAATTATGTAAAAGAGTATGCGGCTTTTATGGAAAAAGCGGCGGAAGAGATTGTAAAGGAATAGCTGATACTTCCCCGAAACTAAAACCTCTGTGGCTCTCCTTTTCTCCGCGGCCCTCTCTGTGACATTGTATTTTTTGCCCACAGAGATACCACGGAGAAAAGGAGAACCGCAGAGAAATATTCTCTGCGGTCATTATACCAAGCTAATACGATACTATTACTTCATGTGTACCTATTTTTCTATATCCTGCCCGAACTGCAGGATATACCCGTTACAATCTTTAATAGCAAATTCTCTCAACCCATATTCAAAATCTTCGACAGGATAAAAAACAGTAGCCGGTCTTTGTAAAAACTCCACCATGCATCTACATCATCTGTCCTGATATAAAGCGAACCGGTGAACTGTGGTCTTTCATAACCGGCGTGTGCATTTGGCTTTGATAACAATATCCTTACTTTATGTTTCTCCACTACGCCCCATTGCCAATCGGCTACATAACTTGTTTCATCAAACCCGAGTACGGAAACATAATAGTCAATCGTTGCTCTTACGTCATCAACCCATAGTATCGGAGTAATTACCTGTAGTTGCATACAAAGTGTTTATTTTCGGTTGGTAAAATTTCGTTTTATCCAGGCGACAGCTTTTTTTACATAATACTCTTCGTCGTCTTCCAGCGCTTTGACCAGTTTTTTTATTTCGGCATGACGGCCGCTGTCCCGGGTGTACCATTCCACCATCACAAGCGATAGCCTTCTTTGCAGGGATCTTTGGCGCTCTTGTATTTTTCAGCCAATGCAAATATATCATTGGCATGTGTTTTTACAATACCCCTGGTAAATTGCATGCCCAGCCCGTCGCAAACAGCCCAGTTGTCTATGTTTTTAGAAAATTCTTTGAACAGTTTCAATACTTTGGCCGGATCATTCTGTCCTGTCTTTTCAATGATCTTGATAGCAATGATCTTTTCTTCCAGCGCACCGGATGCCCATAACTCTCTGGCGAGATCAAATGAATACTGTTTGTATTGCTGTGCCAGTAAATTCAGGTCAGGGGTCTTCACTCCATATATCTTTGCTGACCGGGTACCATCTTCTCAAAAAATGCCCTGTTGTTTTTATCTGCTTTGGCGTTTAATACCTTTTGTATGGCTGCAAGTGGTGGCGACATGGTTATTCTAAAATACTGTTTCTGACCGAGTGTTTTTTACAGAGCCTGGCAGCTCTTTCTTTTAATTCATTTTGGTAAGAAAAAGAAGTATAAAAATTTGATCCGTAAAGTTGCCGGTATTTTGGTAAAAGGGAGGGGTCATATCTTTCAAGAAATTTATAGAAAAGCGTTTTGCTGTCGGCTTTTCCTTCGCCGAATAATGTTAATCCGCCAACAAGAACGTAATCGGCCCTGTATTCCTTTGCTGCGGCAATGATCTTTTCCAGTCCTTCATCTGTATCTGAAATGAATGGTAAAACGGGAATAGCATTTACACCGGCTAAAAAACCTTCTTCTTTTAAATTACTTATTAATGCTAACCGCTCAGCAGGAGAAGCGGCGCCCGGCTCCAGCATATTACTGATCTCTTCATTCATGGTAGAAACGGAAACAGAAAGAATAACGCCCCGCTTTAATGTATTTTGAAGATCATCCGGCAGGATAGCATTCCTGTCAATTTCCTTTAATAATTCAATATCTCTTTTTATCAACCTGCATTTTGTACTGATAAAAACAGGGAACCGGTATTTCAGCAATAGCCTGAGCATTCCTTCCGTCATTCTTAGTTTTTCTTCGTGATGTATATAAGCATCCGTGCCCGACCCTACGGCTACAAAACCATATTGTCCTTTCTTCGCCCTGGCCGCCAGTTGTTTTTCCAGTACTTCCAGGGCATTTGTTTTTACCGCCAGCCCTTCATCCATATTCTCCCCGTATTTGCTGCCCCTGATAAAACAGTACAGGCAATTGCAGCTGCAACCTTCATAGGGATTCACCGAATAATCATCCAGGAACCAGCTATCCCTTTTCTTGTGCCTGTTTAAAACCGATCTTACCTGCTTTTGATGGAGCATGCAATAAAGTTAATAAATGGAAAGTAGTATAGCATGCAGGATTAGGAGCTGTTGCCTTAGTTTTGCCGTAAAGATTACGTATGAGGGCTATTTTATTCGTGACCGGCATTCTTTTTTTGACAGGGTGTTCTTCTTCCCGGCCATCTGCGGCAAAACAGGCGCAGAGAATATCAGGGAGATACGTTTTCTCGGTGAATATATATTGCCTTCCGGTATACAATTTAAGAATACATCAGTGGGTGGTTTATCAGGAATTGATTACGACCCCGGGCGGATCTATATTATATGATCAGCGATGATCCTTCTTCCAAAGGCCCAACTCGATATTATACCGCTAAAATACCCATAAGTGATAAAGGGATTGACAGCGTACAGATCGTTGATGTAACTGCCTTATTAAATCCACAGGGGCAACCTTATGCAGATATTACCAGGGACCGTATTCATTCCGCTGATGTGGAAGCTATGAGGCATGACCCAAAAAGAGATGAAATGATATGGAGCAGCGAAGGGCAGCGGTTCATACGGGATGGCAAAGAAGAGTTGGAAGATCCGCAGATCGTGATCATGGAAAAGAACGGACACTACAAAGATAGCTTTGCCTTACCTCCCAATATGCATATACAGCAGTTGAAAAAGGCCCGAGGCATAACAGCGTATTTGAAGGAATAAGTTTTGATGATGATCATAGTCACGTATATGTAAGTGTCGAAGAACCGATCTACGAAGACGGGCCAAGAGCCGGTAGCGGAGATTCTACCGCATGGATACGGATACTAAAGTTCAATCGCCGGTTGAAACAGTGCGTAGCACAATATGCTTACCAGGTAGACGCGGTACCTTACCCTGCTAATCCGCCCGGCGCTTTTAAAATAAATGGTGTTTCGGATATCTTATACATTGGCAAAAATCAATTCATCGTTATTGAAAGAGGTTATTCTACCGGCAGGATTCCTTCTGATGTCAGGATTTACCTGGCCGATGCCCGTTATGCCGAAGATATTTCGGCCACCGCATTGGATATTACACCGGTAAAAAGACCTGTTACCAAAAAGCTGTTACTCGACTTTAACAGCCTGGGACGTTTTATTGATAATATCGAAGGCGTAACATTCGGCCCCACATTACCCAATGGTCACCGGACCCTGCTTTTTGTGGCCGATGATAATTTCGCGGCAAAGCAAAAATCAATGTTTCTTTTATTCGAAGTGTTACCCTAAATAAATAACGGGCAGCATCCCTGAAATTTCTCGGGTAGTTCTGCCTGATTTTTTTACCTTTCATGGATATAAGTTTGCTTATGAGAATTGTTCCGTTCGTCGTGTCTGCCGCTGTTACTGCCGGACTGGTTTTTGTTCTGAATAAGAATTGGGGAAAGATTCCACCGATGGGCAGGTTCTTAAGTCCCCAGCATGGCTTCTGGCAAAACGCTGAACCCGCCGATTATGATTATTCCGCTGATCTTACATTTCCTGACCTGAAAGGAAATGGGAGCGTTTACCTGGATGAAAGATTAGTGCCGCATATTTTTGCAGACAATGATGAAGACCTGTATTTCATGCAGGGATATGTGCATGCAAAATTCCGTTTGTTCCAGATGGATCTGCAAACAAAAGCCGCAGAAGGAAGAGCCAGTGAAGTGGCAGGAGCCAGGGCCATCAATTATGATAAAGAACAGCGCAGGCTCGGCATGAGGTTCGCCGCCGAAAATGCACTGAAAGAAATAGAAAAAGACCCTGTTTCCCTGTCGCTATTCTCCGCTTACACAAAAGGAGTAAATGCCTATATCCATTCGCTGAAAGAAAGTGAGGTACCGCTTGAATACAAATTATTGAACTTTAAACCGGAAGAGTGGAGCAACCTGCGTACTGCTTTATTATTGAAAATGATGGCGCAGATGCTTAGTTCCGGTACACAGCGCGATCTTGAATACAGCAATGCGAAAACTGTTTTTTCACCACAGGATTTTAATACGCTTTATCCGCAGGTGCCCGACTCTTTATTACCGATTGTTCCGAAGGGTACTATTTTCGATACGGCCCGCATTGTTCCGTTAACACCTCTCACAGCCGATTCATTATATTTTGGAAAAAAGGATATCGTTACCGCCATAGAAGCCACAGGCCTGATAAAAATAATGGCAGCAACAACTGGGTAGTAGCAGGCAGTAAAACACAAAGCGGCGCCCCGATATTGTGTAATGACCCGCATCTTGAATTGTCATTGCCCTCCATCTGGTTTGAAATGCAGTTATCAACTCCCACAAGTAATGCCTACGGCGTTTCGCTTCCCGGCAGCCCGTTCATCATTATCGGGTTTAATGATAATATAGCCTGGGGCGTAACCAATGCACAGCGCGATGTAAAGGATTATTTTGAAATAAAATTCAAGACTATACAAAGAAAGAATATTGGTATAATGGAAAATGGGAACCTGTTCTTCAGACACGTGTCGAAAAGATAAAAGTAAACGGCGGAACTACCGTGTATGATACGGTCGCCTATACTGTTTTTGGCCCGGTCATGTTTGATAAAAGTTTTTCCAATGATCTGTCCAGGAAAAGATCATTAGCTGTACGGTGGACGGCGCATGATCCCAGTAACGAAGGCATGACATTCTATAAACTCAACCGTGCTGCCGATTATGATAGTTATACAGATGCGATAAAGACATTTGACTGCCCGGGTCAGAATTTTGTGTTTGCATCCAAAACAGGCGATATCGCTTTATGGCAGCAGGGTAAATTTCCGGCGAGATGGAACGGGCAGGGGCTTTATGTAATGCCCGGTAATGATGCCAGCTATAACTGGCAGGGATTTATTCCTCAGAATGAAAACCCGCATGCTAAGAACCCTGAACGCGGTTTCCTGGAAAGCGCTAATCAACGGCCCGCTGATTCTGCGTATCCTTATTTTTATTCCCGTAGCTATATAACGCCAAGGGCTATCGCCATCGAACATTTTTTATCCGGCATGAACGGTATCACGACTACCGATATGATGAAACTGCAGAATAATTATTTTAATACGCTGGCGGAAGATGGAAGACCGGTCTTGCTTAAATATATAAATGAAAATGCCTTAAGCGCCGAAGCAAAAAATACCTGGCGATAGTAAAAACCTGGAACCTGGAAGCGGATCCTGCTTCTAAAGGCCAAACCATTTACCAATGCTGGTGGGATAGTCTCGAAGTGGAAATCTGGAAAGATGATATATCCGCACAACGCCTATGGCTCCCTGGCCGGAAGAACAAACAACGCTGGAATTATTGCTGAAAGACACCAGTTCATTAAAGTTTGCGATAATATTACTACTCCTAAAATGGAAACATTAACCGATGATATAACGGTGGCGATGAATAAGGCAGCCGTTTTTCTTGCCAAAAAAGAAGCTGAAGGCAAACTCGAATGGGCGAAATTTAAAGAACCCGGTATTTATCACCTGACAGATAAAAGTAAATCGGTGTTGCTGCCATTTGCCAGAACAAAATTAAATGTAGGCGGCAGCGGTACGATCATTAATGCTGTTACTCAAAGCCATGGCCCGAGCTGGAGAATGATCGTGCAGCTTTCTGAAACGACAGAAGCGTACGGTGTCTATCCCGCAGGGCAGAATGGAAATCCCGGCAGTAAATACTACGACAATTTTGTTGATACATGGGTAAAAGGAGAATACTTCCGGCTCTGGATGATGAAGCCAACGGAAACTTCAGATAAAAAAGTAAAATGGATCATGAAGTTTGGAAAAGGCTGAGTCAGCAAATACTATTATTTTAAAAATTAATCACCTGATATGAAATTTTTAGTTGCCATATTGCTTACAGCCTTACTCGCATTTGTTGCTGGCTTATGGCTGGATTGGTGGAGCATTGCTATTGCTGCATTCATTGTTGCCATGCTGGTGCATCAGAAAGCCGGCAAAGCATTTGCTTCCGGTTTTTTAGGCGTATTTATATTATGGGGAGCACTTGCCTGGTGGATAGACATGAAGAATGAAGGCATATTGTCCAAAAAGATCGCAGCAGTTTTGCCAATGGGAGGGAGTTCGCTTGCCCTTATTCTTGTTACGGCACTGATCGGCGCTTTGGTAGCTGGGTTTGGCGCCATGAGCGGCAGTTATCTCAGGAGCAGTAAATAAATAAAGAACCGGGTATAAGTTTTTCGTTTTTGTAACATCCGCAGGGGTATTTTCGTTTATATTATCCTGTATGCTGCGATCATTATTCTCCTTCTTCCTTTCCTTATTCTCATTCATTGCTTTTGCCGGTAAAATAACCGGGAAGGTAACAGATGATAAAGGTATTCCCCTCGCTTATGCTTCTATCAGTATCAAAGGTTCTGCAAAAGGAACGAATGCAAATGGCTCCGGTAATTATTCTATCACATTAAGTCCCGGGCAATATACCCTTATCTGCCAGTTCGTCAATTATAAGAAAGAAGAAAAAACGATCACGGTTACTGCCGGAGACCAGGTGGTGGACTTCAATCTTAGCATACAGCAATTAACACTCAGCGAAGTAATCGTAAAGAAAGGAGAGGACCCTGCTTACGGGATCATCCGGCAGGCGATAAAAAAACGTTCTTACTATAATAACCAGGTGGATTCATTTTCAGTAGACGTATACATAAAAGGCTGTTGCGTTCCCGGGGAATGCCGCAAAAGATATTCGGTAAAAAGATTGAGCGGGATGATGATGATGGACTGGATTCGCTGGGCAAGGGGATATTATTTCTTTCAGAGTCTGTTACCAAAGTATCATTTAAAAAACCTGATAAGATAAAATATAATGTCGTCTCCTCGCGGCAGAGCGGTGGCGGCTTTGGCCTTAGTTTTCCTTTCTTTATTAATTTTTACCAGAATAATGTTTCTGTTTTTGATAATAATCTCAATCCGCGCGGATTCATTTCACCGATCGCAGACGGCGCCCTGAATTTTTATAAATACAGGTACGAAGGCAGTTTTATCGAGGACAATAAAATGGTGAATACGATCAGGGTAACACCTAAAGAAAGAATGAACCTCTGTTCAGCGGTACGATCCAGATCACGGAAGATGACTGGCGTATTTACAGCCTTGACCTCCAGACCACCAAGGAATATTCTCTTGAACTGGTAGATACCCTGCGCGTCAGCCAGATACATTCATCAGTGACCAGTGATGTATGGAAAACAAAGAACCAGGTAGTGTACCTGGCGGTAAGGATGCTGGGATTTGATTTTACCGGCAATTTTGTGAACGTGTATACTGACTATGACCTGGAGCCGGGTTTTACCAAAAAATACTTCGACCGTATATTGATGAAATACGATACGGCATTTAATAAAAAAGATACCAGTTACTGGAACGCTGTACGGCCTGTCGCCCTCGAACAGGACGAAAAACGAAATTTTGTTTTTAAAGACAGTGTGGCAAGAGCCTACCGCGATTCATTTCGCACACGCCGCAACCTTGATTCATTACGTAAGAATCAGAAACCTGTTACAGTAAAAGATATTGTGTGGTCAGGTACCCGTCATAATTTCTATGGCAAAAAAGTAACGATATTCTACAGCGCCAAACCGCTATTGACCAAACTGGATTTTAATACGGTAGAAGGATTATCCTTAACTGCAGACCAGACCTTCCGTTATTATCCCAGGAAAGGAAGGAATAATTATACGCTCAACTGGAATACACGGTATGGTTTTGTCAACACACATCTTAATTCCTATGCTGATTTTACCATACAGGGAAGAAGAATGAATGCTAACCTGCGGAACAGGTACCTGAAACTGTCAGGAGGAAAACGTCTTTCCCAGTTCAATCATGAAAGCCCGCTGGAACCATTGTCCAATGCCGTCACTACACACATTGATCTGGAAGAAGAATTATATGAAGTTGTACGAAAACTGGTTTGGAAGAGCGGAGTATAATACCAAAACAGAAAGCGGTGTCCGGTTAAATTTTCATATAACCTATGAAGACAGGCTGCCGGTGGAGAACAGTACTGATTTTTCCTTTTTTTACAAGGACAGGGTTATTCTTCCCAACCATCCTTATGAACTGGAAACAATTCCCTTCTCAAGGCACCAGGCCTTAATAGCCGGCACGAAACTAAGCTGGCAGCCGGGACAACGTTATATTCAATTCCCTTCCTATAAAGTGGCGATCGGTTCGAAAGCGCCCACCTTTGAGCTGGAGTATACCAAAGGCATTGAAAAGATATTAGGCAGTGATGTGAACTTTGATAAATGGAAATTCTCTGTCATTGATAACCTGAATTTCAAACTGGGCGGTGAATTTAAATATAAGATCAGTATTGGCGGGTTCCTGAACAGTAAGAGGGTGGAGATACCCGATTTCCAGCATTTCAATGGCAACCAGGTGTATTCTATTCAAAAATATCTTGATGCTTTCCAGTTAGCACCTTATTATCGTTATAGTAATACCGAGAATTTTTATACCGTACTGCATGTCGAGCATCATTTTAATGGGTTGCTGACAAATAAGATACCTATGTTCAACAAACTGAAATGGTATCTCGTGGCTGGCTCCAATGCCTTTTATGTACAACCCGATAAATATTATGTAGAAGCTTTCCTGGGTATTGAAAACATCCTTAAAATATTCAGGGTTGATTTTATCAATGCTTACCAGCCGGGGCTTAACTATAAATTCGGCATTAAAGTCGGCGCCGGCGGCCTGCTTGGAGGAAAGATAAAGTTTGATACCGATCAGTGATTTTCTATCCCACAAAGACACAAAACACACAAAGAAATTCAAATTGATAGAAACAACTTTGTCTGCTTTGCGTCTTTGTGGGAAATCACCAACCTTTGGCAATCTTTACGTTTAACAGTATCTTTGCCCTGTTTAAAATTTTTAACTGCAACGCAAGCAGTCACGAAAATTTACCTCA
Organism: Bacteroidota bacterium; assembly: GCA_037200265.1. GTDB lineage: Bacteria > Bacteroidota > Bacteroidia > Chitinophagales > Chitinophagaceae > VBAT01. The sequence continues at coordinate 88,582 of JBBCIL010000022.1, forward strand.
TGGCCATTTTACATAATCGTATCTCTCAAAAGGAGCTGAAAGAGCGCCTGTACCAGGAAACAGAACCACGCACTACTATTTCCTTTTACCATTATTTTCCGGTCGCCGATCCTGTTGTATTCAGGGATGATCTCTATAAAGCGCTGAATGAACTAAAAGTGTTTGGCCGTATTTATGTAGCGCATGAAGGTATCAACGCGCAGATCAGTGTGCCGCAAAGCCATTTTGAGGCTTTCAAAAAACACCTGTACTCCATAGAGGCGCTCAATGGTATACGGCTCAATATTGCTGTGGATGATGATGGCCGGTCTTTCTGGGTGTTAAAGATCAAAGTAAGAGATAAGATCGTCGCCGATGGTATTACCGATCCTGCATTCAGCATGGAGAACAAGGGAAAATATGTGAACGCTGACCAGATGAATGAACTGATGCAGGACCCGGATACGGTGGTCATTGATATGCGTAATCATTATGAATTTGAAGTGGGACATTTTGAAAACGCGCTGGAAATATCCAGTGATACATTCAGGCAGCAGCTGCCGATGGCGGTTGATATGATGAAGGAGAAAAAAGACAAGAATATCATCATGTATTGTACCGGTGGTATCCGCTGCGAAAAAGCATCGGCGTATATGCTTCACAATGGGTTTAAAAATGTATTTCACCTCGAAGGCGGCATTATTAATTATGCGCAGCAGGTAAAGGAGAAAGGGCTTGACAGTAAATTCACCGGTAAGAATTTTGTATTTGACGACAGGCTGGGAGAGCGGATCACGGAAGATGTGATTGCCAAATGCCATCAGTGCGGCAAGCCGGCAGATACGCATACCAATTGCCGGAACAGCGGCTGTCATCTTTTATTTATTCAATGTAATGAATGCGCCGGTGCCTTCGAAGGCTGCTGCAGCAAAGAATGCCTGGATATCATTCATTTGCCGGAGGAAGAACAAAAGAAAACCAGGGCCGGTATAGATAAAGGCCGGAATATCTTTAATAAATCCAGGGAAAGACTGCGGCCTTTGCTAAAAGATCAGAAGAAATAAATTAGTTTATTGTAATCCATTTCAGGCAAACAGGTTTTCCTACCTCAATTCGTTTTCCTGTATCATTTAATAATCCTGTTACATTATCTCTTTTAAAGATTACGACCTGGTCGCTGTTCTGGTTGCCAACCAGTAAAAAATTACCTGTAGGATCGAAATTAAAATTACGCGGGCCATTTCCCAATGTAGACTGGTGTGCGAGCAGGGTCAATGTTCCGTCGGTTGGATTGATCTTATAAATGGCGATAGTATTGGCGGTAGAACGGTTGGAAGCGTATAAAAATTTACCATCAGGTGAAATATGAATATCCGCGCTGCCGGCAAAACTGGTATCATTGGCCGGCATGGTACTGATACGCTGAATGTTTTTTAACCCGCCATCTTTATATTGAAAGGTTTCCACCGTTCCACTCAGCTCTTCGATCAGGTAAGCATATTTATTAGTGGGATGAAATACAAAATGCCTTGGGCCGGAACCGTCAACCGATTTGGCGAAAGGCTGTTTGGCAGGAGATAGTTTACCTGTTGCCACATCAAAAGCATAGATCATTACTTTATCAATACCGAGGTCGGGAACAAAGAGAAACTTATTGTCCGGGGAAAATACCGTGCAATGTACATGCGGTTTTTCCTGGCGTTGCTTATTCACTCCCGAGCCCTCATGCTGGATATGCGTGGTAGTCGTTCCAAGACTGCCATCTGTATTGACAGGAAGTATAGAGAGGCTTCCGCTGCTGTAATTACCGGCGGCTACCCATTTGCCGGTCTTGTCAATTTCCACATAACAGGGATGATCGCCGCCCGTTGGCTGCTGGTTGATATAAGTAAGTACGCCTGTTTCTTTATTAAAAGAGAAAGCCGATATCCCGCCTCCTTTTCCTTTATTGTCTGCGTTTTCGAGCACAGCATATACAAACCGCTGATCAGGTGAAATGGCTACGTAGGAAGGGTTGGAAGTATGCACATGACTTACTTCTTTGGCAGAACCGTCACTGCTGTTAAATTTAAATACATAGATGCCTTCACTTTTGCCTCCTGTATAGGTGCCTGTAATGAGATAGTTTTCCTGGCCGGCCGACGTTAAAAGGATCAGGGATGCGATCATTGATAAGAACATATTTTTCATGGCGACAAATTACAGATAAGCTGATAAACGGCATAAAGAATTTTAACGGACAAAACGGCGCTTTCTTTTAAAAGACTTTAACAAGTACCGGTCAAACTTTTGAATATATGCCTTAGTCATATTCATGTAAAAAATTAACCAGTTCAGTTACTTAAAAATCTACTATTATGAAAAAGATATTTACTATTTCTTCTTTTTTGATCGTATCGGCTATCGTATTCACGGGTTGTTATAAACAGGACGCGGGACTTCACGAAGACTACTGGCTTTCCAAAGAAAGGGGCGAGGTAGTGTACAGCGATACTTATTGTAATTATTATGTAGTGGAAACGGCCAATGGTTACACTATCATCCGTTCTTATGGCAGCTACAAACCATATGAAGGCAGTATTGTCTATGGTGATTTCAGCTACAGCGGTACAAATGATATATATAACCGTTCCAGCGACGTGATCTTCACCGGCTCTGTAGTCGAATACTGGCTTACTTATTATGAAGCACAGGATGCGATTGATTATTACTGCCCTTTACCTTATGGTAAACAAAGCAGCAGTACGAGTAATTTCAGAAAGAAGGGCTAAGAGATAAAAAAGAGAAAAGGAGGGAAAGAATGATCACTCTTTCCCTCCTTTTCATTTATAGCAATTTAATAATCTCAAATCTGTTTAGAAGTTACAGTCATAAGAACTGGTTTCTCTTTGCCTCTTTCTACTTCTCTTTTACCTCTTAGCCAGCGAAGCGATAATCTTCTGGTACGTTTCATCCGCAGAAAGCTGTTGTGACATGAATTTTTCACCGATCACTTTTTCGTACAATTCGACATAACGTTGTGAAATAGTATTCACCCATTTATCGTTCATCCCGGGAACAGTTTGCCCTTCTTTGCCCATAAAATTATTAGCGATCAGCCATTCCCTTACAAATTCTTTACTTAATTGCTTTTGACGTTCCCCTTTGGTCTGACGTTCTTCAAAGCCATCTGCATAAAAATAACGGGAGCTGTCGGGCGTATGTATCTCGTCCATTAAATAGATGTCGCCGCCGATCTTGCCAAACTCATACTTTGTATCCACCAGTATTAGTCCCCCGCTCAGCCGCCAGTTTTTTGCCCCTGGCAAATAATTTCAATGAATAGCCGCTAAGTATGTCCCATTCTTCTTTTGTGGCTAAGCCTTTTGCGATGATCTCTGCAGCGGAAATATCCTCATCATGTCCCTGCTCTGCCTTGGTAGACGGCGTAATGACCGGTGCAGGGAAGTAGTCGTTCTCCTTCATGCCTTCCGGCATCGTCACTCCGCACAATTCTCTTTTTCCTTCGGCATAGGTTCTCCAGGCATGGCCTGTAAGATTACCGCGTACCACCATCTCGATCTTAAAAGGAGTACATCTTTTACCAATGGAAACATTGGGTGCAGGCACATCTACCAGCCAGTTTGGACAGATATCACTGGTGGCTTTCAGCATATAAGCAGCGACCTGGTTTAATACCTGCCCCTTGAATGGAATGGGCCTGGGCAATATCACATCGAATGCGGATATGCGGTCAGACGCGACCATTACGAGCCACTCTTTGCCGATAGAATAAACGTCACGAACCTTACCACTGTAAAAACCGGTCTGTTCCGGGAATTGAAATGCTGCCATAAATCGAAAGTATGAAGGGTGTAAAATCTGCCCAAAGTGTACCGTCCGGAGATTTCAACAATTTATCCTTTCTGCCTAAAAATTAAATTTTTAGATAAACTTTACAATGCTTATTTTTCCGCCAAATTCCAAACTAAAACGCTTAATATGAGAAAAAGCTATCGCTTTTTGGCGGCCTCTCTTATAGCCAGCCTGTTTTCGATTGCTGCCTTTGCCCAAACTACCATTACAATTTCAGGTAATGTACGTAATAGCTCTTCTAAAGAAGGTGTTCCTGCCGTGTCGGTCATTGTGAAAGGAACAAGCCTGGGCACCCTATACAAATTCCGATGGTGAGTTCACCCTGAAAGTGACAAAACTTCCTGTAGTGCTGGTATTCAGTTCCGCGGGAGGTTATGATAATTATGAGATGACAGTAAGCGATGCTGCGGCAAAGCTTGATGTTGATCTGAAACCAAACAGTACGATGGGCCAGGAAGTCGTGGTAGCCACTACCCGTACGCCGACAAGGATACTGGAAGCGCCCGTAACTGTTGAAAGGCTTGGTGGCGCCGCTTTACGCAATATTGCGGCCCCTAATTATTACGAAGCGATCACCAACCTCAAAGGGGTTGATATGCATACCGCCAGCTTAACTTTCCGCACGGTCACTACCCGCGGTTTTGTAAGCAGCGGTAATACCCGTCTTAACCAGCTTATTGATGGTATGGATAACCAGGCTCCCGGTCTGAATTTCTCAGTCGGCAGTATCGTAGGTCTTACCTCACTGGATGTAGACAATATCGAATTACTTTCCGGCGCCTCCTCTGCCTTATATGGTTCAGGCGGTATGAACGGAACCCTTCTGCTGACAAGCAAAAATCCATTCAAATACCAGGGCCTGAGCTATGAGATAAAGCAGGGCATCATGCACGTGGATGGCAAACAACGCGGTCCGGCTCCTTATTATGACTGGACTTTCCGTTGGGGTAAAGCGATCAATAGCAAATGGGCCTTCAAACTGGCTGCGCAATTAACAAAAGGCAGCGACTGGCAGGCGGATGATTACCGTAATAAACAACAAATCGGCGTGTTGAGCAGTGTGGTGGGTGGTAATCGCGGCAATGATCCTAATTTCAATGGTATTAATATCTACGGAGATGAGGCGAGTACTACTATGGCAGGTTTTGCCGGCATAGTATCGGCTCAAACCACGGCAGGAATATTAACAGCTACCGGCGGCGGTATCAATGTGGTCAATTTGCTGAATGCATATTATGGTGCGATCGGTAACCCCCGTTTACCCCACCAATGCGCAGAGAGATGGTTTTTATAGTTTCGCTGGTTTTCCCGCAGCTGTTATTGGAGCTATCAACAACCCGGCTATTAAAGCGAATATTGATAACATGCTTCCTTTTTATAATGGATTGAGGGCCGGTTATTTTGGCAACCAGGCTGTATCAAGAACAGGTTATGAAGAAAAAAAGCCTTGTTGACTACAATACACTGAACGTGAAATTTACCGGTGGTCTTCACTATAAGATCACCAATAATATCGAAGCTTCCTGGAACACTTATTTTGGAACAGGCACAACGGTGTATACAGGCGCTGACCGCTACTCGCTCCGCAACCTGAAAATAGCACAGCATAAATTGGAAGTAAAAGGCAAAACATGGTTTGTGCGCGGTTACACCACACAGGAAAATGCCGGTGAATCATATAATGCTACTGCAGCAGGTGTTTATGTGAATAGTTTATGGAAATCAAACCAGAACTGGTTTGCTCAGTATATCGGTACTTTCTCTGAAACCCGCCGCCAGACAGGCGCTGCAGGAACTCCCCAGAGTGATATTACCATTCATACAAGCGCAAGATCAGTGGCTGATGCGGGCAGGCTCGTACCAGGCACACCTGCATTTGATGCTGCTTTAAAAGCAGGCCGTACTACTCCCATCAAAGATGGCGGCGCTCTTTTCCTTGATAAATCGGATCTGTGGTCAGGTGAAGGTCAGTTGAACCTTTCTGACGCATTGAATTTTTCAGATAAACTGGAGATCATTGCCGGTGTACAATGGAAACAATGGGTGATGAATTCCCAGGGTACGCTCTTCGCTGATAATACAGACAGCATCGGTTATACAAAAGTATCTCCTGTCGGTAATATAAAGATTAATGAAACCGGCGGTTATGTACAATTAAGGAAAAAATTGTTTAATGATGTACTGACACTGACCGCAGCCGGACGTTATGACAAGCAGACCAATTTTGAAGGCCGCTTCACTCCACGGTTTACCGCGGTGATCAAAGTAGCCAAGGATAATAATATCCGCTTGTCTTACCAGTCTGCTTACCGTTTCCCTACCAACCAGGATCAGTATATAAGTCTTATCACCGGCGCTGGCGCCCTGATCGGATGCCTGCCTGAATTCCAGGGATTATTACAAACTGAATTCAACAAGACCGGGATATACTTCAGAAAGTATTTTAGCTTATCGTAACAGCGGCAATCCTGCCAATACAGCTTTACTTGTAGAAGCCGAGTTCAAAAAAGTAAAACCAGAAACTGTAAGCTCTTACGAAATAGGTTATAAAGGAATCATCGAAAAGAAATTGTTCGTTGATGCATACGTGTACTACAGTACTTACAGGGATTTCCTGGCGACTATCGGTGTTGGGCAATCTAACCAGGTAACGCCCGCACAGACTGACCTGTTCTCACCATTTACAACCGGTAATGTATCGTATAAACAAAAATATCAACGCAGCAGGTTAAAGCGATTGGATGGGGCTTTGGTCTCGAATACCAGTTCATCAAGAATTATCTTATATACGGAAACGTATACTCAGATGAACTGAGAGATGTGCCTGCCGGCCTTGTCACTTTCTTCAATGCACCTAAATACCGTTTTAATATTGGTGTAAGAAATGAGAATGTATACCATAATATAGGTTTCAATGTGGTGGTAAAATGGCAGGATAATAACTACTACGAAGGTACTTTCGTGAGTGGCACACTGCCTTATTTTGCATGGGTAGATGCACAGGTTACTTATCGCCCTGCCAAGACCAAATCTATCTGGCGTGTAGGCGGTACTAACCTTGGTAACAATTACTATCGTACAGGTTTCGGAAGCCCTTATGTAGGCGGACTATACTATGTTAGTTACGGTTACAATATCTTCTGATAAAAAAGTAAATAGCCTTATAAAAAGAAAAGCTTCCGATGGGAGCTTTTCTTTTATCGTTATCCGTTTATTAATGTAAGGTTCTGGCTGTTTCACCAATCAATATACCCTGGTGCCATACCTGTAAAGTATATTTCCCTTTTTGAAAATCGCCGGTATCCAGTGAAAAGATCAGTTGTTTCTGTTCACCTTTTTCATAATCAAACCTGATCTTCCGGGTAAAGCTTTTCTTTCCTTCCGCTTTTGTATCAAATGTTCCCGAATCCCAGGTAGAGCTTTGTAAAACATGGCCGTCCGGCTCCGTTACTACCACGAACACTTCGGCGTTCATGTACCGGTCAAGGTTATTCTGCAAAATAAAAGAGGCGACAAACTTATCCGCTTTTTTTGACTGTGCTGTTTCCTGCTCTTTATCATTCCGCAGGTCAATAGCTGTAAAATGCAGGGCTGAGGCCATAAAAACGGAAGCCGCTTTTATTTTCTCTTTGAGATCTTTATTCTCTTCGTCCAGCCGGCGTATATTTTGTGCCATCGAGCCAGCCTCGCCGCTCATCTGCTCAAGTTTTGCGGCCAGTTCCTTTTTCTCTGTTTCCATAAAGTCATTCTGGCTTCGCAGTTGCTCCACTTTATCTTCCAGTTCCGCCATTTTTTTCTTCGCTTCTTTTACCTGCGAAGGGCTCGAATTGGGGTTTTTAAGAATGCTGCTGATCTCTCCCCTCAGTTTATTGATCTCGCTTACCCTGTGGGCAAGCTGGGCCTGGAGCGAGTCGCTCGTACTGCGGGAAGAATCCAGTTTGACATCAAGATCATCCACCTTTTCAGCATAGACCCTTTGTAAAGAATCCCTGAGGTTATTGGCTATTGTCGCCTGGTCAGGGGCAACTATCGCGGGTTTGCGCTGGCTGTATCGTGTCTTGTCGTAAATATGATATACCCAGGTAGCAACCAACCCTGTTGAAAGAAGCACAAGTAATAATGACCTTATATCTTTCATATTTGTAAATGATCTGCTATTAATAAGCCTGGTAATTCAGGAATGAGCGGTTCTTAAGATATGGAATCAGATGAGGCCATAAAAATATAAGTTTTTGACGGAATATGAATTGAAAGGGATATTTAAAATATTGGTGCAATACCCAAATAAAAAAACCGCCCCACGTTGAAGTGAGGCGGTTGTTGCAGGAGTTGCAACTGCTTTTAACCGAATAAACCACCTTTTTTCAGGGTTCTTACACCTTCACCAATCTTGAACCCGTTATGATAAATTTCAATTTTATAATCACCTTTCTGGAAGTCAGCCTGACGAATCGGGAACTGAACTGCCTTACGGGTACCTTGTGAGTAGTCAATAGGCACTTTAGCTGTAAAAGCCTTGTCGCCATCAGTACGTGTAGTCAGACTGCCGCCGCCTTGTGCTGCATCTGAGATCGGCTGACCATTAGGAGCTGTCACCATGATGTACATGTCAGCAGGTCCTGATTTTGCAATACGATTTTCTACATCGAATGATACAACCAGTTTATCTACTTTTTTATAAGAAGTCGTTGTTTTTTCCTTACCGCTTTTTTTCTCGTTCACCGGGGTGATCTGGATATTAGAAGCGCTGAAGGTAGAACCTACGTCAACGGTCTGGCTGAGGTCATCTTTTTCTGTTGTAGTAGCCTGGAGATTTTGTTCCAGTACTTGTTTTTCAGTAGTCAGCTGTGTATTGTTAACTGTTAATTCCTGGTTCTCACCGGTCAGCCTTGCTACTTCTGCTTCCAGCGTACCGATCTGTGTATTCAGGTTAGAGATCATCTGCTGGGCTCTTTCAGATCTGCCGCTGTAGCATTTTTATCTCTTAAGATACGTTTGATCTCTGTCTTGTTTGACTCGATCTGTTTTTGCAGATCGCTTTTATCTCCCTGGAGATTATTGTTAGATCCTGTGATAGAATCCAACCGTATTTCAGCATCTTTCAGCATCGCATCAAGTGAATCACGCTGAGAAGAAAAACGGTCAGATTGTACCTGTGCTACCTGCAGATCTTCTGAAGACTTATTTTTATCATAGAGAAGATATCCCCATGTACCAAGCAGACCTGCTGCGAGTAAGCCAATTAAGAGATTCTTACCGGCGCGGCTTTTCGGAGCCGGCGGCTGATTCTGCGGAGTAGCGGATGGATAATTTGTGTTTGCCATAAAGCTGGGTTTTAAATTTATTTTAGGTTTATTGCCGGATGGATGTTGGTTACTTGGTTTCAGGTTAGCAAGGGCCGTTCAACAAGTTCAAGTGCTCCATCAGGCGACCAAATTTCGAAAACCGTGCCAGAAAAAAATAGTTGCCCGGTAATTCGTTAATTTTTTGCCTATTATTTGCACGCATAAAGCCTGTATCTTAGCGCTTTATGGCAGTAGAAAAGATCATAGCAGAATGGAAAAAAGGTGTTTTTAAGCCTGTTTACTGGCTGGAAGGCGACGAAGAATATTTTCTCGACAAAGCGGTAGACTACGCAGAACATCACATACTTAGCGAAAGCGACGCTTCTTTTAACCTCAGCATATTTTATGGACGCGATGCTAACTGGGCCGACGTAATAAATGCCTGCCGCCGCTATCCCATGTTTGCAGAAAGACAGGTGGTGTTGCTGAAAGAAGCCCAGCAAATGCGTGATATAGAAAAGCTGGAAGCCTATGTAGAAAATCCTTTATCATCTACTGTATTCATTATCGCTTATAAGAATAAAAAGATAGACGGCCGTACAAAATTCGCGAAGACCATAAAGGAAAAAGCCGTGCTTATCAGTACAAAAAAAATGTACGATAACCAACTGCCCGAATGGACACAGGAATTAATAGCCTCAAAAGGATTGTCTATTTCTCCGAAAGGACTGGCGCTTTTGGTTGATCATATCGGCAATGACCTTACACGGATAGATAATGAAGTGGAAAAAATATCGGTCAACCTGGGAAAGAAAAAAAATATCACGGAAGAAGATATTGAAGAGTTCGTGGGAGTGAGTAAAGAATTCAACGTATTTGAACTGCAATCTGCGCTGGCAAAAAAAGATCTGGCAAAAGCTATCCGGATCATCCAGTACTTTGAAGCCAATCCCAAAGCGGCACCGATACAATTAATATTACCGTCCCTGTATGGATTTTTTAGTAAAGTATTTATGGTGCACGGTGCCGGTACTGCAGACGAGAAAGGAATAGCGGCAGCGATAGGAGTGAATCCTTTTTTTGCCAAAGACTATGTACAGGCGGCTAAAGTATATGATTATGCAGCCGTAGAAAAAGTGCTCTTATTATTGCATAGCTACAACCTGAAAAGCATAGGGGTCAACAGTATTGGAGCCGAAGACAGCTCTTTGCTGAAAGAAATGGTGGTCAAAATGACGGGGTGAAATAGTTTATATGAACGTACCATATATTCTGCGTACGGATATAAAGAGGATCACAGGGAAATACATTAAATCGTTACCATCTCTGCGGCTCTCCTTTTCTCTGCATTTCTCTGTGACCCTGCATTTTTTTTCTCACAGAGAACAAAGACCACAAAGCGTTTACAATCAATTGAAATTTCTTAGTATCCTTCGCTTTGCCGCCTAACCTGATAAACAAAGGGAGGAAATAATACTGAAATTGATACACTACCATACACCGAATTAATGCAAAAAGCTTTTCTTTGTGCCCCAAAGTTGACTTGGCGGTGCAACTTTTAAAAACAAACATTCATCTTTCCGCATAAAATATAAGTCATGAAAAAATTAGCGCTATTAGTATCTTCTATAGTTTGTATTTTCTTACTGGCAGGTTGTTTTGAGATCACCGATGAGGTCACGTTGAAAGAAGATGGCAGCGGGGTGATAAGCAGCACCAACGATATGAGCATGCTGATCAGCATGGCAAAAGGAATGGGTGGGGCGGAAGCCATGGATAAGGCCGGCGATAAAGCAACAGATACTACCGTATCACTGTTAAAGCTGGCGGATAGTATTTCAACGCTTACACCTGAAGAAAAGGAATTGGTAAAAAAAGGTACGCTTAGCCTGAACATAAGCATGAAGGACGAAAAAATGATCACCCGCCTGGAAATACCTTTCGCTAAAACGGAGCAGGTAGAAAAGATAAAAGCCATTTCTTCTAAAATATCCACTTACTTCCTGGGAAAGAATATGGGTGAAGGACTGCCTGCTGGTTTAGGTGATAAAATGCCGTCATCAGACCCGGTTAATGACTATTTTACTACCAGCTATACGGCTAACGTAATAGAGAAAAAGCTGAATAAAGAAAAATATGCGGGAGTAGACAGTGATGAAATAATGAAAGGCATAAAAGAAATGTCTGAAAATGGTATGCCTGTTTCCAATACCGTTGTCATCAACCTGCCGCGGCCTGCAAAATCAGCTACAGGAAAGGGCGTAACGCTTTCAGAAGACAAAAAGAAAGTAACGATCAAAAGTACTTCGGAAGATTTTTTTGACAATGCTGCTGCACTGGAGTTTAAAATAGAATATTAAGGATTATATCCTTTCATACCTATTTGCCGGGAAGAAGATAAGACGGAAATTACCGTCTTATCTTCTTCCCGGCTTTTTTATAACACTTTCAGGCTTTCTATTTTATCCTGGTCAATTTGTTTTACCAGTTCTTCCAGCGAATTAAATTTCACTTCTTCACGCAGGTATTTTTTTACATATACCCGCAGCGTCTTTCCATATATCGCTTCGCTGAAATCAAACAGGTTGACCTCGATCACCCTTTTCTTCCCGTCTACTGTCGGGCGAAAACCAATGCTCATCATTCCTTTCAGGCGTGAATCGTGAATGGGGAGTGGGGAGTAGGTGGTCTCATCCATCATTGACCATTCACTATTGACAACCCTGGCATATACCGCGTAAATCCCGTTTCCGGGTGTGATCTTTTCTTCACTATGTACCTTCAGGTTGGCGGTAGGATAACCAAGTTGTCTTCCCAGTTTATCGCCATGCACTACTTCTCCCTCGAAGAAGAATTCGTATCCCAGTAATTTATCTGCTGTAGCAATATCATTATGAAGCAGTGCTTCCCGGATATTGGTAGAACTGATAGAAATATTGTCAAGGATATGTTTGGGAATTTCTTTCAGGTGATAATTGTATTCCGCTGCATGTTTTTCGAGAAGCCGGTAATCGCCGTGCCTGTCGCGGCCAAAACGATGATCATACCCGATAATAATGGTATGCGGGTGAAACCGGTTCACAAGAAAATCGCGGATATAATCTTCGGCCGGCTGGTTGGCAAATAATTCAGTAAACGGCACGACTACCAGGTGATCAATTCCCAGTTGCTCCAGCAACCCGATCTTTTCTTCCAGTGTATTGATCAGGCGGATGCCGAGAATAGCCGAAGACACTACTTTCCGCGGATGGGGATGAAAAGTAATAATGACCGTTTCTCCATGGATGGCTTTTGCTTCTTCTTTTAAGCGCTCAAGTACCTGCCGGTGACCCAGGTGCACGCCATCAAAAGTGCCGATAGTTACGACTGCATTACGGAAAACGGGTAATTTTTCTATATCACGATGTACTTTCATAAAAAGTGTTGCGAAGATAGAGATTAGTCGTTAGTTGTTCATGAATACACCCGTTTTCACACAAAGACGCAAAGGTTAATATACAAGGTGCAAAGCCCAGGAAGATATACCCTGTATTTCGTAACTGCGCCTTTGCGTAAACGTAGCGTCTTTGCGTGAAATCACTTTTACAAACCAAAACACTAATGCTTTAGTGCAGATTGATTAATTTCGCCCCGGTTTTCAATCTTCCATCCAAAATTTTAAGATGTCGCTTTATTCCAAACGCGGAGTGTCTGCCCAGAAAGAAGAAGTTCATGCGGCTACCAAAAATCTTGACAAGGGTCTTTACGCGAATGCTTTTTGCAAAATATACCCGGATATGCTCTGCGGGGATGATAATTGGGTAAATGTAATGCATGCTGATGGCGCCGGTACCAAAAGCATTTTAGCCTATTTATACTGGAAAGAAACAGGCGATATCACGGTATGGAAAGGCATTGCGCAGGATGCGATCGTCATGAACCTCGACGACCTGCTTTGCGTCGGTATCTATGACCAGCTTCTTTTTTCTTCTACCATTGACCGCAATAAAAATGTGATCCCTGCAGAAGTGCTCGAAGCCGTTATCACCGGCAGCCAGGAATTTTTTGACACGATGAAAAGTTTTGGCGTAAACATTACCTATATGGGAGGAGAGACCGCCGATGTAGGAGATGTAGTGAGAACGATGGCTGTCAACGGAACCATGACGGCCAGGTGGCCCAAATCAAAACTGATCACCAATGAGAAAATACAGGCAGGCGATGTGATCGTTGGCCTGGCTGGTTTTGGACAAGCCAATTACGAAAAAGAATACAACAGCGGCCTTGCCAGTAATGGCCTTACCAGCGCCCGTCATGATGTGCTGGACAAATCTTATGGCGAAAGATTTACTGAATCGTATGATACTTCTTTAGATGAATCGGTGGTGTATATTGGTCCGCATAAGATGACGGATACAATAAGCGACGGTCAGCGGTCAACATCAATAGGCCAGCTGTTATTGAGCCCTACAAGAACATTTGCGCCTGTAATAAAAGAATTACTGCAGCATCATTTTGATGCAATACATGGGTTGATCCATTGCAGCGGCGGCGGTCAGACCAAATGCCTGAAATATGTGCCGGAGCATGTCCGCATTATAAAAGATAACCTGTTCGCACCTCCTGTTATTTTTCAATTGATACAGCAAGCCAGTCAATCGGACGACCGCGAAATGTACCAGGTATTTAATATGGGCACCCGGCTGGAGATATATACAAATGAAAAAGACGCTGATAAAATTATCAGCGTCTCCAAAAGCTTTGATGTTGATGCCCGGGTGATCGGCAGGGTAGAGGAGAGCGGTAAAAAAGAATTACTTATTCAAACACCGGGAGGTACTCTCATCTATTAACCGGTTTGTATTTATCCCTTTAAAAGTTTATATACTCCTGATACGTTCTTATTTGCATCTGTCACGCTGACAACATAGATGCCTTTGGGCAACGATGCAATGCTGACATTTAAATTATTAAGGCCTTTTATTAACGCTGTTTTTACCAGCAGGTGCATTTTACCTTGTGTATCCTGCACTCTTACTTCCCCGGCGCCTTCGAGTTCTGCAGTAAATGGTATGGTTATATTATTGCTGGCGGGATTCGGGTAAATGGGCCTTAGCTTTTCGACATCCATTTCTGTTACCGGTTTTTGCCGGGTAGCGAAAGTAACGACTTCTTCAAGACTCGCAGGTTCTTCTTCGATAACGAAAGTTACAGGCTGCTTCTTAAACGCTTTAACGGTTTCTCCATTAAGTTTTCCCGGTATCCATTTAGGGCCGGTTTTGAGTACACGGATAACTTCTTCTTCCATTCCAAAGCCATGTTGGGTAAGGGCTTTAATATCGCTTATATTGCCTTCCTTGTCTACTATGAATTGTGCATATACCGTATATTTTCCGGCTGGCGCTCCTTTATCCACCGGAACCAGTGAATTGAGGTTTCTCTGGAGGAATTTTACCCATTGATCTTTACCGCCCGGAAAAGCGGGTTCAGATTCTGCCCTGGGAGTGGCGTAACCAACGACCACAACTTCTGAAAGTGAAAGCTGGTTCGCCGGCACTTCTTTAATTACATTCGGGGAAAACTGGCCCTTTACCGTTTCTTCCGAAAGCTGGTTAAGCTGCACGCCCTTAACTACATTCTTAGAAGCATAGCCCTGTACCGTTACGTCTGAAAGCTGGTTGCCGGGTACTTCTTTAATTGTGTTCTTGGAGGCATAGCCCTGTACTACTACTTCTGAAAGGGAGAGCTGGTTAGCCGGTACTTCTTTAATTTCTTCACCTTTGACTTCTTTTAATGTCACTTCGTTTATTTTTTTAGTAATTATTTCAATTACACCATCTGCTGCATCAGGGCCGTATTTAGCAGTGGCCTCTTTATCTTTTACTACTCTTACTGATTGGATATATTCTGGTGAAATACTCTTTAAAGCAACATTCTTGTTCTTAGAAATTACGACGCCGTCAATGACATATAATGGGTTTGTTTCCTTAAGGGCTATTTTAGCATCGAATAAAATTTTTTCAACGATCACGGCATCGTCTTTTTCCTTTACTCTTTTTGACCGGACTTCACCGGGAGTATCAGTCAATGCTACGTTAATTAATTGCATCGGTTCTTCAACAACAGCAACTGCGGGTGTTGCCGGTGCATTATTCTTTGCTGCATTCGTTTCCTGCTTTTGCCGGTAAGTAAAAGCGAAAAGGCCGGCAATGAGAATAAGTAAGGGGAGCACCAGTATTTTCCTGAAATACTGGTATTTGGGTTTTTGAGATGAGGTGATCATGGCTATACGTCTTTTTATTTGGTTATGAAAAAAAGGATGAGTAAGGCGAAGGTTGGGTGAGCCGAGTAAATGCATCAGCAGCAGTTCTGCATAATTCCATTTCTCATTTTCATTCACGGCAAACTGATCTGCTAAAAACTCGTGGATCGTTGTCAGTTCCTTTTTAATAAGATGAAAAAACGGGTTGATCCAGAATACCACGGATAATATTTCCATAAATATGATATCCCTGCTGTGCTTTTGCTTTATATGAAAAAGTTCGTGACGGAATATTTGTTGCCCGTCCGGTGAATCAAGCTGTATCTTTTTATTCCAGAACAGCCAGCGGAAAAAAGAAAAAGGAGTGCCCTGTTCTTCTGTGTTGATAAAATAGATATCATCCAGTTTCTCTACCTGGTAGGTACGGGTCATCTTCCTGATCTTACGGACAGAACTTACAAACCTGTATAAGAGCAGCAGCAAAGCCACCGCGTAACAGGCAATAAGCATATTATTCCATGTAAAGAATACGGATGAAGTACTATGCGCGGTTCCGGTAAAAATATACACGCCCGTCGAAGAAAGATCATTAAAGCTTTGGAGCCACACCGGTTTTGCTTCCTGGCTGCTGAAATAAACAGGTATGTTAAGAAAAGGAACCAGCATACTGATCGCTGCAGCTGCCAGCAGGTAATGCCTGTTATACCGGTGAAATTTTTTATTTCGCAACAGCAGGTGATAATAGCCATACAACAATCCTGAGCAAATGATCACTTGCAGAAGGTAAAGTAATATAGGTTTCATTTTTTCTGGTTTTGTTGTTTCTTGATCTGCTGCAGCAATATTTCCAGTTCTTCTACTGTAATATTATTTTCCTTTACCAAAAAGGATACAACATTGCTGAAAGAGCCTTCGAAATATCCTTTCACCATTTGCTTCATCGTTCTCTTTGAATATTCATCTTTGGTGATCAATGCCGTGTATTGATGCTGGCGGCCCAGGACAACGATGCTTACAAATTCTTTTTCAACCAGGATCTTCAACAAGGTGGCAATGGTATTCTGGTGTGGTTTGGGATTGGGCATCGCTTCTACAATATCCCTCAAAAAAGAGCTGCCCAGTTTCCATAAAACCTGCATTACCTGTTCCTCTGCTTTCGTTAGTTGTTTCATTCTTTTTTATTTCTGAAACCAAACCTATAACTAATTTTTTAGTTTAACAACTAATTTTTTAGTTATACCGAGATTTTTGTTCCCGGATGCCTGAGTTTCCGTTATTTTGCAGCAAAGAAGATAGAATGGCAGAACCCATTATTGAATTACGTCACGTTAATATTTACCAGGGCAATAACCTGGTACTGCAGGATGTAAACCTGACGGTTAACAAAGGTGAATTTGTGTACCTCGTGGGCAAAACGGGTACCGGCAAATCCAGCCTTTTAAAAACACTATATGGAGAACTGCCTTTAACGGAAGGAGAAGGCACTGTTGCCACCTATAATCTTCGTGGGCTTGACTGGAAGAAAGTTCCTTACCTGCGCCGCACACTGGGCGTCGTATTCCAGGATTTTCAACTGCTGACAGACAGGAATGTAAATGACAACCTCAAATTTGTTTTAAGAGCTACCGGCTGGACAGATGAAAAATTGATGGATGAAAAGATCATGGATGTGCTGGATAAAGTGGGCCTGAAATCAAAAGGGTTTAAGATGCCATTTGAGCTGAGCGGCGGAGAGCAGCAGCGTGTTGATATAGCCAGGGCTTTATTAAATTCGCCCAAGCTTATCCTGGCAGACGAGCCTACAGGTAATCTCGATCCTGAAACATCAGATGAAATAATGAACCTCCTGTTCAATATCGCCAAAGATTATAATGCCTCTGTAGTGATGGCGACACATGACTATATCGTGGTGCAAAAATTTCCGGCGCGGATGATAAGAACGGAAAAAGGCAAGGTCTCCGACAATGCTACCATAACCATTGAGTAAGCTGCCGGGTATTTTTCTCATTATCATACTCAGAACATAGCAGGCGATTCCTCAGTTTGATTTCTTCTTCACCAAAAGGCTGGTGATATAATTGCGTAATGATGGATGCAAAGGCATTGGCATTAGTACCAATATGACAGGTAGATTCAAGCCCTGTTCCTGCCACCATCGGATCATTCACCACGCAATGACGACCCTGGTATAAAGCATGCAATAATTTAAGACGGATACCTGTAACATTTTTATTGAAGCAGGGAAGTACGTTAATATGCGCTTTACGAATGAGATCATCCATTTCTGTTCCGGTAGGATCGGCGACTAAACAGGTATGCTGGCATAAATGTGCTACTTTTTGCAGACGCTTCGAAGGTTTTTTACCCGCTACTACAAACGGCACCCGCACTTTTGTAAACACTTTGCAGATCAGCCACAATGCCGCTTCTTCATTCTCCGGTACAGACAGGTTACCATGATACAAACAGAGACTACCGATCCCTTCTTCCCCGGTTACTTTTTGCCAGGCAGGAAAGGTCGGGAGGAATTCCACTTTATTAAGCGAGTACTCATCCTTTAATACCCGTATATCATTTTCAGATACACAGGCATAGGTGCAATCGTCCGGTAATTGCTGGTTATACTTTTTAAGTAACCTGCTTTCGTTGTAGAAATATAGTTTTTTAAAGAAGCCCGGCTCCGATCTGGCCAGTTCTTTATAGTAAACACTTTCCTCATTATGCATTCTCACGACGACCTTTCTTTCACTTCTGTCGAGATGGGGGAGGATGCCGGTGCAATGAATGCCTTCCAGTAATATCGGGTGATTATCTTTTTGCAGGTTCGTTATCAGCCCTTCATTATTGCGGGATGAAATGATATAAGGTAAATGAAAAGAAAAACCTTTATGCCCTGTTTCCCTGTTGTATACATGGATGGATTCGCAAAATTGATTCAATTCATTGGGAGTGCCGCGTTCATTGTAACTGAAATAATGCAGGTGAATACCTATGCCGATTTTCTTCAGCATCATG
This sequence comes from Bacteroidota bacterium, assembly GCA_037200265.1. GTDB lineage: Bacteria > Bacteroidota > Bacteroidia > Chitinophagales > Chitinophagaceae > VBAT01. Next base: position 106,957 of record JBBCIL010000022.1, read on the forward strand.
ATCCTGTTCATCATATCAATGGCCCCGCCATAATCGGCCGGCCAGGGTACATCCAGGCATACTATATGTAAATATTTTTTCACTGATTGAAAACAGATTGATAAAAGTCAAGCAGCTTTTTCTCCTCCTGCTGCCAATTCAGTACCTGCCTTGCCAGCAGGCAATTTTGCCTTAATCTACCGTATAGAACAGTATCAAGGAGCAAATTGTTTACTGTGTTGGCAATTACTTCAGGTTCAATACTATCAAGCAGCACAGCCACTTCAAACTGGCGATTGATCCGCTGGTATTCGGGAAAATTCATGGCGATCTGGGGCAGACCGGCATGGATATAATCAAAAAATTTATTCGGAAGAGCAAGGTATTGATTGATGCCTGTATTTTCCGCCACGCCCATACCAATAGCCGCCTGCTGTGAAATAGTCCACAGGTCATCCGGGGAAAGCATCCCTTTTAGTTCAACTTTATTTTCAACACCATTCTCTTTAATAAGTTCTTTCAATTGACCCATAAAATTTCCATCACCGCATACCACCAGTTTGCTATCTATTTGTTTAAGTGCGGGTATAACCTGCTCAAACGCCCTGGCTTCATTGACAGCGCCCTGGTACAAAAGAAATTTTGGAGATGATGGCTGCTGGTCAAATTCACGGAGCCGCGCTATATTTCTTACCACCCCATATTTCACTCCATAGCGGCGGTTAAATTCTTCAGCGATGCTTTCGCTTACTGTATACCCAAATTTGAATTGCGGCACTGCTTTTTTTTCAACGCCTGTCCAGAATTTCTTAATGCGTGGCCGTGTCGCTACTTCTTTTAAGCCAGTAAATAATTCATGCGCATCGTAGATACGCGGGATATTTTTCCATTTTGAAATATAAAGACAGGGAAGAATGGTATCAAGATCAATAGCACATATTGCATCCATTCTTTTGAATAATAAGAAAAAGAAAAGCCGGGTATTATATTCTGCGTAGAAGAGTTTGCCTTTATTAAAGAAACAGCGCAACCTTTTTTGCTGAAATTTTTCTTTCCTGAATGGGAGAGAAGAAGAAAGCTTCCGGCCAACTAATGTAACCGCATAGCCATTTTCCGCCAGCGAAGTGCATATCCGCTGCATCCGCTGGTCGTAGGTCAGATCGTTCGTTACGGTGAGGAAGATTCGTTTCAACTGTTGGTATTTGGCGTTTAACGGTTTAAGTTTTCAAAGTCAGTACAGTTCACCTGTCTAAAAAATCGCCTGATATCAGAACCTTTAAACGTTAAATCATTAGACCTTTAAACGATCCGCAAAGAAACGGATTTGTAAATAGTTTCAATAGTTTCTACCGTTTTCATCCCATCCGCAGCATTGGTGAAAGGATGATTATCGTCGTATAACGCTTTCACCAGGTTTTCATACACTTTATCATGATTGCTCATTGACCCTTTATATGATCCGTAATCATTTGCCTGGCCGCTTTCGGCAACATCTAATGTAAACCCATCCGTTAACTGGTACACGATCTTATTCATGTATTCACCACCGATCGTGATACTGCCTTTTTCCGCCACCATACTAAGCGATACTTCCATATTTTTTTGAAACGTATTGACAGACCAGTTAAGACCCCCTATTACCCCGTTTTCCATTTCCATAGCTACGACACCGCTGTCTTCAAAATCAATGATATTCTTATGCGCAAAGTTTTTCCTGATCCCGGAGACTAACCGCATATTGCCGAGCAACCATAACAACGCATCTATATAATGGCTGAATTGTGTAAAGAGCGTGCCACCGTCCAGCAATTGATCTCCTTTCCATGAATCAGCATAATAACTGGCAGGCCGGTTCCAGAAACAATTCAACTGGAAGCTGTAAATGCTGCCAAATTTATTTTCATCAATGGCTTTTTTGAGAGAAGCAAGAGCCGGATTATAGCGTGTTGATTTGACCACAAATAATTTTTTACCGCTTTCTTCAGCGGCAGTGATCATTTTCAGGGCATCAGCTGTTGAAGTGCAGAGCGGCTTTTCGCAAAGTATATGTGATCCTGCCTGCAATCCCATTATCGAATGATCCGCATGCAAGCCATTGGGCGTACAAATAGCGATTACATCAATAGCTTCATTTTTTAATAGATCATTTATGTCGTAATATCCGCGGGCGCCAACGGATGAGGCTAACTTATCAGCTTTTTCTTTCACGATATCGCAAACAGCCACCAAACGGCCGTGTTTGACCGCCTCAGCGGCATGCCGGGGAGCTATTTTACCACAACCAATGATCGCAAAATTTAATGATCCACTCATAAAGTGCCAAATATAATAACGTTTAATGGTTTAAGGTTTATGGGTTTACTGTTAGTGTTCATGAAATAAGGAAAAGGGTCTACGAAATCGTAAACCCTTAAACTCTTAAATTATTAAACCTTTAAACGATTACCCCTGGTTCATACCATCCATCGCGCCACCATCGCCCTGGTTCTTCAGGTTTTTTCTTTTGAATAAGTTGGGATCGAATTTTCCGAAACGCCAGCTGAAGTTGACACGTAATATCTGCGGATCGCGGCGACGGAACACGTCCTGGGCGAAGAAAGAAGATTCTGAATGTATATCCTGCCTTCTTGTTCTGAAAATATCATTCATATTAACAGAAAGAGACGCAGTACGGTTTTTAAGAAACTCATACCTCACGGCTATATCTACACCATAATTAGGACGGATATATCCCTGCGATGCTGTTTGCGGACCACCGAACATACCGCCGCCTCCGCCAAAGCCACCACGCCCGCCACCACCGCTACCGCCCGGAGGCAGCACAGTCTTTGACTGGTATTCACCCGACAACTGGATCGTGATATTCTTTGGTAGTTTGAAGCTGTTATTCAATTTGCCAAACCAGCTTGTCAGTCTTTCCTGCTCAGGTTGCGTAGGATCGTTGATATCAACATCCGAGGCAAAGAGATTCACGTTTGACGTAAGTTCCCACCACTTCGTTAGTTTATTTCTTGAGGTCAATTCAAGTCCTGTTACATAACTGGAGTTTGCATTGACGTATGTATTCAGGATAATATCTTCCCCGGCAGAACCTTTGGCGCCTACCTGGTAACGGGTAATAAGATCCGTCGTGTTCTTATAATAAACAGAAGCGAGGAAATTGTCTTTGTTCTTAAATGTTTTTTCATAAGACAATTCAAGCGAGTTGGTAAACTCCGGTTTTAAGCCGGGATTTCCCTGGCTGGGATTCAGCCTGTCGGAAGAATCGGTAAAAGGAGTCAGTTGCCAGAAACCGGGACGGTTGATCCTGCGGCTGTAGTTTAACTGCACGCTCTGCGTTTCTCCCAGCTTTTGAGATAAGAATACACTGGGGAAAAAGCTGATAGGGAAATCAATTTTAAAAAGCTCATTGGTCTTAAGCAATGTTCCTTCATACTTTGAGCTCTCCGCCCTTAAACCTAACTGGTAACCGAATGTTTTTAACTGGTTAGAATAAGTAGCGTATGCGGCATATACCTCGTCATTACTTTCATAATCTACCTGTGAAGATGGCTGTATAATGACCTGGCCGGTATTCGGATCAACAAGATAGAAAGCATTGGAACTGCTGTTCTTTCTTAACTGCGCTCTTGCTCCCAGTTCAAATTTAGATTTATCATTGATAGGGTTTGCATAATCTGTTTGAAAAGTAACATTCTCATTGGTACCGTTAATGATCTGCTGTTGCCTGTATGTTCTTACTACCTGGTTTTGCGGCAGAACCAAATAAGTTGATGAAAGATCACTGTTATTGGAATTTTTACTGCTGTTGTAATTCACGTCTGCTGTCCATTCCTGGCCGGCTTTTGGAAAATTATGTTTAAAGCTTAGCTGGCTTCCTATATTACGAAACTGCCCTTTTGTATTGGTATTTCTTTTTTCATTATAAAAAGGCGCGGAAAGAGTATCATACAGGATATCGCTGACCGTATTGGGTTTAAACGTTCCTTTCGCATAATTTCCGCTGATCGAAAGAGTATTACGGTTGCTGATAAAATAATCTATTCCGGCCCGGCCAAAACCAAAGCTTCCTAATTGGGTAGATTTATCGGTCTGGTGAAGGATCGTATCAGGATCTGTGTAGAAATTTCGCCTGCCGGTAATACCTGTGCTGATAGATTTGCGCTGGTTATACATTCCGCTGGCGAAAATATTCAGCTTCTGTTGCCTGAGGTTAATATCGCCACCCAGCCCGATACGGGCACGTGAATCAAGATTAGCCCTGACGTTTCCATTATATCCTACTTTCTTTTCTTTCTTCAATACAATGTTAAGGATACCGGCTGTACCGCCCGAGGCGTCAAATTTTGCTGAAGGGTTGGTGATCAGCTCAACACTTTGAATAGCATCGGCAGGTATCTGCTCCAGTGTAAGATTAGTAGGGCGGCCATCTACAAATAACTGCGGTGTATTGTTGCGCATGGTCACGTTACCATCAATATCAACGCTCAGTGAAGGCACATTGCGCATAATGTCAACCGCGGTACCGCCTGCGGAAACAATATTCTTATCTACATTAAATATCTTTCTGTCAATACCCAGTTTCAATCCGGGTGTAGTGGAAGACACCGTTACATTGTCCAGTAACTTCTGATCCATATCCATTTTGATATTGCCAAGATCTTTGTCAATCATTCCCAGCATGGCAGACTGATCGCCGCCCATTTTCAATTCAAAAGCTACTTTTTGCTCGAGTGCTCGAGTGCTGTAAAACCTATTGCCGTGGCTTTAAGTTTATACTGGCCAAACAGGGGAATATTCTCCAGGCTAAAACTCACCATTTGCTTTTGTCAGCATACCGGCGATTATCACATCTTTTTTTGTCTTCGAAACAGTATCAAATTTGTTTTGTATAAGCTGAACGGAGGCAAACTCAACCGATTTCCCGGTCTTTGAGTCTACCAATTTGCCATAGAACCGGCCATTCATTTGCTGACCACTGCCACGCTGGCCACCCATACCCGGTTGCGCCGGCAACTATATTTCACCATTAAAAGCAGGACAACAGCAGCTAAAATATATCTCATGCGAATTTTTTGTTTGTCATTAGACGTGCAAAGGTCATTTATCCTGCTGACAACGCCATGACAATTTGATAAAAGGTGATAAACAGGCAGGTTTGGGTTGTTTTTAAAGTCAATCTTCTAAAACAGTAAGAATAATACCATATTGACCAAACCGATAATATAACCCGGTGAGTGCCCCGGTTAAAACAGAAGTATCGTAAAACTGGCGAAAATATTTTTTGTACCTGTGCGGGAGAAACGGAATTTATTTTAGCGGTAACCAGCGTCCCGATATCGAATTCATTTTTCAGGTTACCGGTGAATTTAGTCATCACCTGCGGAAACATTTCTTCGATCTCTTTCAGAAAAACTTCTTTGAGCGAGTTGATCGTTTTATCACCGATCAGCATACCGATCATCGGCATTTTCGCTTTCAATTTATTTCGTAAAAAATCATCTATATGCACTTCCACTACGGGCATTACCTTCTTTATATTTTCAGGATCATTTATTTTTCTTTCTATATCCGCCATAGAGAATGCTGCGCTTACAGATGTACCAATGGCAGCAGCCAGTTGTGACTGACGGGAGGGAACGATCTTCTGCACCAATACCTTTCCCGATATCCAGCTGCCGGCCCAGCCGACGATAGCAGCAATAACAGGAATAAGTAATAACCAATAGTTCATGGCTTCAATATTGATAAAAATCAACCCCCGGTCTGTTTCGTTTTAAAACGAAAACCGACCGGGGTTTTTTAAGTGGGGTGGCTAACCCGGGTTCGAACCGGCGACCCTCAGAACCACAAACTGATGCTCTAACCAACCTGAGCTATAACCACCATGTAAGGATCAAAAGCGCCAGCAAAAGTAAAGAAAATGATTTTTGTGAAAAAATAAAGTCTTTAACAAAAAGGCATGGTATGTGGATACAGATGGTCGGGCGAAAAATAACAGCCCCATTAACCGTTTATCAAAAACCGGTCTAAAACACTTGTTAAAAGCCTGTAAAGGCACGAAAACCATCGTTTTTGCGTTAATTTTGGAACATGTATAATTTACTAAAATACCTATTGAATATGAAGAGACTCCCTATTGTGATTTTGACGATAGTTGCCGGTACTTTTTTGGCTTTCCCAAACTATGGGAACCGGTGCGAAAACCCCTCCCGGCAAATATGAAGAGATATTAAACTGGTGGGGGGAGATGCTGAGCCAGGCGACATTACAGTCCCCAGGATATCAATGATGATTTTTCAAAAAAGATATTCAACAAATTTATAGATGATCTTGACCCCGAGAAAAACATCTTTATGCAGAGTGATATTGACCTGCTGAAGAAAAATTATGAAACGAGGATAGATGATGAGATAAAAGGCGCTCCGGCTGAATTTTTCCTGGAAGCAGGAAAAAGTATTCAATACCCGCCTGGAAGAAGCGGTTTAAAGCGACCAATGAGATCATGACAAAGCCTTTTAATTTCAATATAGATGAAGATGTAGTACTGGATGGTGATAAACTGAATTTTGCTACCAGTGCAGGCGAACTGGCTGAGCGCGGAAGAAAGAAACTTAAGTTCATGACACTTGAACGCTATGCCGACCTGCTTGACGTTCGTGAAAAAAAATAAAGGAAAAGAAGGCTTCGTGGCCAAACCTGATGCAGAACTGGAAAAAGACGCCCGTGATAAAGCGAAGAAAGCGATGGACAGGATATTTGACCGTCTCCGTTTCAAGTTCAATGATGATGATAAGTTCAATGTTTTTGTAAATGCCCATTACGACTACAATGGATCCTCACTCAGAATTTTTCCCGCCTGTAGACAAAAGATATTTTGATGAAGAAATGAGCGGCCGCTTTTTTGGTATCGGCGCTTCCCTTCAATACGACGATGGCAATATTAAAGTAAGCAGCATACTGACCGGCAGCCCTGCTTTTAAATCAGGCGAGCTGCAACCAGGCGATGTGATACAAAAAGTAGCACAGGGAAAAGAAGAACCTGTTGACCTCACAGGATATGTAGTGACAGATGCGGTAAAAACTTATCCGTGGTAAAAAAGGAACGGAAGTAAAGCTGACTGTAAGGAAGCTGGATGGTACATTAAAAGTTGTTTCGCTTATCCGTGACCAGATCGTACAGGATGAAACATTTGCCCGCAGCGCTATTGTAAAGAATGCCAATTCAAAGATCGGCTACATATATCTTCCCGAGTTTTATGCTGATTTTGAAAACCCGAATGGCGCCCGCAGTTATATAGATGTAGCGAAAGAAGTGAGCAAGCTGAAAGAAGAGAATGTAGATGGTATCGTGATAGACCTTCGTAACAACGGTGGCGGCTCTTTATATGATGTAGTACAAATGGCCGGCCTGTTCATTGAAGACGGTCCGATCGTACAGGTAAAAGACAGGGAAAATAAACCAAGCGTTTTTAAAGGATAAAGATAAATCGGTGCTTTACTCAGGTCCGCTGGCTGTAATGGTGAATGAATTCAGCGCTTCGGCTTCTGAAATTTTCGCTGCAGCGATACAGGATTATGGCAGGGGGAGTAGTGATCGGCAGTACGTCTACTTATGGTAAAGGAACCGTACAGCGGAATATCGGCCTGGATCAAAGCTTTACAGGATCTAATTCTGATTTAGGTACGGTTAAACTTACTCTACAGAAATTCTATCGTATCAATGGAGGCTCTACACAGCTGAAAGGAGTGTCTTCAGATATCGTATTACCTGATCAGCTGGAATACCTGAAAGTAAGGGAGAAAGACGGACGCTGACGCGCTGAAATGGGATGAGATCAGCAAATCACCTTATTCGAACTGGAATGCGGGATATGATCTTAAAACCATTCAGCAACTGGGTAACCAGCGTGTGGAGAATGATCCTGCGTTCAAACTGATAAAGGAGAACACGGACTGGCTGGCCAAACAAAATGATAAGCGTTATTCCCTGGAAATAGATAAATACCGCAAAGAACAAAAAGCTATACGCACTACGTTTGCACAAAATGAAACACTGATCAAATTAAAAGAAGAAAAGGAGATGAACGTAACGGCGCTGACGAATGAAGAAAATAAATACGCCGCCGATCAGAGCAAACAGGAACGTTTCAATCAATGGCTGAAGAACCTGCGTAAGGATATTTATCTTGATCAGGCTGTGAAAGTGGTAAATGATGTGATCAACCAGCAAAACCTGGTAAAGGCAAAAGCCGGTGAAGAGCCTGCTAAAAAAGCATTTCTGATCTATTAATAATTCCCCGGAAAAAATATAGCCCGCGGTTAAAACCGCGGGCTATATTTTTTCCGGATACTGTTACTTTTTTACTTACCAGTTTTTCCTACAAATACCCTTTCTTTTAATAATCCTCAAGTGATGAAGGGAATGTCCTACCAGCAAGAATCCTATCCCCAATACATATACAGGGTTGCCATTAGAGATACCGCTGGCTTCCAGCTGATCATTATCAAAAGAATTAAAAAGATACTCCGAAGATCTTCTCACATGTTTAAACTCCTCTGTCATTTCCTTCCAGTCTCTTTTGTCTGCTTTGGCATTATCAGCGTATAAATTCTCATCGAAGCCGGGAAGCGGGGTTTCATCCTTCCGTGCAAAACGCAAAGCGCGGTAAGTAAATATTCTCTCCGCATCTATGATATGCTGTAATACTTCTTTAATTGTCCATTTGCCATCGGCGTAGCGATAGTTATATTTATCCGGAGGAATGCTCTCGATAAATTTTAGCAATACAGGTGTCTGTATGGCAAATGCTTCTGACAGGTCATCCTGCGGAACATGGCTGATATAATTATGAAAGAAGGAAGGAACTCTTGAAAGATCGGGACGCATAGTGGTTGATGGTTTTTAGTTTATTGTTTGGAACAGGAAGGAAAGTTCGGGAATTCCGGGGATATAATATTAATGATGTGGCTGGAAGATACCCACTTATTCAATGACATGATTTAATACTCCCGGCAGGCAAATTTTTACAAGGAAAAATTAACGGGACATACTAAGAAGCTGTCTCAAAAGTATTATAAAATCAATGTTCTCGCAACGGCGCAAAGAATGTCCTATGGAAAATCAGTCGTTGCGAGATTTATTTAATTTTTGAAACAGCCTCTTTTATTAATCATTATAAAATGCTATGCTTTCGCCTTAGGTTTCACTGTTGACTTAACAGGCTTAGGAGCAACAGCAGGTTTGATCTCGCCTTTCAAGGTAGAAGCAAGTTTGATGGCTTCGTAGGCATTGATGATACCGCCGGATTTACTGATATCAGACAGGTCAACTTCTTCGCTGGTACCGGGTTCTTTTACCTTTACTCCCGGGTTTTGTGAAGATTTTTCTATCACCATCTTTACCTGTTTGGCACTCAGGGCAGGGTAGTACTCCATGATAAAAGCAGCCAAACCCGCTACAACAGGAGAGGCCATACTTGTACCCTGTAAATTCTGGTAAGTATTACCACCGGGCACAGTAGAATATATTTTCACGCCGGGTGCGAATACATCCACTTCTTTTTTACCATAGTTGGAAAAACTGGCAGTAAGTCCGCCTGATTTGATATCAGCTTTGGGGCCGCTGGCACCAACAGTTATCCAGTTAGTAGCTTTTTTCTCGTCTTCATAAATGGCCGCAGGAAAGTTCCAGGCTGTATCAATGTTCTCATTACTGTTACCTGCAGCGTGTACGAGTAATACGCCTTTGCTTTCCGCATATTTCACCGCATCATCCACCCATTTCTTTTCAGGTGAATAACCTTTACCAAAACTCATATTGACCACTTTCGCACCATTGTCAACCGCATAGCGTATGGCAAGGGCAATATCCTTATCATGTTCATCACCATCAGGTACGGCACGAACCATCATGATCTTTACATTATCAGCTACGCCATCCATTCCCAAACCATTTCCTCTCGCTGCTCCAATGATACCGGAAACGTGAGTACCGTGTAAAGCAGACGCTTTGCTGACCATCACATCGCCATTCCCATAGAATTTATCATTGAAATCATTGTAATTATCTTTTACAATATCATCACGGTAAGGTGCCGGCTTTGATTCCGCGGCCTTTGTTTTTGAGTCTTCAGTGACCACATATTCGCTTACTTCATCCAGTACTTCCGCTACCGGTTGTTCAAGATCAAGATCAAAACCGCTGTATAACCTTAAGATATTTCTTCTCGCTCTTTTACCTTCAGCATCAGTAGCAGCCGGGGTATAGGCATCTACATCTTTACCGGTATAATTTTCTTTCATTTTTCCTTTCAGCAAAGAATCGGCTATCCGCGCATCTTTCAGCACACCCCTTACAATGCGCAGGTTGAGCAGGGAAGAAGGGTCAATTGTGCCTACTTCAGATTTTGATCTCAGCCACATGACATATTCTCTTTTTTCTGCAGGGGACAGTTTATCCATGTCAATTACCTTGCCTTCATACTTACCTTTAAGGCTATGATAAACCCTGGATGATTCGTAAGAATCTTTTTCCACATTGCGGCCATCGCGGCCACCCAGGAAATTCCAGCCATATACATCGTCTATATAACCGTTCTTATCATCATCAATACCATTTCCGGGAATTTCTTTTGGATTCTTCCAGAGTACGGATTTAAGGTCTTCGTGCAATGTATCCACACCTGAATCAATTACGGCAACAATAACAGGAGTGCTTTTTAAATTTTTAGTTTTAACAAAATCATAAGCCTGTGCCAGGCTTATACCATAGTAACCGCTGTCTTTAGGGTTGAGGAGATGCCATCCTTTGGGTACTTCAGTTTTCTGGCCGGAAACGGTAAGGGTAAGAATTCCGCTTAAAGCCACAAACAAGCTTCGCTTTGCAATGTTCATTATGTGTTTGTTTTACGGTACAAAATTGCATAAAGGCGCAAAAGTAGTGCTTACCATTCATACATTTTATAGAAATAAAAACCCCTGAAGAGCTTGCTCTGCAGGGGTTGGTAAGCCATTGACGGCTATTTATATTTATTGGTTGCTTAGCTTGAGCTCTACACGGCGATTTTTAGCTTTTTCAGCTTCTGTTACTCCCTTTGTGAGCGGTTTATTCGGACCAAATCCTGTAGCTGTCAGGCGTGAGGCCAGTATACCTTTGGCTATCAGGTAAGCTCTCACATTATCGGCTCTTTCCTGTGACAGTTGCATATTAGCGCCATAGTTTGCATCACCGCTTGTATGACCTTCAATTGATACAACGATACCAGGATTTTGTTTCAGGATAGCTACTACATCATCCAGTACTTTATGTGAAGCAGGTAAAAGTGTTGCTTTACTTTGTTCAAAGCCGATACGTCTTGCTGCATAATTTACTTTTTGTACTATTTCTTTTTTCACTTCTTCAGGACAGCCATTATTAGCTTTCAGTCCTTTTGCATTCGGGCACTTATCTTCTTCATCATTCAGGCCATCGCCATCTGTATCAGGCACAGGGCAACCATTATAGCGTGCCAGCCCGGCAATATCAGGACATTTATCATCTTTATCAAGAACACCATCCTTGTCTGTATCTTTTGGTTCAGCAGGGCAGCCTTTGTTTTCTTTCAGACCTGCTACGTCCGGACATTTATCATCTTTATCCAGTACACCATCTTTGTCTTTATCAGGAGGTGGGCAACCGGCATTGGATAAAAGACCTGCTTCACCCGGACATTTATCTTCGCTGTCAGGTATACCATCACCATCTGTATCAGGACATCCTTTGAATTTTGCAATACCGGCCTGGTCAGGACATTTATCTTCTTTATCAAATATGCCATCACCATCTTTATCCAGTACAGCTTTTTCGCCTTTGGCTAATTTATCAACATATACACCCAGTGTAATTCCCATTACCTGGTGCTTATATGATCCTGTATATCCATCAGGAGTAAACGCATCTTTAAGTCCCTGGCTGTAATTGGCGGTTAAAAAAACACGGCCGAATTCAAAACCTGCTACACCATTTACTCCGTAATCCATCGTGGAATATTTGTCAGGGCCGTTCCCTACGCCCGGATCTTTATTTTCATCTACTGAATAATCGCCCAGTTTGGAAACAGTTTCGGTTTTTAATTTACCGGTATAGAAGAAAGATACATACGGGCCTGCGCCGATAATGAATTTTGCTGTCTTCGATAGTTTGAACTTATATACGAGATTAAGCGGCAATTCAAGGTAATTGACATTCTCTGTCGCTTTAACAGAAAGTATATTACTTACTGATGTATCATAACGGGCGGCAAACTTGCGTCCTTTATTGAAATATAAAATCCCTGGTTGGAAAAAAAGACTTGATTTAGCATTGAGCGACAGGTTGGCCATAAAGCCAAAATGAACACCGGTCCTTGGAGAAAAATTATTGGCTATTGAACTCCAGCCCGGCTGATCGGTCTCCTGCGATACTTTTGATTGATGAGGCCCGGCAACGATAGCGATACGATAATTCTGAGCCTGTGAAAGTGTGGCTAAACAGCAGATAAGAGCCACAATATTGCAAAGCTTTTTCATTTGTACAGATATTGGATTTATATAAGATATTGGTTTCTTATGGTAAAAATTACACAAATTTCCCAAAAAGACAAGCACCAAAAGAGTCAATTGACCCGGCTCAATATACGTTAAGCCTTATAAATCAAACTTAATGCCCTGTGCCAATGGGAGATTATTACTGTAATTAATAGTATTAGTCTGGCGCCTCATATATACTTTCCAGGCATCACTTCCGCTTTCACGTCCGCCGCCGGTTTCTTTTTCCCCTCCAAATGCCCCGCCTATTTCCGCACCGGAAGTACCAATATTTACGTTGGCAATACCGCAGTCACTACCCGCATGGGAGAGGAACTGCTCCGCTTCCCGCAGGTTCAGCGTCATGATGGATGAAGACAGGCCCTGCGGTACTTCATTTTGAATCCGGATTGCCTCATCAAGGGTTTTATATTTCAATACATATAAGATCGGGGCAAAAGTTTCGTGACGCACGATTTCCAATGCAGCGCTTACTTCAGCAATACAAGGTTTGACATAGCAGCCGCTTTCATAGCCTTCGCCGGTAAGAACTCCGCCTTCCACAATAAAGTGGCCTCCTTCGGCTTTACATTTTTCAATAGCAGCGAGGTACATTTTTACTGCATCTTTATCTATCAGCGGCCCAACATGGTGAATTTCGTTCAACGGGTCGCCTATTTTCAATTGTTTGTAAGCGGTGACCAATCTTTTCTTCACTGTTTCATATACATCTTCGTGAATGATGAGCCTCCTCGTTGATGTACAACGCTGGCCGGCTGTGCCTACCGCTCCGAATAATGAACCAATGATAGCAATATCAAGATCGGCCTCTTTCGAAATAATGATAGCGTTATTCCCACCCAGTTCCAGCAATGCTCTTCCCAATCTCGAACCCACGGCAGCTGCAACTGCTTTACCCATTCTTGTTGATCCGGTAGCTGACACCAATGGTACTCTTGCATCGCCGGCCATCCATTCGCCTACTTCTCTTCCACCGATCACTAAATTGCAGACACCTTCGGGAATATTATTCTTTTTAAATACTTCGCTGATGATATGCTGGCAGGCTACTGCGCACAAAGGCGTTTTTTCCGAAGGCTTCCAGATACAAACATCACCGCATACCCAGCCAAGCATACTGTTCCAGCTCCATACCGCTACAGGAAAATTAAATGCAGAGATGATACCCACAAGACCTAACGGATGATATTGTTCATACATACGGTGGGCAGGCCGCTCACTGTGAATGGTCAGTCCGTACAATTGTCTTGACAGGCCTACCGCAAAATCGCAGATATCAATCATTTCCTGTACTTCGCCATAGCCTTCCTGCAAGCTTTTGCCCATTTCATAAGAAACCAGTTTACCAAGCGGTTCTTTATATTGCCTTAACGCATCGCCTACCTGCCTTACTATTTCTCCGCGTTTTGGCGCAGGCATCAATCTCCAGGTAGTAAAAGCTTCTTCTGCTTTTTTAATGACGAGTTCATAACTGTCTTTATCAGCGGCAATAACAGCGCCGATGAGTTTGCCATCAACAGGGGAGAAGGATTGTATCGTTTCACCCTTTGAGCTGATCCATTGCTGACCGGTGCTTACACCCTGGTTATTTGCCTGTACGTTTAGTATTTTAAGAAAATCCATAGCCATTTTTTGAGGAGGCAAAGTTATGAATAGCTGATGGGTTAAAGAAGAAGTTTATTTCACGCAGAGACGCAAAGTTTTGATCAAAAGGCGCAGATGTACCTCGCGACGGCGCAGCGGCGCAACGTTAGCCTTCGAATTGTTACTAAAATCTATTTTGATAATAAGTCGTAGCGCCGCTGCGCCGTCGCGAGACAAATTTTTGCGTCTTTGCGTGAAACAGAAATAACTATTTTGACAACGCCACTTTAATACCCCCCATCAACCATTTCCCCGGCATTTGCGAACCGAGTATATCCGTATAGTTCCTGTCAAAAATATTATCCGCCTGCAGAAAAACAGCCAGCGTTCTTTTCCATAACGACGCTTCGAGTTTTGCATTCAGCACAAAATAGTCCGGCGAAACTGCAGCAATAGCAGGGCTTGCTGTGGGCTGCGATTGTCTTTTTTTATATAATCCATTTATACCAGCCGATAACCATTTATATGAATAATTGATATTAAAATTAACCAGCCATTTTGCGTGGGAAGAAATATAAAAGGAAGGAGTCGCTTCACTGCTTTTGCTTTCCAGCCATATCAGTCCTACGGTTGACCAGATGTTTTGCTGCTCATTTATCTTTTTGGTGAATTGAATATCGGTTTCCACACCGGTCGTTGTTACTTCGGAAATATTTTTTGCCAGCGCATAGATTCCTGCCGGGCTTAAATTGTCTTTGCGGGGCATATCTGCATAAGCGGTCGTTACATAATCTATCAGGTCATTATGACGACGTTGAAAAAAGGTGGAGCTTATTTTAAGGTTAGCTGTTGCAAAATAATCAGCACCTGCTTCATAACTGAATGAACGTTCCGCTACCAGGGCCGGGTCACCGATGCGGCCGCTGGTCACCAAGGCACGGCCATAGTTATTATAACGTTCGGTAAAATCCGCATCACGTATAGTTTTGCCGGCGCTGCCACGGAATTGCCATTTGGCAGTACGGTACGAAAGATTGATCTGCGGAATTAACTGTGTACCGCTGCTTTCGTTCCAGTCTAATCTTATACCCGGGCTGAAAGAAAAATGCTCTCCCATCTTTTGATTCAATACAACAAATAAAGCGGCCTGGTCAATATTGTGTTTGCCCCTGTCGTTGGAACTGATACGCTTATTGATGAACTGAACCCCTGATGTCAGTACGGAGGATTCCTTTATTTTCCATTCATCGGTAATGAGTCCCTGCAGCAAATAACTTTTGTTCAGGTTGGCCGCAGATACTGAATTGAAGACAAACTTATCTTCCAGGAATTTATACCCGATATCGAATTGCAGTTTATTATTTAGTGCAGTATGTGATAACTGCAATTGCGTCCATGCGGTTTTGATTTCCTCCGTAGATGTATCGGAAACGAACGTAGTATAAAAATTTTGTGCGGCAAAGTCTCTCTCATCCCAGGCGCCACGAAGCGCCATGTGCCATTCTTTATTGAAGAAATGGCCAAATGATAAAGAGGCTGTTTTATTATGGAAATAGCCTTTGATCCCCCGTTGTTGCTGACCATCCGAATTGTTGGATAAAAATCCCGCATTGATAACTGATCTTTCAGTGGATACCAGCACACCCGCATTTACATTTAATAGTTTGTATTCACCGGCTGTGCCCTGTGTATAAAATGAAGTTTTCTTTGTCAGTGTTTTTGATGCAAATGCTTTTGTAATGATATGTATAACACCGCCCACAGCATCTGATCCATAAATAGCGGATGAAGCGCCTTTTAAAATCTCTATCCTGTCTATCTCGGCAGGGGAGATGGGTATATAAGAAGTGAAATGACCGGTATTGGCATCATTCACACGGATACCATCAATAATTACCAGTACATGCTGAAAAGTACCGCCACGCAGTACAATATCACTTTGTGAGCCGGCAGGGCCACGCATCTGTACTTCAACACCGGGCAGGTAACGTAGCAATTCATCAAGGGAATGAACCGGGAGATTATTAAACCGTTCACCGGAAATAATAAACACATTGCGGCCCGTACGGGAAACTTTCTCGGGAGATAAAGATGCAGTGACCGTTACAGGGTCCAATTCAGATCCGGCAATAACAGGATCTTTTTCCTGTGCCTGCAGATTTTGCAGCATAAGAACGAGTAACAGAAAGCAGGTAAACCTTACATAACTTTTCATAGCAGATAAAATTGGCCGCAAAAATAGGAGAGTAGAAACAAATCAATGATACCTTTTGTAATGAGTGGTTGGCAACCGGTCAGTATTGTTCTGTATCATCAGGAAAATTAACGGATTTGACATCCTTAATATAGTTTTGAACAGCGCCGGTGATCTGTTCGTTCAGGTTGAGGTACTGGCGTAAAAACCGGGGTTTGAATTCAGTATTGATGCCCAGCATATCGTGCATTACTAATACTTGTCCGTCACAAAACTTACCTGCACCGATACCGATAGTGGGTATGCTTAAGCTTTTACTTACGCCTTTTGCCAGTGAGGCAGGAATTTTTTCGAGCACAATAGCGAACGCACCTGCTTCCTGCAAGAGCAAAGCATCTTTTTTAAGCTTATCGGCTTCCGCTTTTTCAGTCGCCCTGACTACATAAGTGCCGAATTTATTGATGGATTGGGGGGTTAATCCTAAATGTCCCATTACAGGAATACCGGCGCTTACGATTTTCTTTACTGAGTCAATCACTTCTTCACCACCTTCGAGTTTTACAGTATGAGCACCGCTTTCTTTCATAATCCGTATGGCAGATGCCAGTGCGATCTCTGAATTAGACTGGTAATAACCAAAAGGAATATCCGCTACCACCAGCGATCTTTCCCTGGCCCTTACCACGCTCTGTGCATGATAGATCATCTGATCAAGTGTGATAGGAAGGGTAGTTGTATGACCAGCCATTACATTGCTGGCACTGTCTCCCACTAAAATGATATCAATACCTGCTGCGTCGAATATTTTTGCAAAAGAATAATCATAGGCCGTGATCATGGAAATTTTTTCACCCGCCTGTTTCATTTTCAGAATAGTATTCGTGGTGACCTTTTTTATTTCTTTAGGAGCTACTGACATGAGAGAATTTTGGAATTGAGTAATTATAGAATCTATTTGATCTTATCTGATAGTCTTACCAGCGGCTGTAAAGATAATAGTTATTCCTTTTGCATTTAGTAATGCAATTTCAGTTAATACCCATTTTGTATTTTGAACCACTTAGGTACATAGAACTACACACATAGACAATTCTATGTGAAACCCTATGTTTCTATGTGCCTCTGTGGTAAAAATCAGACTGCGATTTCGCTTAACCGCACCTGCTCATATAAAGTATGGATCAACCCGTCGGCCAGGCCGATCTTGGGGACAAAGATATCCTGCGCATCTGTCCAGCGCATTACATTGATATAAATAAGCAAGGCCGGTACGATCACATCAGCCCGGTCTTCTCTCAGTTTATATACACTCATTCGCTGTGCCAGCGATAAGGTGCTGAATTCTTTATAATAATCCCGTAACAAATCGAGTGATAAAGGTTTGCCGTCTTTCCTTTTAGAAATAGAAAATATCTTGTTGATATTACCCCCGGAGCCGATAGCCGTCACATGATGATATCCCTTTGTCTTTGATTTGACGAATTCTTTCATAGCATCCCAGTGAGCTTCGGTTACCTGGTTCTTCAGCAGGCGGATAGTGCCGATATTAAATGATTCTTTAAAGATCATTTTGCCATCGCTGAAAAAAGTAAGTTCAGTGCTGCCGCCACCCACATCAATATAGAGATAGGACTCATCAATCCGCATGTTTTCTGCGGTATGATTTTCATAAATAAAAGAAGCTTCTTCCTGGCCGCTGATAATACTGATCTCAATGCCGGTCTCTTCTTTTATTTTCTTAATAATAGCATCTCCGTTAGTCGCATCACGCATTGCGGAGGTAGCGCAGGCTTTTAAATGCCTTACGTCGTAGATATCCAGCAGTAATTTATAAGATTTGATGGTCTTGATGATCTTTTCCACTTTTCCCGGGGATATCTCTCCTTTGTCAAATACATCAAAGCCGAGGCGAAGCGGTACTCTTATCAAAGCGATCTTGATAAATTCAGGATTTGCCTGCGTGCCGGGGATCACATCACTGATCAATAATCTAGCGGCATTACTTCCAATATCAATGGCTGCCAGTCTCACGGGTGGTTAGTGTTTTTTTATATAAATAATTATAAGTCTCTACCTGCGAACGAAGTTTCTTTTTTGTTTTCTGAACGTACTGGTTGTTTAATTCATTGCTCAGTACTCTTGCCTTTACATTGTCACGCAACTGAATGTTCAGTATTTCTTTCAATTCTTTTTTTATTTCTTCATCCCATACCGGGCAGGTTGCCTCTACACGGTGCTCCAGGTTTCTCAGCATCCAGTCCGCCGAAGATATATAAACTTTTTCTTTGCCCTTGTTGTGAAATACCCACACCCGTGCATGTTCGAGATATTCATCTACTATGCTGATCGCTTTTACCGGCCTTCGGAATTTTTTGTTTTCGGAAAGCATACAAAAAATACCCCGTACGATCAGCATGATGGGAACGCCGGCCCTGGCTGCTTCATACAGTTTTTGTATCATTTCTTCATCAGAAAGTGAATTCATTTTCAGTATCATCCCCGAAGGTTTATTCTTCAGCGCCTGCTTTCTTTCGTCATCAATCAGTTTAAACAGCTCTTTCCTGATCATGTGAGGGCTGGGAATAATCGTATCGCAGTTTTTCAAATGATGGATACCGTTTCTCGGATCTTCCAGGTAATTGAATATCCTGTTGATATCAGCCATGATCTTTTCATTGGCGGTCAGCAGGCAATGGTCTCCGTATATCTTGGCTGTCTTTTCATTCAGGTTGCCCGTACTTACAAAACCATAATGTATATGCTTGTCTTTTACTTTCTTCCGGATAATGCATATTTTGGAATGCACTTTCATATTGGGTATCTCGACCAGCACTTTGACACCTTCTTCCTCCAGTCTTACTTTCCACTCGAGATTGGCTTCTTCTTCAAACCGGGCACGCAGTTCCAGCATTACCACTACATGCTTGCCATTGCGAGCAGCATTGATCAACGAATTGATTATTCTTGATTGCAGCGCCAGCCTGTAGCAGGTGATCTTGATAGTAGTAACATCAGGGTCGAATGCCGCTTCCCGCAGCAGATCAATGACAGGCGTAAAAGAATGATAGGGCAGGTGCAGCATCACATCCTGTTTCATTACAGCTTCTGATATCCTGCTGTCGGCGAGTAAAGGATGGTCGAATGGTCTTTTGCGGCTTTTCTTTTCTTTAAACACCTGGTCGGGAAAATCCATGAAATGACGGAAATTATGAATACGACCGCCCGGTATCAGGTTGTCTCTTTTGGTAAGATGCAGCCGGCGGATAAGGTACTCTAGCAATCCCGGGTCTATCTCGCGGTCATAGACAAAGCGCACAGGTTTTCCCTTACGGCGGTTGCGCAATCCTTTTTCGAGGCGCTGAATGATATTGGTTGAGATATCATTGTCTATATCTATTTCAGCATCACGCGTCACTTTAAAAATATGTGACTGGTACTGATCATAACCAAAGAAAGAAAAAATGTCCGGTAAATTAAACCGTATCACGTCTTCCAGCAATATGATATGGCTCTCGTCCGGCGGTGATGGTAATAATAAGAATCTTCCTAATACGCGGCTGGGTACTTCTATCAGTGCATATTTCCTGTTCAATGCGCTTTCCTTTTTCCACATGACCACCGCCAGGTAAATTGATTTATCCCTGAGGTTGGGAAACTCAGGAATGTTTTCGATCATCAGCGGGATGATATTGGGGCTTACTTCTTCGTCGTAATAATTACGGACAAATTCCTGTTGCTGGGCATTCAGTTCCTTTTCTGTTTTCAGGAATATCTTTTGTTCATTCAAACGGGCTGATACATCTTCCCATATCCGTGCAAATTCACTCTGCTGTCTCAATACGATCATCTGTATCTCATCCAGTATCAGCTGCGGGTCTTCTTCGAGATGCATATTGCCTTTGTGGCCAAATTGAATCATTCGTTTCAATGTAGCGACCCTTACGCGGAAGAACTCATCGAGGTTATTGGAGAAAATTCCTAAAAAACGTATCCTCTCTTTTAAAGGAACAGCCGTATCCGCCGCTTCCTGTAATACCCTTGCATTAAAAGAGAGCCAGCTGATATCTCTTGCTATCGTTTTTCTTTTTGCCTGGGTCATAGAATAAAAAATTCGTGAGCAGTTTTGATAAAATTAAGAAAGTAGAAGAGGAGCGCCTGTTAAGTTTTGGTAAAGGGATCAGTCTTTCCGGATCTGGTTAATGATATTGGTAGTGGATAATCCTTCGAGAATGGGATTGATGACAACGCGGCCGCCACCGGCTATCACTTCTTTTGACCCGGCGATCTGTTCAATTGTATAATCGCCGCCTTTTATCAATACATCAGGCATAAGAAGTTTTATTAGTTCCAAAGGAGTGTCTTCTTCAAATATCACTATGGCATCCACCACCAGCAATGAAGCCAGTAACAACGCCCTTGAGTCCTGGTTGTTTACAGGACGGCTTTCTCCTTTCAGCCTTTTGACGGAAGCATCCGCATTTAATCCTACGATAAGATAATCAGCCTCTTTAGCCGCCTGGGAAAGTGAAAATATATGGCCTGCATGAAGTATATCAAACACACCGTTGGTAAAAGCAATTTTTTTTCCTGTCACTCTCCATTGCGCCACGCGATTGGCCGCCTGTGAAAAAGTAAGGATCTTATGAGGGATTGAATCAACCTGTTTCATCTGGCAGATTTTATAAAGTTGATTGCTGTAATTTCTTTTTATTGTACCAGGGCAGGGCTATAAAACTAAATAGACCTCCTATGACGATGACAGCGGTATTCGACAGCCATAGCAACCATCCAAAAGCCGATGCCACACCTTTTGACAAACCATAGATCATCATCGTTTTTTCCAGGAAGAAGGCATAGCCGCCAATGCCGCCGGGGGTGATGGTCATACCGATACTGCCGGCCGATAAAACGGTAAGCGCTTCTTTTATACCATAGTCCTGCGTTTCCTGCAAAGCAAAAAAGCCAATATACCCTGCAACGAGATACAGGCTCCAGAGCAGAACACTGTAAAATATGAATAGCTTTTTTCTTTTCAGGTGCTGAATGGCGCTTACTCCTTCCCACACTCTCTTGCCAATCATCTTAAATATGTCTGCCAGGTCACGGAAGCTTTTCTTCTTAATGATCATCCACGCTGCAATGGCAAGTACAGCGATCCCCACCAATACCAGCATAATAAGATTGCCGGATATTTTTTCGCTTTCCGCCTGCCCGGGATCATTGATCACCCGGTCTACGAATTGCTGGTAAAGCCCCGGCTGGGTAACAATGGTGATCGCGAAAATGATCAGCAGGGTGATGGCATCTACCAATCTTTCCAGGATAATCGTTCCTACTAATTTTTCCGCAGGTACTTTTTCATATCTCGCCAGTACGGTACATTTTAATACTTCTCCCAACCGTATCACGGCCTGGTTGACGAGGTAACCGATCATTACCGCAAAAAAAGTATTGGCTTTGCCGGGTTTATATCCAAGCGATTCGATCAGCAGGCGCCACCGCAGCGCCCTAACATAATGACTTAAAAATAATAACAGGAAAACAGGGATGATGAGATAATAGCGGGCATTGTTCAACGCAGACCTTACCTGTGCCATTTCTTTTTGCCCGATATCCTTTATGGAAAGCCATACAAAGAAAAATCCTAAGGAGAAAAAGAATACATATTGAAGTATCGTACGTAACCGTTTATTCATTGAACCGAAAATAAGCCTATGTGACTAAACCGCAAAGCTATAATGATTATGATATCATGGTTTGTTACCCTCTTTGGGAAAAATGATCCGTGGTTTGAATGTTTTTGCCATTTCAAATTCCATGGATGCGTAGGAAATGATGATCACAATATCTCCGACCGCTACTTTGCGTGCGGCTGGCCCGTTCATACAGCAGGTACCTGATCCTCTTTTGCCTTTGATCACATAAGTTTCCAGTCTTTCCCCATTGTTAACATTAACAACCTGCACTTTTTCATTTTCGATCAGGTTGGCTGCATCCATCAGGTCTTCATCAATGGTAATACTGCCTACATAGTTCAGGTTGGCCTCTGTAATAACGATCCGGTGGATCTTTGATTTTAAAATATCTATTTGCATGGTGCAAAAATAGTCCGGAAGACGGAAAGTCCGCTGCGTAGAAATTAGTTAGCCACTCTGTAAAAGAAGTCCGGAAGACGATTACTAAAGCTGTAATGACACTACTGCATTAGAACCCGTCTTCCGGACTTTCAATTTAAATACTCTTTTTACTTTTTACGCAACAGACTTTCCGTCTTCCGGACTTATTATCATATTATCAATCAACCTCACCTCATTAAGAAAAGCCGCGGCCAATGCTACCAGCTTTTGTTTGCCATTCCATTCATTTACCACTTTCAGGGTAGCTGCATCAGCGATTTCGATATAATCGGGTTTGAAGCCTTCTGCAACCAGTTTTGCAATGGCCGTGGCTTTTAATGCCTGCAGATTTCCTGGTTGTAAATTATTTTTAATATAGATCAGTGCTTTATAAATGGCCGTGGCTTTTTCTCTTTCTTCTTTATTCAACCGCATATTACGGCTGCTCATAGCCAGTCCGTCGGCTTCGCGAAGGGTAGGGCAGATGTTGACCTTTGTATAGTCTTTCAGGCCTATCAGCTCCGCCAATTTGGCTATCACCATGCATTGCTGGTAATCTTTTTGTCCCAGGTACAGGTTATCCGGCTTTACAACATCCAGCAACCTGTGCATTACTTTACAAACTCCCTGGAAATGCCCGGGCCGGTATTTCCCTTCCAGGATCGTTTCGAGGTAACCAAGATCATAGCGCCGGGTAAAAGAAGTGCTTAAAGGGTACACTTCTGAAACAGGAGGCAGGAATAAAATGTCAGCCCCGGCCGGTTCCAGCAGCAGTATATCATTTTCGATCGTGACAGGGTATTTCTCAAAATCGGCGGGGTCGTTAAACTGGGCGGGGTTCACGAATATGCTGCAAACGGTTATTGAATTATCCTTTCTACTGCTTTCAATAAGAGACAGATGGCCCTGGTGCAGGGCTCCCATGGTTGGGACAAACCCTATTTTCTCCTGGTTCATCCTTTTGGTATCAAGATACCGTTGCAGGTCAGCCACTTTTTTAAATAATATCATAAAACAGGGGGTGGTTTGATGCCGGAATAGCTGCAAACTTAGCTATTCACGTATAAATCAGTATAAAATAGTACCTTCGCACCTCTTTTTAAAAAAGCAACATAAACGGGACAGCATGTCAGCAAAAAAAAGAATCTTATTTATTGCCAACGAAATGTCGCCCTACCTGGAGCTGACGGAATTTTCTGAGATCGTCAACAAACTGGCCATTAAGGCAAATGACAGCGGCTTCGAAGTTCGTTGCATTATGCCACGGTTTGGCAGCATCAATGAACGCCGTCACCGCCTGCACGAAGTGGTGCGCCTCTCGGGCATCAATGTGTCGGTGGATAATGATGATATGCCGCTCCAGATCAAAGTAGCTTCATTACCCAGTGCCAGGTTGCAGGTTTATTTCCTGGAGAACGAAGATCTTTTTAAAAGGAAGCATATTTTCCATGATGATAATGAAAAGTGGTTTGATGATAACGGGCTCCGGACGATTTTTTTCTGTAAAGGAGCACTGGAAACAGTAAAGAAATTCGGATGGCCGCCTGATATTATTCATTGCAGCGGCTGGATGACAGGCCTTATTCCCGCTTACCTGAAAACGGTATATAAAAAGGAGCCTGTCTTCTCTCATAGCAAAGTTGTTTTCACTATTGGTCAGAATACTTTCAAAGAAAAGCTCGGCAGCGATTTTATCAATAAGGCGCTGATCCATCAATCGCTGAAAGAAAAAGACCTTGAAGCTTTTAAAGAAGCAAACAATACAGCCATGTTCCGCGGCGGAGCTACTTTCGCTGACGCTATTACTTTCGGGGCCGAAAAAGTAGAGAAGAAACTGGTGGATGAATTTTCGAAAGTAAGAGGCAAGAAGACATTGCTGTATAATCCTGAGTCTGATTTAACAGACTATTTACAACTGTATAACGATCTTGCAGCCAAGTAGCCTCAGCTTTGCCCTGCTCATCATTTGGAGAAGGGTAGAAACAAATCATTATAATCGTAATTTTCAACTTGTGAAGAAAAGACAACTGGCACTAACGCTTGGATCAATCCTTACCGGCCTTGTCATTATAGTTAGCTCCTGCAAAAAGATCAATGAAACCACCGAATTAGGCGGTGACCTTATCCCCCCGATTGATAATATCAATACGTTTGATACTACCATTACCATAGAGGCTTACAATGACCTTTTTACACTGGGACTTGCTGATCCGTTAAAAGAAGATTCCACGCGCAGCAGCTATGGCGACGAACAATTTCTCGGCGTGATAAATAATGATCCTTTTTTCGGCAAAACGGATGCGCAAATGTTCTTTGAACTGAAACCTGCTTCCTATAAATATACTTTCGAGAACAAACCTGATAGTCTCTATATTGACTCTGTAGTGCTGGTGCTGGATTACCTGGAAACATACGGCGATACGCTCATGCCCCAGACGATTAACGCCTATGAAATTGACCAGGCTTCGGATTTCAGGGTAGATACCGCTTATTTTGTCAGGAGAAAAGATAATATCACCTATACCAATCTCCTGGGAACAAAAACCGTGGTGCCCATGTCCCTCAAAGACTCTGTTAAGTCTTACCTGGATACTACGAGCAGGCAATTACGCATTACGCTGAATAATTCATTCGGAGACAGGTTGCTTAAATACGATACAACTGCCGGTCCCAACCAGGCATATATATCAGACTCTGCATTCAAGAGCAAGTTTAAAGGATTCGCATTGAAATCTGTAGCAGGCGGAAATGCCATCATGGGATTTAACCTGCAGGGCCCAAATACAAAGCTGGCGATCTATTACAGGTATGAAAAAGGGGGAGTTGGTAATTTCGATACAACTGTTACCTATTTCAATTTCAAAGCATATTCATCGTACGCCACAGCCGGATCTGCAGCACATAATTATATAGAAAGAGATTATAGCGGTACTCCGTTACTGGCAGCCCAGGGTGGTACAACGCCCGATCCGCTGGTCTATATCCAGGCTACTCCCGGTTCTTTTGCTACATTGAAAATACCAGGGCTTGCTGGTTTGAACAACCGGGTAGTTCACCGTGCAGAACTGATCGCCGAACAGGTTTATCATATCAGCGATTCTATTTTTCCGCCTCCGGCATTCCTGTTCGTGGATGCATACGATCCATCCCTTTCAAAATACCTGCTGATGCCATATGACCTTGCTTTCGATGCAAGCGGCGCTTTAAACCTTGGTGCTTTTGGCGTATCCCCCATTAATGCACTGGATGGCCTGGGAAATGTGGTCAGGACATGGAAGTTTAACCTGTCGCGATACGTACAGCATGTGGTCAATAATACGGAACCCGTTTATGATCTCCGGTTATTCGCCCCGTTTTTTGTATATGATCAGTACCGTCCGCTGGCTAATTCGACCCCTACCGAACAGCAGGTCAGTCTTAACCCGGCGATGGCAAAAGGAAGGGTGCGGCTTGCGGGTAATACAGGGCCGCCCGACACCAATCCCCACAGGATGAGGCTGCGTATTATTTATTCCAAATTATAAGTGAATAAGCTTTTTTATAAATAATTGTATCGGGTGCTATATTTGCACCCGATTTAATATATATACTAACCCCAACTTTTAAACTCAAAGTTCATTTATGCCTTACCTCTTTACTTCTGAAAGTGTTTCTGAAGGCCACCCGGACAAAGTAGCCGATCAGATATCTGATGCACTCATTGACAACTTTCTTGCATTTGATGCCCAATCCAAAGTAGCGTGTGAAACGCTGGTAACGACAGGCCAGGTGGTATTAGCCGGTGAAGTGAAATCAAAAGCATATCTCGATGTACAGGAAATAGCCCGTGGTGTTATCCGCAAGATTGGTTATACCAAAAGCGAATATATGTTTGAAGCCAGTTCATGCGGTGTATTATCCGCTATTCATGAACAGTCTGCAGACATTAACCAGGGTGTTGACCGCAAGAAGAAAGAAGAACAGGGCGCCGGCGACCAGGGAATGATGTTTGGGTACGCCACAAATGAAACAGAACATTATATGCCGCTGGCACTTGACCTGGCACATAATCTCCTGATCGAACTCGCTGCTATCCGCCGCGAAAAAAAATCAAAAATGCCTTACCTGCGCCCTGATGCCAAAAGCCAGGTAACGCTTGAATACGATGATAATAACAAGCCTGTTCGTATTGATGCTATTGTTATTTCTACCCAGCATGATGATTTTGATATTGAAGCGAAAATGCTGGCCAAGATCAAAAGTGATGTTATCACTGTCCTGATACCAAGGATCAAAGCGAAATATAAAAAGTATGCAAAGCTTTTTAATGATAATATCAAATACCATATCAACCCGACAGGAAAGTTTGTGATCGGCGGCCCGCACGGCGATACAGGTTTGACCGGCCGTAAGATCATCGTTGATACGTACGGTGGTAAAGGTGCACATGGTGGCGGCGCTTTCAGTGGTAAAGACCCGAGTAAAGTTGACCGCAGCGCTGCTTATGCCACAAGGCATATTGCTAAAAATTTAGTAGCTGCCGGACTGTGCAGTGAAGTGCTGGTACAGGTTTCTTATGCTATTGGTGTGGCAAAACCTACAAGTATCAACGTAAATACATATGGCACGGCTAAAGTAAAAATGACCGATGGCCAGATCAGTAAAATAGTGGAAGGCGTTTTTGATATGCGCCCTTATTTTATCGAGCAACGTTTGAAACTGCGTAATCCTATTTATAGCGAAACAGCTGCTTACGGACATATGGGCCGCAAGTCGGAAATAGTAGAAAAATCATTTACTTCTCCCGATGGAAAAACAGTGACTAAAAAAGTAGAACTGTTTACATGGGAAAAGCTGGATTACGTAGGAAAAGTGAAAAAAGCATTCGGTTTATAGCTTCTTTAAGTCTCTCCGCTACAGCGGAAGACTTACAAAAACCCTGTAAGTTGGAAAATACTTGCAGGGTTTTTAGTTTATAATACATTTCAGTGTCGTTTCGATGTTGAATAAATAAGTTCTTTGAAATTGTTGTCTGTATTGGGTTTGAGCGGATTCTTGAATGGAAACGATTTGAAATTTGCAATATATTATCTTGTTTTAAAGTATTGATATTCAATGCTATGAATCAAGGTAAATATGTATTCTCGCAATTAATGGAACTTGTTTCTCACAAGGCATTTAATGGTTGTGTTGAACGATATAAAGGCGATTTTAAATCCAAACAATTTTCATGCTGGAAGCAATTTCTTTGCATGGCCTTCGGTCAATTAACTCACAGGGAAAGTCTTTCAGATACGATAGTTTGTTTACGTGCCAATGCCGGCAAACTATATCACTTGGGAATTGGTCAGGTTATTACAAAAAGTACTTTATCAAACGCTAATGCTGGTCGTGACTACAGGATTTTTTCTGAGATAGCAATGATTCTAATTGAAGAAGCTAAATTGCTTTATCTAAACGAAAGCGATCTTGAAGTGGATCTTAAAAACAATGTATTCGCAATTGACGCTACCGTTATTGATGTTTGTTTATCAGCATTCAGTTGGGCAAAATTCAGAAAAACAAAAGGTGGAGTCAAAGTTCACATACAATTAGATTTAAAAACAGCTATTCCGGAATTTATCCAAATTACCTCCGCTTCGATTCATGAGGTAAATATTCTCGATAATATAACTTTTCAGCCAGATAGTTTTTACGTTGTAGACCGCGGCTATACTGACTTTGACAGGTTGTATAAAATACATAAAGCAAAAGCATTTTTCATAATTCGGGCTAAAGATAATCTGAACTTTCCCAGGGTATCTTCTACTCCAACAAACAAGAAGACTGGTGTCTTATGTGATCAAACAATCCGTCTTAATGGATTCTATGCCCTGAAAGGCTTTCCGGTTCGGATGAGAAGAATAAAGTATTATGATGCCGAAAATGACCGTGTTTTAATTTTTCTATCTAACAACTTTGAACTGAGGGCTACAGAAATAGCACAACTTTATAAGCATAGATGGAAGATCGAATTGTTTTTTAAATGGATCAAACAGCATCTTAAAATAAAATCCTTTTGGGGCAGATCTGAAAACGCAGTAAAGATTCAAATCTGGATCGCTATTTCTGTATATGTCCTGGTTGCTATCGCAAAAAGGAAACTTCAGTTAAAGCAATCACTATATGAAATCCTTCAGGTAGTCAGTATCTGCATCTTTGATAAAGTGCCACTACATGAACTATTTGCTAAACCCATACAACAAAATTTCAAAGAGCTCAATGATAATCAATTGAAAATGTTCTAACTAAGACGAAACGTTAATGAATACATTTGACAAGTGAAAAATTTCAGGCAACAGCATCGTCCCAAAAAAAGCTCCATGGTCATTGGCCGCGCCGCCGTGATAGAAGCTATGAATACAGGCAAACAGCTTGACAGGATCTATCTTGATACGAGGGCGCAGGGCCAGGATATCAATGAAATGAAAGATCTTGCCGGCAAGCATAATATTCCTGTTAACTATGTTCCGGTAGCCAAGCTGGATAGTTTTAATGCCACGGGCCACGACGGCTGTGTGGCATTGATCGCCAAAGTACAGTATCATGACCTGCAGGAAATGATCTCCTTTGTGGTGGAAAAGGGAGAGACTCCGTTATTCCTGGTACTGGATGGTATTACAGACATAAGAAATATAGGCGGTATCGCCAGAACTGCTTATTGCTGCGGCGTTCATGCCATCATCATTCCCGATAAAGGAGTAGGCGCATTAAATGAAGATGCGATCCTTACGTCTGCCGGCGCCCTGGAAAATATACCCGTTTGCCGTGTAAACAGTTTGATGAAAGCGGTAGACGAACTCCACATGAACGGCATAAAAGTTTTTGCCAGCGAAATGACCGCGACCAAAAAGATATATGATTGCGAATTCAAAGATCCCCTTGCACTGGTAATGGGCAGTGAAGAAAAAGGAATTTATCCCGCACTTTTAAAAATATGCGATGAAAAGATAAAGATCCCCATGGTGGGTGATTTTGAATCGCTGAATGTTTCCGTGGCAACAGGAATGATCTTATATGAAGTCATGAAACAGCGGATGCATTAAAAACTCCAGTTGATAAAAGGAAGTTTGCGTTTACTGTTCACATTCCATAAGCCGATCTGTACACCTTTCATATGCTTGCAGATATTCAGCAATCCAATCTGCAGTCCCGCGCCTCTTACTGATAAGTTGCGCAATAAACTGATGGCCACGCCCCGGAAATCACTGATCACATTCTGTGAACCGGTAATGACCAGGCCATACATTTCAGTAGCGGTACATATTCCCCGTTGATGCTTACGCCTTTTATATAATTACTGCCCGCAAGTCCGCCCGCGCTGAGACTCAGCCCATAAATCCTCGCTTCAACATCTGTTCTGTCAATAGTATCAGGCATATTGATCAGGCTGTTGTTGGTACCAAGACTGAATAAACCATAGGCCCCGATAAAAAAGGATAATACATCTGCATTCAGGTTCACACCTTTTATGGTCAGCGGTTCATCCTGAAATTGGTGGTTTGCAGTCCGAGATTAACACCTGTAATTTCACTGGTATTGGAAGGTGTGAACCAGACACCCTTCTTTTTTGCCAGTATTTTTTTCGTTGTATCAGCACATTTCTGTTCACCGGGCATGCCCTGGAAATAATAGGTAACACCGCATTGTTCATATAATAAATCAACGCCCTGCAGTGTCATATACGGTACTAATTCGTAAGGAGTGTACTGGCTGCTGTCTGCATAATACACATTGGTTACAGCAATATCAAATTTCTTAGGTTCGGCAGATTGCTCAAAAATATATTTGAAATGCCGCAGCGAATACCCTGAGTAAAGGCCCATAATCCTGTCGCCGATAAGCCTGATCTTACTTATTTGAGAAGGATGAAGACTAAATGTATCCTTCTTACTCCTGTTTATATCATCTGCTGTCCTGTTAAAATGTAAAGTATAATAAATAGAATCGTTTTTTTATAGCTGTTATTTTTGCTGATAATTGCAATTTGTTTTTCAAAACAAGGTTATAGATACAGTTGCGGTATAAATAAAAGCCGGTTTTACGGGGTTCATAATCATTTTCTTTACGTACAGGCGCCTCGCCTTTTTCAATAAAATACAGGTTCTGAAAGCTGGTATCCTGTGCCGCTGCCGTATTTATATAAAACAGTACCACTAAAATTATTCTTACTTTTTTCATAAATTATTTTTTTTATTTAACTGTGGTAAAAATCCATTCTGCAGCAGGCAATTCATAATGGGAACCAACAAGTCCATCTGGCGGACTGGTAATTATCCATAGATAAAAAATACCCGGGCAAGCGATAATGGGATATCCATTATAAACCGGTCATTTTCCCGGGCGTAGCAATAATCCGTAAAGGAAAGAGAAGCGTTTACGGATTTTCCGTAATTTTCGTTCTTACATGGATACAAACGAATTGCAGCAACAACTCTTTGCTTATTTAAAAGAGAATATACCCGCGCATCTTTCTTTAGTGGATGAGCTTTGTGACCTGCTCGATCTTGGCGCCGACAGTGTTTATCGCCGTATCAGGGGAGAAAAAGCCTATTACGCTCAGTGAATTAAAAAAGATATGCGAACATTACCACCTTTCGCTGGATCAGTTGCTGCAATTGCAAAACGAATCCATTCTTTTCCAGGCGCCCGGTATGAATGACGGCTATGGAGAATTCGTTGATTACCTGAAAGGAATGCTTGGCCAGTTCAATTATTTCAATTCATTTAAAACAAAAGAGATCCGGTATCTCAGCAAGGATACACCGTTCTGGTATTTTTATCTTTTCCCTGAGCTGGCTGCGTTTAAAACTTTTTTCTGGTCAAAAACGCTTAATAACAACCCGGTACTCAGCAATAAATTATTTTCCCTGGCAGAATATCCTTTTGATGATTGTTTTGCTGTTGGCCAGGAGATATTATAAAACAACATGCGAAAATAAATTGCATTGAA
>JBBCIL010000023.1:0-53505 GCA_037200265.1 Bacteroidota bacterium
TTGTGTACACTCATGAGTAATGACTGGACAAATAAAGAAGTAAAGCATATTGTCAGAGATTATTTCAATATGCTTAGGCGAGACTTGGCACATCAATCTTATAACAAAACAGAACATAGAAAATACCTAATACTTTTACTTAATAAAAGGTCAGAAGGATCTATTGAATTTAAGCATGCAAATATTAGTGCCGCTCTAATAAATATGGGTCTCCCTTATATTAAGGGATATAAGCCTAGGTTCAATTATCAAAAAAATATTTTAGAAAAGGAAATTGCAGATTATATAAAAGATAATAAGTCTTCCTTAGAAAAAGAATTTGAACAGTTTGCTTCCGATCTAATTTTACCAGCTTCTAGAAAGGAAATAAATTTTTCTGCTATGTTGAGCGAAGACCCTGTTATTTCTAAATTGAGCGGGGGCGAACCAAGTTATAGACCTATCAAAATAAATTATTTAGAAAGAGAACAAAATAACCGCCTACTTGGAGAAGCAGGTGAAGAATTAATAATCAAATATGAAAAATGGAGACTAATCAATGCTGGAAAAGCGGGTTTAGCGGAAAAGGTGGAATGGGTATCAAAAGAGCAAGGTGATGGGATTGGCTTCGATATACTCTCAAAAAATACAAATAGTACAGATAGGTACATTGAAGTAAAAACGACGAAGCTATCAAAAGAAACTCCCATTTATCTTACTAAAAATGAATTAAGCTTCGCATCAACTAAAGAGAAAGGTTTTTTCTTATATCGGATTTTTAACTTCGATACTTCGCCTCAATTTTTCGTAAAAAATGGGAGATATGAAGAGTTTTGTCAATTACAGCCTCAGTCGTTCAAAGGTTTCTTTACCTAATTAATTTTCTTTTCTGATTTGAAATAGAAATTCATTTTCTCATTGGCTAACCACCTATTAAATATTCTATTTTCGGAAGATTATATCCAAGTGGAATTGTAAGAATTCTTTCTTAGGAAAGTATTTCTTCGGCATAATAATCTTTTTGTTTGCCAAAGCAGTAAAGTTGTTTAAATAACATATCTGTTTGTGCTTTCTTTTTAAGTCAGAACATATCAGGATTTCAAACTTTTCGCTAATACCAATATATCCTTTATCATAAGCACGATCATATAGAGGAGAAAGG
Source organism: Bacteroidota bacterium (assembly GCA_037200265.1). Taxonomy (GTDB): domain Bacteria; phylum Bacteroidota; class Bacteroidia; order Chitinophagales; family Chitinophagaceae; genus VBAT01. The sequence continues at coordinate 1,142 of JBBCIL010000023.1, forward strand.
CAAATTCCATTTTCCGGATTTAGTCTTTCCTGTTCGTTTTTTGACCAAGGTATAATATGACTGGCTACCAATAGATCGGGGATATCAATGCCGGTAATTGCGCATTTACCGTCGTAATTGGCCATCACTATTTTTCGAAAAACGTTCTGATTTACCCTTGTTTTAACTTCTCTTAATTTGTATTTCCCTTTCAGATGTTCCGTTCCTTTTAAAATTTCGACGAATTTATTTTCTATTGAAATATTTTCTTTTTCAGCGAGTATCCTCTCACTTTCGAATAGCAGTTCATCCTTGTTATTGATGAATTCGTTCCAGATAGGCTCTACTTGTTTTCTTCCACCCGGTAGTCCTCCAATTCCTCGTTGTTGATGATATGGATCTACGCTTGCAAAATTATTTAATCTCATAGAAACAGAACCCGAGGTTCTGCCAAGTAAGTTTGCCAAATGAATAATTTCTGGTGTACGGGAATCTAGTTTACCAAACGGGAGTTTTAAATAAAGGTTAAGGGCGAGAATAAGTTCATCTCTTGTCCAGAGCTTTTGTCCTTCTTTCATTTATTCAAGGTAGTAAAAACTTCGGTTACCCGCATTTCAGGCCTGGTATTCGTACTGCGGATACGGCTCATATTGTAACTCCGCGTCTTTTTATCATGCACATCCGCCATCCCGCAAAGATAATACCCGCACCAGGGAAAATTCCGGCACTTCCCTTACTTTTAAGACAAATAAAATCATTGAAACCTTTTCTTATTTTACTTTTCGCAGGCCTGTATATTTCTGCCGCTGCGCAGAAAACAGAATCGTTTTATGACTATAACTGGAAGCCATGCACCGCCGAAAACGCAAGGTTTTACAGCACACTTGAAAAAACGGACAGCGGCTGGCTGCGGCATGATTATTACCTGAATGGAATGAGCCTGCAGATGCGTGCTTTATACGAAGACAAGGAATGCAAAATACAAACCGGCCAGTGCAGCTATTACCATGCAAACGGCTATCCTTCCACCCTTGGCCGTATGGTGAAAAACAAACAGGAAGGTGTTTGCATGCGCTACTATTCCAATGGCATGACAGCCGATTCGGCTTATTATCAAAACGGAAAACCCGTTGGTCACAGGTTCTTGTGGCACCGCAATGGGTTCTTATCAGACTCCATTGCGCATTTGAATGACAGCATAGACATACAGATCACCTGGTTTGATGATGGCGCCCCCTCAGCAGGTGGCCTTCTGCTGCGTGGCAAAAAACACGGCACCTGGAAATACTATCACCACCATGGCGCACTTTCAGGTACAGAAGTGTACAACAATGGGAGCCTGGTGTCTAAAGAATATTTCAATGAAGACAGCACACCTCAGACCAATATGGCCAAAGCCAATACCGATGCCGTTTTTAAAAACGGAACGCAGGCCTGGACAAAATATCTTGAAAAAAACCTGTACTGGCCTCATAACTACGGGATCACTAACACCGATATGGTGACTGTAGGCGTAGAGTTTGTGATAGATGAATCCGGTAAGCCGCAGGATGTAGAAGTAGTGGTTCCCTTTAATACAGTGTTTGATAAAATAGCTGTAGACATTATCCGCAATTGTCCTGCATGGAAACCGGCCATCAGGCAGAACCGTAAGGTAAAAATGCTTTTCCGGCAACCTGTCACGTTTCGGCAGAATGAATAAAAATTTCTTTCATTCAGCCATTTCAGCTGAACCCGCTTACCTGTACCCGCTCGCCTGTAATTCAAACAGCTTCGCATAGCGGTTACCTGCCGCCAGTAATTCATTATGTGTGCCCAGCTCCGTCACCCTTCCATCATCAATCACCGCTATCCTGTCTGCTATACGTACCGTAGAGAAACGATGCGAGATCACAATACCAATACGGCCTTTCAGGTTTTCTTTCAGCTCGGCAAAGATGGCGGCTTCGGCTTCGGGATCGAGTGAAGCGGTCGGCTCATCCAGTATCCAGATATCAGCATTGCGGTACATGATGCGGGCAAGGGCCAGCCGCTGCCATTCGCCACCCGAGAGATCATGACCGCCTTCAAACAATCTTCCCACTTTCGAATCAAGCCCATTGGGCATCTTGCTTACCAGCCATTCGCTGCGGCTGTCCTGCAGGGCTTTGATCACTTTGCTCTCATCATTTATATCATTTGGCCTTCCCATCATCACATTTTCTCTTACTGAAAGTTCGTAAGTAGCATAATCCTGGAACAATACGCCGATCCTGTTTCGCAAAGCTTCAGGATCCATATCCTTTACATCAATGCCACCCACTTTTACCGCTCCCTGCTGCACATCATAAAAGCGAAGCAGCAACCTGATGAGTGTGGATTTGCCGGCGCCGTTCTCACCACCAATGCTATTAGTTCTCCCTTGCGTATATGCAGGTTCAGATCGTGTACAGCCGGCTCCGTTCCTCCCGGGTAAGTAAAACCGATATGATCAAACTCGATCCCTTCGATAGGTGTATCGGGAATAGAAATAGGTTTTGCCGGTACAGGCACAAGATGATCAATAGATAAAAACGAAAAATAATCTTCGAGAAAAGTAGTATGCTGATCTACCGCTACAAACGTGCTGGAGATCTGTCCCAGTGTACCCGACACAGAAGTAAAAGCACCGATCACCAATACTACGGCCCCGGGATCAATAGTGCCGTGTATCCCTTTATCGGCAACAAACACATAGGCCAGTGCCAGAATAGTTCCCGTTATCAAACCGCTGATTAAAGACATGCGGCTTCCCAATCTTGACATGAGCACTCTTTGTTTAAACAGATCATCTGATAGTTTGCGGTGTCTCCCCAGCAGGTAATCTGCGAGCACATAGGCCCTTACTTCTTTTGTGTTTTTGGGTTGTACCAGCAGGTCGCCCAGGTATTGCCGTTCTCTTTCTTCCGGTGTTTCTTTATAATAATACTTATAGAGTTTAGTGGTCACACGGCTTTCCAGTATCAGTGTAAGAATGGACGCGCCGAGCGCCAGTACTACCAATAAATAATGCAGGCTCGCGAGGAGTCCCGACATCAGCACAATGGTCACGATATTACCGGACAAGCCTAGTATAGACCAGGTAAGATCACCGGGTCGCCAGTTTACATCACGTTTGGCGCGGGCCAGCCGGTCGTGCCAGTCAGAATTATCAAAATGGCCGAGGTCAACTTTTGATGCTTTTGTGAGTAAACGCCGCTCGGCTTCCAGCTCCACCCGGCGTACATACAAGCTTCTGCCATATCCCATATAAGAACCTACGGCACGCTGCACTACGAAAGTGATCCATAAACCAATGACGATCGGAAGCACATCATTAAAAGTGAGCGGGTGCACACGGGCTTCTGCAATTTTATTGACAAGCACAGCGCCGAGATACACAGATACAGGAGGCATAATGGCATTGAACATGCCCAGTAATGAATAACGGATGAGCAAACGCGGTGAAGCCGCCCATGCCAGGGACATGGCATGGCCCAGGTTCTTTTTTACTCTTCGGAGGCGGCTGGTTTTTTTAGGAAGCGTTTCTTCCATTGGTACAAGTTACGAAAGAGCTGCTTTCTTTTTGATAGCTTCCTGAGTGCTTTGGGGGAGACTGTCTTAAAAATAAAAATAAGTCACGCAACGGCGCGGCGGCCCAAAAAATGACCTGCTGAAAATCAGTCATTGCGGCTTTGCGCCGTTGCGTGAATATTGGTTTAAATTATTTTGAGACAGGCCCATAAATCTGTTTTTCATGCTTGAAATATAAAAGGTTCCGGAACCCGGCTGTATAAACCATGCTACTCCTCATTTTTTCTTTTGAACCCGAACTTTGACCGCGGAGGCTGTGGCGGATTCAACAATTGCTTAAGATATTTAAAGATCAACTGTATGTCTTCGTCATGTCCCGTCAGTTTCTTTTCTATTTTCTCTACCTGTAACAGTATGTCTTTATGGGTAAGCAGCAATTCTCTCATCCTGGCAAACACCCGGATGATCTGTACATGAACCCTGATAGCCGTTTCGCTGTTTAGTACTCCGGATAACATAGACACTCCCTGCCCGGTGAAGACGAAAGGTAAATAGCGAATTCCTCCACGGCCATTTTTTGAGGTCACAATTTGTGACCTCAAAGCTTGCCATTCCTTCGCTGTTAGCTGGAATATAAAATCCGCCGGAAATCTTAACGAATTTCTCTTTACAGCCTGATTCAATACTTTGGTGTCTACTTCATACAACTCAGCGAGATCCCGGTCCAGCATTACTTTCTGCCCCCGAATCAGGTAGATTTTATTTATCACCAATTCATCGGGTATCGTCAATGCTTTAATCACTTTTGCCATAATTTGACCTGTGTTTTATCAAACAAACCTGAAGTTGCAAATTGCAACTTCAGGTTTTACAGGCTCAATCTATCATCCTTGTGCAATTAAACAGCGTGATAAAAACGGGTGATCAGCGTTTTTTAACGAGTAGGATCTGTCTGCCAGTTGTTATTTTTTAGCCCGCAATACAATATGTACTGCACCGGGCGTGTCCGTTACCGGTTCTTTTATCCATTCCACCGGATCGCAGCCTATATTCTCAAACAGTCTTGTTCCCTCCATCAATAGTACCGGCACTATATGCAGGCGCAGCTCTTCGATCAAACCGGCTTTTACGTATTGTTGTATTACGCTGGCGCCACCCATCACCCATATATTTTTGCCGGCAGCCGTACCTTTTGCGCGGATCAGCGCTTCTTCTATACCGCCGGTGACATATACAAAACCCCGGACAGGTTTAGCAGGTAATGAATGGCAGAGCACAAAAGCGATTGCACTGAATGGTGAACCACCTCCCCAGGCATCATCAATCGCGGTTGAATAGGTATGATGGCCAAGGATCACAGTGCCGGTTGTATACATCAGTTCATCAAGCCATTTTTTATCCGCTTCCGTAGCTTTATTAAATATCCATTCATGCAGTACCTGGCCATTTCTTCCCATCGGTTCTTTATGAGTGATCCCCGGCCCGGCAATAAACCCGTCCAACGACATCGTGATCTCAGCGATTACTTTTCCCATCATATTCTCTTTGTCGTCTTCTTAGTTCTCCGACAATTTTTTTACATTATCCAGTGCAACAGGCCATATTTTAGCAAACATTTCTTTGAATTCATTATTGATATCCATGTCAATGCTCAGTTCCGTTTTGCCGTCTACTTTTTTCAGGGTATAATTTTCATGCGACCCGGCCCATTGCTTTACCCTCTCACTGCTGGTATCTTCTACCCCATCTTTTACTTCACCCAGGTGTTCGAAAGACATGAATTCATTGGGCCTGCTTTCAGCTATTTTACTTACCATGCCCTGTCTATTGCTATCGAGAAACAATACCTTACTGCCTTCCTTCCAGTCAGTTTCAGCATACGACCCCTCCGTGAATGCCGTTGTCCATTTGCGGTAGGTATCGTCGGTCCACAATACTTTCCATACTTTCTCCGGGGTAGCATTGATAACAATATTGAAATGCAGCTTTTCCATACAACTTAGTTTAAAAGATGAGTTGATTGTTTTGACACTACAAAGTTGGAAAATTAAAAATGAAACCGAGGGGGGCTAAAACGACATTTTAAAAGGGCTGTTGCGACAAGCAGCAGAAGGAATAAACCAGCTTATTTTCAATAAACAGCAATCGTTTTGATTTACAGCATATACGGGTCGAGCGGAAGGGACAGAAAAAAAGCGGCAATCATTAATTTTTCTTCTTTTACAAGCTGCCTGTCTATATATACGATATAAGGATCATTGGCCTGGTCAATAGCGGCATATACCATATCATTTTTTACCAGTAAAAGTCCGGCGACAGATATATGATCCGGCTTCTTTATTTTTCCATTCTTTTTTATTTGCGATGCTACCGGTTTTACATACAAAGTATCGCCATGCAGTACCAACCAGCCTGCTGGTTTTTTTTCTATCTTTCTTATAATTGATAGTATAGGAAAATACAGCGCTATCAGTATTGTATTGAATATACCCTGATGAAGCGACGGGCCCAATCGTACTATAAGGAGCATCCTGGTAATCCTTATTTTCTTTCCTCGAAAAAAGATTACCGACGGAGGTGGCGGCTGAACGCCCATGCGTTATTTCATCAACAATGATATTGAATGCCACCAAACAGCTGTCTGTTTCTTTACCTATCACAGCGCGGCCGCTTTTATAATTTTTAGTGGTGGATTTGGCTTTTAAAATGATACCGGCCCTGTTCGTTGTTTCTTCCGCGAACTCACCGAAAAAAGCTATACTGCGAACACGGTAATCAAGAAACCCCGAAAGCATATGATGGCTGTTATCAGTAATCACTGTGTCCCGTTCAAACTGTGTAAGAATATTTTCTCCGAGCCAGATCCATCTGTCGGCCTGCGCAAAAGATGGGATAGCTCCGTATACATGCAGGAGAAATGATATTGCCACCATGCGGATCATACCAGTATTGTATTAGTTAATTGAAGCTAATACAAATCCCGACAGGACAGGTTGTATAAATTGATAACTATCTGCCCGGGGTTGGTAATTGTTCAATAACGGGAAGCGGGGCAACCAGATTTCTTTTGTTTTTTTCCACCAGCGAGCCCGGCGATCTCTTTGTATTGATTCAATACCAGCCGCACTGTATACGTAATGGCAATATAGTAGTATCCGTCATTGAGTTTTGAATTGCCACGGGTAGTACCTGCCACCGGGTAAGGATAATTTCCTTTTTCATCACCGCGCCAGGCAAGATCAACGGCTGTTTGTCCCCTTGCTGCCAGGAGAGCTGCTTCATCCACGTAGTTGTTGCTTACATCGTCGAGGTAATCATTAAATATCTTGCGGTAGCCAAATTCAACTCCCAGCCGCATGTCTTCATTCAATGAATATTCTGCGCCTATGCCGAATGGTATGCTGAACTGTGTAAGCTTATAGTTTTTAACGCCGGCTGCAAAACCCTGCCCTTCGGTGCTGAGCGGCTGCAGGTATACTTTAGTTCCCGCTGTATCTTCTGTATACGGTTTGAAATGATAGATACCGATGCCGGCAAATACATAGGGTGTCCACCATTTTTCATTAAAGCTGAATAAATTGTACTGGGCTGCCAGTTCCCAGTCGAATATTTTTGAACGAAAGCTAAGATTACGTTGCTGCATTGCTGCCGTACCGTTCTTATCATCTGCTTTAAGGGCTGTAAGTGTAAAATAGCTGCGGGCGGTGATATGCTCAGAAAAATCATAGCGGGCGCCAAGAGAGCCCAGCAGCTTTGATTGACTGAATGATATGGATTTTGCTTTCAGATCTCCCTGGTAATTGGCCATACCAAATCTTGCCGAGGCATACAGGTTTTGGGCAAGAGCCGGAAAAGGAAAAAAACAGAGGGCTATTAAGAGTTTTTTCATTGGTTGGGAATTACAGGTAAAGATATAAAACGCTTTTAAGGCGGTATTTATTTCTTAGAAAAAGGTATTAAATGAGTTATGCTGACAGGTATTTTCTTATAAGTATCATTCTTTTAGCTGTTGGGGGTGTTTTTACTTAGCTTTCTTTATCGTAGGATACTCTGCTTACTTTTTTTTCTTGATAAAAAAAAGTAACAAAAAAAATCAAGGGCAAACGATGCTTCGCCGTTTGCCCGGGCACCCTGAACGTTGAAGATTTAGGTTGAAGACTTCGCTTCGTGCTTATTCGACTACCCGGCAGGCGCTACTTTTCGCTTGCCTTCATTTTACATCGCGGATTGGTCTTTAAAAGGCGAAAAAGAGGCGCTTAACCCTCAATAGTTTTGCAAAAACTGGAACGCAGCCTTAATTTGTCAGTAAAATATTCCCGGTTTAGTATAGCTTCCGACCGTTAAGTCAGGTCGTTCAGCGCCTTGTTCTATCCTGTTATGGTAAGCGTTCTTTTTTTAGCAAAGCAAGTTAGAACGCAGCGCCTTCCGGGTAACCAGATAAACACGCAGCCGTATTTTCCTCTCTAAAGTCCTCGGATTAAATGACTTTTCCGGCGGCCAATTCATAGCGGCGTTTCCTGATAAATGAATGTATTATTGAATTGGCTTGATTTTTTTTGTTACTTTTTTTTATCAAGAAAAAAAGTAAACAGGTTCCCTGAACATACAGCATGTGAAAAAATAAAGCGAGAGTGTGCCAATACATGAAAATAAAATTTGCTAAATAAAACCGTTCGGTCTATTTTTATAACTACAAACTTTTATTGGCTATATGACCAAAGGCGAAAGAACCCGGCAACTGATCATTGAAAAAGCAGCCCCGCTTTTTAATAAAAACGGGTATGCGGGTACCAGCCTGTCTGATATCATGAAAGTAACAGGACTGGCCAAAGGCGGTGTATATGGCAATTTTAAGAACAAAGATGAAATAGCCGCGATGACCTTTGAGTATGCGTTCAGCAAGATCAAATCAGCCATACTCATGAAATTGTCCGGTTGTACCACGAGCATTGATAAGCTTGTAAATATTCTCCAGTTCTACCGCAGCTATATCACTAATCCGCCTATAGAAGGTGGTTGCCCGCTGCTGAATACAAGTGTGGAAGCCGATGACTCATTCCCTTTCCTGAAAACCAGGGCAAGGGCTGCACAAAATGAAATGCTCAGCTCGCTGGTGCAGATCTTCCAGGCAGGAAAGAAGAGCGGAGAACTTACAGAAGACATACAGCCGCAAGCCGAAGCAGAAAATATGTATGCACTGATCGAAGGTGGTATCGTAATGGCTAAGATCAATGATAACCCGGCTATCCTTCACCGTATCCTCGACCGTATCCGTGAGCATATAGAAAACGATCTTGCTGCCTGATATATTTTTTTGAAATAAAATAGACCGATTGGTCTTATTTAATAATTGTCAATACTTTATAATGGCACCTTATTTACAATCATTCTATACGATACGGTTCGGTGACTGCGATCCTTTTCGTCACCTCAACAACGCCCGGTATATTGATTACCTGCTGAATGCCAGGGAAGACCACCTGAAGGAGCATTACCAGATGTACCTTGCAGATTACTATCAAAAGGGTCTTGGATGGGTCGTATTACAGCATGAGATCATTTACCTGCGTCCTGCATCTTTTAATGAAACGGTTTGTATCCGCTCAGGCCTTCTCGGCAGCGGTCCCGGCCACCTGCATGTAGAAATGCTGATGCTTGATGCCACACAAAAGCAATTAAAGGCACTGATGCATACGAAGTTTGTTCCCGTTAGCCTTACTACCGGTAAAAAACAACCGCACTCGCCAGAGTTCATGGAATTTATATCGGATAAAACCCTGCCCGGATTGAATGATACTGTTCCCTCTGCAAAAGACCGGGTGGAATACTGGCAGCAATTATTAAAATCGCTTCAGACAGCCTAAACCAATTATACATTAAACCAAAGCCTGTCTTCGCTACAGCTACGGCAGGTGATAAAATCAACAAGATGAAAAAAATAATGAGTCTTATCGCTTGCGCTTTGTTGCTGCAGGCATCCGTGTTAATTGCGCAACCTTCTCCCCGGACCGATCCCGAAACGGCTGTCATCGGCCAGGTAGTATTGCCGGATAATTCTACAGTATCCGGTTCTATCAGGGATAATATCCGGAAGAAAGGAGAGCTGACATTGATAAATAATAGTAAGAAAACAAAATACAAAGCGGGTGATATCAGTACGGCGCAGGTTGGCGGCAGCAACTATATTACCTGGAACTATACTTTCTATGAAATACTATGGCAGGGCAAAAACCTTACACTTTTACGCAAAGCCAACGAACCTGCCGGTGTACAATACAATGGGTCCGATGCGGTAGCAGTGACAAGCGAGGGAAATATTGATGACCTCTTTATCAGGAAAAGCGGTGATGCTTCTTTGCTATTACTGACGAAAAAGAATGCAAAAGAAGTACTGGGAAAGATCTGCAGCAGTTGTGCTACCGCTATTGATGCCGCGAAGTTTGATGCAGAAACGGTGAAGAAGGCAGTAGAAGACTGCGATAAGTGTAAATAAGAAAAAATGGTTGTGGAGAAATGTGGTGCGGAACACGGATGACACAGATTTGAAGGATCTCACGGATTTTATTATAAATGACTCAGTATGCAAGAGATTCTCCGGCTTTGCAGAATAAAATCATTTTAATCTGTCTTATCTGTGTCATCTGTGTTCCGCTTTTGGTACTTTAGTTGACCAATTGATCAGCTAAGTCCATGACAACCTCTTTCATACAGGTCTTATTTTCCCTGCTCGCAGGTATTGCCGTTATCATCCTGCTCACAGCCAGGTACAGGGTGCATGCTTTTTTTGCCTTACTGATCGCCTGTTTTCTCGTAGGGTTTGGTGTGGAGTTGCCATTCGCTTCTATTCTTACTTCTGTCAAAGAAGGTTTTGGACGTATCATGCAATCACTCGGGCTCATCATTGTAATGGGCACCACATTGGGCGTATTGCTTGAACATGCAGGTTGTACAAGGGTGATGGCCGCATTTATCTTAAAGAAAGTGGGAGAAAAGAAAGCCCCGCTGGCCATGAGCATTACAGGCTTTATTGTCGGTCTTCCTGTTTTTTGTGACTCGGGCTATATTGTATTGAGCGGATTGAATCAATCACTGGCCAAACGAACCGGTATTTCCGTAGTGATCATGGCCGTGTCGCTCGCTACAGGCCTATACGCGGTTCATTGTCTTGTACCACCGCATCCCGGTGTCGCCACCGCAGCTATTACTACCGGGGTTGATCTTGGAAAACTGATCGCAGCGGGTATCGCTGTAGCCATACCCGGTATGATCGCCGGCTACCTATGGGCCCGGTATGCCGGGAAAAAAAGAAAAACATGTTGCGCCGGAAGAAGAAGATATCCCTGAACATACAATGACCCCTTCTGTGCTCATGTCTTTTTTGCCGGTAGTGGTGCCGATCTTTTTAATCGCCGCTAATGCTGTTTTTTTGCTGGAAAAAAATAATCATACATTCTTACAAAAAATATTTTCTGTATTAGGTGAGCCGGTTATTGCTCTATCTGCAGGTGTGCTGCTCACCTTACCGTCATTGCGCAAACTGACAAAACAGGATTTCGGAAAATTATTGCAGGAAGGAGCTGAAAAAGCCGGCGGCATACTGGTGATCATCGGAGCAGGCGGCGCTTTCGGTGCCGTATTAGCTGCTACCAATATCGGCGGACATTTCAGCGAAGCCGTCAACCTGGCAAGTATGGGCATCTTCTTTCCTTTCTTACTCACGTTTATTTTAAAAACTGCGCAGGGGTCATCTACTGTCGCGATCATTACCTCTGCGTTTATTATTCAACCTTTGCTACCGGCATTGGGTCTTGATTCGGAAACAGGCAGGCTGCTTTGTGTGTTATCCATGGGCGCAGGATCCATGATGATCTCGCATGCCAACGATGCTTATTTCTGGGTGATTGCTAAATTTTCAGGACTAGAGATGAAACCGATGCTGAAAGTATATACTGTAGCGACGATCTGGATGGGACTGGTAACGCTCGGTGTCGTATATATTTTATCATTATTCTTATTATGACTTATGCATATACTCATTGCACCTAATGCATTTAAGAATAGCCTGACTGCCGCTAATGCCGCTGATGCGATCAGTGAGGGATTACAACAAAGTAAAACTCCATTGTACCACTCATTGTTTTCCTGTAGGTGATGGCGGCGATGGTACCGGTGAATTGATATTGCAGCATTGCAAAGGGACGATCATTCCGGTAACAGTGTCTGATCCGTTAGGCAGGCAAATATCTTCTTCCTTTGGATTAATAGATAATGGCAAAACAGCCGTGATCGAAATGGCCAATGCTTCCGGCCTGCGCTTATTGCAGGCAAAAGAACTGGATCCCCTGCAAACTAATTCTTTTGGTACAGGAGAACTGATCCTTCATGCTTTAGATAAAGAAGTAAATAAGATCCTTCTTTGCATCGGCGGAAGCGCTACCGTAGATGGAGCCGCAGGCATACTACAGGCCCTTGGTTTTCGGTTTTTAGATAAACAGGGAAAAGAATTAACTAATCTTCCGGGAGGTTTAACAGCACTTGACAGTATAGATATATCCGGCGCTGATAAGCGGACCATGCCATGTGAACTGATCATCTTATGTGATGTAGAAAATGTTTTACTCGGCGATGAAGGCGCTGCCGCTGTATTTGGCCCGCAAAAAGGCGCTTCACCTGCTGCTGTAAAAAAACTGGAGAGTTCTTTAACGGCATTCAGGAATATTGTTTTGAAGCAAACGGGAAAGGATATGGCCGTCATCAAACATGGTGGCGCAGCCGGTGGTATCGCGGCAGGCGCGGCCGCTTTATTAAATGCACAGTTAGTAAATGGTATAGACAATTTCCTCTCATTGACCGGTTTTGACACCGCATTGGCAAAAGCAGATCTTGTGATAACAGGAGAAGGCAGTATTGATATACAAACCTTGCAGGGAAAAGGACCATTCGGCGTAGCTAAAAGAGCCAAACAAAAAGGAATACCCGTTATCGGTCTCGCAGGAAAAATTCCTTTGGAAACAAATACGGAACTGCAAAAATATTTTGATGTGCTTTTACCTGTCAATCATGAACCGGCCAATCTTTCCGCAGCGTTACTTAATACCCGCGCCAATCTTACACGAACCGCAGGAGTAGTTGGCGATATGCTGGCTTTGGCAAAATAACAGCCTGTCACCGCAGTATAGAAATGGTATTAATGATAACGGCGTCTTTTATCTGAAAAAATTCCTTTGTCTTATCAACCAGGCCTTCCCTTATTACCAGTAATATCTTTTGTTTCTCATTACCGGAAGCAAGTACTTCTTTCAATACTCCGCAAAAGCCTTCTCCCCGCAATTCCATTGGCCCGATCTCATCAATGACGAGCCACCCTTCCCTGTGTATCGCATCACGGATGATCTGTATCGCCTTATCAAATTTTTTTTTGCTGAATACAAATTTGCCGACAGACAAAACTTCCCGTTCTCCTGCTTCCGCTTCCATATCAAATAACTGGCGGGCCTGTACATTCATAAACATCCTTCTGCCATCTACTACCGGGGTGAGTATGCCAAATACATCATTTCTTTTTTCCGTTTTATTAACCAATGAGGTCGTCTTACCGGTTTGTACAGGGGCCTGTCAATATGAATACCCGGGACGGTGCTAGTGGATTCAATGCGTTTACCAATATCTTTTTAGTACATGCTTTTACCCGATTCCATCCTTTTTTTGCTGATACGCTTCGCCAGCTTTCAATAACGAGTTGCTGCGTCGCCGGTAATAATTCCAGCACCTGCTGAATATCCTGCTTTGATTGTGTTTTCTTTTTCTGCAACCAGTAATGCAATAATTTTTTCAGCAACGGGCCCACAATGAATACCCAGCTTAATACAATGATGACGGAGCGCAACAGTATTTTCAATGAAATATGCGGAGGCAACAACGGTTCGCCGATCCTGTAATACGATTGCACATATAGCAGGATAAACAGGATCCATACGATCAGCAATCCTTTTTTTAACCTTCCTTTCCCTTTTGACGGAGCCTGCCATTTCATTCCTGTATTACCGGTAAGAATAATCCTGTTTTCTTCTTCTTTACTCCATTTCTCAATGCGTTGTGGTAATACAGACGCCCACCAGCCCGCCAGTATGCCACCGATAAAATGGATAGCCACATAGCCACCTCCGATAAGCAGGCTGTAGTTAGTATTTGTCTTTCGTTTTATAAGCCCGTTGATAAAATCGTTGATCACTATCCAAAGGTCTTTACCATAAATAATTGTCAGCATCAGTATTCTTTGCAAGCCTGATTCAAGTAAAGCGATCACCGCCAGTAATAAGCAGGATAATTTGAAAAATCTCCTGTTCCAGAATAATAATTCTCCCATCAACCCCTGGAAGAATACGGCGATATAAGCCGGTGGAGGCGCCTGCGGGCTCAACATCATTTTAAATATCGCAACGATCATTGTCGCTTTGATAATAGCTCCCTTCTGTGGCACATACCATGCGATCTGGCAAATGCAAATAACGGCGCAGCTGCCCACGACCAATCCTGAGACAGGGATTTTTAATCCATGGATAATGCCTCCAAGCATCGCTTCGCTTAGTACCCATAGCGCGATAAGACGGTAATAAATGACAGGATTATTTGATATTGTTTCTCTTTTATTCATGCTGAAGTCACACAAAGGGAACAAAGTATAACACAAAGAACGCAACCTTGTGTGGTTCGTGGTGGTATTTTGTGCTCTGTAATTATCTTAACTTTATTAATTACGAATATAATCACATTGATACGTTTTATTTTAAATGAAAAGGAAATTGCGACCAGCCTGCCACCAGGTATGGTGCTCCTTGATTTTATCCGTTATCACCCAGCATTTAATGGGTACCAAGATCGGCTGCCGCGAAGGAGATTGCGGAGCCTGTACCATATTAGCGGGAGAGATAAGAGCCGGTGAATTGCATTACCAATCCATGACGAGTTGCCTGATGCCGGTAGGTAATGCACAGGGTAAGCATATTGTGACAATAGAAGGGATCAATAATAAAGAAGAATTAAATCCGGTACAACAGGCTATGGCAGACGAAGGCGCTACCCAATGCGGTTTCTGTACCCCGGGATTCGTGATGTCGCTGGCAGGTTTTTGCTTAAGCAGTAAAGAAGCAACCCCGCAAAATGCTATTGCCGCCGTGGATGGTAATATCTGCCGCTGTACCGGTTATAAATCTATTGAAAGAGCAGCGGCTAAAGTAGCCGGCTTACTGAAAGAAAAAAACAAAGAAGAATCAACCGCTTTTATTACAAGAAAAAAAATAGTACCCGGGTATTTTAATGATATTAAAAAAAGGCTGTCAGGTATAACTGCGCCACCGCTCACCACACACGATTCTGCATTCACAATAGTTGGCGGTGGCACGGACCTGTATGTTCAGAAACATGATGAGATGACGAATGCGGCTATCCGCTTTGCAGCTGATCGTTCTAAAGTAGCCGGTATTTCAAAAGAAGGGAATAAATGTATCATCGGGCCCATCCGTTACCGTCACTGATATGAAAGCATCACCGGTTATTACTGATGCTTTCCCCCGAATTTCACCGCTATGCCAAACTTGTTTCGTCTACACCTATCCGTAATATGGCAACGGTAGCGGGTAATTTTATCAATGCTTCTCCCTATCGGCGATTTTACTATTTTCTTCCTGGCATTGGAGGCACAAATAGATCTTGCTTCAGCTATCGCCCGGTGAAGAAAGCTTCAGAACCCTCCCGTTACGAAGCCTGTATAAAGGCTACAAGCAATTAGACAAAAAACCGGGAGAAGCGATCACCAGGATATGGTTTGAATTACCGGGAAAAAATTCTTTGTTCAATTTTGAAAAAGTAAGCAAGCGTACACACCTGGATATTGCTACGGTAAATTCGGCAATCCATATAAAAATAAATAACGGTTTTATGGAAGAGGCCGCGATATCCGCAGGAGGTGTAGGGCCTGTTCCCCTGTATTTAGAGAAAACATCGGCTTTCCTCAAAGGAAAAGAGATCAGCAGGCAAGTTGTTTCCGCTGCTATTAAAACAGCGCAAACGGAAATCTCGCCGATCAGTGATGCAAGAGGAACAAAAGAATATAAACAGCTTTTGCTGGCGCAATTAATAAAAGCCCCATTTTTTAACTTTCTTTCCAAAACTGGAAATAGAAAGGGGGGTGGTAGTATGTTTAAAGATTCGCATATCAGAGGTATTCTTTCCATCTGAATGTTTCTGCTGTAAAGAACCATTAAACGTTAAACCTTTAAACCCTTAAACGTTATATTGCCTGATCAAACATGAAGAATATAGACTCATACACACATGTTCGCGGCGAATCGGTGTATCTCGATGATATACCGGTGCTCAATGGAACATTGTATGCCGCTGTGTTTGATTCTCCTGTTGCACATGGAAAAATAAAGTCGCTGGGATACAAGTGAAGCGGAGGCGATACCGGGTGTAATAAGGATATTTACTGCCAAAGATATTCCGGGAGAAAACCAGATCGGTGGTATTGTACCGGATGAAGAATTACTGGCAGACACCCATGTGCATTTTTGCGGAATGCCTCTTGCATTGGTAATAGCAGAGACGGAAGAAATAGCAAGAGCCGCTTTGAAAAAGATAAAAGCAGCAATAGATCCCTTACCTGTTATTACTGATCCGCGTGAAGCCAAAGAAAAAGGCGAACTGATCATCCCTCCGAGAACATTTCAACTGGGTGATACAGACGTTGCGTGGTCACAATGCGCATACATCGTTGAAGGAAGAACAGAAACCAACGGGCAGGAGCATTTATATATAGAAACACAGGGAGCTTATGCCGTTCCGCAGGAGAATGGGGGTATTAAGATCTATTCTTCCACGCAGGGGCCAACAGCTGTACAAAGAACAACGGCTAAAGTATTGGGTATTCCCATGCACCAATTGGAAGTAGATACAACAAGGCTTGGTGGTGGTTTTGGTGGTAAAGAAGACCAGGCTACCACATGGGGGTGTCATGTGTGCACTGGCCACGTATCATTTAAAGAAACCTGTAAAATATTCCCTGCATCGTATGGATGATATGCGGATGACGGGGAAACGTCATCCTTATTCATCTGATTTTAAGATCGGGCTGAATAAAGAACTGAAGATACTCGCTTACGAGGCTACGTTTTATCAAAATGCAGGGGCTGCGGCCGATCTTTCTCCCGCAGTAATGGAAAGAACATTATTTCATTGCACCAATTCCTATTTTGTTCCGAATGTAAAAGCAACCGCTTATAGCTGCCGCACACATTTACCACCCAATACTGCTTTTCGTGGTTTCGGCGGACCGCAGGGAATGTTCGTGATAGAAGCAGCGATCGCTAAAGCGGCTGAGCAACTGGGTATTCCGGCATCAGTCATTCAGCAAAAGAATTTATTAAGAACCGGCGATGAATTTCCTTATGGACAAAAAGCAGAGAGCGAAGCGAATGAATGCTGGGATAAAGCTGTTGAGTTATACGACCTGGAAAAACGGCAAAAAGAAATAAGCCGTTTCAATGATTCAAATAAGCTGTATAAAAAGGGGATGGCGCTGATGCCTATATGTTTTGGTATTTCTTTTACTAAAACAATGATGAACCAGGGAAGAGCACTGGTGCATGTATATACCGACGGCAGTGTAGCGGTAAGTACCGGCGCTGTAGAAATGGGGCAGGGCGTAAATACCAAAATGCTGCAGGTAGCAGCTACTGTTTTTTCTATTGATCCTGCCAGGGTAAAAGATCAATACCACCAATACATACCGCATTGCCAATACATCACCCTCGGCCGCCAGCGCTACTGCAGACCTGAATGGAAAGGCAACTGAGATGGCCTGTCATGAGATTCTGCACCGCATGAAAAAAGTAGTGGCGGAAGAATTTAAAACGGAACTCCGTTTAGTTGAACTAAAAGAGGAATGGGTTTATATCAACGGGGAGAAGACGATGTGGGATTGGAATCGCCTGGTATTCGAAACCTATTTCCGCCGTGTCAGCTTATCAGAACATGCGCATTACACGCCCGCCGATATTCATTACGATCTGAAAAAAGAAAAAGGTCATCCTTTCGCTTATCATGTGTACGGAACGGCTATCATTACGGTAACCATAGATTGTCTTCGCGGTATCTATGAGTTTGATTCTGTCAAAGTAGTGCATGATTTCGGCAACAGTATGAATACAATGATAGATATCGGGCAATGCGAAGGTGGTATTGTACAGGGCATCGGCTGGATGACGATGGAAGAGATCGGTCTACGATAAAGAAGGAAAACTGCGGTCAAATGCCCTGAGTACTTATAAAGTGCCGGATATTTATTCTGTGCCCAAAGAGATCTTTATTCATTTTTTAGAAACACAAAAGAACAATCCCGCTATCTTTCGCAGCAAAGCGGTGGGTGAACCTCCTTTACTATATGGTATCGGTGCTTATTTTGCTTTACGCAATGCAGTAAAAGCATTTAATCCCGCAGCCAATATGCCTTATGATGCACCGATGACCACCGGAAAAAGTACTGATGAGCCTGTATCCTGATCCGCAATTATAAAGAAGAAAAATAAATGACACTCTCTGCCAGGAACAAAACGATCAGCAGTAAATATGTGCTGGTTACATGTATCGCTGTTGTGCTCTCGTGGGTATTGCATGAGTTCGCACACTGGGTCGCAGGTACATTACTCGGGTATGAAATGGGTATGACGTTTAATAAAGCCTTTCCGGCCAACGGATATACTACTGACTGGCATTACCAGGTTATCAGTGCCGCAGGCCCCGGTTTTTACATTGATAGAAGCATTCGTTGTTTTTATGATCATGCAGCGCAGAAAGATCATCCTTCTGTATCCTTTTTTGTTCACCTGCTTTTATATGCGGCTGTTCGCCGCCCTGATCAGTGTCCGCCATCCAAATGATGAAGCCAGGATCAGCAAATCAACCGGCCCTGGGTACATACACGCTGCCAATTATCATGGCCGCAATTCTTTTCTTTTTTGTTTATAAAAATTTCAGGCAGGTATCATTTGGGCATTAAGTTTAATGTAATAACGCCTGGGCTCATTATTCTTTTCAGCTCCGTTATTATCCTGGCGGATCAGTTCTTCCATATCCGGTTATTATAAGTGAATTAGTCTATGACTTTCCAGTTTTGTAACCATAACGGATACGCAAAGCCCGAACAACGCCACTACGGCAAACGAATATTGCAGGCTGGATATTTGAGCTATATATCCTATCAATGGCGGTCCCATTAAAAAACCCAGGAAGCCTATACTGGATACGCCTGCGGCCATGCCCGGCGCTACTTTTGATGATCTTGCCGCAGCGCTGTATATGGTAGGTATAACGGAGGATACGCCCAGCCCAACAATCAAAAATCCAAAAGCCGCAGTGAACAGGTAAGGGAATAAAACAGAGATCATCAGCCCTGCAAAAACAAGGACGCCGCTGCACTGCAATGTTTTCTTTCTTTCCTATCCTTGCAATCACTCTATCGCCGGCAAACCTGCCTGTCGCCATCATCACCATGAATATTGACAACCCAACCATGACCAGCGACTGGGGCGCTTTTACTACTTCTTTGAAATAAACACCGCTCCAGTCAAACATAGTTCCTTCTGCCGCCATGGCTGCAAAAAGCAATGATCCCCAGTTTTACCAATACGCCTTCCGGCCTGGAAAAAAACTTTTTCCGTTCTGCAGGTGCTGATGTTCCTGCTACCGGTATCTCCTGGCAATGAAAACAATAATAAATACAATACAGCGACGATAATAAAATGCTGGCGGGGAGCAAGTTTTACATTCATCATGAGCAACCCGGTCAGTGAGCCTTGTAAATCCGGCGATACTCCATACGCCATGAAAAGTGGTCATGATAGGCCGGTCGTATATTTTTTCTGCCAATACTCCCTGTGTATTTACAGATATATTTGACATGTTTCCGACCAATCCGAAAATAATAATCCCAGCCCCAGTTGCCAACCCTTAGTAGCCCATCCAAGATTTGTTAGTTTCAACGGCGTATAATAAAATTGAAAACGATAAAATGGTCCGGCTGCTGTATTTGGTAACCAATCTTCCTGATACAGGCATCATGAGTAACTGGCCGATCGGCAGGGCGAGCAGTATTGTTCCCAGTTCTCCTTTACTGAGATGCAGTGCTGTTTTTATATCGGGAATGCGGCCTGGCCCAGGACATAAAGCAAAAGCCCATGCAGAAATAAAATGATGCGACAGCGATGCGCATGGTCCGTTTTGGAACATGATTGGCGCCGGAGTACCTGTAAGACTATTGATAAAAAAAACGTTTTACGTTGGTTTGGCGGGAGGCCGTTGCTGTTTCTGTTGCCATATATCACACTTGTTTCGTTCAACAAATACTTCATACGGCCCCGCATAGCGTTAAAGATAAAACATAATTTCCGCCTCTTCCTTTTCGTTTTAAAAACAAACGTTTTCGGTTGATAAAAGCACCGGCATCGTTACCGGAAAATGGTAGTGTTTCGCTCCATGGAAGTCCTTTGGACAAAGACATAAGATTACAAACTAATTGCAATCAACTAACAGATATTCTATGAATAAAATGCGGGTCACCAGAGTACCACAGAGATGCAGAGGACCGCGGAGGAGTGATTAAATTAGAATATGACTGAACCAAAACCTCTGTGGGCAAAATATATGCATTTTGTTTTCTTATTTAAGGGGCTACTGCGAAGTAGGAAACATTCCTTTTGTAAAACTTCGGATAAAAGAAATAAGTTTATAGTCTTTACGTATGCGGAACATTGCCACCTGGAAGCTGATCGCCAGAATCTTGAAGACGGGATTCCCCTGATGCTATTATATGTGCTGGAAAGTAAGGGCAGCAGTCCCGGCAGGCAGGGTTTCTTTATGGTTGTTAATGCAAACGGGGATAGCAGGGTTCGGTCGGTGGC
Source organism: Bacteroidota bacterium (assembly GCA_037200265.1). Taxonomy (GTDB): domain Bacteria; phylum Bacteroidota; class Bacteroidia; order Chitinophagales; family Chitinophagaceae; genus VBAT01. The sequence goes on from JBBCIL010000023.1 coordinate 21,607, forward strand.
GGTATTATGGAGCATAAGTTTGTGGAAATGGCAAAGGAGCGGCTGCGGGTTATTAGTCATGAGCTGCAGGCAACAAATATTAAAAGACAGGTGCACGATAAAGCGTCGGCGAAGGATCAGAGCGGGATGATATGTTCAGGGGAACAAACCATTTTATTATACAGGATTAAAGAAGAGGATAAAGTACCCGTTCAGCAGATCGTTTCTTCGCTGGAGCAATATAAAAATGGAACATTACTTCTTTCACCGGATGGATTACAATTTGACATTTCTGTTCCCGAAAAAGATTTCGATTATACTTTTCGCTCAGAAAGCGACTGGCTGTATAAAGAAAAAACAGGCTATAAAAATCAGCTATTCATCATTGGTGGCGGGCATTGTGCATTGGCATTATCCCGGCTGATGCGTTCGCTGGATTTTTATATCCGTGTATATGACGAACGGGATAATTTGAAAACGGTGGTGGAAAATGATGCAGCGCATGAAAAGCATTTTATCAACGATTATACGCAACTGGCAGCATTGATCCCGCCGGGAAAAAATCATTACGTGGTCATCATGACCTTTGGCTACCGGGCAGATGATACTGCGCTGCGTTCGTTATTGTATAAAGATTTTAAATACACCGGCCTGCTCGGCAGCCAGCATAAAATAGAAAAAATGTTTGCTGACTACCGGAAAGAAGGAATAAAAGAAGAGTGGCTGCAACGGATACACAGCCCGGTCGGTCTTGCTATTAAAAGCCAGACACCGGAAGAGATCGCTGTGAGTATTGCGGCAGAGATCATTAAAGTTAAAAACGAATAGCCCGGCTATTTAAGAACCAGTTATACCTTTTTAATGAAATATACTTTATTGGCTTGCTGTATTATAATTACTTTCTGTTGCTTTTCACAGGAGCAGTATTCTATCCATGATCTCAAGAACGGTAAGTTTAAAGAAGACAGCAGCTATATTTATACGTTGCCTTTTAAAATAAAAAGCGTGTATTCTTATACAGGCCTATGAAAGTAAGTTCAGTCATAAAGGAGAGCGGGCGCTTGATTTTAAAGTAAAGAAAGGCACAAAGATCTGTGCGGCAAGAGACGGAGTGGTGACCGCGGCAAGAGAAGATTCTGACAAAGGTGGATTGAAAGACGAGAATTTATCCGATGGTAACTATATCTCGGTAAAACATATGGATGGTTCGATAGCCTACTACTGGCATTTACAAAAAGACGGCGTACTGGTAAATATTGGCGATACCGTACAGACGGGACAATGGATAGGGCTGAGTGGTAATACCGGCTATTCCGCTTTTCCTCACCTGCATTTTGAGGTACAGGGCTATGATGCAGGAGGGAATTACAAACAACTGGGCCACACGGTTTTATACCAACCAGGGCGTGATCTATCTTAGGCCGGGGTAAGGTTTTACAAAACAAGGCACTAACGTTTACAGGTGTTTCAGTTCTTTTTTCGTTAGCTCATTTTCGATATTTCCTGTATTCAGCGTAGAAGCAGGTTCAAACAACATGATCTCCACTTCTTCCTTAGCTACAGGTTTATGTTCTACGCCACGGGGTATGATTAAAAATTCACCGGCATTGACAGTAATCGTTTTATCACGCATCTGCATATCAAAACTACCTTTCACCACATAAAACAGTTCGTCTTCATGATCATGATGATGCCAGACAAATTCCCCTTTGAACTTTACCAGTTTTACCTGTTGCCCGTTTAATTCACCGGCAATCCGCGGATGGAAATAATCACTGAATGAGGACAGTTTTTCGGCAAGGTTTACTTTTCCATGGTATAAAATTAGCCGGGAAGACGGTGAGACGGAAAAGAAACTTATAAATACTTATCGTCTTACCACCTTCCGGCAAAAATGTTTCCAGGTAAATTAATTAAATAATTATGTGCGGGAGAATCCCCGGACGAACTTTAGCTTTACTTTTAGCGTTCTATTTAAAATGATACGGCTATTAAAATTTATCCTCTTTATTTACCTGCCCGCTCTTTGCGGGTGTGTATCAACAAAAGATCCGTATAAACAGTATGTACGGAATTTGCAAAAAGGCAAAATAAAAGAAGATACCAGTTATGTATACCAGCTTCCTTATGAAGAAGGAGCATCCCATACGATGATACAGGGATATTTTCAGCGCTTTCTCCCATAAGAACAGGGCCGCTCTTGATTTTAAATTGAAAAGAGGCACAAAAATTTGTGCCGCAAGGGAAGGAGTGGTGGTACGGGTAAAAGAAGACGGCGACCGTGGCGGATGGAATAAAAAGTACCGGCCTTACGGAAATAATATAGTCATACAACATCCGGATGGCTCAAGAGCTGGTTACTGGCATTTGCAAAAAGATGGCGCCCTGGTAAATGTGGGCGATACAGTAAAAGCAGGACAGGTAATTGCTTTAAGCGGCAAGACAGGCTATGCAGCCCTTCCGCATTTGCATTTTTTAGTATGGACATCACTCAATGGCAACTGGCAACCGGTGCCTACACGTTTCCGCACATCCAAAGGAATAAAATACCTGCGGCCAATGAGAAAATATCTCAATACAAGTCAATAGTGATTTACTTTTGAAAAATTTCTTCCTTGTCTTTACAGGAAATATACCAGCAGTTCATAAATGATATCAGGTACACCGGATGGCTGGAGTATATTGCCGTTTATTTCGGGTATTGTCAGCGTCTGGTTTTCCCCGTAAAGAAAATATTCTTGTTTACCCCACAGGACTGATCAATACTACCTTCTATATTACTTAAGTTTAAAAGGCAGCCTGATCGGGGAAGCCGGTGTGAATCTCTATTACACTATAATGAGCATATACGGCTGGATATTATGGGCCAGGAGAGATGCGCAGCAACAGCATATTGTTCATATTACTTACTCTGATAAAAAAATGGTGGGGTTACCAGTTATCATTCTTTGCCGTTTTTTATGCGGCCATATTCGCTCTACTGACTTACCTCAAAAAGGATTTTGCTCCCGGCGCTATTCCATGGCTGATGCTTTTTGCTTCCGCTACTGCTTTTACCGGTATGTGGCTGATGACAAAGAAAAAAGTGGAAAGCTGGTATTGGTGGATCGCTACTAATATCGCTTCTGTACCATTGTATTTTGTGAAACACTATGTGTTTACCAGTGTGTATTATGTTATACTGCTCATCATGGCGGTCTCCGGACTGGTAGAATGGAGGAGAAGAACAAAAAAAACGGCAACCAATAAATAGTTGCCGCTTCTGTTTTAAAAGATCAATTAACTCACCCTGATCTCCTGGCTGGCCGCTTCTTTACCTTCAATAATAGGTAATGAAACCTGCAACACTCCATCTGCATACTTTGCACTGATCCGGGTAGCATCAATACTGTCGTCGAGTGTAAAGTTTCTTACAAAACCGCCACGGCTGTATTCCCGCATTATCCATTGCGGTCTTGGAAATCCTTCAGGCGGTGTGTAGGTAATGGTTAGTTCATTTCCCTTTACACCAAGGCTGAAGTTCTCTTTGATACGGCCCGGGGCGAATACCACATTTCAAAACTGGTTTCTGTTTTGTAAACGTTTACGGCAGCTCTTTGCATTGAGCGGATGAACAGGTGCCGGTTTGCCTGCCTGTCAGACAGATTCCTGTTTCCGGAGTAATTGCCTTTTGCGGCGCATGACTGATTGTAGTGCATGTTACTTTGTTTAAAAGTGAAAAAATGAATATTACTATGTAAAACATCCAACTGGTATTAAATGTTCAGTAAGCCTTAAGAACCTCATAATATAGCCCGCAGGGCCGCAGAGAAAGGAAGGTCACAGGAATATTCATTCAGTACACCTCGTTTAATATAATCCTCCGTGGTCCTCTTTACTCTCTGCGGTTCTCTGCGACCCTGTATTTAATCTAATGATCTATCCAATAAAAACATAAGAAGAAAAAAATCAGTGCTTCATCGTAAATTTAGCCATGCTAAAAAAGATCGTCGTCATAGGTCCTGAAAGCACCGGCAAGAGCACTTTATAAGAAGAAAAAAATCAGTGCTTCATCGTAAATTTAGCCATGCTAAAAAAAGATCGTCGTCATAGGTCCTGAAAGCACCGGCAAGAGCACTTTATGCCAGCAACTGGCAACGCATTATGAAACGGCATGGTGCCCTGAATTTCGCCCGCGAATACCTGCTGACCAACGGGACCGACTACGAATTCGACGACCTGCTCACGATCGCCAAAGGCCAGCTGGTGCTGGAAAGAGGAATACACTTCGACATTGGAAAAACAATCGCTTTCCTTTCTCGAAGAAGGCGGCCATATTCCTTTATTCATTGACACGGATATGTATGTGATGAAGGTTTTGGTGTGAGTTTGTCTTTGGTAAATGTCATCGTCTCGTTCTTGACGAAATAGTAAAAAGAAAACTACGACTGTTACCTGCTATGCAATATTGATCTGCCCCTGGGTAAAAGATGAGCTGCGTGAATATCCCGACCTCGCCAGCCGTAAAAAATTATACTATATGTACAAGGATCTAATGGTCAACCAGTCCGTACCTGGGTAGAGATAAGCGGTAACTATGAAACGCGTTTACAAAAAGCGATCAAAGCGATAGATGAGTTGCTGTAATAATAGTTGCTATTTTCGCATTTATTCATGAGAGCATTTATTCAAAAAAATCATCGTCTCGTTTTCTACGCTGCCTGGATCATCCTGGGATTGATCCAGTCCGGCCCTTACCGAATTACAGGATGACGAGGCTTATTACTGGATCTATTCCAAATACTTTGACTGGGGGCTATGTGGATCATCCGCCGATGACGGGTTTTACTGATAAAAGCAGGCTATGCTATTTTTCCCCAATGAATTAGGCGTAAGGCTTTTTCCCATTATTACTGAATGTCCTTGTCACTGGTCATTATTGAAAAACTGACCGTTAATAAAAACCCGTTCCTGTTTTATGCCATCGCATTGTCTGTAGCGGTTTTACAGATCAGTGGTTTTGTAGCAGTGCCGGATATTCCCCTTATTTTCTTTACTGCCTTATTTTTCCTGTTGTATAAAAAATTCATTGGCGACTACTCACTGCTGAATACTTTTTTACTGGGCCTTTGCATTGCTTTATTACTTTATAGCAAATACCACGCTGTACTGATCGTTTCTTTTTACATTGTTGTCCAATATAAAACTGTTTACAAGGTATCAAACCTGGATGGCCGGGCTCATTGCTTTATTGCTATTCATGCCGCATCTCTGGTGGCAATACGAACATAACTGGGTAAGCTTCCGGTATCATTTATTTGAAAGCAATGTCAATCCTTATAAAATATCCTATACCACCGATTTTATACTGGGCCAATTATTGCTGCCCGGGCCGATCGCGGGTTTTATTTTATTACCCGCCGCTTTTATGTACAAAGCAAAGAATGGAATAGAAAAAGCGTTACGGTTCACCCTTATCGGTATCTATGCCTTTTTCCTCCTCAGCTCCTTTCGTGGGATCAAAAACATAGCAATTAAAGCAACGGTCATCTATATTTACACAGCCATGAGTTTTATTTACTAAGGATGCAGCTAAATTTGTTCTTGTAGGCAGCGAAGCAATGATAATTTCATCATTAATGCTTTTTAAAACAATGAAAAATTTAGGCTTGGAAGTATTCCCGTTTTTGAAGAAAAACTCATTGAAGTAAATGATCTGACCCTGAGAAAACACTCGCTAATGTTTTAGTTGGCGAATAAAATCCAGGTTCTCTTTAGACTCTTCATATCTTTCCTGCAGAGGGGAGCTTTCGTCAAAAAGTAAACCAAAGTCAATAGTATAATCTGTGCTGTTTAGAGATTCCTTTTCAAGCAACTCAAGTACTCCATACTTAATTGCAGATTTCCGCCAAAGTGAGTTTACCCCATGAAGATGTTTCACTAAATATTTAGCCGTTTTGTCTTTTCCAAAAGTGATAACCAGGTTCAATAATTGAATATCATTATCACTGAATTCATCATCGTTGAATTTTAATTTTGCAATAAAATTTTCTGTAGAGTCGGATTTCTTTCAATAAACTCATTCAGCAGGATGGGTTCATCATCAAATATCTGGGTAGTTAAGTCTATGTAAATATCCTTAGCCACTGGCCCAAATTTCCAGATTTGAAAATCTATTCCAAAAAAAGGCTTTCCTGATTTTTTTATTGATGCCTCCTCAATAAGGAAAAGAAATTTGAGGATTTTTGTTTTGTTTAAATCCTGCACTCTCTCCGCCAAATAAATGATAGTATTACCTATCTTACTTATTTGATCTTTTGTAAAGGCTTTATTTCCGTTGATCCACATTATTCCTGTCTGGTTTTTCAAAACAAAAATACTAAATAAATTAGCGTTATTAAAATCTTTAGCTTAAAAAGTTATAATCATTGACAACGTAATGATAATCAAAGTTCTCCACGACGATTTATAAAGGTATTACTGCTTTTCGACATTTGCAATATTCCTTTACAAACGTTAATGGCGGTTACAAAGAGGCCAATTATAGAATTAAAAATATATTCCTTTTGTAAGCATCTGGTGAGGAAAATAACTGCCGGGTTGGTTTTTTTCTTTTATCATATTCAATTTGAACATCAAACATTAATATAATTGACTAGGAACTTAAATAAGTATCTTTTGATATCATGCATTTTTTGTTTGTTAGACTAAAAGAGGCTGTCTCAAAAGCCAAATAAATCTCGCAACGGCGCAACGACGCAAAGTATGTCCTATTGAAAACCACTCGTTGCGGCTTTTCGTCGTTGCGAGCACATTGATTTAAAATACTTTTGAGACAGCCTCTTTTTAATATAATTAAATTACAGGATACTATCCCTGCTTTGGTTCTAATAGTTTGAAGAACTGGTCCAGCATCGGTAATATCACGATCCTTGTTCTGCGGTTAGCTGCCTTGCCTTCTTTAGTACCGTTATCTTCTACTGGTTTATATTCACCACGGCCTGCAGCCGCCATCTTTGCCGGATCCAATCCATACTGATTTTGCAAAATCCGTACTACAGCCGTTGCACGTTTTACACTCAGGTCCCAGTTATCGAGTAATATGCCACTTCCTTTGAACGGTACGTTATCGGTATGCCCTTCTACCATGAACTCGATATCGGGTTGATTCTTTAATACGGTAGCTACTTTACCCAATACAGTGTTTGCCTGGTCGGTCACTTCATACTTACCGCTTTGAAAAGCAGCTTATCAGAGATATCAATATACACCACTCCTTTATCTACTTTAATATTGATATCCTGGTCGTCCATATTACCGATAGCGCCTTTCAGGTTCATCACCAATGCCATATTGAGTGAATCCTTTTTCGCCATCTGCTGCTGCAATGTCTGGATGTAATTATCTTTTGCACCCAGGTTATCCAGCGATTTTTTAATGCTTTCCGCCTGCGATGCGGAGATCACTGAAAGATCCTGCAGTTGTTTCAGCGCCTGGTTATTATTCTGCTTCAGAAAATCAATCTGCTTGTTCAGGTTGGCGATATCGTTTTCCAGCCCGCTGTTCTTTCGGTTCAGTGCGGCTTTTTCGTTATTACAGTCATTAAGGTTTCCCTGTAATTGCCCGTATTGAATACTCAGTGTATCATACCTGGCCTGCGAAGCCTTGAATTTTTTGGTACTGACGCAGGAGGAAAAAAGGAAAATAGCAGAAACTGCCGGAATCATCATTTGTCGTAAATGCATATGTTCTTGTTTTAAATAAAAAATCAATAATTACCTCTTTTCACAGGGATGCAAAGATAAAACTGTTGGCAAAGGTACTTCCTTAAACATTGTTAATTTACATTGTCCAAAAACATGCCCTTTTTCATAGTATACCGGTTTCAGTATTCTTCCCGCAAAGGGCACTAAGAAATTTCAATTGATTGTAAATGCTTTGTAATCCTGGTGTCTTTATGGGAAATATTTTACTCTCAAAAATATTACCCCGCTGATACAAAAAAAGGCAACTTTACAGGGCAAAAAATGAAATATGGCATTATCTAAACAGGCGGCAATAAAATTCATTTTTATCACCCTGCTGATTGATATCATGGGGTGGGGACTGATCATCCCGGTTATGCCCGACCTGATTGCGCAGCTCAAACATATTTCTGTCAATGAAGCCAGTCCTTATGGCGCCTGGCTGCTATCTGCCTATGCCATTACGCAGTTTTTATTTGCGCCGGTGATCGGCAACCTGAGTGATAAATTTGGCCGACGCCCTGTATTATTGTCTTCACTGCTCGGCTTTGGTATTGATTATCTTTTTCTCGCTTTAGCGCCAACATACGGATGGCTGTTTGTGGGACGCATCATTGCCGGCATTACGGGAGCCAGTTTTACTACTGCCTCGGCTTATATCGCCGATATAAGTACTGAAGAAACAAGGGCAAAAAATTTCGGTATGATCGGGGCTGCATTTGGTCTTGGTTTTATTATTGGTCCCGCCTCGGCGGATTACTGGCCGGATGGGGAGTAAGGGCCCCTTTTTATGCCGCAGCTATCCTTTGTCTACTGAATTGCCTGTACGGATATTTTATTTTGCCTGAATCATTAAGTAAAGAAAACCGCCGTGATTTTCATTGGAAAAGGGCCAACCCTTTCGGATCATTACAATTCCTGAAAAAAAATCCCTTCATTGGTAAACTGGCTGTTTCATTCTTTCTTATTTATCTCGCCGCACAATCAGTGCAGGGCAACTGGAGTTTTTATACTATTTACCGGTTTGAATGGAGTGAAAAAATGGTAGGTATTTCATTAGCCGTAGTTGGTTTATTAGTAGGCCTGGTACAGGCAGGTCTGACAAGAGTGATCAACCCGAAGATCGGTAATGAAAAAAGTATTTACCTGGGCTTGTTTTTATATAGCGTCGGGCTTGTTTTATTCGCATTTGCCAACCAGAGCTGGATGATGTTTGCCTTTCTTATTCCTTATTGCCTGGGCGGTATTGCAGGACCGGCATTACAATCTGTACTGGCCGGGCATATTCCTGCCAACGAACAGGGAGAATTGCAGGGGGCATTAACCAGCCTCATGAGCCTGACCACTATCATCGGGCCCCCGATAATGAATAATTTATTCTTTCATTTTACTAAGGAAAATGCGCCTGTTCATTTTCCCGGTATTCCATTTTTGCTCGGCGCTATATTGATGCTGTTTAGCTTGTTAATCGCCTGGTATGTTCTCCGTAATGCACCAAAGGTTTACCCGCAGGTTGACAAACTCTTTAATGAAGCAAAAAGCGAGTCCTCTTTGTCGTGATCCCATTGAAGAGTTTATTTACTGGTTCTTTTTAATGGTGATATCGCTTAAAAAAGAACCGTCCCAATAGTATTTTCAACTAATGTTCACGCAACGACGCAAAGCCGCAACGACTGATTTCAGCAGGTCATTCTTTGCGCCGTGGCGAGATGTATTTTTTTTACCAGAGCTTAAATTTCCCTATAAAATGGAACACCTTTAACATATCGTTCCTGCGCCGTTCACGAAAGCTCATTCTTCAGCGCTGCCACCGTCTTTTTTTCGTTGCCAATAAAGATCTTTTCATTGATGATGGTCACCGGTCTTTTGAGAAAAGTGTACTCATCCAGGATGAATTTCCGGTAGTCTTTTTCTTCGAGCTTTTTATCCTTCAGGCCAAGCTCTTTATATTTCAGGGCACGCCGGCTGAATAAGGCCCCGTAACTACCTGCCATTTTTTTCATTTCCTCCAGCTGAGCAGCTGTGATCTTTTCAAATTTGATATCCTGCATATCAAATCCTTTCTTATCAATTTTCGTTTCTTTAATTATTGCCTGGCAGGTAGTACAATTGCCGAGATGATACATTTTCTTCATGGGGGAAAGTTATTAGTTAACAGGTTAAAAAGCTGATAGGTTGGTTTTACTTGTTACCTTTTTAACCTGTCAACTTATCAACTTCTGATTTACACAAAATGCCTTACTTTGTATACTTATATACTCTATAAACTTTTTTATGGGCAAAGATGAAGTTTTTAAAGATGAGATAGAAAAAGCCAGCGACTTTAAATTTGGTGCCAACGTAGCCAAAGTGTTTGATGATATGGTGAATCGTTCTGTGCCTTACTATGGAGAGATACAGCGCATGATGGCTGAACTGGCTGCCGACCATGCCAAACAGGGCAGTGATGTATATGATCTCGGTTGCTCTACCGGCACTACGATGCTGGGGATGGACACTATGGTGAACCAGGATATCCGTTTTATCGGTATTGACGATTCGCAGGAGATGCTTGACAAATGCAAATCCAAATTAATGGAGCTTGGTTTTTCCCGTCCTTATGAATTACGCTGCGCCGATCTTGGGGATGGGGTCAAAATCGAAAATGCGTCAGTAGTTGTTCTGTGCCTTACGCTCCAGTTTGTACGGCGATCTACCGCGAAAGATTATTAAAAGATATTTACGACGGTCTGAATTCCGGTGGCGTATTGATACTGGTAGAAAAAATATTAGCGGAGGAAAGCAATTTCAACCGCGACTTTATCAATTACTACTATAATTATAAAAGGCGCAATAATTACAGCGAAATGGAGATCTCGCAGAAAAGAGAAGCGCTGGAAAATGTGCTGGTACCTTACAAATTAAGTGAGAACATCACCCTGCTTCGTGATAAGGGGTTTGCTCATTGCGAGGTTTTTTTCAAATGGTTTAATTTCGCGGGGCTGGTAGCCGTAAAGAAATGATATAGATCAGAAGCCGGAAAGACCGCAAGTCCGGAAGACGTTTCTGATAAATGAAAGATTCTCCGGACCCCGGTCTTTCCGACTTCCGGACTTAATACAAAAACATATTAGATGGTAGCTATTGGCAATTTCTTCTTCAAATACCGCAACTGGATATTTATTCTTTTCTATGGCGCCCTGTTTATTCCTTCCTGCCTTTGTTTTCCAAAGAAAAATGGGGTGAGCATTATTATCTCTGGCCCATCATTATTGGTTTATTTATTACCTGTCTCGGCCAGCTGATACGCGGCTTAACGATCGGCCTGGCATATATCGTTCGTGGTGGTAAGGAAGGAAAGCCGTACGCTGAAGGATTGGTGACCGAAGGCATTTTCAATCATTGCCGCAATCCTTTGTATGTCGGAAATATTTTAATGCTGCTCGGCGTAGGTATCCTTGCCAACTCATTGGTATATGTAGCGATCGTTATACCCATCTTCCTGTTTATTTACCAGGCGATCGTGCTGGCCGAAGAGAATTTTCTGCGTGGTAAGTTCGGTTCTGGCTTTGATCAGTATTGTAAAAAGGTAAACCGCTGGTTTCCCAATTTAAGCGGCATTGGTAAAACGTTTGCCAGTATGCAGTTCAACTGGCGCCGCTGGATATTGAAGGAACATACGACCCAGTTCATCTGGCTGGTAGGTATTGTACTATTGCTGCTATTTAATTACCCGGAGCTGACCGGCCATAATGAGCAGACCCGCAATACAGCCCTGATCATCTGCCTTTCTTCCCTGGTGCTTGTGTACGCCCTGGTGCGCTATCTCAAAAAATCGGGAAGATTTAAAGAATAGACCGGAAGACAGAAGTCCGTAAGTCCGAAAGAACCAGTCTCTTATCAGAATCGTCTTCGGTCTTTCCGTCTTTCGGACTTCCGGACTTTCTCTCCATGATTAGTAAACTTTAGCGCAGATTTATTGTTATTTTTGCATCGTCCCCTGAAGGTGGGCGTCAAAAAAGTGAATTATGATCAAAACAGGTAATCCCGTTATCAGCATCTATACAGAAATGACTCCAAACCCGGAGACCATGAAGTTTGTGGCTAATAAACTTCTCTATCCCGCAAGAGCATTGATTTTCCGGATGCAGAAAGCGCAAAACCTTCTCCGCTCGCGGTAGAATTGTTTGGCTTTCCTTTTATTAAAGCCGTTTTCATTGCCAGCAATTTTGTAACGCTGACAAAAACGACTGATACTGACTGCAGGATGTTATTCCTTCCGTTCGCCAGTTCTTAAAAGATTACCTGGAAGAAGGAAAAGCGGTGATCAATGAAGATGAAGTGACAAGCATTAAAAAGAAAGCAGCAATGAAGTATCTGCTGATGATGACGATGTGGTAAAACGTATTAAAGAGCTGCTTGAAAATTATGTAAAACCTGCTGTCGAAATGGATGGTGGCGCTATACAATTCAGGAGCTATGATGATGGCGTAGTAAACCTGATGTTGCAGGGAAGCTGCAGCGGTTGCCCTTCATCCATGATCACGTTGAAAGCAGGTATTGAAGGAATGATGAAGAGGATGATACCTGAGGTAAAAGAAGTAGTAGCAGAAGCGGAATAAAATCCAGGCGTCTTAAAATAGTGAGCGGCTCAGCAATGAGCCGCTTTTTTATTTCCTTCCTGCAGGAGAATTGCCACCCCTTTATTGAATATGAAATGGAATCCTATAAATTTCTTTTTGCGCACCTGTACTTTTCTGCAGGAGATCCTTATCAAATAAGCGGTTGAGATTATTTCCTGCCAGGTCTTCCAGCCTTGCTTCTATTTCAATTGTATAGTCACCGGGAGTCCATACCGCCGATGGAATAAAGCTGATGATCGTTTCTTTATCCATTGTTTCGATAACGCCTTTAATACTATTACCCTTATCATCCGCTATACGAATAGCATTTTTCAGTAACACATAGTCAAGTGGCTCGTGCAGGTCTATTTTAAGCGCTTCACCGCCTTTTGACAACGGTGTATACACCGTCCAGCGTTCCGTACCGGGAGATAAACTATCCCGTACACTTACGACAAATTCTTTGCTATAAGTAAAAGGAAGTGAAACGCCACCGGCGTCGCGCCAGCCCTCCCTGATCACCAGCTGGTAATGAGCGCCCTGTTCCAACGGAAGGCCCATTGTCCTATTGGGCTGCAGGTCACGTTTGATCCTGCCCGGGTCAAGCCATAATGTAAGTGTGGTTCTTTCCTTGTTCCATAACTCCGGTTGCAGGTCAAGAAAGATGGAAGGAATTGTATCCTTTCCTTTTTTGATCACAGCTATATTACTCACTGATTGCCCTTCCTGCATGGGTTTGGAAAAAGCAATATGGATCTTTAATAAATTCAACGGCAACGTATCGCCTGATGGATATATCGAAATGACTTCGGGCGGATCATTATTACCGTCTGATGGTATCTCAAATTCATTTATCAGCTTATTGTATAGCCTTACCTCGTATTTTAATCCCCGTGTAAAGGCGATCAATGGACGAAATACAATTGAATCATCCGATATCATATATTCTCCCAGCATCGGGGCATTGATACCAGCCAGCTGTATATGCAGTGATTGTTCGATAGAGTCTGCAGGCACTCCGGGTAACAACTCCCGCGGGATCATTATACTTTCTGCATGGCCGGCTTCCCAATGAATAGTGACAGAACGATCTTCTTTTTTATTTTCAGAACAACCGGCTAATAAAAAAGAAAAGACCAGGCTCCATAAAACAAGAAGCCTGATCTTTTTATTATTGATGGGATCAGTAAGCATTACATCCACCTGTCACTCTTGGCGGTCCAGAGATCAAGGTCACCATTTGTCCTGCGTTGCAATACCAGCACCTGTGTTTCATCCAGCTTATCCATCTGCAACACGTTTACCGTAGGCAATGTTACAAAATTCACGCCAGCTGTTGCATAACTTTCTTTTACCTGTTCGGTAAGTGTACCTTCATACGTTTCTATATTCTTATAATTAATCCGCATCACCGGCCGTTTGTATTCGCCATGAAAAGAAAAGAATTGCCATCCTTCTTCATTGTCACCATATCAATAGGTGAATTGCCAGCGCCGAATTCCCCAACCGTTCTGCCTTTTACATGCTTGCCGGCTTCAGTTCATCCAGCGGAACAACACCAAAGGCGTACAGGTATAACTTGCTACCCAGGTATTTTTTACCATTCAGCTCGGCTGTTGTAAAAGTGCGTATCGGCGCATTCGTTTCGTACCTGCCATGGGCGGCATGATAGATCTCCAGGGAAGCCTGTTCCTGTTTATCGGTAAAGGGAAAAGCAATCTTTCTGAAAGTAGAACCAAACTCCTGGTTAGAAAGTCCGCTTAACAGTACACTGCCATCTGCATAACCGAGATCGGAGATCGTCTGATCGCGCAAAGGCCGGCCGCCCCTGTCCTTCGCCTCTTCACCCGGAACATTTGCTATAGAAATAGTGCTGAAGGCAATGTCTTTAAAAGGGACTGATTGTACTTTATCCCCTTCGAGGGTGAGTAATACAGGCGTACCATCACCGCTTTGTACTGCGCAGTATATTTTTTTAGATAATGGGTTGACAGCGATATCCTGTATTCTTATGTTTTTAACTTCGGTGCCTAATGCGGCGGCGATCTTCTGATCAATATTCTTTATCTCTGCAGCGGCCGCTTTTTCCACTACTGTTTTGTCTTTTGTATCAATAGCAAAAACAGTGGCCGATTTAGAATCGCCGATAAAAAGTATACCATCCGGACCAAATGCCATTGCATTGATGGATTGTACAGCCGCTGTTCCTTTCTTCAGTCCATACGGATTAGTATTCGAACGGGTAGCGGCGATCAGTAAAACAAAAACGGCGGCAGCGGCAGCGAAGAAATAGATCTTTTTCATAAACAAGGAGATTTAATGAATACAAGAAGTATAGGGTATGTAATTTAAAAAACTTAACGCTTATTCAGTATAATTTTTTGGTGGTGTTCTATTTTGATAGAATACAGGGTCACAGAGGGCCCCGGGGTGAGGGAGAGCCACAGGAAATTATTTAGTATTTTTCGATTGGCATCGCTCCTCTGCAGTCCTCTTCATTTTTGTGGGTCTGTGGCCGGCATATGCTTCGCTCACTAAGCTATTTTAATCTGAAGATGCAGCAATCATGCTGAAACGGATACATTGCTATTTTTTCTTTATGGTTGTTTATTTATGTTCCAGTTCACATTTCTCTGTTTTAAGTAATTCATTACAAACTCAAAGCAGTGCTTGTCTTTACCTACCAGCTCGGGGAAAAACTCCTTTCTCATTGAATAATCCTTTTATGATAAGATTCACCGCGGCAGTGCAGGTATAGCCCGTTGTTCTTGCCATAGAAGTGGTTTTGGTGGCAGCGTCATAGTGGTCAAGCAAATTATATTCCACTGTTTTATTATCTCCCTTTACGATCACTTTCATCACGGTAAATTCCTCTTCTCCCGGTTCAAGTTTCCACTGATCAACCAGCAGCCTGGATGTAAATTCAAGCGGAGAGATATCCTCATTATTTATCCTGACAGGCTTTGTTTCAAAAAAACCTGCCTGCTGCAAAGCAATGATAAGATCAATATGACCCGGATAACGCAGGGTCTTTTCTTTCATATCAGGAATATGGCCCATGGTGTAGATAAGGGAACGAAGACCGTCGGTATTGAACGCTTCCAGCTCACCTACTCCATCAAACACCATCAGTTCCCTGTCACTTAACGCGGGTTTGGTAACGATCTCCCCTTCCTCCACCAGTCTTGCCGGCGAATATATTCCTGTATCACATCAACAGGAGAAAAAGGAGCTTTGTACTGAAAAGGCGGTTTTCTTTCTTTGGGTAAACCTCCCACATAACATTCGAAGGAAGTTATTTTCATTTCTTCGTTATACCGGCCCATGATGAAATTGCTGACACCCGGCGCTACCCCGCAATCAGTGATAGCAGTTACATTCTTTTCCTTTGCGAGCTTATCCAGTTGCAAAGCATCTTCAGGAAAAAAAGAAATATCCACTACATTCTTACCGGCATTGATAACTGCTTTCAGTGTTTTATATCCCATAAAACCCGGTACAGCCGTTACCACAAGATCAAAAGGAGAGAACCAGTTCTTATATTCAGCAAATTGGGAGAGATCGGCGGCTACTGTTTGTATAGCAGCATTACGGCTTTTCAGTTCTTCAAGATTGATACCTGTAAGGTCAAAAGAAGTAACAGCATAATCTTTGGCCAGGTCCAGCGCAATAGCACGGCCCACCATTCCGGCACCTAATACAGCAATCGTCATGAGAGAAAATTTAGTTGGCAAATTTAAGAAACAGCTGCGAGGTGATAGCTTTGAGCTGCGGGACATTAACACGTTAGCTTCTTTAACGACTCCCGGCTCATCACTCACTACTCACCACTACTTCTTCCCCCGTCTTCCCTGCAATATCTTATAAAAAGAACGGCTTCGTATCTCCTCCAGCGTTAGCCCGGTCGCCAGCGCTTCTTTTTCTGTGATAGCTCCGCAGTTCATGGCTTTTAAAAAGAAATTGAGTAAGCCCTGCCCGGTAGCGGCATCATCAAAAATATCTCCTGTCAATGTAGAGATCGCGGCTCTTTCTACAAAGGTCTTTAAGCGGAACAATGCATCATCATAACTGCTTAGAAAGAAATTGTAAGTAGCGGCATAGCGCATCGGTAATTGTGCAGGATTTAAGTCCCATCCCTGGTAAAAACCGTTGACCAGCGAATGCATAGTATGACTGTAACCGATACGCCAGGCATTATGAACAGATTCTGTATTTTCTTTTAATTTCTCTTTCGATAATTTTTCTCCGCGGTTAGGAGCTACGGGCATCACATTGGTAGCGCCGTCTGACAAAAATATTCCTGTTCCCCCTAATGCTACTTTGGTCATGTGATGAGCAAAATCGCAAACAGGATGATCCATTGTCTGGTACTTCGCCGTAATACCACAGGAAGCCGTGTAGTCATACGTACCGAAATGCGCTGCGACACATCTTCCTTCACTGGCCCGTATAATACGCATCAGCGGGTTTCTTCCTTCTTCATCCATGATGATCTGTGTGGCTTCGACCATTGTTTCCATCTTTAGTGTGCCCGGAGCAAGGTTATTATTCTTTTCCATCAACTCAAACAACCTTACGAGAGTAACTACCTGTTCAGGTATGGTTACTTTAGGCAGCATCACTACAAAATTATCCGGAAGTTTGCCCTTTGCTTTTTCCAGTAAAGTGGTGAGAAAAATATCGAGCGTTCTTACACCACGGGATTTGAGGTCTTCTGTAAAAGGTTTTATTCTTATCCCGATAAAAGGAGAGATAGTTTTATTCTTCATTCCCTTTGCCAGTTCGGTAGCCGCATTTACCGCTGTTGCATCTTCTTCTTCATCCGGGCGGTTGCCGAAGCCATCTTCAAAGTCTATACGGAAATCTTCTACCGCTTCCGTTTTTAATTTTTTGATGATCTTATTATAAACGGAATAAGCAAGCCAGGCAGGATATTCCCTTCTTTTTTTTTCGCTCATCCTGTCGAGCTCCTTTACCAGTTTTTCTATCTTTTTATCGGAAGAAGGGAGATCAAGAAAACCTTTGAACTGTAATACATCTGCCAGTACAACAAAGTTGGGCGCATAGGTTTGCAAATTCCTCAATGCGATCGCACCCATCTTTATACAGGTATCTGATTTGAAAAGATTGGCGCCGCCATACACGGTATGTACGGGCTGGCGATCAGGTTTATCTCCGGGATAGGTTTGCTGAAACTTCAGGTTAGCGATCTTTAATGAGCTAAGCAGGGTTTCTTTGTCGTTGTCAGCGATAGAGAAGTTCATACTATTCAGATTAGGTTTAAGGGAACACTAGGTACACGAAGAAACACAAAGATCACAAAGAGTACCCAAAAATCAGATTATCGTTCAAATCCGTTTAATACTCTTTTGATGCCATTTTTCATCAGCACTGTTTTAAAATTTAATATCAGTCCGTGCCTCAAATTTAAAAAGCGAAGGTAAGTCAGTAATTGGGCAATATGAATATCTGCGATGGCTTCAATATTTTTAGTATCAACAATTATTTTGCGTTCTACCGCGATGTCAGCCCTGTAGCCGCACTCCATTTTAATTTCTTAAAAATAACAGGGACCGGTTTTTCCGTTTCTACAAATAAACCATGCTGCCTGAGCTTGTATGCCAGGCAGGTTTCGTATACATTTTCCAGCATCCCCGGGCCGTTGCTTATGAATACCGAAAGCCTCATCAAGTATTACCTTAATTATTTCTTCTTCGTTCATTGTTCTCATTTACTATTCTTTGTCTTCTTCGTGGTACGTAGTGGCCTTTGTGTTACTTGTACGCAGGATCAGGAACCGCGGTAGGTAGAATATCCGAAAGGATTTAACAGGAGAGGAACATGATAATGCTCTTCGGTGGTTACCTGGAAAGTGATCTCGACAAACGGGTAGAAAGTTTGAACAGAGTGTTTGGCAAAGTAAGATTGTGTTTCAAAGTGCAGCTTATAAGTGCCCAGTTCCATGACCACGCCTTTTTTCAGCAGATCGGGGATGCGCCCGTCACTATTGGTAATGCCCTTCGTTATTTCGATCCATTCTTCTATGTGACGCTGGTATAAAGTAATATGCACTCCTGCTGCGGGCTTTCCTTTTGTAGTATCCAGTATATGCGTGGTAAGCTGACTCATTCCAGTAGTTTTTCCAACCTCAGTTTGGTTATTTTATTTTGTTCATCGGCGGCTATATCTATTTCTGTTACGGGATCGTTCGATAATCTTGATTCCAGTATTACCAGCATCTCTTCCGCTGTTTTCCCTGTAGCGCAGACAATAAAGATATACCCAAACTTATCTTCATACTTCTTATTTCCTTCGCCAATGCTTCGATCGTTTTTTGTGCCGCTGCGTTCACACCACTTTGCTCTGCTGAAGCCCATTGGGCGGTGGACGCGAATTTCTTTTTTAATGATTCCGCATCGCCGATCTTCGGATGATGTGCAAATGCTTCTTTCCAGTCTTCTTTACTGCATTTGAACCATTGTTCTTCCGCATCTTCCAGCATTTCTACGAGGTCATCTGCGGAAAGAAAGGCAGCATCTTCGTTACCCATACTGAAGAGCCGCAGCATTTTGTCAGCTCTTCGGCTAGCTGCTCTTTGGGCAATGTATTAAGTTCGTGTAAGGTCATAGTCGTGATTGATGAGCAGTGAGCGGTCAGTCATGAGTTCCCTTACTCACCACTCACTGAATTGTTGGAAAACGATTTACGTTCTTGTAGTAAATATACACTGCCGGCTCCTTTCCCATAGCAGTGAACCATTGCTGGCAATAAGGCGCCATCCATATCGAATCCCCTTTTTTGATCGGGTACCATTGCTGATCGAGCATATAAATGCCCTGGCCCTGCAAATACAATAAACCATGCTCCATAATATGTGTTTCCACAAAAGGAAGATGACCGCCGGGATCATACGTAAAGATATTCACCGCCATATCGAAATTGGGCTTATCGGGTAATAAGACCTGCAGCCGCAAAGCCGGGTCGCCCAGGTACGTCTCACCATCTCCCGCTGACTTATCAAAAATAACAGGCGGATGATTGGAATAGCCCGGAAGCGGTTCATACACTTTATGAAAGCTGAGTATTTGTGTACCTTCTTCTTCGCTATTGAACTGGTAAGGCGTTCCGACAGGCACATATACATAATGCCCTTTTGTAAAAGATTTTTCACCGCCGCCCACGTTCGCATGGCATTTCCCTTTTACGATATAAAAGAATATTTCAGAGGCATTCGTTTCCCCTTTTATTTCCCCGTTACTGTTAAGTGTTGTCAATAGCTGTGCAAAGTTTGCTCCCATGGCTTCATTGATGATCACATTCACCGTACAGTTGGCCCAGCCGGGAACATTACTGTTAATGTATCCGTCTGGCGCGATGATAGCGTGGTTTCTTTTTACTACGCTTCTTGTTAAGGCTGATATTTCCATAATTATGATAATTGTATCTCACGCAACGCCGAAGTAAGGAATATAACAATAGCACGCTCTTGCGGAGATTATTTTTTCACCAATTGCTGAATAAAGTTATCGGAAACTTTAATGGCCGCAGCCATATCTTTTAGCGCCACATCTTCTGCCGGGTTATGACTGATGCCTTTAAAACATTTCACAAATAACATGGCCACCGGCGACACTTCGGATACCGGTACTGCATCATGCCCGGCGCCGCTTACGAGTTCTATTACTTCATACCCCGATTCTTTAATAGCTTCTGCCAATAGTTCATTCATTTCTTTATCACAACTTACCGGTTTGGTTTGCTGAATTAAATTCCACTCCAGTACAATGTTTCTTTTCTTACAAATATCTTCCGTTATTTTCTTTATCCCGTTATACGAAGCGGAAAGCATTGCCTCGTCCGCGCTTCTGAGATCAAAGCTGGCTATTACTTCACCGGGTATCACGTTGCTGGCTGAATTGATGATATGTAATTTACCAACTGTCGCTACCAGGTTGTCTTTATGTTCCTTTGCAAATTTCTCTGCTTCTGTAACAAACTCAGCAGCGCAGGCCAGTGCATCTTTCCGCATATCCATAGGCACAGTGCCCGCATGTCCTGCTTCCCCGTTAAAAACCATACCCACGCGGCGTTGACCTGCAATAGCTGTAACCATACCAACAGGAATATCTCTTTCATACAACACCGGCCCTTGTTCGATATGGATTTCAAAATAACCCAACCAATCATTTTTTGCAATCGCATCTTTACTCAGGTTATTTGCGCTACCCCCGCTTTTAATAATCGCTTCTTCCAGGGAAACCCCTGAGGTATCTTTTGCATTAAGCAAAGTTGTATCGAAAGAGCCGGCCACTGCTTTGCTGCCAAGATAAGTAGTATGAAAACGGCATCCTTCTTCATCACAAAAACCGATAAGCTCGATATGAAAAGGAACCGTTGTTTTTGATTGTACGAGTTGTTGAATAAGATCAAGACCCATTAATACGCCCATCGGGCCATCAAACCTGCCCGCATTAATAATGGTATCAATATGCGAAGCGATCACAAAGGTCCTGGCATTTTTATTTTCCGATAATAACCGGCCTCTTATATTACCGATATTATCTGTTCTTGTTTGCAGTCCGGCTTCTTTCATCCATTGCGCTACTTTGTCTCTTCCTCCGATAAATGCTTTTGTACCGTATGTACGGGTAATACAACCTTCATCCTCGCTGATAGAAGCCAGGTCATTGATCCTTTGTAAAATCTTTTCTGCCCTTTGTAAATGATTGCTCATATTTCTTTCCAAACTATGGTAACACGAAGGACACAACGTAGTATCCTTCGTGTTAAACTTTGTGTTCCATATTTTCTACTAAAATATTTCCCCTGTTCAGGATAAAAGAACCGTTATCAAAAACTTTTTCTCCTTTTAAATAAGCCTGCTTCACTACCCCATATAATTCTTCATTAAGGTAAGGCGTAATTTTATGTTTATGCCTGATCATATTCCCGGTCACTGCAAAAGTTTCTTCGGGGTCCCAAACTACCAAATCCGCATCATACCCTTTTTGGATTTTCCCTTTTGAATATTGTAATCCCGGTAATGAGGCAGGTTTTTCACACAACCATTTCGCTATATCATTCAAACTGCCACCCTGTTTCCGGGCGGCTGTCCACAATACAGGCAGGGCAAACTGGATGGATGAAATACCACCCCATGCTTTCATAAAATCACCGCTGCCGGTTTCTTTCATATCCGGCGGGGCAGGTGAATGATCGGTTGCCACAAAATCAATAATGCCTTCTTTAAGCGCCTGCCATAATCTTTCATTGTTTGCCTTTTCTCTTACCGGCGGCGCACATTTAAATTGAGTTTGTCCGTCCCGGATATCTTCCGCATTGAAATATAAATAATGCTGACCGGTCTCTGCTGTCAGCGGTAATCCTTTTTGTTTTGCTTTTGCAATCTGCTCAATTGAATCAGCAGATGATAAATGAACAATATGTACCCGGCAGCTGAACGCTTCGCACAAACGTATCATCAGCGCGATAGCATCATCTTCCCATTTTTTGGGGCGTGATGAAAGATAGTCTTTATATAACCGGGTAGTGAGCGGTGAGAAGTGAGCCGGGTCTGAAAGTTCACAGTGAACTAATAACGGTAAATTATATTTTGCGATAATGGGCATTGCTTTTCCCAGGTCTTCTTCCGTTACATTCGGAAAGTCATCAATACCGGAATGAGTGAGAAAGGCTTTAAACCCCAGTACGCCTTTTTCAATTAACGGTTCTATCTCTTTTTCATTACCCGGAATAATACCGCCCCAGAAACCGCAATGGGTATGGAGCTGTCCTTTTGCCGCTTTTATCTTTTCATCAAATGCGTTAGCGGTTGTCGTCACGGGTGAAGCATTCAGCGGCATATCCACCAATGTGGTAATGCCTCCGGCGATCGCGGCTTTTGTGGCTGTATCAAAACCTTCCCAATCCGTTCTGCCCGGTTCATTGATATGTACGTGCGGGTCAACAATGCCCGGCATCAGCACTTTATTACCAATATTCACTATCCGCACGTCTTCTTGTGGCAATCCGGGTGACACTTCTGCGATCTTGCCGTCTTTTATTAATACAACAGCTTTTATTATGCCTTGCGGAGTAATGACGCGGTCGCTTTGTATGCCAAGATCAAACATGATTAAAAATAAACAATTCGTCAGGGAATGGGTGAAAACCCATCCAGATTATGAGTATTCCTTTGGCTATTGCAAAAGTCAAATAAATCCCGCAACGGCGCAACGGCGCAAAGAATGACCAACCGGAAATCAGTTGTTGCGTTGCGAGAATATTAATTTAACGCCATTCCAGTGTCCTTTTTTAGCCTGAGATAAAAATAATCTCATCACAAGCAATAGCCTTTTCAATTTTTAATTATAAAGACAAAAAGAAAATAACAAAAACATTTTTCTACTTTCATCTTTGCTCCGCCGGAGCCTTAACCATGCTGCCCCTTATTCTTCTCATCATATTATTCCTTGTACTGGTCATGATGGTCATCATGACGTACAGCATCCATGCCCATCATAAAACGGGCAGTGAGGAACAGCAGGAGAAGATATCCCTTGTACAGGGATGGCTTTATGCGGGTATCATCGCTACTATCATTGCTATTATCTCCTGTATATACTTCATGGCCAGGGGCACTCCTTATGAAGGGCATCTGATGGAATGGCTGAATATAGTAGTGCGTGTGATGCATATCACTTTCGGTATCGCCTGGATCGGCGCTTCCTTCTACTTTGTTTTCCTGGAGAATGCGCTCAACAGAACTGAAAATGTAAGAGAGGAACTGGCGGGTAATCTCTGGGCCGTACATGGCGGCGGTTTTTATTACCTGGAAAAATACAAGGTAGCCCCGAAGGCCATTCCGAAACACCTGCACTGGTTCAAGTACGAAGCTTATTTTACCTGGATATCAGGCTTTGGATTGCTGTTTATCATTTATTATTTCAATGCATCGGCCATGCTCATTGATCCCAATGTACTGAAGCTGACAACCACGCAGGCTATCGGTATCAGTATCGGGTCGTTCATTCTCGCATGGATCTTATATGATCAGCTTTGCAAATCGCCCTTGAAGAAAAACCCTTTGCTTTTTGCGCTTACCGGTATTATTATACTAACAGGCTTTGCTTATTTCTACGGCCATGTATTCAGCGGGCGGGCAGCTTTTATTCATTTCGGGGCGATGATCGGCAGTATTATGGTAGCTAATGTATTTTTTGTCATCATCCCTTCGCAAAAAGCAATGGTGAATGCGGCGAAGAAAGGAATAATGCCTGATGGACAAAAAGGTAAGAATGCGCTGTTCCGCTCTATTCATAATAATTATTTTACGCTGCCGGTATTATTTGTGATGGTGAGCAATCATTTTCCCGGCACATTCAGTAATAAATACCAATGGGCAGTACTTGCTGCTATCTCTATTGGCAGCGCCGGTATCAAACACTGGCTCAATGTACGGGAGCGCGGACAACTCAGCGTATGGGTAATGCCTGCTTCGGTGATGGTACTGTTAGCCGTTGCTTATGTTACCGCACCACCGCCCTCCAATGCCAAATGCCGGGACGTAAGTTTTGCCGAAGTAAACACCATCATCCAGCAACGATGTACCAGTTGTCATTCTTCCCAACCAACGGATGATATATACACCACGGCGCCTAATGGAGTAAAATACGATACCCCCCAGGATATAATCAATAAGAAAGAGCTGATCATGCAAAGAGTGGTGATCACCAAGACAATGCCCCAGAACAATAAGACCAATATGACACCGGAAGAACGGGAAACTATCCGCTGCTGGATAGAAGCGGGCGCTTCATTAAAGTAATTTCCCCTATAATACAGGAGCCATACAGGCATCGCTTTGCAAAATGCCATGACCTTTACAAAGTTTTGTAAATCAAGGTGATTTTTTGTCGCATTTATTATTCATTTTCAAAATTAATTGTATGAGATCAGTCCCGCCTATTTTAGTAAATGCTTTGCTGACCGGTATGGATATTCTCCGGGAGAAGTAAAGAAAAAAGGTATTTTATAGCCTTTCTCATTCCGTTTTTAGCCGTCTGTTTCCCTCTCAACCCGTTGATCATCGTAGAAAAGGATGAAAAAATACCTTTTTACAGGCGCATATAGCCATTCTTGTCAATTAACTATTACACAACTCACTGGAAACAACGGCAAGGGGTAGAATATTAACTACACAAACTAAGCAACTGCGACTATTTTATACCCACCTCTTATGGCTGATCTTTGCTCAGGCTTTTCCGGTACTATGAAACCAAGATGACCTTTGCCGGTTATATAACAATTGCCCCGTTTTTAAATCCGATATTCCGTATCCTTTAAAAAGAATTGGGATACTTAAAAAACAACTAACTAAATGGAAAAGATCACCATCCTTATTACAGACGATCATACCCTGGTCCGCGAATCATGGGTTATGTTATTTGATTCAGATCCCAGGTTTAAAGTGATTGCCCAATGTGGCACAGGCGAAGAATCTGTTGAACTGGCCAGAAAATTGCGGCCTGATGTTGTCATCATGGACATCAACCTGCCCGGCATCAATGGGTTTGAGACTACAACACAGATCCGTAAATATTCGCCCGGTTCGAAGATACTCGGAGTATCACTGCACACATTACCTGCCTATGCACGAAAAATGCTGCAGTCTGGTGCGATGGGCTATGTCACCAAAAATTCTTCGCAGGAAGAAATGTTCAAAGCCATCATAGAGATATACAACAACCGCAAGTATATCTGCGATGAGATCAAGAATATCTTGTCGGAACAGGCAATGGGCAGCAGTAATGATGAACACGGCGGCCTGAATTCGCTTTCCAAAAGAGAATTGCATATTATCGGTTTTCTGAGAAAAGGATTTTCTTCGAAGGAAATCGCTGAAGATATCAATGTATCTGTGAAAACCGTGGAAGTGCATCGTTATAATATCCTGAAGAAACTCAATCTCCGTAATGTAGCAGCGCTGGTAAACTATGTACACCATAGCCAGCTGGCAACGGAGTTTTAATATCTTTTTTAATGTTCAATTAAGGTTAAGGTTTTAATGATAACGGGGTCCTTTCCAGGATCCCGTTTTTTTGCAAAGTGACTATTCCATTATTTCCGGAGAAAATATTACTTTTAATCCGCCAGCTGACTTTAATTTATTTACCCTTATCCTGATTGCGGAGCCACCAGTTTATGAGAGTTGCCGGGAAAAATTTTTACCTTTTTTTCATTATTATTTTTTTGGGGTGCTTCATTGCTTCTGCACAACAGCATTTACCTGTCAATAAGGTTCGTCCTGCCGCCCGCCCGTTCAATGCCTGCGGGGTGACGGCTATTCTCAGTCTGGGTAATGATTCTGTTATTACTACTTATACTAATGTCAATTTTACCAGCCAAAGTACCAATGCCACTTCTTACAGGCTGATCATTGATCATTTTGCTTACCCGCTTAATACAGAAGCGAATGTTGGTTTTAATGTTGGTCTTACCGAAGTAAAACTGGTAGCTTATAATGGCGACTGTACAGATACCGCTGTCTGTTATTATTTTTTCCCGGGCACTTTTCCGCCCGACCTGGCCAATACAAAAGCTTTTTATGGTATCCCCAGGGTCAACCAGTATTCAAGAGGTCTTATCCCGGTATCATCAGGTGGTTACCTGCTGTGTGCAGATCGTGATAATAATAGTTTTCTCAACCTGCCAACACGCGGTTACTTTATCAAAACCACCGAATCCGGGTGTATTCAATGGGCGCGGATGATCGAGTCCTCTTACTTAAGCAATGTGGACATCATCGAAGAAGCGGCTGATGGTAGTTTTTATTCCGGTGGTACCACAGAGTTCGCGTACCCGTTTATCATGAAAATGGATGCCAATGGAAATCATGTCTGGTCTAAAAGAATAAGAAACGCTGCGGGAGTAAATTTTTACCCGACGGCAATAAAATCCATGGCGGACGGAGGGCTGGTGGTTACCGGGCGTGTGAGCAATTCCATGATCATCCTGCGCATGGATAATACAGGTACTATCCTCTGGCAAAAATTATACAGCATAGAAAATCCGGGTGCAGGCATCACTGTGTCAAGAGGTATTTTGCATAAATACGATCACCTCTACACCTCCTGTTCTTTTGGCTATGTAGAAAACGGTCTTCCGGTCTATCTTTCCCTGTTATTGAAACTGGACTATGCAACCGGCCAGACTACCTGGTCAAAAAGATACCTGTCTCCTGATGCGGTGGGTATATATGATTTATACGATGAAGATTCACTGATATCCTTTTCTTCTTATATGCCTTCTGCTCCCGGCAACTATGGCATTGGCGGCATTCTGAAGATAGATACATCCGGTGCGATAAAAAAAGGAGCCATGATAAGCCAGGCCGAAGAATACTATCCGCTTAATATCCGGGTCATTCCATTACCTGATAAAGGGTACTATATGTTGTCATCGGGTTACCAACCACTGATCCTTCAGCCAAATATTTCTTACCAGACCAAATTAGTAAGACTTGATTCGAACTTCAATGCGCTCTGGGGCAGGCATTATGCTGCTGTCAACCTGGGCCAGTTCTTTTTTCCGGCATTGGGTCCCGACAAAACGCTGGTCATAGCTGGTCATGAATATGGCCAGGGACTTGAATACACCAGTTCTTCTTCTTCCAAGGTAATGGTGAAGAAATTAGATTCTTCGGGCAGTGACAATAGCAGCTGCGGTTTTTATGACTGGCCGGTATCAGTCAATACTTCTCCTGTAGCCACCCAACAACTTTTTACCTGGCCGGTTGATCTCACCGCTACCGCCAATGCGCAGGATCTGCCGGTTATACTGAATGATTTTTACCCGGAGATGAGGTATAAATGTCCTGATTATGTAGACTCCTGTAGCTTTTTGCGTGTCAGCGGCCCTGCTTCTATATGCAATCTCAGTGATGAATATACTTATAGCATTCATAAGAATAAAGCCTGTGGTCAGCCCACGCAATGGCGTATCCCTGCGGGAGTAAATATTATCCTGCAAACAGATTCATCTGTTACGGTGAAGTTTCCGGCCTTTGGTGATTATGCTATTGCAGCTGTTTTCAATTTCGGCTGTTTCCCGATCAGGGATTCGGTGAAAGTTACCGCCGCATCAAGAACCCCTCCGCTTGAACTTGGCGCTGATGCAGGTCTGTGCCCCGGCAATACCAGTGTGCTGCATGCCGGGCCGGCTTTCTTAAGTTATTTGTGGAAGGATGGAAGCGTTGATTCTTTACTTACTGTCACCAGTCCCGGGCGATATTGGGTAGAAGTAACGGACTCCTGCGGTAATGTATTGACAGATACGATCACCTTTTCACCGGCGCCACCTGTACCGCTGGATGCAGGTCCCGATCGTATAAAATGTAATAACGATACGATCCATTTATCTGCGCCGGATGGTTTTTTGAATTACACCTGGTCTCCTCCCTACCAAACCAGCGCCACGCAATCGCAGCAGATAGTAGTGAACCCGGTTATTGATACGGCTTATACATTGATAGCGGAAAAAACACCCGGATGTTTTGCCTATGATACAGTGCGGATCAGTGTTTTTCATTCTCCGACGGTAGACCTGGGAACAGATAAAAGTTTTTGCCTCGGCGACAGCGCTGTTCTTGATGCCGGTACCGGATTCAGTCAATACGAATGGAGCAATGGAACGAATAGTCAGCAGATCACGGTAAAAACAGCGGGGCAATATTCAGTCATTGCCACAACAGTTGAAAATTGCAGGTCGTATGATACGCTTCGCGTAGTAAATGTCTTTTCGTTGCCGGTGGTTCATCTCGACCCGGATCCTTTATTGTGTGCGGGAGAAACGAGGACATTAGACGCCGGCGCCGGTTTTACAGACTATGACTGGAATGATGGCAGCGGGGCTCAAACAATCGTTATCCATAGAACAGGTATGTATGCGGTAACCATTACAGATAATAACGGGTGTAAAGCGGCAGATACAACTATCATCACCACGATATTGCCATTGCCGGCAGGTTTTCTTTTTGAGGATACGGCTATCTGTTCGTATGGTACCATTGATCTGAAAGCGGGCAGCTCTTATAACAAATACCTGTGGAGCAGTGGCAGCGTATCGCCGGTATTTACGATTTCACAACCCGGTCTGTATTGGCTGCAGGCGACTGATAATAATAATTGTGTTGGCAGGGATAGCGTATTGGTCAATCCCAAAGAATGTTTAAAAGGTTTTTATATTCCTACTGCGTTTACACCGGGCAATGATGGCAGGAACGATATTTTCCGGCCGTTTCTTTTTGGTAATATCAAACAGTATCGTTTCACCGTGTACAACCGCTGGGGAGAAGTGGTATTCCTTTCAGACAATCCTGCAAATGGCTGGAACGGAAGTTATAGCGGGAAGGAACAGGATACCAATGTGTTTGCCTGGTCATGCAGTTACCAGCTGGAAGGGGAGATAAAGAAACTGGAGAGAGGAACCGTTTTGCTTATCAGGAGATAATGATATTTATTTTTTAAATTCCCGGAAGATCAAACATATAATTACCGCAGGCCGGTAAATGATCAGTGATAGTCAGCTGCGGGCTTTTTTTCTGTATGAGAGCTACTTGTGCAATTGATTTTTGATATAAATTGCTGTCCCTGCCGGGACTAATAATTTTCTTCCCGGATTAATTAGTATACCTTTCTTTATTCCGCCCTCTTTCTCTGTGCCCTCCCGGCCATCCTGTCTAAACTATCTACTGAACGCATTTCGTTCACATACGTTTTTAACCAACACACTCAGATATGAAACAGTTCTTTTTATGTCTTGCTGCTGCATCGTTGCTGGCAGCCTGCAACAATGAGAAAAAAACAGATAGTACAGCTGCCGAAACAAAAATAGATAAGCCGACGGTGCCGCTGCCATTTACGGCTTCGTATTCTTCTTCTTTTGAAATAGGTAATCCTGCATACAGCGCCATGATATTGCAGGGATCCTGGAAGGACTGGGAAAAGAATACTTTGGATAATATGAAAAGCTGGGTAGCGGATACGATCGTGGTTTTTCATAGTGATGACAGTATGGTACAGGGCGCCGACAGCCTGGCCGCCCGCTGGAAGAGAGGCAGGGCAGGCTATACATCCGTAATAGATACCATTGATGCGGTGATACCTGTGTACAGTACTGATAAAAAAGAAAATTGGGTGCTGGTATGGGCTACAGAGATCAATACAGATACGAAAGGCAAGACCGATACCGTTGCACTGATGGAGACATGGCGTATCAATAAAGACGGCAAAGCCGATCTGCTGCTGCAGTTTGACCGGCATACGAGAAAAAAATAAACTATTATATTTTACTGGTACACCCTTGCCGGATGGCAGGGGTTTTTGTTTTTACTACCAACCGGATAATTAGTAGCAGGATTCAGTGCGACTGTTGATCAACAATTACAGATTGCAAAGAAGTACCTCAGTCCGGCAATGCTTTCACCATAATATTTTTGAAATACACTTTGCTATTGGGATCATGCCCCTGCAAGGCGAAAGTACCGCTTGCTATTACCCGGCCTTCACTACCGGCTTCTCTTTTCACATCGGCGGGTTCTGTATATTCCATCACTATCTTATCATTGATCTTTACGGTCACTTTCTTACCCTCTACTTTAATGTATTCGGTAAACCATTCATTGTCCTTTACATATATTTCCTTTATATCCTGGATGCCGTAGAGGCTGCCTGTTCTCCGCCAGTCGGTATGGCTATTATTTACCTGCACTTCATATCCTTTCTTTGGCCAGCTGCTTTCCTGGTAGGCGGTATGAAAATAGATGCCTGAGTTGGAGCCGGGTGTTGTCATTACATCGGCTTTGAATTCGAAGTTTTTAAAATTATGCTGACCGGTATCGCCCACATAAAATAAATGCGCGACGGGACCATTTACGACGATCGTCCCATTTTCAATAGCGAATGTGGCTGCATTGGCGCCGACTTTCCAGTTGTCGAGGCTTTTGCCGTCGAATAGAGGGATCCACTCATCAGGTGAAGGGTGTTTGGCTACGGTACAAAAGAATAGACAGAGACTTAGCGAGCAGGCGTAAATGAATTTTCTCATGTGGAGGAATTGAAAAATGAAGCTACAGTTTTTACTGGAAAGTGATAGCATGGCTTGGAATTTCTCAAAAGGCATCGAAGTTGTATGCTACCAGCATATGGCTGTTAGAAAGAACACTAGTTATTAGATGCCAATGAATACCTCTAATCTTTCAAATACACTCTATTACTTCTTTCTCTTTTTAGTAATCTTTCCTTTTTTCTTCTGATTTAGAAGATTGGTCGCTTTGAATAAGGCAATACAACACTGATAAAAAAATATCATATTACCGCGATGTCGTGCTTCTATTTCCTCGTTATCATTTTCCAGTAATCTAACAAGCATATACCATAAATTCTCTTTAGAAGTTTCTTCATCGAATGACTCAAAAAATTCTCTTAAAATAATCCATGCATGACGTTCTTTACCGTTAGATAAAAGACTATTGTAATGATCTAAAATAGGCAATCCTTCAAGTGGATGCATATAAACTGATTTTATGGACAAAAAAGCTTTAATTAAAGTACTTCATTGCAACATCTCCCACCCATTTACCCATATGAACAGGAACTGCATTTCCTATCAATCTGTATGAGCTGCGTTTATTCTCAAAATAAAAGTTATCTGGAAAACCTTGTAATCTTGCATATTCTCTTATTGAAAAAGGACGCAACCCATATTTTGACTTTACATCTTTCAGTAATCGGGTACTTAAGTCCTTTGAATAGTGAGCTACGCAAGTTGGTGCGAGTGCCCCTGTTTGATAAGGATCTATAATGATCGGCAGATCCCTGTATTTTCCTTGTATTCTATTAATTACATAATCCGGCATTTCAACTTCAGGGCTTTCTTCCAATATATCTTTTAATCCAATTTTGCTCTTCTCTTCCTTGGGTGGTGATATATGAAAAGGTCTCTTTGTTCCAAAAAGAATTAATCGCTTTCTTTTTTGTGGTAACCATATAGCAGCATCAATAGGGCAAAATACATTGATATAATAATTTGGAAGCTTAGTCATGGCTTCCATTACTACTTTGAACTTTTTCATGCCCGGTACATTTTCCACTATGTACATTTCAGGTTGTTCAATAGCTATATGCCTGAAAAAATGAAGAAATAAGTCATCCCCGGTTCTTGCTCCATGTATATCCGCAATTGGAGAATATTTAGTACAAGGATAAGTGCCTACAATGATGTCCGTCTCTGGTTGTTCAAATACCATTTTGTCTTTTATATCAACATTTAAAATATTATGCAGGAAATAATGTCTATTCGCTTTCATACAATTCGTCGCTTCGATATCAAGATCCAGTGATTGTACAATGTTTATGCCCGCTTGCATAATGCCAATTTCCATGCCTCCGCATCCTGAAAAATACCCTTTGGCTGTTGGTTTATAAACCTGTTTTCTCATATTGCTAAATTGGTTCTACCAAAAAATTATAATTTAAACACAATGTAAAATGTTTTATCCTTTCTAAATTTGCTTTTAAGTCACTTTTAAAAAATTA
>JBBCIL010000024.1:0-55081 GCA_037200265.1 Bacteroidota bacterium
ATGGTCCGCAAACAGGAAGTACTTAACGATGTTGTCATAAAATTCGCCGGAGACAGTGGCGATGGCATGCAATTGACAGGAACACAGTTTACCAATAACACTGCTTTACTGGGTATTGATCTTTCGACCTTCCCGGATTTTCCGGCTGAGATCAGG
This sequence comes from Bacteroidota bacterium, assembly GCA_037200265.1. Lineage (GTDB taxonomy): Bacteria > Bacteroidota > Bacteroidia > Chitinophagales > Chitinophagaceae > VBAT01. Next base: position 157 of record JBBCIL010000024.1, read on the forward strand.
GCGCCCCAGGGTACTCTTCCCGGTGTGAGCGGTTTCCAGTTACGGTTTTCATCCGACAGGGTGTATACCCCGGGTGATGCCTGTGATGTATTGGTGGCGATGAATGCCGCCGCCTTAAAAACCAATCTTACTGCATTGAAGAAAGGTGGTAAGATCATCGTCAATACAGATGGGTTTGACAGTAAAAACCTGCGCCTGGCTAACTACCCTGATGGTGAAAACCCGCTGGAGAATGACAGTCTCAGTAATTATGAAGTGATAAGAATGGATGTGACCAAAATGACGAGGGAAGCATTGAAAGATTTTACGATGGGGATGAAGGAAAAGGACAGGGCCAAGAATATGTTTGTACTGGGTTTCCTGTACTGGATGTATGGCCGTGATATGGAGAACACGACTACTTTTCTGAAAGAAAAATTCGGTAAGAAGCCGGATATTTTCGAAAGCAATATGAAAGTATTGCAGGCCGGTTATAATTATGGTGATACTACGGAAACTTTTGTCACTACCTATAAAGTAGAGAAAGCAAAGATGCAACCGGGCTCTTATCGTTCTATGATGGGTAACCAGGCAGTATCCTATGGGTTGATAGCTGCTTCGCAGAAAAGTGGGTTGCCTTTATTCCTGGGATCATACCCGATCACTCCTGCTTCGGATATATTGCATGAGCTGGCCCGGCATAAAAATTTTGGTGTAAGAACTTTCCAGGCGGAAGATGAGATAGCGGCTATTTCCTCCGCGATCGGCGCTGCTTATGGCGGATCATTGGGTGTTACCACCACATCCGGCCCGGGCATGGCATTGAAAGCAGAAGCTATGGGTTTGGCGGTGATGCTGGAAATTCCGTTGCTGATAATAGATATACAAAGAGGCGGCCCTTCTACGGGGTTGCCAACAAAGACAGAGCAGTCTGATCTGCTGCAGGCATATTACGGAAGAAATGGTGAATGCCCCATGCCGGTTATTTCTGCTTCTACCCCGGGCGATTGCTTTGATGCTGTGTATGAAGCCGTGCGTATTGCTGTACAACATATGACGCCGGTAATATTTTTAAGTGATGGTTATATTGCCAATGGCGCCGAGCCCTGGAAATTTCCAAAGTCAGAAGATCTTCCGCCGATACATGTAAAATTTAAAACAGAATTGGGTGATAGTGAGCCGAAGTTGCAGCCATACCTGCGGGATGAAAAACTGGCACGTCCCTGGGCTATTCCCGGTACGCCCGGTTTAGAGCACCGTATCGGCGGCCTGGAAAAACAAAATGTTACCGGTAATATAAGTTACGAACCCGAGAATCACCAGCTGATGGTAAAAATCAGGCAGGATAAAGTAGATAAGATCGCCAATTATATCCCGGAACAAAAACTTGATAATGGCCCTGAAAAAGGTAAAGTGCTGGTACTTGGCTGGGGATCTACCTACGGCGCTATTAAATCTGCCGTAACGGAATTGCTGGCGCAGGGCCATGAGGTAGCGCATGCGCATCTTCGTTATGTAAGGCCTTTCCCCAAAAATTTAGGCGATATCCTCAGGAATTATGAAAAGGTGCTGATACCTGAGATCAATAATGGCCAGTTAATAAAGATCATCCGCGATGTATATTTTATAGATGCGAAAGGTTACAACAAGATCATGGGTATACCGATCACCAAGACAGAACTGGTAGAAGTGATCAAAGAAATGCTGTAATATGGGATAACGCTTTATAATCTTTCTTATCTATCAGCTACTCACTGGTGGATTTTTTTTTAAACCTGTGGGTAAAAGAATTGGAACACAAAGGCACAAAGACACGAAGGCACAGAGAGTGATAATAAATTTCTCCGTGTCTTTGTGCCTCTGTGCCTCCGTGTTCCAAAACATAAGAGCTAATACAAACAGTTATTAAATAATCTTTATCCTAGTAAAATACCAAAAACAAAAACGCCACCTTATTAAAGATGGCGTTTCTATTGTTCTTTCGTAGTATTAAAAAATTAAAACCTATCTACACTTAGTTATTGCTTTACAAACTTGCTTACCGCTGTATTGCAATCACTCTTACAGATCAGTTTTACCAAGTAGGTACCGTTTGTGAGCTTACCAATATTAACCGGGATAGTATTACTCCCTGCTTCTATATTCAGTAATTTCTCTATTACGGTTTTGCCTGTTACATCCATCATCACAAGTGTTACTTTGTCACGAACAGGTGCGGCTACTATGATATTCACTTCTGTATTGGCCGGGTTCGGGAACAAACCGTCTATCATCAGTGTTACCGGGTGAATATCATCTTTTATGATAACGATATTACTCAGTTTGCTGCGCCCGTCAATATCTGCCTGGCGTAAACGATAGAATTGTTTCCTGGCCGCAGGTGCGTTATCCGTGAATGTATAATCAAGGTTTGTATTACTGTTACCACCAGGTGCCAGTGAATTAACGAAGCCGATCGGAACATAATTAATGCCGTCAGCAGAACGCTGTATCTCAAAGCCGAGATTGTTTTGTTCGCTGGCCGTTGTCCAGTTCAGTTTGTTCACCGCTCCTTCACGTTGCCCTGCAAAACGAAGAAGACTTGCAGGCAAAGAGAAGGTACAGTTGAAAGGTGCGCCCATAAAACTGAGGTTCAAAGGACTGCTTCCTGCGCCAATCTCTGTTCCGCTGACCCTGATAGCAGGAACAAAACTTGCTGCTGAAGCCCCCACCAGGTTAAACGTTGTTGAAGAACCATTTTTAATGGTACCGATAGGATCAGCTGCACCCGTACAACCGGTACAGGCGGTTAGCTTAATACCCAGTACTGCGTTTGAACCAGCACAACCCGTACTGCCGGTGCCTGCATTAGCTCTTACCGTGACGGCTCCTGTCTGGCAGTTTACATCAGATCCTGCTGGTGTGCTTAATACGGCAAAATCAAATACACTGAAATCGAACGGATCACTCGCGCAACCAAAAGTGCCGGCATTATTATTGGCAACCCTTATTGTATGACAACCGGGACCGTAGGATCCGGTTGTTGGGCTGAAGTTGCCGCCATCCACGCTGTAATAAGGAGTATTAGACACGCCTGTGAATGATGGGGTGATAGTAGTAGTACCAACCTGGTTGGTTTTGGTTACTCCTGTCATCACCGCTTTTACCGGTATCGTTACAATAATATCTCCTGAGTTTACCTGGTTTCCGCAACGATCCCGTGCACTGATACGGTAAGTACCGTTGCTCAATATGGTAAATGTGCTGGTACCGGAGTAACTGCCAAAGCCTGTACAACCGGCGCCGGAGCAAATCGCATAAGTATAGGGGCCACCGTTACCTGATCCTCCGTAACCGGCGATAATAGCAGAACCGCTGCAATCAATAGCGCTCGTTGTACTAATAGTAGGAGTAGTGATAAGGTTACCTAATACTATATCGGTTAAATTGGTGACTGTACCGCAGGCATCGGTAACCCTTACAATATAAGTTCCTGCCGCAAGGCCTGTAAAAATATTATCTGATTGAGGTCCTGTAATCACTGTGCCTGATGGCTGATCTACTAATGTATAAGTAATGGGTAAAGAACCTCCTGCCGAAGCTGCTGTAACTACGCCGCTATTTCCTCCTGTGCAGGTACCTGTAGCAGTACCGGATGCCGTTGGTGCGGCTACTCCTGAAGCGACTGTTGCGGTTACAGTACCGGTAACTCCGCATTTGTCAATGATGCGAACGGTATAAGTTGCCGGTGCAATATTTAAAAATGCGGGACTTGCCTGTGGTCCGGCGATCAAAACGATATTGGCTGCATCATATAATGCATACGTAAATGTGCCACCAGCCAATGTAGCGCTTGTACCCGGTGTAACAATAATACGACCTGTAGCAGGTGAAGCACATGAGCCGGTTGTAGCCACTGTTGCTGTTGGCACGGCAGCTGCGGCAAATAATAATGGAACGGTAGTAGTGGTCGTATTACCGCAGGCATCAGTACTTCTTACAAAGTATCCTGTTGCATTGGCGGGAACATCGTTAAAAACAATACTTGTTTGAGGGCCTGCTACTACAGCTGTTGTTACCGCATCTATCAATGTATAGCTGTAAGGCGCAATACCACCTGCACTTTGTGTAGTCACCCTTATTACTCCTGTATTACTGGCTGCACAGGATGAAGTAATAGTACTGATCGTTGCATTGCCTACGGCAGCAGGAGGGTTTATCGTAAGTGTCGTCGTCGAAGTATTACCACAAATGTCTGTTACCCTTACCGTATGTGACGGAGTTCCTGCAACGGGCGTTATAGTAGGAAAAACATTACTGGCCTGTGGCCCGGCGAGCAATACAGTATTCGTACCATCATATACCGCATAGGTAAAAGGGCCACCACCACTGCCCGGAGGTATAGGTCCGCCGGTCGTAAAGTTTTGTGGATTGGTTATGATGATCTGGGCGAAATAACCACTGCCATTACAGGCCACAACGGAACCGCCGGCAACAGGAGTAAACGCACCTGCTGCAGCTATTGCAGAAGTAGTGGTTCCTGTTAAGCCGCATTGATCTGTGATCTGAATAGTATAATTGCCGACAGGCAATGCCGTGAAAATTGGCGATGCCTGGTTAGGTCTTGTGACCGGTGATGGCGCGATCAGCGCATATTGGTAAGTACCTCCTCCCTGGTTGGCCGTAGTGGCAAGACAGGTGATCGTTCCGCTACTGGTAGCGCAACTGGCAGTATTGCTAACTGATAATGTTGGTGCAGTAGCTGTAGTAATTGTGAGGGCCGCACCAATAGTGACCTGGGTACCGCATGAATCTGTGATACGTACCGTATAGCTTCCCGCAGGTAAATTATCGAATATCCTGCTGTATTGTGGTGCTGCGGTCAAAGCTGATGGGGCAATTAATTCATACCTGTATGCACCCAAACCTGTAGTGGGTACGGCTACCGTTATCCTGCCGGTTGAAGAAGATCCGCATGAAGGTATTACTGTAGATCCCGTCGGAAAAGCTAATGCAGTCGGAGCTCCCACTGTTGCCGTACTGGTTACAGGCACACCACATCCATCGGTCATGCGAACAGTATAACTGCCCTGGTTCAGGGCTGTAAAAATGCTGTTGGGTGTGTTGGCTATATTACTTCCCTGTACAGGCCTTATAGCGGCGCCGGGGCTGATCAGTTCAAACGTGAATGGTGAAATGGCTGTTGCATTGGGTGTAATCGTTATCGTACCCGATGATGAGCCTGAACAACTGGGCGTTATTGTACTGGCAAATGCCGGCGCTGTTCCCGCAGATACATTTACTACGCCTGTTACCTGCGTTCCGCATGCATCTGTTAAACGAACAGTATAAGCGCCGGGAGGTAAATTGTCAAATGAATTATTGATCTGCGAGGGTCTTATTACAGGAGACGGCGCTATTAATTCAAACGTATGAGGAGAACCACCTCCAACAGCGCTGATCTGCGCTTCAATCGTACCGGTGCTTCCATTAGGACAGGATAAAGTGGTAAATGCCGTACCAAAAGTAGGCGCTCCTGCTACTCCGACTGTAGTTGTTGCGGTACCTACATTTCCGCAGATGTCTTTTACTGCAACAGTATAAGTGCCTGGTAATAAATTTTCAAAAATTGAACTGGTCTGGAATGGTCTTGTTATGGGTGAAGGCGATAGCAGGGCGTATTGAAATGTTCCTGGTGCACCACTGGTGGTTAAGCCGGTGGCTGCAGTGGCAGTTACATTTATTAAACCGGTAGCGCTGGTTGCACAAGAGGAACTGCTAACGAGACCGACGGTAGGAGCCGTGCTGGGGGTTACAGTAAAAGTAGCGCGTCGTACTTTGCCACAACCATCTGTTGCATCTACTGTATATACACCGGGCAACAGGCCGGTGAAAGTGACATAATAGCTGGCTGTTACGGGATCTCTTAACGTCGCTGTTATAGGCGCTGCTAAAACAGGAGAACTATTCACCAAAGCCATGGTATAAGGAGGAGTAGTTCCACTGGCAAACAGGGTAGCAGTACCCGACGGTGTTCCCGCACAGGCAGATTGTATATTTTGGATGGAAAGGACAACGGTGGAATTGGTAATCACCTGCGTCATTGTTACGGTACCGGTTGCCGCTTTACCACAGGCATCGGTAACCTTTATGGTATATCCGCCTGGTTGTAAACCTGTAAATGTGTTTGAACTTTGCGGTGGTCTTATAGAAGGTGATGGTGAAACAAGCTCGAATGTGTACGGCGCTGTGCCACCAGTAACGCCGGGTGTAGTGGCGCCGGTGGTGGTGACAGTAAGAGTACCGTTATTGCCGTCTGAACAGGCGGAGGTCATTAATAAACCAACTGCATTTATTACCGGCGCTGTATTATTGTATACAATGGTTTTACGAATATTGCTTGTACAACCATTATTATCAGTTACGGCTAATGTTACATAATAAGTACCTGGTGTAACAAAAGTATGGCTGGGACTGGCTACAGAAGAAATGCCGCCATCACCGAAATCCCATGAATAAGAGGCGATACCGCCAACTGCGGAAGAGGTATTGGTAAAGCTATACGTGCCGCCACAACCTGAAGTATTAGTAATAGTAAAGTCGGGGGTATTGTCGAAGATGCCGGGAGATGAGTTGATGTAAGGAGTTTCCGGGTTACCGGTAAACTGTACATTAAAAAGCAAGGGAGTTGTATTGCTGAACTGGTCCACCAGCAGCATATACCAGTTACCACTTACTACATCAACACCCGGATTGAACGCTGCCGACACATAATTGGGCGTAGCCATACCAGTAGAGCCGGGGATACCAAACACCGTAGCTGTACCGGCAAAATTACAGCTTATTTGTGTTTTCGCATCACAGGTACCAGTGCCGGGAGGGCCCGACATGGCAAACAAGCTCCAGTCAAAATCTGCTGTAGTAGGCAGCCCGGCCGTTGTAAAAGCCCTGATGACAAAATTAAGTTTGCCACTGGCCTTTGCCTGGAAGGCAAGCCAGATACTATTATGTTCAATACCGCCGCAGGCTAACTCTTCCAGTTCGGCGCCTATGCCGCTTGGGTTGAATGATTGGGTATTACCACAGATAATTACTGCATTGGAACAATCTGCCTGGGAAAAACTTTTCTGCATGAAGAACAGGAAGGCAAAGGCAAGAGCATAGATACTTTTCATAAGCTGGCTTTGGAGGTATAGGATAAAATTTCTGTTTCAACTTTATAGGAAAAAAACACTTTGCCGGAGTGCATAAAATCACCCGGGTCTTATATAAATGATTTCCCCTAAAAATCTATTGTATTAAAGCTATGAACCTTGTGTACCAATAAGAAGAAGAAAATGAATTAATTACATGAAATAGATGTATACACTTAGCAGAAGAAAAAACTTATTTGATAAATGTCATCATCAGTAATTAGCGAATTGCTCTATTACTGAAAAGAACTTATCCCTGTAGTTGTCGCTTACCGGCAATGTATTCGCCTGTATGGTCACAGATTTTCTTGAAACGGTATTTACCTTCCGGATAGAAACAATATAAGAGCGGTGAATACGGATGAATTCATTTTGATTCAGCAGATCCTCAAAATATTTCAGGTTGTGAAGGATGAGTAAAGGAGAAACGGCGCTGCTCAGGTAAACTTTAGTATAATCTTTATACCCTTCAAGATATACTATCTCATCATAAAATATCTTGTGAAGTTTGTGTGATACATTGATAAAAAAATAATCCCTGCTTTTTGTTTCCCTGTTATTTTTAAAATCAAGGTATTCTTTTACCCGGTTGGCAGCGGTGATGAATTTTTCGAAAGAAACAGGTTTTAATAAATAATCCATCGCTTTCAGTTCAAACCCGTCAATAGCGAATTCACTATAGGCAGTAGTAAAGATCACTTCGGGCTTGTGAGTAAGTGATTTGAAAAATTCGATACCCGTTATATCCGGCATTTTGATATCAAGGAACAGGAGATCTGTTTGCTGTGATTCAATTAAAGGTAAAGCCTGTAAAGGTTCTTCGAATTTGCCCACCAGTTTCAGGTAGGGAGTTTTCTTTACAAAATCTTCCAGCAATTGTAAAGCCAGTGGCTCGTCGTCTATGAGTAAGCAGTTAATCACTTTTCAGATCTAGTTTTAGGTTAACGATATGCAGGTAATCGTTGTGGTGAATATCCAGCAGGTATTTTCCGTTATATAAGAGATCGAGCCTGCGGGTGACGTTCTTTAATCCAAGACCGCCTGGGCTAAAAGTATTTCTTTCTACCACGGGGTTGCTGATCAGTAATGTTAATGTTTCTTCAAAAACACGGATCTCAATATTAACAGTAGATGCATTTGTATAACTGATACCATGTTTGAAAGCGTTTTCAATAAAAGTGATGAGCAGCAGCGGTGCGATCGTATAGTTTCTGAGATCGCCGGTAACAATATAATTGATCTTTACCTTGGATGATAACCTGATCGTTTGCAGGTCAATATAGTTGCTGATATATTGTATATCTTTTTCAAGCCCTACTTTATTTTCTCCTGAATCATATAATACATAACGCAGCAATTCGGATAATTTAAGAATAGAAAATTCTGTTTTGTCTGAGCGGGAATGCGCCTGCGCATAAATGCTGTTAAGTGTATTAAAAAGAAAATGGGGGTTGATCTGCGATTTTAAAAAATTTACTTCCGCATTCAGGTTGGCATTTTCCAGCGCCTTCTTTTCATTCTGGTTACGGATGAATGAATAAGCCAGCCGTATAAACCCTCCCATTAATAATAACAAGGCAAATGAACTGATGGCATTATTCAGCGTGATCAGCCAGGCGCCTTTCGGTATGCCAAATAAACCTGGTTCACGAAGATTCATAACAGATATAAGCCTGTCAGGATTATCACCCGGCCTGATCGTTCTGGTAAAAGTTGCAGGCATTCCTGCTGAATCCATGCGAATAGCAGAGCCGCCAATTACATTCCCATCAGCGAAAGCAATATTCTGTACCAATGAATCCGGTTTGCCCGGCAACGACCCCGGCCTTTGTACAAACAACTGAAAAGGGCCGCCGGGACGGGGAAAGTAGTTTGAACGTACCGCTACACGCTGTATCATGTATACCAGGAAAAGGAACAGGATAAGAGAAAAATAAATGATGTATTTTTTCTTTTCAAAAAAAAGGGGAATGAGAAAGTAATAGTTCAGGTAAAATAATCCAATTAATATCGCTTTGTCAATCAGTTCACGTATCACAAAACCATCATCATTGATACGAACAGGATAAAGGAGTGCCGGCAGGAAAAAAAGCAGGCACCACCCCAATACATGAATAAGCACGATCAGTAAAATATGCGCCCTGCTTTTGGTTTTTTCAAATCCAAAAAGAGTAAGTAAAAAACTATTGGGCCTTTCCCGGCTGGTCATACTGTGTATCATGTAAAGAAAATAATTGCTTCATCTCAAATGTAGTGATCGTGGGAGGCTGACCTCTTTTCATTTTGTTAATTATCAGCAGGGCGGTTTGTTCAGCCTGTTCTTTTTTTAAAAAACCTTTTTTGCCGGGCAGTACAGGGATAGATTCCTGGTGAATGAACAGTACATTGTTCACCAGGATATCATATCCCCAGCCATTCAAACCCTCAAAAAATTTTGCTGTTATTTTTTCTTTCTTGGTTGTACTGCTACTGTATGAATATATCCATACGCCTGCCGACATAGCCACAGCAGCCAGTATTACTATTGTATTATGCCGCTTAATCATTATCCACCTGTTCGTCATCAGGAAGAAGTTCATACGCATTGTCCATTACCAGCGAACCACTTCTGCCGGTAAGTACAAAGCCCCTGTTGTTAAGCGTAAATGCAACAGCTCCTGTTCTGCCTGTTCCTTCAAAACCCGTTTTCTGCGCCCACCGGTCGCTGGAAGGATCATATTGCCAGGTGCTGGAATTTATCGAACCATTTTCCCCGTTTGATAAATATGCGTAATTGCCCATTACAAACACTACTCCGTTCTGACGGGGGATCGTTCCATAATCATCATCATATGTGTCGTCAGAGTAATTATATACTTTGGTTTTTTCTGTCCATGTATTGGTAGCCTGGTCATAAGCCCACAGATCCTGTTGTACTTCACCATTATTATTTCCACCCATTACATAGGCCTGGTTATTTATAACAAAGGCCATCGCTGCAGACCGTTTCGATCCGCCTGCACTTGCTTTCTGCACCCATGTACCCGGATCGGCAGTTGTTGCACCCGGCGTATATTCCCATAGATCTTTCAGGTAATTGCCATCATAACCACAACCGACATACGCTTTGCCATTTACAACAAAAGCAATAGCATCATAACGGGCGCTTCCTCCAAAATTTGCTTTTTGTGTCCATGCATTGGTCACCTGGTCATATTCCCAGAGATCATTAAGACGTGCAGCGCCATCATATCCTGTGCCTACATATCCTTTAGTACCGATAGAAAATGCAACGGCTGAATTTCTTGCTGTTCCGGGCATATCGGCCTTTTGTGTCCAGTACCGCAACGACGTATTATATTCCCACAGGTCATGAAAACGTTCAATAGTACTTGAGCCGGTACTGATATATCCATTGTCGCCGATTGTGAAGCTAACGGCTTCGCTCCGGGCAAGCCCCTCAAAGTCATCTATTCTTTTCCAGTTGCCCACCAGTTCATCATCAGCATCAGTTTCTTTGGTACAACCGGGTGAAACTATAACAGAAGCCGAGATCATAGCAGTACCGATCACATAAGCATAAACTTTTTTCATGTGTATATTTTTTATTTGATTGTTGGTCATATATAATTCATCATACAATATTTTATAAAAATATCGGCCATCACTGAGAAGAGTATCATAAAATAGATAGAACAGCCAAACAGATAGATGAATCAACCCATCAAATCTATTATACACCGGATCAGTATTTGCGCAGGGCATAAATGATGAAAATGGCAGTTATCATGGCCGTATGCTGTTTCGCCGATAAATCAGGGCGATTAATATACTATAACAATTCGGGAGGCGTATGCAGAAATAAATTGCGCCATTGATCATTACTAATACACATTCAATATGGCGGACATGCGGATGAGAAATTTTTTAATATTGCTAACGCCCGGGCTACTTGTTTTTTCATGTACCCGCAAAGACATTCAGTTTGGCGATAACCCCGAAAGCAGTTACACGAATATTATATTTACAGATACCGTATCTGTATCGTTATCTGCCGTGCTGGCAGATTCATTTGCAACCAATAATCCTTCTTCGTTATTGCTGGGAAGATATAAGGATCCATACCTGGGCATAATATCGGCAAAGAATTTTTTCCAGATGACTATACCGTCCGCCATCCCCGCTATTCCTGCGTCAGCACAGTACGATTCCATCACTTTTATTTTCCGGCCAAATGATTATTACTATGGCGACAGTACCAGTTCCCAGGTTTTTTATGTAAATGAATTATCGCAATCTATTACGCACACCTATAACAGCAGTTTATATAATACCAGTAATGTACCGGTAAAGCCGGTAGCATTGGGTTCGGCGACTATTCGTATCAGGCCTGTTTTTGATGATTTCATCCAGATAAGACTGAATGACGCAAAAGGGCTGGAACTTTTTTCAAAGCTCAGGGATTTGTCAGCCGATGTGACCAATGCTGAAAACTTCCTGAATTATTTCAAAGGAATATCCTGGCAACAGGCAGTAATGATACAACGGCTATCTATGGGCTGAGTAAAGTAATGATCATGCGTGTGCATTATCATACTACTATTCCTTATCCCGTTAATGAATATATTGATTTCACTTCCCTGTCAAATGAATATTGTTTCAACCAGGTATTGACAGACAGAACAGGAACAGGTATCGTATCAGGGGGCAGCGGATTAACGGAGATCGGCGCTTCGCAAACAAATAACCTGTCCTTTCTTCAGGAAGGCACAGGTATTTATTTCAAAGTGATCTTTCCTTCTCTCCGAAGCGTTATCAGGACAGATAAAACAGTAAAGCTTGTAAAAGCTGAATTATTTATCAGGCCGGCTTTTCTCTCCTTTGACAAGGCCAGGTACAAATTGCCTGCACAACTTTCCCTGGCACAAACCGACGCATCGAATATAATCGGTGCGCAGGTATACGATTCTTCGGGCAGCGCTGTTTTATATGCCAGCCCGGTAACAGATGATCTGTATGGAGAAAATAATTATTACCGGTTTAATGTCACCGGGTATATCAATCAATGGATGACAACAGCGGGCAGTGAAGACGACGGGTTCTTTGTCATGAACGATGCGGCATCAATGGTAAATGTGGACCGGCTTATCATCAACAACTCATTTCACGGGAGCCAGAGTACAAAATTGTTGTTATACATGATCGTCATTAATAAATAGACCATGAGATATATAAACAGGGTAATATCTTTTTATTTACTGGTTTGTTTTGCCAGCCCGGTAAAAACCTTTTCGCAAAATATGAACAGCCCTTATTCGGTGTATGGTATCGGTGATATTGATTTCAGGGCTTATAACCGGACAAGTGGTATGGCGGGTACAGGGCTTGCTTTATCATCATCATTTTATATGATTGATAATAACCCTGCATCCATTACCGGTCTGCCCAGGAGTTTTTATATAGCGGATGCATCAGTTACGGGTAAATCAGTGCAATACAAAGGCGATCCCATCAGCGCTGAAAATAACAGCAACAAAGATTTCTGGATAAAACGATTTGGCCTTGCGGTTAAAATAAATAAATCATGGGCCAGCGGTATCGGAATAAAGCAATTCAGTAATATCAATTACAAATTCAATGGCAGTAAGTCCGTAGAAGGAACCACTACTACCTATATCACGGGCTACGAAGGTGATGGCGGATTGAATGAATATTACTGGACCAATGCAGTATCTGTCGGTAAACATTTTTCGGTGGGGTTGCGTTCATCTGTTATCGCCGGGGCTATTAATCAAACAGAAACAATGAGTGATGATGCGTTACAATCTGTGATCACTACCAAACAGCAGGATTATTTTGGTCAATTACGTTTCCAGGCCGGGGTTTTGTATTCAACCAAATTAAGTAAGAAATGGGATCTGTCACTCGGCGGGCGTTTTGCTCCCCGGACAAAAATGGTATCTGAAAGAACGCTGACAGTAACGGAAAACGGAACGGCACTGGTAGAAGATGAGTTTGTAAAGAATGACCGGTTTTACCTGCCCAACACGTATGCAGCAGGCATAGCACTCAAAAGAAATAATAAAACAACATTCGCTTTCGATTACACTTATGAAGACTGGTCTTCCTTAAAGATCAAACAAAGCGGCTGGCAAATGATCAGCAGCAGCCGGTATTCAGCCGGCGTTGAATTTTCCAAACAGCAGTATATAGCCAAGCAGTTAGTGGAAAGGCGATATTTTCAATTAGGCGCCTTTTTCAACAATTCCTGTTTACAGGTCAGGAGCCAACCGATCACTGAATTTGGTTTTACCGCCGGTATGGGCGGCGCTATCAACAGCAGCCTGCTTTATACGATCGCTGTCGAGGCCGGCAGCCGCGGTACTACACAGGCAAAACTCATCAAAGAGAATTATGTGCAATTAACTATCGGGTTTTCCTTCCATGATTTCCTTTTCAGTAAAGGAAGAAAGTATGACTGATCTTTTCAACAGGATAAAACGTATAAATATGAGAATCACGGTAATGAATATAGCAAGGGTATTTTTTATCACAGGCTTCGTTTCTATAAGTATAATGAAAGCGCAGGCACAGGCCAGTGAAACAGGAAATAGCCATACGCTGACCATTGGTACAGGTATGCAGCTAATAAAAGATGAACTGTTGCCCGGTTCTTCTGAAAGACTTACTTCAACTGCGCTGGCATGGTCTTTTTCAAACAGCAACGCGTATCGTAAGAAAAGTATACTACTGAGTTTTGAAAAAAGCGGCGGATACTCCGGTAAAGACCAGTTACGGTCAAATGAATGGCTGCTTCAATACACAAACGCTTTTTCCGTGATCAGCAATAAAAGCAGTAAATGGAACAATTATACCGGTTATAGCATTATCGTCAGTCCTCAATATATAAAGTCCGGAGATCAAAATAGCTGGGCGACGATCAATTCACTTTCATTGTATAATTCATTGCAGTATTCGTGGAGAGAAAATGTTATTTCATTTGATATGTCAGTACCGCTTGCAGGATTAGGTTCAAGACCCGAAGCTAATACAACCTATAAAGGGTCAGTAACTGATATGCTGTATAACAGTTTCAGTAAACTGGATTTTATTTCGTTGCATAATATGAAAGCGATCAATCTTTCCCTGCAATACAAAAAAGCCATTACAGGCAGGCTGGATGTTGCCGCCGGTTTTTCTTATTCTTATAAAGATATTTCTCTCAGCCATCGTTTTCTGCAACAGGCTTATGGACTTCATGTGGGATTATCATATTCTTTATAGCCCGGGTTTTAACCGTGGGGCTATACTACCATTTTACCCGGGAATAAATAAAGATCAGGAGGAAGAGCCGATAATCGTGGCTACAATAAACGCGACCATGGATACGATCAGCCCAAACATAAAGATGGTATAGGAAGCACGCAGGCGCTTATATTTCCGGGATAATACTTTGCCTAAAAAATAAATGTCTTTGATCATGCTGGCATACAGGTATTCCCTGTCGCCCATCATTTCTTTCATCGCCCAGTCATAATCGGGCAGGTCCATTTTATGAAAGTTGCCAAAGAATAACAGGTTCACTTTTTTCTGCTGTACATCTTCTTTGCTGAATGTACCCCGTGTTACATTGGGCCTTGTAGCCAGTATCGCAAAAATGATAGCCGTCAGGCAAACGGAGGCCAGCATGATGGTGGGAATAATAAATTGCGGGTAGTATTGCAGTTTCCCCAGCAATACAGAAACAAGAATAGAGAGGACAATGGTATTTACCGATATCATGATATTCGCCTTGCTGTCTGCCATCTGGCTAAGGCTGACATGGTTGTCGCTCATGATGCGGAACATGGTCGCTACGCCTCTTTCTGTCCTGCTTTCTTTGAGTTTGTCCTTTTCAGGTTTTGGTTCAGCCGCCGGTTTTGGTTCTGCAGGTGTTTTATCTTTTGCGGGCTTATCTTTTTTTACTTTTTCTTCCGGCTCATTTTCTTTTTTATCTTTTTCACGATCCAGGAGTTCCAGTAAGTGCTGATGTTTCACCGGTTCCAGGTGTTCACGCGAATAGTCGGTGAAATATTGGTGTGCCTGTAAAAATTTAATGTTTACTTTTCTCCATTCTTTCTTACTAAGATCCTTGTCATGTATTGTTATAAGCTCTTTGCGCAGCAGTTTATTTTCTTTTTCAAAATCACCGCTGCCGAGATGGGAAAGATCGGCATCACAAATGATCTGTTCGATGAGGCTGTCAGGAGACTGCGGCATTTTTGTCGCCCGTATACAACCTTTTACTTTTTCAATAACAGAATGGCTGATCTGCCTCTCGGATAAAAATGCTTCAGCGATGCGAATGCTCTCTTCTTCATGACCCTCAGCTTTTCCCCTGGTATAACCCGTATCATGAAACCAGGCAGCCAGTAAGAGCCCGGTACGGTTATCTCCCTGGAGCTGGTAATGATTAGCCATATCTTCCGAGGCTTTTACCACGGATTGGGTATGAGAGATATTATGAAAGAAGAACCCCTGGTCCGCTTTATCAGAAAAAAGACCAGTGACAAATTGTTTGGTGTCCTGCAGCAAAATTTCTTCGTTCATAAACAGATATTCAGCCTTTGCCCCGAAATTAAGTAATAAAAGAGTGTAAATTAGAGCAATGAGACCTGTTTTCTTACTGCTTTCGGTTTTTAGCCTTTTTATATACGTAAGCTGCAACCGGTTGGGTGGAAAGTCTTTTGTACCGGCCATACCCGGTTACCGTGAAGCAGAAAAAAGCATGGTGATCCTGAAAAGGCCGCTGCGGGAAATTTCGGGCATAGATTATATCAGCGATGATCAGCTGGTCGCCATTAATGACGAGAACGGCAAGATATTTTTCGTAAATCCGCGGAGTGGTAAATACGAGGCGTTTGAGTTTGGGAAAAAAGGCGACTATGAAGATGTGGTAAAAGCGGGCGACTACTTTTATATCCTGGATAGCAGGGGGCGCATCTTCCAGGTAACGGCGGCTGATCATAAGCTCGTTAATAGATTTGACAATGATTTTGAGAAAGGAGTGGAATTTGAAAGCCTGTACTATGATAAGCTATTGCAGCAGTTAGTCATGATCTGCAAGGAATGCGGCCGTGGTTCCACCAGTATCAATGCCTATAAGTTCGACCTGGCTACCCAACAGTTTGTACCCGGCATTTATTTTACTATTGAATGGACGGCGATACGCCGGATGGCAAAGAACAACCAGATCGAATGCAAGCCATCTGCCGCCGCCTTAAATCCTGTACTCAACAAACTTTTTATCATAGCTTCTGTGGGTAAAGTATTATTGCAATGCAGCCGCGAAGGGGTGCTGGAGCAGGTATACAGGATCAATGCCGATCATTTTCAGCAACCTGAGGGGATCACATTTGCCCCCAATGGTGATATGTATATCTCTAATGAAGGGGCACAGGGCAAAGGATCAATCCTGTTTTTTCCGTATAAAAAATAAAAACCGGTATATTATCCCGGGTATAAACCAATAACTGACTGTTATGAACCGATTATTATGGCTGCTATTATTTCTTTTTTTCAGAAAACAACTATCCTGTTTGGACAAGATGGCAATAAACCTGCTGTAGCCCAGCGTATATTTTTAGTGGGTGATGCGGGTGAGATGAAAGACGGAAAGCATCCCGTTTGCGACTGGCTGAAGCAGCATATTGACTGGAATGATCCTGGTAATACGCTTGTTTATCTCGGCGATAATGTCTACCCGCTTGGCATGCCGGATGAAGGCAGCAAAGCTATAGCACAGCAAAAGCCGTAATGGACTACCAGGTATCTGTGGTAAAAGGAAAAAATGCAAAAGCTTTTTTTTGTTCCCGGCAATCATGACTGGAAGAAAGGAAAACCCGGCGGACTGGCGCAGATGCAGAACCAATGGGAATATATAAACAAACTGGGATTGCCCAATGTGCAGGTATTGCCCGGCAATGGTTGTCCCGGCCCTGTTGACGTGCAGGTAGGAGATAAGGCCGTGATCGTATTTATGGACAGCCAGTGGTGGTTGCAACAGGGTGAAAAGCCCGGGGTGGAATCCGATTGTGATTTTAAAACCGAAGATGAAGTAATCACCGCATTAAAAGATATCATAGGCGCCTATCCTGATAAGCTGATCGTGCTCGCCATGCACCATCCGTTTTATACACATGGTAAACATGGCGGATACTTTACTCTTAAGCAACATATTTTTCCGTTAACAGAAGCATCCCCGAATCTCTATATTCCATTACCGGTTATCGGATCTATTTATCCTATTGCAAGAGGCGTATTTGGTAATATCCAGGATACCAGGCATCCGCAGTATAAGAATATGATCAAACAGGTAGAAGAGGTAATGAAGCAGCATCCGAATATAATTCATGCAGCGGGACATGAACACGGCCTGCAATTCCTGATGCAGGACAGCATTCCTTATATCGTCAGCGGTTCCGGTTCTAAAACCACGCAGTTGAAAAAAGGAAAGAACACCTTATTTAAGGATACGGAAAATGGCTTCGCCGTTGTTGAAATCACTACCGATGGAAAAGTGTCTGTAAAAATTTATACGGTTGCCAGCAATGATCTGCAGCAACCGGCGTACACAAAAACATTAAACGATCTGCCTGCTCCACAAAAAACAACGGTCGAAGCGGCACAGTCATTTCCTGATTCGGTCACCGTTATTGCATCGGGTAAATTCAAATCAGGCGCAGGAAGGAATTTTTTCCTCGGAAAAAATTACCGGAAAGAATGGAAGACGCCGATCCGCGTACCAGTGATCAATTTAAGCAAAGAGTATGGTGGATTAACTCCGTTGAAAAGAGGAGGAGGCCACCAGACCAAATCACTGCGGCTCGAAGATGCTGCAGGCAAGCAATATGTTTTGCGGATAGTAGAAAAATCAGTTACAGACGCGGCCCTGCCACCAGACCTGAGAGGTACCGTTGTAAAAGACCTGGTAATGGATGGAGTGTCTGCTTCCTATCCTTATGCCGCTTTATCTGTCCCCCCGTTTGCGGCAGCAGTGGGCGTGCCGCATGCCAATCCAAAACTGGTCTATGTGCCAGACGATCCGCGGCTGGGAAAATTCAGAACTGATTTTGCCAATGCATTTTGTTTGTTTGAAGAAAGAGTACCGGGTGATGCGAAGAAATCATACAGCACCGACGAACTGGCGGATAAATTAAAAGAAGATAATGATAATGCCCTTGATCAGAAAGCGTTGCTGAAAGCAAGACTGCTGGATATGTTCATCATGGACTGGGATCGTCATGAAGATCAGTGGAGATGGGCGGTGACGGATAATGGGAAAGGAAAAACCTATTATCCCATACCCAGGGACAGGGATCAGCCATTTTTTGTAAGCTCAGGCTTGTTGCCTTCTATCGCCCGCAAACCATGGATATCACCGCAGGTACAGGGATTCCGTTCAAAAGCGATCAATATCAAGACATATAATTTCAACGGGAAGAATATTGACAGGGCTTTTCTCGGAGAACTCAGTGAAGAAGACTGGAAAAAAGCAGTGGATGAATTTCTGCCGCTGATGACAGACGAACTGATCGAAAAAGCATTGCAATTGCAGCCTGCACCGATAAGAGCATTACCCCGCAACCAGGAGATCGTTGAAAAATTGAAAGAGCGGCGTAAGTATTTTGCCGGTGAAATGATGGAATATTATCGTTTCCTGTCAAAGATCGTCAATGTAACAGGCAGTGATAAAAAAGAACTGTTTGATATCACACGAAACGATGACGGCTCTGTATTGGTCAGCGTATACAAGATCACTAAAGAAGGAGAGCAGGGTAGAGAAAGATGTATGAAAGAAAATTCGATGCGGCTGATACCAAAGAGATCCGGCTGTATGCTATGGGCGGCGATGATAAATTTGTTACCCACGGAGAAGGCGGCAGGATCAGGATAAGAATGATCGGTGGCAGTGGCAATGACGTGTTTGAGAGCAATGCTTCATCACCGGCAGGTAAAAACCTGGCGTATGATCTTACTACAGAACAAAACCAGGTAAGCGGCAATAATAATATCCGTTCAAAATTTTCTGCTGATCCCGGCGTGAATAAATATGAAAGATTGTATTATGCATACGATCAGAATATTCCTTTTGTATCTGTTAATTATAATCCTGACGATGGATTATTCCTTGGTGTTTCTTTAAAGCTCATACGTCATGGTTTCCGGAAAAAGCCATTCAAAACAGTGCACCAGTTTGCCGTAAATCATGCGCTGGCGACGAAGGCATACAACTTCAAATGGAATGCGCAGTTCATTGACGCATTAGGTAAAAAAACGGATTTGGTTTTTGATGCAGATATCAAAGCGCCGCATGCCACCAGCAATTTTTTCGGCTATGGCAACGGATCGGTATATGATAAAACCCAAACAGGCAAATTTCGTTTTTACCGCGCCCGTTTCCGTGCAGGTGATATTTCACTGGCAGCAAGAAAGAATTTCGGTACTTCCTCCAGCATCAGTATTGGCCCCGCTTTCCAGTTCTTTGCATTGGATGATGATGATAACGCAGGCCGGTTCATCACTAATACAGGCAGCAACGGTCTCGACCCTGCTACATTATTCAGTAAGCAATCCTTTGCAGGCGGTATCCTGTCGGTGGCTATTGACAACCGCAACAATAAAGCATTGCCTTCAAGAGGAGTGAACTGGCAAACATCGGTAAGGGCATTGAAGGGATTGACAGATGCCAGCAAAAGCGTTACACAGTTACGGTCTGATATGTCCCTGTTCATCAGCTTTAGCCAGCGGGCGGGATTTGTATTGGCTACAAGATTCGGAGGCGGACATAATTTCGGCAATTTTGAATTTTTCCAGGCACAATACCTTGGCGGGACAGATAACCTGAGAGGGTATCGTAAATACCGGTTTGCCGGTCATTCGATGGCATATAATAATACAGAGATACGTGTTAAGCTGGGAGAGTTCAGAACTTATCTTTTTCCTGGTTCAATAGGAATGCTGCTGTTTCATGATATTGGCCGCGTATGGGCAAAGAACGATCCGGTGAATAAATGGAAAAGCGGTTATGGCGGAGGAATATGGCTGGCGCCATTGAAAAAATTTGTTATCACTGCATCGTATACGGCTTCTAAAGAAGACAAGCTGCCGCTGATCTCATTGGGATGGCAGTTCTGAGAAGTTTCCCACCCTTGCTTTGTGTTTTCTCTGCGAACAAAAAAATACAGGTCACGGAGAACCGCGGAGGAAAGGAGGGCCACAGAGATATTAGTGATTGAATGTGTTTCTCTGTGGCCCTCTTTATCTCTGTGGAGCAGGCAAAAATTATTTACCGATCAGTTGTTTTGAAGTAACAGAAGACAATTCGATCTTGTCATTTGGCTTTGATGTTTCTTCAAAATTCACATCTACACGTAATGCTTTAAGGCCTACCACACCCTGCAGTTCTTCCAGTTCAAACTCTTCAATACCCGGTTTCAGCAATTTTTGATTTTGAAGAAACTCGATGTATTCCTTGTATTCGACCGCCTCTTTCGGCTGCGAAAAGACGATAGCTAATTTGCCCGGCTGCGTCAGCCTTTCCATCGTATCCTTGATGTGTACCTTATCAATACGTTTCTTGATGATCTCGTAACGGATATTATAGGCGCCATCCACATCAAACTTTCTTTCTGTATTTCTAAAGCTGATAGAAATAGGGATGCTGTGTGCGAGGATCAGCTGTGTAGTATCAAGCGGGTGTGATAATTCCCCGGCCAGGCGATGGGTGATACGCGAGGCCCTTGCGAGTACGGAGAGCTGCCACATCTTCATATTCCGCAGGTACAATGTATCAAACTTACGGCGCGGAGCAATGGACTGACCAATGTATACATTGAACTCTACTCCGTCTGTAACATATCTTTCAAAATAATGCGGGAATACTTTCTGCGCTTCTTTTTGTTCTTTGTCTACAAAGCGGGCCACTGTATCATTCACCCGGGCAATGCTTTCTTCATATTCCTTACGGTGATGATAGATCATATTTACCTGCGGATCCAGCGCGGCGAAATAACCGGCAATGTCTTTTTTCAAAGAAGGTACTGCATTGCGCAGGTGATCGAATACATCTACGATCTGCCTCTGGAGGAAATCATGTATCTGTATCTCGTCTTCTGATAATAAAATATCAGAGGCCGAAGAAATATATTTATCAATTTTAAATTCTATTTCCTGCAGCAGCGGGAAGAATATCTCTCCCTGCGCTTTCTTTATGATGACCTTGGTCAGTTGCAACTGTTCGATGATGTCCAGCTGGATAGATTGCGCCCTTTCGGTAGAAGAATTGCGGATATCAATAGCACCATACAATGGATATACATCTTCAAAAACGATGCGTTCCATTTTCGCCTCTTCATTTTCATGCCTGTTCAGTATATACTGGAAGGCGGCTTCTGTAAATTTCCATTCAACAGCCGGTTGTACCGCGGTGAATTTTTCCTTGATTATTTTATCAATCTGGTTATTCAGGCTTTCTGCGCTTTTTTCCAATGCAAGGGTAAACAAAGGAATGGCCGGTTCGATCTTATTGATAAACGAGGCTTTAAAGGTACCGGGTACTCCTGAAATAATTTCCAGCACACCGATCAGCTCGCCATTATGTTTAAGCGGGCTGATGATCAGGCTACGGCCGCCATCATCATAATAATGTCTTAGCTCTTTTACTTCTGCAAATATCTTTTCATCAAGGTTTTCGAAAACAACCGGGGAGTCGCTTTTCTCAAAGATCTCTTTGCAGCAATCACCCATATCATCTTTATCCGCGATTGTCTTAAGGTGTTTGAAAAGTAAACTGTTGCTGTTGTGCAGTTCGGAATACACGTAATGCCCGTTCACTTTAAAGAACGGGGTAATACCGATACGGATATCTTTCAAACCGATCAGGCTCTGCATATATCCCTGCAATTCTTTATAGACAGAAGCGTCAGAAAAAGCGTTGATATTAAGCAGGCTGTTTTTCATCAGCGATATTGTTTCCTGCTCTGTTACATCATTGATCCTGACAACGGCCAGGCCTTCAAATACAAAATGCTTTAACGGGAGTTTTTCCTGTAATTCATCAAGCGGCATCATCTTGTTGGTGCGGGAACAAAGAAGGTTTTCCGGCATCTCCGGCATTTCTCCGGCGGGCATTACGTCTACAAACGGGTGTCAATATGCAATTCCAGGTATTTGATCAACCCGGAAGCAGGATCAGGGAACGGATACACAGAGCGTAACCATTCAGGCGCCGTATAACCATAATATTTTTTAAGGATCATGGCATACGCGAAAAACATCTTTTCTTCACTCAGATTCCTGCCCAGGCCATTATCCGGAATATTTACTTCATTGGAGCCTGGTTTCAGAAAAAGCAACTGGAAAAGCTTTGAACTGTAAATGGTATGATAACTGAAAGGCATCGAGACGGCATACAGGTTATCATTCTGCGAATTGGTAGGAGGAAAAATAGTACTCACCAGCATTTCCACCAGCTCGGCATGCGGTTTCAGCAAAGCGAGGTCCGTGACCGGCTCCAGCAATGCAGGAATGGCTTCAATTTTGGCAATAAGGTCGCCGTATAGTCTTTGAGAGCCTGGTTTACCCTCAGCGATTGCTTTTTTTTAACGCTTCTAACAAAGGCCGGAGCGATAAGCGGCTATTAAAAAGAGATTCATCAAAACGTAAATTTCCCGGTTTCATACACACTTTTTTAAAGTTGATTGTTGGTTTTACAGGGAAGGATTAAGATACATGCTTTCAAAAGGGCTTTGTTTTAAGCAGCTTTCTGGCTGTATTGTTTTACAAAACTACTATTATCTGCCAGGTGAAACCTACTCTAAATCGGTTAGCAGTCAAAAAAGAGAGGTGAATGGCTGATTTTCACCACTACTGGCCTGATCTGAGTCTATAACACAAAAGGGAACCTGAAGTTTATGAGAGACGATACTATCTTCTGTCAGACCTGATGGCTATTCCAAGTTTTAATTGAATAGTAAAAAAAGAATCGTTGTCCTTTGGATCGCCCCGCTGCCTGTCTTTATAAAATGCGCCTGAGCGATTGGACAGCCGTTCTGCCACTGAAGCCTGTGAAGAGGACAGGTAGGTATAAAAAAGCGCAGGATCTACATACTCTTTCTCGCTTACATCATCAAGATAATCTGTGAACAGAAAGCGGTGTACGATTTCGAGGCGTGCGTTAAGATAATCGTTGACCTCATACCTGACGCCTATGCCTACGGGAATATTGATCTGGGTGAGCTTGTAAGGTTTACGGTCGGGATATTCTTTAAAACCCTGCCCTTCTGTATGCAGGGGCTGCAGGGGATACCAGCGGCCGTCAAGCTGGGCTTCAGGGCTAAAAGTGAATAAACCAATACCCGCTACGAGGTAAGGAGACAGGAAAGGAGCTTCGTTTTCACCATAGTTCTTAAAGAACAGGGGGTGTACTTCGGCTACCAGCTGAATATCCCTGATGCTTGTTCTGAAACTCAGGTCCCGTTCGTAACGCAGGTGAGTAGAAGGCGCTACTTTTTTCAGAATGCTGTCATAGGCCTGAACATTACCAAATGAAACCTCCAGCCGGGCGCCGATCACTTCTTTATACATAGCTATCGCATATAAGCTATAGCTGAGTTTTGAGGTTTTAAAGGTCAGGTCTTTGATAAATCCCTTACCGGTCCCTTTTTTTCCGCCAAGGTCTGTCAGGGCGTTCATGATGCCGACCGATCCGCCGATCTCAAATTCGACATCATTGCCGTAAAACCGGCTGTTCTGGTAGTAGTATTGAGCATTGGAAGAAAAAGCTTGCAAAATAAATAAAGACAATACAACAGGCACTAATAATCTTCTCATCCGGGTTGACATTTGATAGCTGAAAAAAGAATAGGAGCTGGACTGCGGGCAAGCTGTTTGGAGGGGGACGGAAACTATTCTAAATGTAGGCGAACAAAGCCGATTGACAAAGAATTAAGTATCGTTTTGTGGAAAAAAACACGCCTGCAGGTTTTTTCACCAAAAAAAATCAGTCAAAAAATTCTGAAGCCTGTTTAATATCCCGGCCAGGCGGGTTATCGTAGTTTTTCGTAAGCAGGAATTACCCTTTATTCTGCATATCATCCTGCTAAAGCCAGCCTGTTTTTTTAAAATTCAGCATGATAAAACCAGCTGTGTAAAGAATCGTAAGCGCTGCAAATCTCATAGCAGTTATTTGATCAGTGGATTTATGTCAGAAGAATAAATGTAAATGGTATGTATAAGTCCAGTATCAACGCGTTTTGAAATTTGCAGCGAAAAAAGCACAGGCTTGCTGCAAGCCGCATTCCCTGCATTTTGGCGTTCTGGCCACGCAGATATAGCGGCCATGTAAGATCAGCCAGTGATGCGCTTTATGAATTAATGCTACAGGAATATGTCTGATCAGTTCTTTTTCTACCGCTAATGGTGTAGTAGCTGTTTGAGGAACGAGACCGATGCGCCTGCTCACCCTGTAGACATGCGTATCCACGGCCATATTCGGTTGCTGGTCTACCACAGAGGTAATGACGTTGGCTGTTTTTCTTCCCACACCGGGAAGTTGTACCAGTTCATCAACAGTCATAGGTATCTGCCCGTTGAATTTTTCCATGACCATCTTAGCCATCCCGATCAGGTGCCTGGTTTTATTATTCGGGTAGCTGATACTTTTTATGAAAGGAAATAAATCATCGAAGCTGGTTTTGCTCAGCGATAAAGCATCCGGGTATTTTTCAAAAATAGCGGGTGTTGTCATGTTCACCCGTTTATCGGTGCATTGAGCGGATAAGATGACAGCTACCAGCAATTGATAAGGACTATCATAGATCAGTTCGGTTTCTGCTTCGGGTACATGTTGCTGAAAATAATCAATAACGAAATCGTAGCGTTCTTTGCGGGTCATATTTGCAAAGCTAAGAGAGAAAAGGGCTAAGAGAAAAAGAGAAAAAGAGTTTTCTGAAGACTTCTGTTTCTCTTGTATACCATAAATGGGAAGATCATAGTTCAATGTACAGGGCTCTTCTCTTTTATGCTCTTGGCAAAAAAAAGCATCCCGCTTACACAGGATGCTCAAATACATTTGGATAAAAGGATCTTTATAACTGTTCAGCAGATCATACCTGCTCAGCAGATTTTTCTTTCGCATAGTTCAGTACGTTCAGTACTACTTCTGTGCGGGGAGTCTGTGCCAGTTTATCCAGTCTTTGCATCGAAGTTTTCAAAACGGCTAATTTTTCACGAAGCGCCCAGTCTTTAACCAGGGCCTCTTCAATTTCAGCTGTTTGTTGCAAAGAGGTTTCTTTGTACAGATACAATAAAAGATCCTCAGGGGTAAAATTTGTCATTGGCAAACCAATTAATGTCCAGTAAATTAGGTGTCCAGATATAGAATGTCGGGTCTAAAACGGGGCAGCCGTCCCCTTATTGTGCAAAATGGGCTAATTCTTTGATCCTGCGTAGTTTTCCGGTATCACATAGAGGTCTTCATTGTCCCTTTTCATGAGGAATTTTTCCCTGGCATACTGCTCAATCGTACCAATATTATGGATGAGTTCGTCCCTGACCTGTTCCAGGTCGGCTACTTCCTTTGTATAATGCAATTTGCTTTGCTGTAATTCCTTTAACTGCCTGTTGCGGGATAATTGGGTAAAAATATCGTTCTTGTCAAAAAAGAGCATAATAGCGGCGAATACAGCTACCGCTATAAAGTATTTGTTTGTGAACAAAGATGGGATATGCGTCAGAAACTTCATAGACCGATGATGGTTGGTTATTGATCGTTGTTCGTCTTTACCGGCGAACAACGATCAACCAATAACGACCAGTAATTCCTCAATTTACTTGCCAAATTTAATTTTTCCTTTTGGATAAACAGCAGAATCACCTAATAACTCTTCAATTCTTATCAATTGATTGTATTTCGCCATCCTGTCTGTACGGGAAGCCGAACCGGTTTTTATCTGTCCGCAGTTCAGAGCGACAGCCAGGTCAGCGATAGTCGTATCTTCTGTTTCACCACTGCGGTGACTCATGATAGTATTATATCCGTTGTGCTGCGCCAGTGTTACAGCATTGATGGTTTCTGTAATAGTACCGATCTGGTTCACCTTTACCAGCAAGCCATTGGCAATGCCTTTGTCAATGCCCTGTTGCAAGCGGGTAACATTGGTAACGAAGAGATCATCGCCTACCAGCTGGCATTTATCACCGACAGTTTCGGACAGGTTTTTCCAGCCATCCCAGTCGTCTTCCGCCATACCATCTTCAATGGAAGAGATCGGGTACTGTTTCACCCAGCTTGCCCAGTATTTTACTAACTGGTCGCTGGTCATTTCTTTGCCGCTGCTTTTATGAAAGACATACTTTTTCTTCTTTGCATCCCATAGTTCACTGTTGGCCGCATCCATAGCGATCACGATCTGTGAACCTGTTTTATAGCCAGCGGCTTCGATAGCCACCAGTACTGTTTCGATCGCTTCTTCATTGCTTTGAATATTGGGAGCGAAACCACCTTCATCGCCTACATTGGTGCTGTATCCTTTTTTCTTCAATACACTTTTTAATGCATGAAAGATCTCAACGCCCCATCTTAATCCTTCGCTGAAAGAAGGTGCGCCTACAGGCATGACCATAAATTCCTGGAAATCTATTTTGTTATCCGCATGGGCGCCGCCATTGAGGATATTCATCATCGGTATCGGTAAGGTTTTGGCATTGGTGCCGCCGATATAGCGGTATAATGGTAAGGAGGCTTCTTCTGCTGCTGCTTTGGCCACCGCCATGCTTACTGCAAGCAGTGCATTAGCGCCCAGTTTGCCTTTATTGGGAGTGCCATCCAGCGCTATCATCATCTGGTCTATACCGGTCTGGTCGGCCACATCATAACCGAGCAACGCCGGGGCTACTGTATCATTTACATTCTTTACTGCTTTCAGTACTCCCTTGCCAAGGTATTTTTTCTTGTCACCGTCACGAAGTTCAACAGCTTCATGAATACCGGTACTGGCACCACTCGGTACAGCGGCACGGCCCAGCGCTCCTTCATCGGTGATCACATCTACTTCTACGGTAGGATTACCGCGGCTGTCTAATATCTGTCTGGCAAAAATTTCGGAAATGTAGCTCATGATTGGTTTATAATTTATTGTTTGTGGTTTATTGTTTGCGGAATAGTATACTGCAGGTGAAAATGTTTCTTCATTGCCCGTTTTCTTATTCCGTTTTTTGTGTCAGTGTTCTGAATACTTCTTCCAGGTTGATAGTTTTGCTTTGCAAAGAAATTACATTCAGGTTGTTTTGAAGCGTCAATTCAAGAATTCTTTTCTTTAGTTTTTCCGGTTCAGTTGTTTCGAATCTCCAGTTTGTCGCGTCTGTTTGTTTTACGCCATCGCCGAAAACACCGGACATAACTCCCATATCCACCTTTTCTTTCAGTTCTAACAGAACTACTGTCTGCGAATCCGCGTTTTTTCCAAGATTACCCAGTGTGTCATTCGCTACTAATTCTCCTTTATTGATGATGATCACCCTGTCGCAAATCGCTTCTACTTCCTGCAGGATATGCGAGGAGAATAAAACCGTTTTGTTCTTTCCCTGTTGCCTGATCACCTCTCTTATTTCTATGATCTGGTTGGGATCGAGACCGGAAGTGGGCTCATCGAGTACCAGTACTTCAGGATCGTGGATCAGCGCGGCCGCCAAACCCACTCTTTGTTTATAGCCTTTTGACAATTGCCCGATCTTTTTCTTCGATTCAATTTTTAATCCCACCGTTTCGATGGCATTGCTTATCGCCTGCTGCTTATTGCTGATTTTATGTATTGCTGCTACAAAGGCGAGATACTCCTTTACATACATGTCATAATACAGGGCATTCAGTTCGGGCAGGTAACCGATCTTCTTTTTGGTCTCCAGCGGATCATGCCCTACATTAATGCCGCAGACATAAGCCTCGCCGCTGCTTTGCTGCAAATAGCCTGTGATGATCTTCATCGTGGTTGATTTGCCGGCGCCATTTGGTCCCAGGAAACCCACGATCTCACCCTTTTCTACTTTGAAGGAAATGTTATTGACAGCTTTTTGTTCGCCGTACTGTTTGAGAAGGTTCTTTACTTCAATGGACATAGATCATGTGCAAATTGACTGATTTGCGTATGTGCGAATTTATGGCTTTTCAGCCGCAAATAGGGTTACAACTGTACAGGGAGGTTATTTTATTGTTATTGTGATTTTAAGAACCGGTACCGTTTACAGATCATCATATTCATACAAAGGATCTATATGCGTGCCGGCTTTCATTTCAAAAACAGGTTTGATCAGCCCATCATTCAAACCGTATATCCAGCATGCAGGTCGGGCCGCATTTCTTTCTTCCATGCCCGCTGAATGATAGAGGTCTTGGAAAGATTGAATACCTGTTCCTGTACATTCAGTTCCGTCAGGCGGTCACATCTTTTTTCTTCCTCTTTTATAGCGCTCAGTTCTTCGCGGTGCAAACGATAAACGTCTTTGATATTGCGCAGCCACATATTGAGCACCGGTTTGAAATCGTTATTGGTAATAGCCGCTTTGATTCCCCCGCAACCATAATGACCGCAAACGATGACATGCTTTACTTTTAAATGATTCACCGCATAATCCAATACGCTTAATACGTTTACATCTGTATTGATCACCAGGTTGGCCACCATTTGCGGTGCACGAATATTTCACCGGGCTGTGTACCGGTGATCTCGTTGGCCGGTACACGGCTGTCACTGCAGCCGATCCATAAAAACTCAGGTGTTTGTAATTTGGCCAGCCGGTCGAAATATTCCGGGTCTTCCGAAATCTTCTGGGCAGCCCATTGTTTATTCTCTCTTAATAATACCTCGTATGGTTTCATATATACCCGCTTGGTTATCAAAAATAGCTTTTAAAAAACGGAAAAAAGCGAACAGGCGTTCGCTTTTGTTTGAACGGCACCTGTTAAAAAAATATAACTAAAACCTGTAGTGCGATCAAACAAGTTTATGAATAGCCTGTTATGATAAGTTAGCCACTGCGGTAATGAAAAAATAACCAACGCATCCATGAATGGTTTGGATTACCAGCCGTAAAGTATTATTTTGCAGCACTTTCATGAAGAAAAATCGTAAGACATACAGCATTTTCCAACTGACCTCGGCCGTCTTTATGATACTGGCTTTGCTGCCAGCAGCTCAGGGATACGGCTTTCCCAGAAACCATGTATGCCTTTCTGATCTGTATATTGCCCGTTATGATTACTGCTGGCATGAAGCGGTACATGCGAATCGGCAATATAATGACCAATCTCTGCCGAGTATTTCAGGATCAATGACTGGTTCTTTTCTTTAAATGCACGGGTTAGCCGGAAGAGCATGGTCTGAATCCACCATGGCACGATACCATGTGTACGGAGCGTATCTTCTGAATACCTGGCTACCGCATCATTCCATTTCCTGGGTAATGAATCATAAGGGTAATGGCCATACTTGTCTGCATCTATATAATGCCGCGGACCTTCGGCGGGCACAGCATATCTTCTTTTATCAGGGTCTACCGCATGTTCTACCAGGAAATCCGCGTAGGGTTTATATAACAACATCATTTCCGGGGGCAGCAGGAATATTGCATAATAATTGATCTTGCGGTGAGCATAGAATCCCCAGCAAAAGCACGGATGAGCAAGCAGGATAGCTAAGAAAAGAAGAAACGCTTTTTTCACAAAGCGAAAACTAACTCATTTGATAGTTTATCCTGCAGTGTTAAATCCGGAAAAAAAGTATTTTCCACTATTCCGAATGGTATCGGAACATTAAGCGACAAAGACTTATCAGTAAAATTTCTTTATGTTGTTTGTGCTGCAGTCTGCCCTGCAAAGAAAGGGGAATAAAAATAGAATCAACCTATTGCGGTTATTCGCTGCCGGCAATTACTTCCGTTTTCTTTTGTTCATCTCTTTCAGCATCCAGGTCTACCACGCCGCCGGTCACCGCATACTTCATAGCTTCGCCAGCGGTAATATGTTCTATCTTTTTTACTTTCTCTCTTGGTAATATATATAACTGCCCCGCGAAATTGTACGCCTGGGAACATATACGGCTACTTTATCCGATCCCATATCAAACTTGTGCATTTCTTCGTCGGTCAAAAAACCAACGATCCATACTTCTTCTGCAAATACATTGGCTAATACCGCCTTATTAAATCTTTTTTTATCACCTGCAAAAGCTTCAAAGAAATCCTTGGTGGAGGAATAAATAAATTTAATGCCCGGCGTTCTCTCATCCATTGATCAAAGAAATTGATAGCGCTTCCCATCAGGAAGTTGGGAACTGATCCAGCCAACGAGTACTACAAATAATAATATGATCACAAACCCCAACCCGGGAATATCGAAGTTGGTAATCGCATAAACAGCGGGGCGCAGAATGCCATCTACTTTTTCGAAAAGCCAGTATAAAACGTAGGCCGTAATGCCGATCGGGGCCAGGATAATGATACCCTGTATAAAAAAACCGGAATAATTTTTTTTGCTGTAAGTATCCGTCTTTTTTTCAACCTGTCACTCATGCCAGTCAGTTTTGCAGGTCAAAGGTAATGGAAAAGCCCGGGCTGCATTTTCTGACTAAGTTCCGGCAGCGTTATTCCCGCACAGGGACAAAGAGATCGCAGAAGAGCAATACCGGGATCGGAAAAAGCTAAATAAGCTCTGTGGTCCTGTATTCCCCCAGTTCAAAAAGCACTTATACTCAATTAAAGAATTTTCTTTGCACACTTTGCATCGCCGCCTGCCAAAGCAAAGGAAGAGTGCAACCCGAACACTTGTTTGTAAAATAATTGTGTTAAAAGGCAAAATTTATTGATGGAAACTTTGGTAACGAAAAAAGTTTCCATAGTTTTGTCGCTCAATTTGTGAGAATGGAACCCAAAGAAAGAATATTGATGAAGGCAGAAGAGTTGTTCATGCAATATGGCATCAGGTCGGTGTCTATGGATGATATCGCGAACAATCTTGGAATGTCAAAGAAAACACTGTACCAATATTATGCCGATAAAGATGAGCTGGTAGATGCGGTAGTGGATGGGCATATTAAGGAAATACAGACCGATTGCGCAGCGTGCAAGGATACGGCAAAGGATGCTGTTCACGAGATATTCATCACCATGGAAATGATCATGGAGGAATTTGTGAATATGAACCCAATGCTGCTGTATGATCTTGAAAAATTTCATTTCAGGTCTTACCAGCGCTTTAAAGAGCATAAGGATAAATTCCTGGCCAGGATAATACGCGATAATATCGAATGGGGAATAAAGGATGAATTGTACAGGCCGGATATCAATGTAGACGTGATGTGCAAGTTCAGGCTCGAATCCATGATGTTCCCTTTCAACGTTTCCGTTTTTCCTCCGGGTAAGTATAACCTGGCCGAAACAACCGGTATCATTATCGAACATTTCGTTTATGGCCTTGCCACTATCAAAGGGCATAAGCTGATACAGAAATACAATGAACAACGACAAAAAAAAATGAGTTATGATGAAAGTAAAAAGTAAAGGGATAGTGTGGCTTTATGTACTGGCTTTGTTACCGGCGATAGCCGTGGCGCAACCACCGGATACGGCAAGAACAACAAGACACGAGTTTTCTATTCAGCAGGCGGTTGATTATGCGAAGAAGAATAATGTGCAGGTGAAAAATGCCCTGCTGGATGTAAAAATGCAGGAACAGGTGAACCGGGAAGTCACATTCGAAGGCGTATCCGAGTATTAACGGAAGTCTCGGTACTACCTACAATCCCAATGTAGCCACGCAGGTAATTCCCAACTTTATATCACCGGCTACTTACCAGGTACTGATAGATGAGGGTGTAAGCGGAAGCTCCGGCCCCATTACCATGCCTGCTGATTTTGGTTTTATCGCTGCACAGTTCGGTACTAAATACAGCGCTACCGCAGCTATCACCCTCAGCCAGATTTTATTCGATGGACAAGTGTTTGTCGGCCTGCAGGCCAGGAGGACTACCATAAATTTTGCCAGGAAGAATGTGGAGGTCACAGAAGAGGCGATCAAAACCAATATCTACAAAGTGTATTACCAGCTGGTGGTCAGTAAAAACGCAGATCGAATTACTGGATTCCAATATCAGCATGCTGGATAAGCTACTGAGAGATACCAAGATCATTTATGAAAATGGATTTGCAGAACAACTGGATGTAGATAAAGTAACCGTGCAGCTGACCAACCTGCAGACAGAAAGAATGAAGGTGCTGAACACGATATCCAATGGATACTATGGGTTGAAAGTACTGATAGGCATGCCAGTCATGCAGGAACTCGTACTCACCGATACGCTGAGTGATGAACGGATCAGGGAAGGAATGCTGGGCAATGAGGCCTATTCTTACGAGGACAGGAAAGAATACCAGTATGCGCAGCTTGGCAAGACACTTAATGAGTACAATATCCGCCGGTATAAACTGAGCCAGATCCCCACCGTATCATTGAATGGCCAGTATGCCAAAAATGCACAACGGGATAGATGGAACTTTTTGGGAAAAGGTGAATGGTTTACTATTTCCAATATCAACCTGAATGTTTCGATTCCCATCTTCAATGGTTTTTATACAAAGTCAAAGATCCAGCAGGCAAGGATTGATCTTGAAAAAACACAAAACCAGATCGTTGCTTTGCAGCTTTCCATTGATAACGAAGTGGCCACGGCAAGAAATAATTTTAACTCTGCTGTTTCGACCATGGATTTTCAGAAACGAAATATGGAACTGGCTGAAAGGTGTACCAGCAGACCAAGAAAAAATACGAAGCAGGTCTTGGATCGCAAACGGAGATCAATACCGCTCAAACAGATATGAAAACAGCACAAACGAATTATGTCAATGCGCTATACGATGCCGTAATTGCAAAGGTTGACTTTTTAAAAGCAACAGGTAAACTATAAATCAAACTTTAACATGACCAATAAACTGAACTATATGAATAGCATTTAAGATTTTCATTTATCGTAATAACTGCTTTGTCGTGACAGCCTGTGGCGGTGGCAGCGATGACAAAGGGGGAGTTAGGCAAGAAAAAGACTGAATTAGCGAAGTTAAAAGACGAGCAAAAATCCGTTAACGACAAAAATAAGTAAGCTGGAGGATGAGATCGCCAAACTGGATACTTCTGCAGCGGCAGCGAAAACAAAACTGGTGGCTATTCAAACGATCGGCGTTGACTCCTTCAGTCATTTTATTGATCTGCAGGGTAAGGTAGACGCAGATAATATAGCCATGGTGTCGCCACGCAATGCGGGAGGAGTAGTGCGTGCGATACTTGTAAAAGAAGGCCAGTCAGTACGTAAAGGCCAGTTGGTATTAAGACTTGATGATGCACTCGCTCAGCAACAGGTAGCCAGCGCACAATCCCAGCTGGGCGGTATCGAAGCACAGGTTAAATTGACGCAAAGCGTGTATGAAAGACAACAAAATTTGTGGAAGAACAATATCGGTACTGAAGTGCAGGTACTGACTGCCAAAACAAATGCAGAGAATGCGGCGGCACAATTAAAAGCAGCCAGGGCACAGGTTTCACTGGCACAGGAAGCAGCAAGGACAGGCTAATGTTTATGCGGAAATAAATGGAACGGTAGATGTGGTAAATGTAAAAGTAGGTGAGTTCTTTTCTCCGCAGTCGGCAGCTATGCCTGCATCCGGTATCCGTATCGTCAATACCGGGGATTTGAAAGTACAGGTACAGGTACCTGAAAATTATTTAGACAAAGTAAGTGTGGGAAATAACCTGCGTGTCACGCTTCCTGAAAGCAACAATAAGATAATTGATACAAAAGTAACGGTCGTGGGCAAGTTGATTGATCCGGTGAGCCGTACTTTCTTTATTGAAGGAAAACTACCGCAGGATAAAGCGATCAAGGCTAACCAGATCGCCCGGGTGCAAATCATGGATTATGCTAATAACAGCGCTATCACCATTCCGGTAAACACCCTGCAGAGTGATGAAAAAGGTAAGTATGTAATGGTAGCGGTGACAGAAAACGGTAAGACCGTTTCCCATAAAAAGACGGTAACAATTGGTGAACTGTACAGGGACAGGCTTGAAATAAAAAGTGGACTTACCGCCGGTGATAAGATCATTACGGAAGGGTTTCAAAATTTATATGAAGGACAATTACTTACTATCAATCAATGATAAGTAATATAAATAAGTAAACAGGATTATTCAGCTGTATACGGGATGATGAGTGATACGTGTTTGAAATATATAAATACTCATCCCGGGCTGCCAATTATAAACTATTATCATGTCTGCATTAGAAAATTTAAGAGATAAGTTCAAGGAGTTTAAAACCAACTTCCTGGGCCATCCGGAGCAAGACGTTTATTCTACTTACTGATACTGGCCGTATCCGGCTGGGGCGTTATGTTGTTCGTTACGCTTCCCAAGGAACAGTTCCCGGATATCGTGATACCAACGGTATATGTTTCCACTATTTATGTAGGTAATTCTCCAAAGGATAGGAGAACCTCGTCACACAGCCTATTGAAAAACAGATCAAAGGTATTACCGGCGCCAAGATCGCCAAGGTGACCAGTACCAGCGTTAACGATTATTCAGCGATCACCGTCGAGTTCGGTACTGATGTGAAGGTGGATGTAGCTGTGCAAAAAGTAAAGATGCGATTGATAAGGCCAAACAGGATTTACCCACCGATCTTACGCAGGAGCCAACAGCGATGGAGATCAGCTTTTCGGAAATGCCGATCATGTATGTGAACCTGAGTGGTGATTACGATCCCGCACGATTAAAAGAGTACGCTGATGATCTGAAAGATAAACTGGAAGAATTGCCACAGATCAACCGGGTTGACCTGGTGGGTGCACCTGAACGTGAGTTCCAGATAAACGTAGATAATGCGCGCATGCAGGCTGCCGGACTTACTTTTACGGATATAGCCGGTTCGATCAGGAATGAGAACATGGACATATCAGGCGGGCAACTGGATGTTGGTAATATGCAGCGTACGCTCCAGTTGAAAGGACAATTTAAAAGCGCTGCTGATATTGAACAGGTAATGGTGCGCAATACAAAAGGCGCCGCCATTTACCTGAAAGACATTGCTACTATCCGGGATACCATCAAAGACCGTGACAGCTATGCGCGGCTTGATGGAAAAAATGTGATCACCCCTGAACATCATCAAACGCAGCGGTGAGAACCTGATAGAGACCAGTGATGACGTAAAGAGAATTACCCAGGAGCTGAAAACTTCAGGCGCTTTGCCTCCTGCTCTTGATGTGAGGATCACAGGAGATTCCAGTAACAGCACGCGTACTTCTTTTAATGATCTTGTTAATTCGATCGTGATCGGGTTTCTGCTGGTACTGATGATCCTGATGTTCTTTATGGGTGTCACCAACGCTTTCTTTGTGGCATTGAGTGTGCCGCTGAGTATGTTTGTAGCGTTCATCTTCCTGCCATTGGGTAATGTAGTAGTGGGCAGTGATATTACCCTGAACTTTATCGTGCTGTTTGCCCTGCTCTTCGGGCTGGGTATCATCGTGGATGATGCGATCGTGGTAATAGAAAATACGCATAGGATATTCTTCGAAGGGAAAGGAAAGATCTCCAGTTCCAAGGCAGCTATGATGGCGGCTGGTGAAGTATGGTATCCTGTATTGGCGGGCACACTTACTACGCTGGCGCCTTTCTTCCCCGTTATTATTCTGGCCGGGTATCATTGGTAAATTCATGGTGTACCTGCCGCTGATGCTGATATTTACTTTGACAGCTTCATTGATCGTAGCCTTTATTATGAACCCCGTTTTTGCGGTAGATTTCATGAATCATGAGGAGCATGCGAAAAAAGGAAAGAAATCCGACATCTTTAAAAGCCTTCGTTCTGGATACCGGTAGCTCTCGGCATCTTCCTTGACGTGATGGGCGCTACATTCGTTGGAAATATTCTGCTCTTTATCATGATACTGGTGTTGCTGAACAGGTATTTCTTTGACGGATGGATACATAGTTTTCAGAATCGTGCATTACCGTGGATCATGGGTCATTATGAAAGCCTGTTACGCTGGGCCGTTAAAGGATGGCGTCCTGTATGGTTGTTAATAGGTGCCGTGGGAACGTTTTTCTTTTCGATCTTCTTTTTTGCTATCAGGGGTGTGCCTGTTGTGTTCTTCCCCGACGGCGATCCCAACCAGATATATGTGTATGTAAAATTACCGACAGGAACGCGTGTAGAATATACAGACAGCATTACCCGTGAACTGGAAAAAAGAGTGTATAAGGTGCTGGATATGGATCCCAATACTAAAAAAATCGAATCCGATCGTAGAAAGTGTAATTACCAACGTGGCGGTGGGTGCAGCTGATCCAAACAGCGGTGACCGCAGTACACGAAGTGAACTGGGTCGTATACAGGTTTCCTTTGTTGAGTTTGAGAAAAGACATGGTAAGTCATCAAGACCTTACCTGGATAATTTACGTGCATCAATGAAAGGCATACCCGGTGTCGAAATTTCGGTAGATAGGAAGCCAATGGTCCACCCACTGAGCCGCCTGTAAATATTGAAGTAGCCAGTGAGGATTTTGATAACCTGATCAAAACCGCTGTTAATCTCAAGAACTACCTGGATAGTATACAGACCCCCGGTGTAGAAGAGTTAAAGATGGATATTGATCTGAAGAGTCCCGAAATCTCGCTGACAGTTGACCGGCAACGTGCAATGACAGAAGGCGTATCGAGTGCGCAGATCGGGCAGGAGATAAGAACAGCGTTGTTTGGGTATGAGGCCAGTAAGATCAAAGACGGGGAAGACGAATACAAGATACAGATCAGGAATAATGAAGTACAGCGCAAAAACCTGGTAGACCTGCTGAATATGAAAGTAGGCTTCATGGATATGTCGGCTGGACAGTTCAAACAAGTGCCGATCTCCTCATTGGTTAAAAGTAGATTATACCAATACGCTGGGAAGTGTGCAGCGTAAAAATCAGAAGAGAGTGATCACACTCCGCTCCAATGTATTGCTGACGCAGGGATATACACCGACCGCTGTGAATGCAGAACTGCAAAAATCAATTGCACAGTTTAAAGGCGTATCTGAAGGAGTAACGATCAAACAAACCGGTGAAGGCGAGCAAACAGGCAGAGACCGGGGCATTCCTCGTTAAAGCTTTGGTGATAGCACTCATCATGATCCTTCGATCCTGGTCGTACAATTTAATTCTGTAAGTAAATCTGTCATCATCCTTACCGAAATCGTCTTCAGCGTAATTGGTGTATTGCTTGGATTTGCGATTACCGGCATGCAGGTATCGGTGGTAATGACGGGTGTGGGTATCCTGGGGCTTGCGGGGATCGTTATTAAAAATGGTATCCTTGTGATTGAGTTTGCAGATGAGTTGCGGGCCAGGGGCGTGCGAACCAGGGAAGCCGTGATACAGGCCGGTAAGACCCGTATCATTCCCGTGTTGCTGACAGCGCTGGCAGCCATCCTGGCACTGATACCTTTGGCTATTGGCTTTAATATCAACTTCGTCACCCTGTTCACAGACCTTAATCCGAAGATATTCTTCGGGGGCGATAATGCGGCCTTCTGGAAGCCATTGTCATGGACGATCATCTTCGGGTTGACGTTTGCGTTTTTCATGACCCTGATCCTGGTACCGAGTATGTACCTGATCGCAGAGAGATTAAAAGGCCTATGCGGAGAATGTATGGTGGTAAATGGGTTTCGTTCGCAGGTATCCCACCCATCATCCTGCTGTTTATACCGATGATGATCATTACGGCTGTCAAACACCGCAAAGTGGTGAGAAGACGGACAAAAAAGCTTAAAGATCAACGCGTTAATGAGGCGTTTACGGGCAGTTGGTTCTGATAATTCATAAAAAAGATATAGTACAGGTGGCCTACAAAAGGGCCACCTTTTTTTAAAAGAAACTTTTTTAAAAAAAATTCTGCGGCCGTGCAGCAAAACGAATTTCCCCCTTGTCATTATCCCGGTAAAGGTTTAGAACCTGTTTTTAACTTTACCCTGCTTTATAAAATAAATGTCGTAAAAAGTTGGTTTTGTATCCGCCTCACTAACTGCTTAGCGGAAAAAGCGGCTCCTACCCGGGGCCGCTTTTGTTTGCGAGGCTGCCAGATGATGGTACAATTGCCGTACTGTTCGAAACAGGCCGAAGCAATCACGTCAAATAATAATGCTGATAAATTAGCATTCATAACACGCCCCTATTTTATTGCAAAAACATTCTATCTTCAACCCTGCCTGTCTTGCCTGCGCAGGCCATTTACCAACCAACAACGATTGAGTATGAAAAAGCTATTTCTTTTTCTCTGCATGCTTGCGCATGCTTATGTCTTTGCACAGGCGCCCACTGAAACTTACCCTGTAGACTCTGCCAGTGTAGAACATGCCGGAGTTCCTAAAGGCGAAGTCTTAAAATTTACCTTTGATCAGTCAAAAATATTTCCCGGCACCTGGAGAGAGTACTGGATCTATATCCCCGCACAATACAAACCGGACGTGCCTGCCTGTGTATACATAAACCAGGACGGCATTCAATGGAAAGCGCCGGTTGTATTTGATAATCTTATTGACAAAAAAGAAATACCCGTTACCATCGGTGTTTTTATAACGCCGGGAAGAGTAATGGCCGATAGCGGAGCGGCGGCATTGCATCGCTTCAACCGCAGTTTTGAATACGATGGCTTAGGGGATGCGTATGCCCGTTTTATCCTTAATGAGATTTTACCAGAAGTAGAAAAGAAAAAAACAAGTGATGGCCGTGCGATCCGTTTATCAAAGAATGGAAATGACCGCGCCATTGGCGGATCGAGCAGTGGTGCTGTCTGTGCGTTTACGGCGGCCTGGGAACACCCCGAAGCATTTTCAAGAGTGTTCAGCGCTATCGGTACGTATACTGGATTGCGTGGTGCTGATCGTTACCCGATACTCGTTCGCAAGTATGAACCTAAGCCTATCCGGTTATTCTTACAGGATGGTTCTAACGACCTGAATATTTATGCCGGTGACTGGTGGAAAGCCAATGAAATGATGGAAAGAGCATTGACATTCTCCGGTTATGAAGTGAACCATGTATGGGGCGAAGGCGGGCATAGCGGTAACCAGGGCACCGCTTTTTTTCCGCAGGCCATGCGCTGGCTCTGGAAAGACTGGCCCAAACCCATAACAAAAGGCAATTCTAAAAATCAATTTTTAAGCGACCTGTTGATAGCAGGAGAAGATTGGGAACTGGTGGGAGAGGGATATGGATTTACTGAAGGCACAGCTGTTAATGCCGCCGGCGAAACGTTTTACCAGGATATTCCTGCCTCTAAAACCTACAAAACAGGACTGGATGGACAACTGGTTACAGTGAATACAGATACTAAAAGAGCAAGCGGCACCTGTTTTGGTCCCGACGGAAAAAGATACACTATTGCCGGAGGCACAAAGCAAATTTTAAGTTATGATGCCCGTGAAAAAGTAACAGTGATCGCAGATAGTATAGCAGGTAATGACTTAGTAGTAGCTAAGAATGGAAATATATACGTTACGGTACCTGATGGCGCAATTAAACCCGGTAAACTTTATCTGATACGCCCCGGTGGTGAAAAATTGGTAGTGGATGAGGGATTGAAATATCCCAACGGAGTTACGCTTTCACCTGACCAGACACAGTTATATGCCACCGAATCAGCTTCACACTGGGTGTGGATATATAAAATAAAACCGGATGGTACACTGGCGTATAAACAGCGTTTTCGGCTGGCTGCATGTATTGGATACCGAAGAGAATGCATGGTCAGATGGATTAAAATGTGATACGGCGGGGAGAGTATATGTTACTACGAAATTAGGCATCCAGGTACTTGATCAGCTGGGTCGTGTAAATGCGATATTACCTGTACCGCCATCCAACGGGCAAGCCTCGAATGTTTGTTTTGGCGGAAAGGATTTTAATATATTATATGTTTCCTGCGGAGATAAAGTGTACAGGCGCAAATTAAAAACCCGCGGCGCAAATTCTTTTGACAGCCCGGTGAAGCCGGTCAATCCAAGGCTATAATATTAGCGTGTACCAGTTTCAATATTTGAGGCTGTCTCAAAAGCATTTTAAACCAATGTTCACGCAACGGCGCAAAGAATGACCTGATGAAAATCAGTCGTTGGGCTTTGCGCCGTTGCGTCGTTGCGTGATTCATTTGATTTCTCAGCATTGTTTTAAATCAAATCAATATATACCAGGCATTTGCTACTATTCCTGTTGTAAAATATATTTTGTAACAGGCTGATGCCTTCGTACTTTTCTGTTCACAAAATCAATTATTTATGATCAAACAAATTCTTGGTGCAGGTATATTACTTTTCTTCATAGCAGCCTGCAACCAAAAAACTGAATCAGAAGCCGTTGCCCGTATGCCAAAGCAATACGATATCGAACAGTTATATAATAACCTGGCAATAGGCGCAACAGGATTTAATGCAGACGAAACGAAGGTGCTTGTGAACAATAACAGCACCGGTATCTTCAACGTATATGAATTGAACGTTGCCGATACAGTAATGCATCCGTTAACATCTTCAGTGAAAGAATCGTTTTTTTGCCGTGGATTATCTTCCGGGAACAGAGAAGTTCCTTTATTCAGCCGACCAGGGAGGCAACGAGAATACTCACCTGTACCTGAAAAGCAAAGGAGATACAACCGCCAAAGACATTACCCCCTGGCCCGGCAGCGCCAATAGTTTTTACGGGTGGAGTGATGATAAGAAATCTATTTATATTACCAGTAACCGCCGTAATCCCAGGTATTTTGATCTTTTAAAATTAGATACGGCTACATGGAAAGCAGATGTATTATACCAGAATGATTCAGCGTATGATATTGCGGGTATCAGTAAAACCGAAAGGTATATCGGGCTCAGTAAAAGCATTACTACTGATAAGAATGACCTGTATCTCTACGACCGGAACGCCAAAACCACTAAACGTCTCAGCAATGACCATGAAGCTACCTGGGGTGCACAGGCCATAGAAAAAAATGACAGTATCCTGTATTATACCACCAACGATGGCAGCGAATACAGTTACCTGGTGAAATATAATATCAACAGCGGTAAGACGGATAAAATGTATGAAGACAAATGGGATGTGGCAGGCATGAATTTAAGTGAAAAGGAAAAGTATTATACCCTTTTTATCAATGAAGACGGGAAAAACAAAGTGCTGCTTTTTGATCACGCGACTAACCAGCCCATTGCTTTTCCGGAGATAAAGGACGGTGATGTACAGGGTGTGATTATCTCCGCGTCAGAGAAAAAATTATTGCTTACTGTCGGCAGCAGTACCAGTCCCAACAACCTGTATGTATACGATATGGATACCAAAGACCTGAAAAGGCTTACTTCTACACTAAACAAAGCAATAGATGAAAATGATCTAGCCAAAGCGGAGATAGTCCGTTTCAAATCATTTGACGGCCAGGAAATTCCCGCTATCTATTACAAACCTTTACAGGCAAGCAAAGAAAATAAAGTGGGAGCATTAGTGTGGGTGCATGGTGGTCCCGGCGGACAAAGCCGTGTCGGATTCAGCAATTCCATTCAATACCTGGTCAATCATGGATATGCGGTGCTGGCCGTTAATAACAGGGGCAGCAGCGGTTATGGCAAAGCATTTTATAAAATGGATAACAAAGACCATGGCAATGCCGATCTGAAAGATTGTGTATGGGGAAAGAAATGGCTCGCAGCGCAGGACTATATTGACAGTAATGCTATCGGTATCGAAGGCGGCAGCTATGGTGGCTGTATGACGCTGAATGCGCTTTGTTCTTATCCCGATGAATTTAAAGTGGGTGTTGACCTGTTTGGTGTGGCTAACTGGTTGCGCACTTTACGCAGCATTCCTCCTTACTGGGAATCTTTCCGCAAAGCATTATATGAAGAAATGGGAGATCCCAATACAGCAGATAGTGTACACCTGAAAGAAGCATCGCCTTTATACAATTACAGTAAGATAACAAAACCATTGATCGTATTCCAGGGAGCCAATGATGTACGGGTGCTGCCGGTAGAAAGCGATGAGATAGCAGCAGGGGTAAAGAAAAATGGTGTGTCGGTTGAATATGTACAATTTCCCGATGAAGGGCATGGCTTTGTGAAAAAGGAAAACCAGATCACTACTTCTAAACGCACATTGGAATTCTTAGATAAGTATTTAAAACCGAAAGAAGAGAAGAAGTCGGGGAAACAATGATTTTTAAGTCCGGAAGACGGAAAGTCCGCTGCGTAAATAGTAGAAAGTAGTTTAAAAATTGAAAGTCCGGAGACGTTTCGCTACAGTTGTAATATTCTTCTGTAATGAAACGTCTCCGGACTTTCCTTATAAGTCTTTCCTATTTATCACGCAGCGGACTTCCCGTCTTCCGGACTTTTTATTAGAACGCTTTCTTCTCTATCGGCTTACCATCCACATCGAGTTCAACGATCTCATATCCCAGTTTCTGCAGACCCGGTAATATTTTCGCTTTATCACCTACTACGAGGATATTCATTTTATCGGCAAGGATATATTTTTTGGCCAATGCATCAATCTCGGCTTTGGTCATACCCGCTACGATCTTATTCTGCGTATCAACATAATCGCCGGGCAGGTTGTAGTCAAGTATGTTACCGATGAAACCTGCTTTCTGAAAACCTGTTTCATAGCGAAGCGCATCTCTCTGGCCGATGGCGCTTCTCATAAAGTTGAGCTCTTCATCAGTAATGCCATTCTCAGCATAGCCCTTCAGCTCTTTCATGATCTCGATCAGGGCGCTGTCTGTTGCATTACCCCTGATACCTGAACTGAATTCATAATCTCCCGTTTCTTTACCACCTGCGAATGCACTCCGGGCGCCATAGGTCCAGCCCTTGTCTTCACGGAGATTAAGATTGAGGCGGCTGTTGAAAGCGCCACCCAGTGCATAGTTCATCAAGCCAGCTTTGAAATATTCACCTGTTGCATCATATTTCAGCCCGGTAACATAACCTACACGAAACTCTGTTTGTGCAGATTTAGGCACATCTACCAGGTAGATCTTTGTTTTTTCCACTTTAGGAGCAGCGGCTATAGCAGGGATGTTTATTTTTTTATTTGGCAGGTTATTAAGGAAAGATAATTTGGGAAGTATCTCATCTTCTTTAATATCGCCTACTACCACTACTTCAGTTCCCTGCGATGTCATATAGTTATCGTAGTAGTATTGCATATCGGCAAGTGTCATCGCACCGATTGTTTCTTCATTGCCATCAGCGGCTACGCCAAGAATATGGTCGCGGCCATAATTCAGTTTCGCGTATACATCATCCGCTACAGAAGCAGGTTGTGTTTTCGCTACTTTAAAATTTTCGAGGTTTTGTTTTTTGAAACGATCAAATGCGGCTTGTGTGAACTTTGGATTGAATATTCTTTCCTGCAGCAATACCAGGGTAGCGTCCAGGTTCTTTTTCTGGGCCTGTACCTGGAAAGTGATATCTTCTATACCGCTGAATACATTGACAGTACTACCCAGTTTTTGCAACTCACGGCTCATTTCTTCAGCTGTATATTTCTTTGTATCGTCATTCATCATATCGGTGAAGAAAGAAGCAAGACCAGCTTTCGACAGGTCTTTTGCATTCAACAAATGACCGCCGGGTATTTTTATTGCTAAAGTGACAGTAGGCAATTCAGAATTTTCTGTACCGATGATCTTTATGCCGTTTGTCCAGTCTTTTTTCCAGAAAGCAGGCACTTTTACAACAGGATTAGGCCCGTTTGGCGGCATCTTGCTGCGGTCAAAATTGTCTTTGGCCTTTTCATATTTCAATCCTGCATAACCATAGTCAGGATTAGTATAACCGGTATTATCAATTTTAAAATTATCTTCTCCTACAATCATTTTTTCCTGGTTCTTTGGTAAGGCGCTGACCGTAATGCAGTGTTTGAATTTAATATACTTGTTATATACGCGCATTACATCTTCTTTGGTAACGGCCTGGTACATGCTCAGCAATTTTCCGATCATATTCGGATTGCCTTTGGCCAATGTTTGAAAGGCGGCTAACTGGGATACTTTACCCGCTACACTTTGCAGGCCATTTATCAGCTGAGATTCGTAACCTCCTTTGAATTTGGCAATATCATCATCGGTCACCCCTCTTTTTTCAAAACTGTCAAGTGCATTATCCAGCAGGTAGTACATACTGGCCAGGGATTTTCCGGGAAAAGGAATGATCTGGAAAGTAAAACCGCCTGATAATTCCGAAAGCGTACTGAAACAACCTGCCTGCAATGCCAGTTGTTT
This sequence comes from Bacteroidota bacterium, assembly GCA_037200265.1. Classification (GTDB taxonomy): domain Bacteria; phylum Bacteroidota; class Bacteroidia; order Chitinophagales; family Chitinophagaceae; genus VBAT01. The sequence continues at coordinate 44,693 of JBBCIL010000024.1, forward strand.
TTTAGTCAGTTGCTGGTAAAGGATGGAATTGTTCCCTTGTCCGAGTATCTGTGCCAGGCAAGCTAAAGCCGCCTGGTCTGGATGATAGTTCTGAACAGTAGGATAACTTCTTACCATCATTGGAAGGCGTGCATAGTTATCAGTATAAGAAGCAAAGCGATGCTTTGTGAGTTCCGGTACCATCGGTGGCATATCTTTTACTTCAGGTCCTCTTGGGATCGGGCCAAAATATTTCTCTGCCAGTTTTACTACTTCTTTCGGATCTACATCACCACCAACAGTAATTGTCGCATTGTTAGGTCCGTACCAGCGCAGAAAGAAATTCTTCAGGTCTTCTGCATTAACACGGTTCAGGTCTTCGATATACCCGATAGTAAGCCATGAGTAAGGATGACCATAGGGATACAGATTTTTGGATATCTGCTCGAAGAGTAATCCATAAGGAACATTATCTACTCTCTGGCCTCTTTCATTCTTTACTGTTTCTCTCTGTATTTCAAATTTTTTCTGGGTAACCGCATCAAGCAAAAAACCCATACGGTCGGCTTCCAGCCACAATGTTTTTTCCAATTGATTGGAAGGCACGGTTTCAAAATAATTCGTCCTGTCCTGGTTGGTAGTACCATTCAATGTACCACCTGCCTGTGTTACGATCTTGAAATGCTGTTCATCAGCGACGTTATCACTTCCCTGGAACATCATATGCTCAAAGAAGTGAGCAAAACCTGATTTACCAATTTCTTCACGGGCGGAACCGACATGGTAAGTTACGTCTGTGTGTACAACAGGGTCACTGTGATCTTCATGGATGATCAGCGTAAGACCGTTGGGTAATACATATTTTTCGTAAGGGATAACCAGTTCGTCGCCTTGTTTGGTCACTTTTTCGACGAGTTTGGCCTGTGCATTCGCCATTATAGTAGCCAGCGCAAAAACCGGGAGCAGTAATAATCTTTGTTTCATATTTTATGATAGTTTTTGGGAGAGGAGCAATTTAAGGAAAACTGGCCTTTAAATCACGCCATTTATAAAATAGTCCGGAAGACGGAAAGTCCGCTGCGTAAATAGTAGAAAGTAGTTTAATATTGAAAGTCCGGAAGACATTTCCCTACAGAAGAATTATTACAACTGTAGGGAAATGTCTTCCGGACTTTCCGTCTCCGGTCTTCCGGACCTGACTTAGAATGCCTTCTTTTCCACCGGTTTACCTTCTGTGTCCAATTCTACGATCGGGTAGCCCAGTTTTTGGAGGCCGGCCAGTATCCTGGCTTTATCGCCCACCATCAGCATGTTCAGTTTATCGGCATTGACATATTTTTTTGCCAGTGCATCAATCTCTTTTTTGGTCATATCTCTCAGGATCTTTGCCTGCGCGGCTGTGTAATTGGCCGGTAAATTATAATCGAGAATAGTGCGGATAAAGCCCGCTTTCTGAATACCGGTTTCATAACGCAGGGCATCTCTCTGGCCGATAGCGCTTTTCATAAAGGTCAGCTCTTCATCGGTGATGCCATCAGTAGCATAGTTCTTTAATTCTTTTATCACTTCAATCAAAGCGCTGTCGGTCGCTTCGGCTTTAATGCCCGAACTGAATATAAAATCACCATCATATTCATCACTGCCGAAAGAAGAGCGGGCGCCGTATGTCCATCCTTTGTCTTCACGAAGATTCAGGTTCAGGCGGCTGTTGAATGCACCACCCAGTATATAGTTCATCAATCCTGCTTTATAATATTCGCCTGTCGCATCATATTTCAGATCCGTGTTATAGCCTACACGAAACTCTGTTTGTGCCGCTTTGGGAATATCTACCAGGTAAACTTTTGACTGGTCATGAGGCATCGGGGTAGCCGCTACTTTGGGCAGCTCTACTTTTTTATTCGGTAATTTATCCAGGAAAGCAAGCTTCGGTAATATCTCTTCTTCTTTTACATCGCCTACCACTACTACCTTCATCCCCTTATTGGTCATGTTGTTGTTATAGTAATTCTTAATATCCTCCAGGCTTACATTATTCACGGTTGCTTCCGTTCCGCTTTCATTCATCCCCAGTATATTGTTAGCGCCAAAGTTGATCTTGGCAATAACATCGCTTGCTACAGCCGCCGGTTGTGATTTACTTTGTTTGAAGCCTTCGAGTGTTTGTCTCTTGATACGCGTAAACGCTTCATCCGGGAACTTTGGATTGAACATTCTTTCTTCCAGCAGCGCCAATGTTTTATCCAGGTTCTTTTTAAGCGTTTGTACATTGAAGCTGATCTCATCTTTTCCGCTGCCGACACTTACAGAACTGGCCAGTTTCTGCAATTCCATAGAGAATTGTTCCGCTGTATAATTCTTTGTGTCTTCATTCATCATTCTTGCGAAAAGGCTGGAGAGCCCTACTTTAGAAAGATCATTCGCCTGCATGAGGTGGCCACCGGGAATAGTGATGGAAATAGTAACGGTCGGTATCTCCGTATTCTCCGTGCCGATCATTTTAATACCATTGGGTTTATCCTTTCTCCAGAATGCCGGCACTTTTACTACAGGATTAGGTCCGTTGCCGGGCAACTTACTTCTGTCAAAATTGTCTTTTGCTTTTGCATATTTTAAGCCACCATAACCATAATCCGGCGCTTTATAATTTGATTTATCAATGGTATAATCATCTGCTTTTGCGATCAGGTTTTCCTGGCCTTTCGCCAGTGTGCTGAGTATAACATGGGGTTTGCCTTTGATGTATTTAGCATAGGCTCTCATTACATCTTCTTTGGTAAGACTGGTATACCTCGTCAGCAATTTTTTGATCATGTTCGGGTTACCGGTAAATGTTTGAAAGGCGGCTAATGTGCTTACTTTTCCCGATGCGCTGGCAAGACCAGTGATCGTGCGGCTTTCAAATTCATTTTTAAAACGTTCAATGTCTTCATCTGTCACGCCTCTTTTTTCAAACTCCGTGAATGCTTCATTCACGAGTTGTTCCATTTCGGCTAATGTTTTGCCGGGATATGGTGTAACAGAAACCGAGAATTCACCGGCCAGTTCCGATAGCTGGCTGCTGGCGCTTGCCTGCAACGCTTTTTGTGTTTTGATCATGGATTGATAAAAAACAGAATTGCGGTTACCGCCACCGCCTCCACCGCCGCGGCCACCACGACCACCGCCACCAAAACCACCGCCTCCGCCAAGCACCTGTGCCAGGCAGGCAAGGGCTGCTTCATCCGCATCATAATCAGGAACGGTAGGGAATACCAAACGCAATTGCGAGGCTCTTGCATAATTATCAACAAAACTTACATAACGGTCTTTATCCAGTATTACCGGGGCCAGTTTCACCGGCGTCACCTCAGGGCCGCGGGGGATAGTGCCAAAATATTTTTCAGCCAGCTTTACTACTTCGGTTGCTTTTACATCACCACCTACAGTAAGTGTGGCATTGTTGGGACCATACCAGCGCAAAAAGAAATTCTTCAGGTCATTTACATTCACACTGTTCAATTCTTCAATATAACCGATAGTGAGCCATGAATAAGGATGGCCATAAGGGTATAAATTTTTTGCAGATACTTCGCTTACCAAACCATAAGGGCGGTTGTCATAGTTCTGGCCTCTTTCATTTTTCACGGTTGAACGCTGTACTTCAAACTTCGGCTGAGTAACGGCATCGAGCAAAAAACCCATGCGGTCGGCTTCCAGCCATAGCATTTTTGCCAACTGATTGCTGGGCACTGTTTCATAATAATTGGTGCGGTCGCGGTTGGTGCTTCCGTTCAATGTACCACCGGCCTCGGTTACTATTTTAAAATGCTGTTCATCGCCGACATGATCGCTTCCCTGGAACATCATATGTTCAAAGAAGTGCGCAAAACCTGATTTGCCGATCTCTTCTCTTGCAGAGCCGACATGGTAAGTAACATCCACATGTACAACAGGATCGCTATGGTCTTCATGAACGATCAATGTAAGGCCGTTTGGCAATACATATTTTTCGTAGGGGATAACAATTTCATTTCCTTGTTTGATGACTTTTTCTACCAGTTTAGCCTGCCCCGATGCGATAGTAAAAAGAAGAATAAGCAGCCCGGAAAGCAGCAGTAGTTTTTGTTTCATAAATGAGATTTTGAGTTTACAGTGAGGTTGGTGAAGGTAAAACAACACAACCAGAAAAAAATACCGTTCACCGATTAGACGCTTAAGCCACAAAAGTCTTTTCTACCTTTGGAAAAATTTTTAAACTATGAGTTACAGTTCGCGGTCAAACCATGAAATAGACTACAAGATTTATGGAGAAGAGCTGCAGTTTGTGGAAATAGAGCTCGATCCCAATGAAACAGCGATTGCCGAAAGCGGCGCTATGATGATGATGGAAGACGGTATCCAGATGCAAACCATTTTTGGAGATGGATCGGCACAACAACCCACCGGGCTTTTGGGCAAACTAATGAGCGCCGGTAAGCGCGTGCTGACAGGCGAAAGTTTGTTCATGACCGCTTTCACCAATGGAGGACAGGGAAAAAAGAAAGTAAGTTTCGCAGCGCCTTATACCGGCAAGATCATCCCGATGGATCTGCAGCAACTGGGAGGAACGATCATTGCGCAAAAGGATGCTTTTCTCTGTGCCGCCAAGGGAGTAAGCGTCGGCATTCATTTTCAGCGAAAACTAGGCACCGGTATTTTTGGCGGTGAAGGTTTCATCATGGAGAAAATAGAAGGGGATGGACTTGCCTTCATGCATGCCGGTGGTTATATAATAGAAAAAATTTTAATACCCGGAGAAATATTGAAAGTAGATACGGGATGTTTGGTGGCTTATACGCCGGAGGTTGATTTTGATATTGAATTTATAAGAGGGATCAAGAATTTTATGTTTGGCGGTGAAGGCCTGTTCTTTGCCAAACTGCGCGGCCCGGGCCGTGTATGGATACAATCATTACCGATCAGCCGCCTGGCCGGAAGATTAGTGGCGTATGGTACTTATCACCGCAAAGAGGAGGGAAGCATATTGGGAGGATTGGGAAATTTGTTTGATGGAAGAGAGTGATGTGAATGGTGTAAAAAAGGTTGCCAACTCTTTAAGAGTTGGCAACCTTTTTTACACCACTATTCAGTACTAGAATCCTTTCGTCGTCTTCACTTCTTCCTTTACCGGGGAACTTTCCGGGTACATCACTGATTTTACCATATTGTTGAGGGTAAGAAATTTCTTAGCGATCTTTTGCAGATCTTCTACAGTAATGGCATCTATCTTTTGTTCGTAATCCAGTATGTTCTCAGGATTATCCTGGTTGATAAAGGCGCTGGAGAGATTGTCAAGCCAGTAATCATTACGCTGCAGGTTTACATGGTATTGTTTCTTCCAGGTTTCTTTTACTTTGTCCAGGTCTTTTTGTGCAATACCTTTTTCCTGCGCATTTTTTATAATATCCAGTAAGGCAACGGTAAGCTTGTCTACATTCTCAGGGCCGCATGGAATATTGGCACGTATAGAGTAATGCTCATACGGGCGTTTTACTACAGCGCCGCTCATACCACCGCCATACATACCGCTCATATCTTCCCGCAGCTTTTCGATGATATCAATATTCAGCACTTCCAGCAGGGCTGCCAGTTGCAGGCGGTTGTCGCGGTTATATTCCGCCTCACCTTCAAAAAAGAGATTGATCACAGCCTGTGATTCTTTTCCTCTTTTAAGCGTGATATCGGTCGAGCCTTTTATCATTCGTGCACCGACGTCAGTAGATGTATTTTGTTTAGGTGCGGCTGGTAATGAGCCGATATATTTTTCCAGCAATGGTTTTGCCTGTGCAGGATCTATATTACCCACAAAAGTGAAATGAAGGCCATAGGCATTACCAAATATTTCTTTATAAATAGCTAAGCTGCGGTCAAGGCTGATCTTATCAAAATCCTCAGGTTTGGGAATGACACTTACCCATGGATTATTATTGTAGATGATCTTGTTCAGTGTATCCTGGTAAGATGACTCGGGATCTTTGCTTACAAATTCCAGTCCTCCTTTTTGTTTACTGATAAAAGAGCGGAACAATGCTTCGTCCCTGCGGGGTTGTGTAAAATAAAGATGGAGCAATTGTAAGAAGGTCTCGAAATCTTTTACACTGCTGTTGCCCTGCACTCCTTCTTCATCTTCATTTATGTAAGGTTGTACACCTACTGTTTTACCCGCCATGAATTTCCGCAGGTCGGTAGGCGACATATCTTTAACGCCCATTTGCTGTACAATGTTAGCGGCGTTCTCTGCATTTTCTTTATCAGCTAATGTATACTTGTGAAAACCGCCGAGGCGCCATGCATCCAGCTGTATCTCGTCATTTTTTAGTTTGGTTGGTTTGATGCTGACCGTAACGCCGTTGCTGAGTGTAAGATTGGTCGTGCCTAATTTTTCATTGGCTGTTTCAGCCGTTACTTTTCCGGGCACAGGCGCTTTGTCTAATAAAGCAGTAGCCACTGCCTTTTCTTCGTATGCTTTTACGGGTATTTTATTAGCGGTTACCAATGCCTGCAACAGTGCGGTGCTGTCCGGCAATTTATCTTTCATCGCTGCAGGCGCCTGCAACAAAGTGAAAGCATTGCTGGTAGAAGGCATGCTTTTCGCCACGGCATTTATTTCCTGTAATGTAATGCCCTGCAGGTTCTCTTTAATAAAATTATAGCGGTTGGTAATGCCGGGTAATGGAGTGCCATTTAAAAAATTACCGACATACTGCCCGATAATCTGGCCCGATTCAGATTTATCTTTTTCACGAAAAGCCCTTTCTGTTCCATTCATCAGGCTGGCTTTGGCGCGGTCAAGTTCACTTTGTAAAAAACCGAATTGCCTGGCCCGGTTGGTTTCTTCTATCAGTGCGTTAATAGCTTCTTCTGCCGTTCCCTTGCTTAATACAGCAAATGAATTAAAAGCATTGTAGCCTCTTATGAACTGGCTGAAACCGGTATTGGCAAATAAGAAAGGAGGGTTTTCTTTTTGTGTCAGTTCGGATAAACGCTGATTGATCAGCGAGCTTACCAGCGTTTCGATCACACTTTTCCTGTAATCACCCCAGGTCTTTATTTTTTCCGCGGGCTTTACAAAATTGTATATCTGTACGAATGTATTAGTAGCTTCTTCATCTGTTACTACCATCGCTTCCGGTTTTATTCTTTGTTTGATAGGAATAATAGCAGGGCGGGCCGGGGCATTAGCGGGGTTGGTAAATTTTCCGAAATGAGCGATGACCAGTTTTTCTGCTTCAGCAGGATCAATATCACCCACTACCATTACCGCCATCTGGTTGGGGCGGTACCATGTTTTATAAAAACTTTTAAGCGTTTCCGGTTTGAATGTTTTTAATATATCATCCTTACCGATCGGCAAACGGTCTGCATATTTTGATCCATTGAATAGTTTGGGGAAATACTGGCGGCTCATTCTTTCAAATGACCCTTTGCTTAAGCGTGACTCTTCGAGCACTACGCCTCTTTCTTTTTCTATTTCATTTTTATCAAACAGGTTATTGAAAGCCCAGTCTTCCAGTACGGTCAGTCCCTTGTCAAGCATCTTCGGGTCTTCGGTAGGAACAGGAAGAATGTAAACTGTTTCATCAAAACCGGTGTAGGCATTCAGGTCGGCGCCGAACTTTACACCTGATTTTTGTAAAAAATCTACCAGTTCATTTTTAGGAAAATGGGTAGAACCATTAAAGCCCATATGCTCCATAAAGTGGGCGAGGCCACGCTGGTTATCATTTTCAAGCACTGACCCGGCATTCACTGCGAGGCGCAATTCTACTTTCTTCTCAGGCTTTACATTTTTGCGGATATAGTAAGTAAGTCCGTTAGAGAGTTTGCCCACTTTTACATCAGGGTCTGTCGGTACCGCATCCGTCATCTTATATTGACCGAATGAAACAATACAAACAAAACCTGCTGTGAGGGTTAAAAAGATCTTTTTGTTAAGGGTCATTTTTTTGGGTTTTTTGCGATTTCAAAGGTATGAGTAATGAAGCAATGGGCAATAATGAACAGGTAGCAGGCAATGACAAATAAGCCGGTGAAAGGAAATCTTATGATGGTTTTAGCTTAAAAGAGCGCTTTGACCTCATAAAACAGCATAGCGACAAGTGAGAAGGCAAATGAATAGGAACCTGATTTAGGGTTAATACCGGAAAACGCCCCGTTTCCCGGTTATTATTATTCGCATAAAAGCAATAATGATAGAAGGTTTATAATTCCTGCAGTACACTAACAAATTGTTGTTTCAGTACCGGCAAATCATTGGTGGCAATGCCCCATACAATATAAAAGCTGACGTTGTGATATTCATGTATGGAAATATTTCTGAAACCAATTACCTGGCGCCAGGGTATTTCAGTATGGGCCAGTTTTATCGTATCGGCTATACGATTACAGGCTTCTCCTATTATTTCAATTTGCTTGATTGTGGCAAATCGCTTTTCAGCGTTTTTAAGAAATTAATCCTCTGATACATTTGCAATGTATGCTTCTACTTCAGCTATAGCATCAGGGATATGCTGCACTCTTAATCACTAAGCAGCCCCTTCATAAATCAGTATTTTGTCCTTATCTACATAAGGCTTTACGTATTTTGACAATCCATCAGTGCTTACAAGGTCCACTTTCCGGTGAAGCATTTTTTCCAGGTCCAGCAGCATTTGCACAAAGCCCAGCCCAATATGTTTTGAATAATCCAACTCCACCAATAGGTCAATATCGCTATCCTTATCAGCTTCATTGCGGGCACAGGAGCCAAACAGGTAAGCTCTTTTTACCGGTTTCCCGGCAAAAAAATTGTTGAAGCATTTTTCTTTCCTGTGCTGATAAATTCATGATTTAAGGTAATTAAAATTATGTTTTTGTATATTTTTTATTGCTCATATAACTGTAGAAGATTACTGAGCTGAAGCGATCTTTAACGAATCAATTGTTTCTTTCATAATACCGGGATAATTGCTTACCAGCGCAAATTCATATTCTTCTTTTTTCTTTAATTTCTGAATAAGCGCTCTTAATTGTATTGAATCGCCGCTTTTATGATCATACCATGGTCATGCGCCAGCACGACCAGGTTGTCTTTTACCCTCGTTCTTCCTTTGCTGAACATACTGTCAATCTGGGTCAGTAATTCATCGGCAGTATTGGTTACCTGCAGGGTTTTATGATCGTATTGCCATTCAAGATCCCAGCCGAGAACTATAAAGCCTGCCTGTTGTAATGAATCAATAGCCGTTTTACTTTTACTGATATCGGTAAAATGGAGACTATCAATCCGCCAGCTGTTACGTCCCGGCGTTCTTACAATATTATTATCCGGCAGCAGTTCTTCTTTGGTACGCTGCATATCTTTTACCACACTGTCAGGTTGCTGGTAAAATTTTTCATAGTGGTTATGCGCATGCGTATAGCTATGATTACACAGTTCAATATTCTTTGCCATCTTCAGGCTGTCCCATGTTTGCTCCTGGCCAATGCTGGCAAAGACATGTTCGCCCACTATAAAGAAGGTAACAGGTATTTCTTCCTGCTGAACAATGTCCAGGACATTCTTTGTTCCTTTATTAGGGCCGTCATCAAAAGTGAGATAGATCTTCTTTTTCTTCTTTGCCGGTTTCGTGGCAACAGGCGGAGACTTCTTCACTGCGGGCCGGCTGGTATCTTTTAGAATAACTGGCTGGATCACTTCCGCTTTCTGGCGGTTGTTATGACAGGAAAATAATAAAACAGAAAAGAAAAAGAGAGGGATAGCGCAATAAAAAAAGCCGCTGGAAGGCTCTCCTTCGTCGGCTGGGTCTGCGTGATACATAAAATTGTTGGTGATTTGATTCAATACTGAAATTATATACTAAGTGAGGTCGTTTGCAAATTGCCGTGGTTAAAAAAAAGATAATGTAAGGAAGACCGGAAGTCCGGAAGTCCGTTGCGTGTATAGTTGAAAGGGCGCTTTAAAGAAAGTCCGAAGACGATTCCTGATGCAACGGGTTATTATACAATAACAATAGTACAACTTAAGCGGGCGGGTTCCGGATTTTCCGGCTCTAAAAAGATAATGTAGGGAAGACCGGAAGTCCGTTGCGTGTATAATTGAAATGGCGCTTTAAAGAAAGTCCGAAGACGATTCCTGATGCAACGGTTATTATACAATAACAATAGTACAACTTAAGCGGGCGGGTTCCGGATTTTCCGGCTCTAAAAAGATAATGCAGGGAAGACCGGAAGACTGGAAGTCCGTTGCGTGTATAGTTGAAAGGGCGCTTTAAAGAAAGTCCGAAAGACGATTCCTGATGCAGCGGGTTATTACACAATAACAGTAGTACAACTTAAGCGAGCGGCTTCCGGACTTTCCGTCCCCGGTCTTCCGGACTTTACTTAAATTTGTCTACTCAAAATTCTACC
>JBBCIL010000025.1:0-32981 GCA_037200265.1 Bacteroidota bacterium
ATGATCGCAACCACGGCAAGAACATACCGCAATGCTTATTCGGGACTATCAAGATCTACATGGCTGTTATCACTGGTGATGCTTATCAACCGCAGTGGTACGATGGTGATCCCGTTTATGACACTGTACCTCACCAGTACAGGTTACAGTATCGGTGAAGCGGGAATTGTATTTGGTTTGTTTGGCGCCGGTGCTTTCAGCGGTGCTTATTTTGGAGGAAGATTAACGGATAAGATCGGTTTTTATCCTGTGCAACTGATCACGCTGACCGGTGGTGGTATTCTTTTTATGGTGCTGGGACAAATGCATAGTTATGTGTTGATCTGCCTCTTCACCTTCCTGGTAAGTTTTATCAATGAAGCTTTTCGCCCTGCTAATTCAACGGCTATTGCTTTTTACAGTAAAGAAGAGAACCGTACACGCTCCTACGCGTTAAACAGGCTGGCCATTAATATTGGTTGGGCGCTTGGCAGCGGCCTGGGCGGGTTAATAGCGGACTATAGTTATGAATTATTATTCTGGATAGATGGCATCACCAATATATGTGCGGCCTTGCTGATGTGGTTCTTCCTGAAGCCTGTTGATTACAAACCTGTAAAGAAACAGGCGGGTGATACAACCGTTGTGCATTCCGCTTATAAGGATAAAACCTATCTCTGGTTTATCATCATCACCATGCTGTTTGCCAGTTGCTTTTTCCAGATATTTACCAACATGCCGGTTTTTTTTAAAGATAAATTGCATTTTTCCAAACCTTATATCGGCTTCCTGATGGCTATCAATGGGGTGATCATCGCATTGGTGGAAATGGTACTGGTGTATAAACTGGACGGAAAAAGAAAAAGCACTGTTTATATCATACTGGGCGTAGGATTGGTCGGGCTATCATCCTGATGCTGAACCTGCCGGGCATGGAAGTTCGTTGGCTTTTGCGATGATCATACTTATCACATTCGGTGAGATATTTTCAATGCCGTTCATGAATACGTACTGGATCAGCCGCACACAAGTTGCCAACCGCGGCCAGTATGCAGGATTATATACAATGTCATGGTCAGCTGCACAATGCCTTGGACCATTACTGGGCGCACAAATAGCAGAACATTCCGGTTTTAATACTTTATGGTGGGTGGTGGGCGTGTTAGCATTGTTTACTTCTTTTGCGTACTGGAGATTGCATAAGGTAAAAGAAGTTTAATGGTGTAAGGTTCTCCACTCTGAATGAGTTTGAAATGTAAAGAAAGTGCTGCTTAAAGAACCATTAAACGATTAATTATTAAACTTCACCACTTCAAAATCCGACCCATGCACACGGCCAAGCAATTGGAGATCATCATTATTCCATCTTTCATCAGGCACGCCGGTGATATAAAGATTGCTGCCGATATCGGCGAGTATTAATCCATATTTCTTCATGGCGTTCATATGACCTGGTTGGTAGCTGAATAGCCGCTGACATTAAAACCGGCTTTCAATCGTATCCTCGCGCCAAAAGGTAATGAAGATAATTGTCCGCCGCTGCTGTTCACTTTATGACGGGCCGGACTTATATACGCTGGTTTTACCTTGGAAGAAGGCAATGTAAACCGGATAGGATGATCAATTGTTCCTTTCAGTATTTCTTCATAGCGAACCAGCCCGGGAAAAATTGGAAGGCCGGCTGCAATCCGCAGATGTCCAGCCATCGGGTCGGAGCGCATTGGTCTTCAGATCAAAGATAGCGGCTGATGAAGCTTCCCAATGACCATTATTCACCGAAGCATTATATAATTCATATAGTATTTTATTTTCCATATCAACAGCGATAACATGGCTGTCACCATCTCCATTGCCTTCAATAGGCGTGTTTAATGGAATAGGATAAGGACCGGCATTACCTTCATCACCATAGTTGCCATCATAATCATTAGCACGGAAAACAACAGGCAATTTTGCCTGGTTTCCGCATACCACCGTATAAGGTATACCGATCGGTGCACCATCCCATAAACCACTGCCGAAGTCCGCTTTTATTACATTAGATGCAAAGCCCGCAACGATCTGTGTGTTATAGGCATCTACCGGCGAAGCGGATATATCAAGGTTCCAGGCATTATCGGCCGGGAATAATGGTATGTTCTCCGCTCCTGCTTTTGACGCAGTGCAGGTAGATGCAGGCGGAGGATTATCATTACCCTGCTCATTATCTGCTGAAGTGCTATGCTTTTTACAACCCGGCATAAGGTATAAATAAACCAGGGAGACAAAAGGAAGCAAAAAAGCGAACTGTTTTCTTCCTTGATAATACCGGTTCAAAAGAGGTCTTCATAAGGGCTGGGTTTAGCTACAAGGTAAAGTTTTGCAAAAGCCGCAGCAATAGTATTTCACCGGGAAATTTTACTGCTGATTCACCGAACTAACACTTATTAAAACAACCTTGCACAGGTGAATGGTTTTGAAGTACATTGTTTTCCGGAACCAATCAAAATCTGCTTATGATGACAACTACACTTGCTTCCGGATCTGATACGCAAACAAAAATCTTTTCAATACCATTTCATGGACAACTTTATTAGTGAGCGTATCACACATAGTTTTTGCTCTCATTACATATTTTATTGAAACGGGCAGGGAGCCCGATACGATGTTTAAATACATTGCAAGCGGTCTTTTCGGTACAGAAGCGCTTTCAGGTGGTACGCTGATGATAATATGGGGTATTGTATTTCATTTCATGATTGCTTTCATTTTTACACTGGTTTTATTTCCTGTTTATCCGCTGGTGACGAAATGGCTAAAGAATAAATATATCAAGAATAAATATATCACCGGTATCTTCTATGGTCTTTTGATCTGGACTATCATGAATTGCATAGTGATACCTTTCAGTCATACAGTAAAAAAAGCCGTCCGATGGACACAGGCGGCTATAGCAGCACTCATACTGGTAGCTACGACCGGCATCCCGGTTGCTCTTATTGCTCACAGGTATTATGCACGAAACAAAACTGTTTAAACAGTTGCGTACCCGGTATAGAAATTATCATTGTATGAATTGGAAAGTTTAATTTCCCAATCCCCTACTTTTGCTCAAAGATCTATACATCATGAGCAGATTTATGCTTTTTATATTTATCCTGTTTACCGGGTTAAATACCGCTTCGCAAAACACACCTGTATCCCGTCCTAAGCTGGTGGTCGGCATTGTAGTTGACCAGATGCGCTGGGATTATCTCTACCGGTTTTATGACAGGTACGATGTAAACGGTGGCTTCAAAAGAATGCTGAACAATGGCTTTACCTGCGAAAACACATTAATACCTTACGCTCCTACCATTACAGCCTGCGGTCACAGCAGTATTTTCCACAGGGTCTGTTCCTGCTATAAACGGAATCAGTGGAAATGCCTGGTGGGATAAGAGATAAAATGAGATCCGTGTATTGTACAGAAGACGGATCTGTCAATACGGTAGGCAGTTCTTCCGCACTGGGAAAAATGAGCCCTAAGAATTTGCTCGTTACTACTATCTGTGATGAATTGCGCCTGGCCACTAACTTTCGCAGTAAAGTAATAGGTATTGCGATCAAAGACCGCGGCGGTATTTTTGCCAGCCGGTCATAGCGCCAATGCAGCCTACTGGTACGACAATACGGTTGGCGACTGGATCACTTCTACATATTACATGAATGAACTGCCGAAATGGGTAACCAGTTTCAAATGCACAGAAACTGGCTGATAAATATTATGATAAAGGATGGAACCTTTTGTACCCGGCAAATACCTATATACAAAGTACCGCCGATGAAAAAAAATATGAAGGAAAACCTTTCGGCAATCAATTTCCGTATGATCTGAAAAAGTTTATAGGAAAGGATTATGGGAAATTATCCACCACACCATTTGGCAATACGCTTACAGCCGAATTTGCCAAAGCAGCTATAACGGCTGAACAACTGGGCGCAGATAATATCACAGATTTTCTAACGCTTAGTTTTTCTTCCCCGGATTATATCGGCCATACTTTCGGCCCTAACTCTGTAGAAGCGGAAGACGGTTTTTTAAGATTAGATAAAGAACTCGGCAGCCTGCTGGGACTTCCTGGATGCCAAAAGTAGGTAAAGGTCAGTATACTGTTTTTCTCTCGGCCGATCATGGGGCCACACAGGTACCGGAATTCATGCAGGAAAATAAGATACCGGCCAGTCGTGTTCCCGTGGTAACAATAGTCAATAAGCTCAACAAAGCGGTAAAAGAAAAATACAATATTGATACGGTCATAGTCAGTGATGATAATTACCAGTTGCATCTCAATGATCAGCGTATCGAAACCGCGAAAGTGAATAAAGATGAGCTGGTAAAATGGATGGTAGACCAGGTAGCGGCGGAACCGGGTATCGCCCGTGCCTTTGCGTTGAAGGATCTCAATACAATACCACTTCCAGTACGAATAAGGACCATGCTTAATAACGGGTATAATCCCCGCCGCAACGGAGATATCCAGATCATCCTGCTGCCGCAGCATATTGAAGGGTATTCCGCTACTGGTACCACGCATGGTTTGTGGAATCCTTATGATGCACATATTCCTTTACTGTGGTATGGCTGGGGTATCAAACATGGAAAAACAAACCGGGAAACATATATGACTGATATCGCACCTACGGTTGGGGCTTTGCTGCATATACAAATGCCAAGCGGTTGTATCGGCCAGGTGGTAGAGGAAGTCATGAATAAAAGAGCTTTGTTCTCCATGAATAAAAAATACAGGGTCGCAGAGAGCCCCGGAGAAAAGGAGAGCCACAGATATTTTAGCGATTAGATGTTCCCTCTGTAACCCTCTTTTTCTCTATGCGCGGAATATATACTGCGTTCACATAAGCTATTTTAAGCTAAAAATCTTTGCGTATGTGCCGGGCAAACTTTTACATTTTTACCCGGCGTTATATATCTTTCAAAACCCTTACATTCGCATAAAGCCTTATATATGGAATTAAAGGAATTATTTGACCAGGCAGCGTCAGACAGCAAATCACTATCAGAAAGACCCAGCAACGATACATTACTTCAGCTATACTCCTTATATAAACAAGCCACGGAAGGTGATGCCCATGGCGATCCTCCATCCAACCCATTCGATTTTGTCAACAAAGCGAAATTTGAAGCGTGGACAGCTTTGAAAGGAAAAACAAAAGAAGCGGCCATGAAGGAATACACTGATCTTGTAGGCAAGCTGAAAGGATAGTTTACAAGCATCCGGGCACACGGGCATTTAGTCCATTTTAGGTTTACTCTTACGCATCATAAGTGTAAAAGCGGGTCGTCGTTCCGTTTCCTCTTATTGCTTAATCGTTTTACTTAAGGTAGCTTAGGGGTTGCCTTAAAACACATCCTAATGAAATTTACCACCCGCCTGCTGATTATGTTCTCCTGCCTGTTTGTATCCTTTCAAAATAACATTACTCACAGTGTACCAGTACGCAGCCCGCAGCGGATCTGTTTTTGTTAATGACGCAGTATTTATAATGATTATACATTTGGTTCACCCAATAATGCAGCCGCGTCTGATAATAACCGTGCAGCCGCGGCAGCCAGCCTGTTTCAACTCACCGGCAATACCAGTTACCTTAAAGCAACAGGCATTGTTTTTTCTATTCCTGTATCAGCAAGCATCTGCGGTATACTCGTTGAAGTAGAGAAAAGCGCTAACAATATCAGTATCCTGGCCTGGGTCAACGTATATTCGGTACGTCTTGTAAAAAATGGCGCTGCAAACGGCAGTGTTATAAATCGGGCGATGCATGGTCATCTACGGAAGGTTATACCAGTTATGGAGGTTTGGCGGATAAATGGGGCACTACCTGGTTGCCGGCAGATATCAATTGCAGGCAACTTTGGGGTTCAAATTTCTGCAAGCATCAATGGGATACTTGGATTACTGGCAGGCGCCCGTATAGATCATATCCGGATACGGTAAACTATTTTGATATTCCTTTAGCCGTAACCCAGCTGAATTTTTCTGCTGCCGCACAAACCGGCCATTCGGCGAGGTTGAAATGGACCACTACCGCTAACGATGAAGAGGCTTTATTCAGTGTGCAACGCAGCACTAATGGTACTGACTGGACAACACTGAATGATATACGCGGAGAAATAGCTGAAACAGATAAGACGTATCAGTACACAGACAATAGCTGCCGCGACAATACTGCATACTACCGTCTGCAGGTATTACATGCGGCAGGAACAACCAGTTATTCAAGAACAGTACAGGTGAATTTTGAAAATGAATCGTTGAATGTTTATCCCAATCCTGCAACGGATTATATCATAGATCAGGCATGAAGGAAAAGCAGATGCCATTGAATGTTTCAGCATTGATGGTAAAAAGAAATTACTGAATTACACAAGGAACAGCAACGATTTGCTGAAGATTGATATCAGGCATTTACCAAGCGGCACCTATATCATCCGGGTAAATGATAAAAAGGAGATTGTTTATAAAAACTCAAGGGTGATCCGCATCTTATCCTATTAAGTAAAAAGTCTTGCCCTTTTAATATGGCAAGACTTTTCAATTTATTATTTGCTCTTCCAATTTCTCACTACTCACTACTCACTACTCACTACTCATACTCACTACTCACTACTCACTACTCACTACTCACTACTCACTACTCACTACTCACTACTCACTACTCACTAATTCTGGTTCTGCTGTAAGTTCCTGAAGTCTACACTCCACCAGTTTGCTCACACCTGGTTCCTGCATCGTCACACCATATATCACATCCACCGTAACTCCATCGTCATCTTATTGTGGGTAACGATGATGAACTGGGAATTATCACTGAATTCGCGGATCATATTCGTAAACTTGCTTACGTTAGCATCATCCAGTGGCGCATCCACCTCATCCAGTATACAGAACGGGGCAGGTTTGATCAGGTAGATCGCGAACAATAAAGCAGTTGCCGTCAATGTTCTTTCTCCACCACTCAACTGTAGTCAGCGATGAAGGACGTTTGCCTTTAGGCTTTGCAATAACGTCAATACCGCTTTCGGCCAGGTTCTCCGGGTTTTCCAGTACAAGATCGCATGATCATCTTCTGTGAACAATGATTTAAATACCTTGTGAAAATGCTCTCTCACCATGGGGTTGAATGTATCGAGGAATTTCTGGTTGGCTGTCGCTTCTACTTCTTCGATCGTCTTTTACAGGCTTTCCTTCGCATTCACGAGATCGTTCTTCTGTTCTACGATAAACTCATAACGCTTTTTCATTTCCGTAAATGCCTCGATCGCTGTCGGATTCACTTCACCCAGGTTTTCCAGGCGTTTCTTCATCCGGTCAGCCTTCTCCTGCAATTCTTCCAATGCGATCTCTGTAGTTCTTGACTGATCGAGTATATCTTCCAGTTTGATACGGAACTCTACATCCAGCCTTTCCTTCGTTCCGGCCAGTTGCAGTTTCAGTTCATTCAACTTGTCTTTAATAGCCGCCAGCAAATGTTCTACCTGTTCTTTATCCTTCACTTTATGCCGTAACTCGCTTTCTTTTTCACTCAGTTGATACGCAGGTTATAATAAGCCTGGTCATTTTCATTCAGTATCCTTTCTTCTTCCTCTCTCCTTCTCATCATGTCCAGCAAACCTTCCTCTATTTCTTTCAGTGAGGAAGATGATTGTTCTATGCTTACTGTCGTATCAGAAAGGCTGGTAGTATTCTTCTCTATCTGTTGCTGCAGGTCGTTCAGTTGATTTGTCTGAATTCCAGCTCCTGTTTCAGTTCTTGCTTTGCTGTTTCGTTACATTCAGGTTGAACTCGTTGTATTGCTGTGTCGCTTCGTTATAACTTGCTTCAAACTGCTTTAAAGTTCTCATTGGCTTCCGCAAGTTTGGACGTATATGATTGCAGTTCTTCATTCAACTGACCTAACTGGCTTCTTACTTCTTCTACAGTAGTATGCGTTTGCTGAACCTGCTGGTTCAGTTCCTCCAGGCGATGCTCGCTGTTTGTCTGCATCGAATACAGGTTCTCCAGTTTATTATGGAGGGAGAAAACCTGGTTGGTCAGTTGCTGTATCTCTCTTTCCGTTTCGCGGAGGGCAGACTCACGCAGATCTTCGTTAAAGGCGATCACTTCATTATGCCGTGACTGGATAGTGGCACGCAATGCTTCTACCACTTCATCCTGCGCGGCTATTTCTTCCTGCAATTTTTCCAGGTTCTTTACACGGCCGATCTTCTTTCCTTCGATCATACCCACGCTACCACCGGTCAGTGAATATTTTCCTTTTACATACTTTCCGTATTTCTCAATTACTACAAACCCATTGCTGTTTTGTAAGGCATCTTCACTATCGGCAATAAATACATTCCCCAATAATGCTCAGCCAGCTTCCTGTATTTCTCTTCTACATCCACCACGCTCAATGCCGGTATAGCACCTTCCAGCCTGTGCCCATCCGTTCTATCCGCAGCGTCTGCGTTCTGGTTTACTTTATCTAACAGGAAAAAAGTTAGCCTTCCCTTTTTTATTCTCATCTAATAAATGAACAGCCTGCAAACCTTCTACCAGGTTATTCACCACATAGTAGCTCAGGTAAGGCTCGAGTACATTCTCCAGCGCCGTTCTGTATTCTTCTTTTACATAAAGTATGTCAGAGAGTATCGGCGATTCATGACTCCAGTTATTATTCTTATGTAAGAATTTCACACTGTCGGGATAGCCTTCCATGGAATCAATCATGCTTTTCAGCAGGTCGTGTTCATTCTTCTTCGCATCCAGTTTACGGGTCTCCACCGCCAGTTCATTGCGGAGCGATTCAACAATGGATTGGGTTTGTAATATCTGTTCTTTGGTATTTTCCTGGTGCTGCCGCAACTGTTCCAGGTCAACTTTTTTAATGTTGAGTTCTTTTTCTTTCAGTATCCTTTCCTGGTCAAGATGACTTCTTTGTTCTTCTCTTTGTTTTCTTTCTTCTTCTATTGTGAAATAGCCCTTTGCAGGTTTTGTACTGATGTATCTGCCACTGCTACTTTTTTCTCGGCATCAAACTGGCTGCGTTGTACTGCTGGTATTCGCTGCGCAAAGAGTCCAGTTCACGGCGTTTTTCATCCAGCACTTCTCTCTTCTGCGCGGCTTCGTTATTCAGTTGCTGTAATTGTTCATTCAATCCTTCGAGGGCGGTTGATTCTTCTCCTACTGCAATTGTGTAAAGCCAATGCTTTCATCAATACCTTTCAGCTGTCCTTCGGCTTTTTGCAAAAATTCTTTCAGGTTGCCTTCTCTTTCTTTCAGGTATTCGAGGCGCTGGGCGGCGAGGTTCTTTTCGTTCTCTTTGGTTCTTACCTGTTGTACCAGGTCGTTGAAAGAATGCTGCATACTCTGCAACTGCCTTTCTTTTTCGATGAAGCCTACTTTCTCCTGTTCGAGCGATGCTTCTTCATTAGCTATCTCGGCCTCCATGCGGATACGCTTATCGGTCTCCGCATCATGTTGTTCATTCAGTTCTTTATAGGTAAGGTTAAAACCTTCGAGGGCGGCTTTCGCCAGTTCAATGCTCACTTCACGGTAATCCTTTTTGATCTCGTGATATTTTTCTGCCTTTTTCGCCTGCTTTCCAATGCCTTCAACTGGTTGTTGATCTCGAACAGCAGATCCTCGATACGGGCCAGGTCCAGTTCGGTAGCATCCAGTTTGAGTTTGGCTTCTTTCTTACGGGTTTTATAGATGGAGATACCGGCCGCTTGTTCCAGCATGCGGCGGCGGCTGTTGTCCTTGTCTTTGATGAGGTCGTCTACCATGCCCAACTCGATGATGGCATAGCTGTCGGTGCTGATACCGGTATCCATAAAGAGGTTCTGGATATCCTTCAGGCGGCATTGCACATCGTTGAGCCGGTATTCGCTTTCCCCGCTTTTGTAGAATTTGCGGGTAACGGTCACGGTGCTGAACTCGGTCGGCAGCAGGTTCTTCGTGTTCTCAAAGGTCAGGCTTACTTCCGCCAGGCCGCTCGCAGAGCGGGTCTTGGAGCCGTTGAACACGAGGCTGTCGAGGTTCTCACTGCGCAGGTGGCTGATCTTTTGTTCGCCAATCACCCAGCGGATACTATCCACGATATTGGATTTGCCGCAGCCGTTGGGGCCTACGATACCCGTGATATTATCGTCGAAGTTGACGACCGTTTTGTCTGCAAAACTTTTGAATCCCTTGATTCTAAGCTCTTTAATCTCACTTTATGTAGGGTTTTAAGGTAGCGGCGAATTTAGTTGAAAGGTGGGTAAAAGCGGGGTTAGTTACCCATCATTTATGCACAGTTAAGAAGAGAAAATGTGGGAAGAATGTTTGTTATCCCGGGTGCATAGATTGGAGGATTGTTTGCATCGAAACTACAAACCAATAGCATCGCTCCCTCCCGCAGACCCTTCGTCATTGGGAGGTTGCCAGTAGTATCCTCCTTTCTCGGCCTTCACCGCAGGCCGAAGCGAACTAACAACAAGTACAAACAGATTGCTTCGGCTGGGGATAAACAGGCTGTTTCGGCTTTCACTCTCCCTATCAGCAAACATTCTATCTCACACTCACTCTCGCCTCGCAATGACGAGACACGGAAGGGGCTGGAGAGTCTTAGAGCTTCAACGCATCGTGGTACTGAAACTACAAAGCAATAGTGCTGCTACCCCGTTCCGCAGATCCTTCGTCATTGCGAGAACTGCCAGTAGTATCTTCATATCGCACAAACCAATAGCATCGCTCCCTCCCACAGACCCTTCGTCATTGCGAGGGCTGCCGGCAGTATCTTCCTTTCTCGCCTTTACCGGCAGGCCGAAGCAAACTAACAACAAGTACAAACAGATTGCTTCGGCTGGGGATAAACAGGCTGTTTCGGCTTTCACTCTTCCTATCAGCAAACATTCTATCTCACACTCACTCTCGCCTCGCAATGACGAGGACACGGAAGGGGCTGGAGAGTCTTAGAGTTTCAACGTATCGTGGTACTGAAACTACAAAGCAATAGCACCGCTACCCGTTCCGCAGATTCTTCGTCATTGGGAGGGCTGCCAGTAGTATCTTCATTATCTCACAAACCATTAGCACCGCTCCCGCCCCCGCAGACCCTTCGTCATTGCGAGGGCTGCCGGCAGTATCTTCCTTTCTCGGCCTTTACCGGCAGGCCGAAGCAAACTAACAACAAGTACAAACAGATTGCTTCGGCTGGGGATAAACAGCTGTTTCGGCTTTCACTCTTCCTATCAGCAAACATTCTATCTCACACTCACTCTCGCCTCGCAATGACGAGGACACGGAAGGGGCTGGAGAGTCTTAGAGTTTCAACGTATCGTGGTACTTAAACTACAAACCCAATAGCACCGCTCCCCGCCCGCAATGACGGAGACGCGGAAAGAAGAATGACGAAACGCGGGAAACTGAAAGAATTTAAGAACCTAAAAACTACCCCCCGTTCCCTTTATAACTTGTTTGTATATTTCTACCTTTATCAAAAGCATTAAATACCGGTAAGCAGATGAAAAACAGCCTGTTCATCGTTTTTTCTTTTACTGTTATCCTTTTGTGCCAGTACGCAGCCTGCTGAAAAGGATACAGCATTCCGCGGCCTGGGAGAATTCCTGTTAGGCGAACCTAAAACAAAGTTTACCCGGGATATCAGTTACCAAACAAAGTATTCGAAAGATGGCCATGAATTCAACGTTTATTCATACCATAACCCTGTAAGCGGACCTGTCACCGTCAGAGGAATTGTTTTTAATTCCGTACTGATGACTTTTAATGATAGCGACAAACTGGTCACTTTCGCGTTTATAAAGTTTTATAAAAAGAAGGATACGCCACGATACGAAAAGGAAGCTCAAAAGATTTTAAAATACTAACCGTTACATGGCCGGGCAAACAGGCAAAAGCGGGGAAAAGAAAACATATTACAAGACTTCGAACGCAATAGAGAAAGGACAGGAATGGCAGGGTATACAGACGAAAGCACAAGTCAAAAAAAAGTATACCGGCAACCACTCGACTATTGAGATCAATTTTAACTTCATGTAATACTGTGTCTGCGCTGCTAATTACTTTTATCCAATTCAGATTATCATTGAAAATAATTACTCCTGGCAATATCATGAACGAAAGGAAAATTGTCCGGCAGGAAATGAAAGCGCTGTCATTGCAGCAGGCAAGACGGATGGTTGGTTTGAAATGAAGTCACCTGGGCTGCCGGAATCGTGTTTCCCTGTAAAATAGATAACTTAAGAGATTAGGCCAGCGAACTGACCAGGGGCTGCATCGAAGTCAGCTGGTTGTTTTCGAGAACAGGTTTGTAACCCATTAATACTTTGTAAAGGCGCGAGGCTGGTGACCTGGTTATTACCCAGGTTCAGGCTCGTCAGGCTGGTTATAGTTTGCAAAGGCGTAATATCTGTTATTAAATTATTTTTCAAAGACATGATAATGGCAGCAGGTAAGTTTTGCAAAGGAGTAATATTTACGACCTGGTTATCAGAAAGGTCAAGCACCCGCAACAAAGCAAGACTTTGAAGAGGAGGAATAGCCGTTACCTGGTTATCGATATATCTAATGACACCAGTTTTGTCAGGTTTTGTACCGCAGAAATATCCGTTATATGATTACTGTCTGCGTACAATGTACCAAGATTAGTAAGATTTTGCAGGAGATGCTATATTGGTTACCTGGTTCCTTGATAAACTAAGCCAGGTAAGCGCTGTCAGGTTTTGTAAAGAAGTAATATCCGACACCTGGCAATCCTGTAAGAAAATGGTCTTCAGATTCGTTAAATTCTGCAAAGGCGTAATATCTGACAAAGAAGGATTGGAAGAAAGATATAATGTCTCCAGGTCAAGAAGACTTTGCAATGAACTGATATTGCTGATCTGGTTGCCAGACAAATACAACAGCTTTAAAGAAGTAAAATTCTGCAAAAGAGTAATATCCGATACCTGGTTAGCGCTGATCGTTAATTCCACCAGGTGAATCATATTTTGCAGCGGCGTAATATTGGAGATATGGTTATCGCCAAGATAAAGCGCCGTGAGACCAGTAAGGTTTTGCAACGGGGTAATATCCGAAATATTATTTGCCGTCAGTTCTAAATAACGGAGAGCCGTTAAATCTTGTAAAGGGTAATATCCGTTATGTTATTGGTGAACAGGTCTAAAGAATCCAACCCGGTAAAGAACTGCAGACCGACAAGCGATTGAACAGACGAAAAAAAGACACTCAGTGTTTGTACATTTTTTACATCTTCATAATAAATAGTGCCCGTAGGTTTATTAATGACCGTTCTTACTTTCTGCCGCAATGCAGGGTCGGGTATATCCACAATATCGCTATCATCGAAAGCCTGCCCGTTATTTACGCTATCACATAAGACTGGGTCATAATCAGTACTTCCCGGAGTAATAGCAGTAACAGGCGTCAAAAAATACGCATTGTTATAATAAGCGTAAGTCTGTATGGTCATGCTCGTCACCTGCACACAGGTAATATAGTACCGATATTAAAATGCCCCTGTGCATCTGTTATTCCATTGAGGGGAATAAAATTATTAGTACCTGTCAAAAAAGAACTGAAAGGGCTGGTTCGCTACCGGCTGGTTACTGCAATTATACATTATACCATCAAAGGAATAGTCTTGAATACTGGTACCTGTAAGCGTCACCACTTCTGTGCGGGTTTGAGTAACAGGACTGAGCGTACGGATCACGGTATCGCATCCGTAAGCCATTTTGAGTGTTAATCCACTATTGCTGGGGCAATTGATAAGTGTGGCTTCACCGGCGTTATCAGTAAAGAAAGTCTGTATAAAATTACTGGCAGATCCATATACATCTACCCGCAGGTTACGACCGGAACTGCATTATCGCTTTCAAATTCCAGATTTAATTCAAAATCATTCATCTCCAGGTCAATATTCCAGATAGAAAAAATGATTTACTTCGGCCACAAATACATTTCCATTTTTTGTAGCTATACCTGCCTGTATCCACAATCCATACGTTTCATTAAAATGCCATAATGGAATTTCGTTATTGCTTCCGGCAGGAGCAGGCATTTCCATGCTCACCGTTTTGCCCGGCGCTACCTGTAATTTGTTTCCTGCCTCATCATATAATTCTACCGAGGCCATACCAAAGCTTTGAAGGGCTTGTATGTCGCCTGCATTGTTGAGCCCGGCCAGCATGCCCGGCACCTGCAACGGGAAAGAAAAGGATTGCGGTTAATGTACCGGGCCTTTACTTTATAATTTCCAGCATATTCAGCCCCGCTGCTTTTTACCACTGCATTGGCAGGAAAACTTAGTTTTATATTGTCAATGGTAATAGTACCCCCGCTGCTGCTGGTTATTATTGATGAAAATTTTTCTGATTGCAACATGATTTTCTCCGTGTGGTAAGCCAGCCGGTTACGATTGGGCGTGAAAGTCCTGAACCCGTTCATGTAGCCGGTTTTCGTTACCGAGATCAATACATAATCACGGTTTACTGTAATAGCCTGTATAAACTGAAAATAGCCTTTGTTGTCTGTTGTAACTGTATTGCCATTGCAGCTGACAATAGCGCCCTGTACAGCAGTATTGCTTTCATCAATTATATACCCGTTGAGAAAAGTTTTGGTAGTCTGCCTGGTAACAACCCTTCCAAGTTTTTCATTCTCGATGCCGGTTACATTGTTTACCGGCTGTTCTAAAGATCCGGAGACCTCTTTTGGCATCCTGAAAACAGGCATGACAATGAAGCGATAATTAAGCAGTATGTTAGTTTTTTCATCCCCTTTATTCAGCGGTAAATTTAATCAAATCATCCGTTAAGGGCTATTAAAAGAAAGTAAAGTTGTTTTATCAGCCATCCTGTTATTAATACTGGTAAAACCTGGCTGGAGAGTATCGAAACCGTAGATTTACGTATCATTAGTCTAAAGCAGCCATCATCAATTGTTTAACTAACCCTGCTCATATGTTATACAGACTATTGACGGAGGATATACCTTGCCCGGCATTCCGGGGGTAATAAAAGAATAACTTATTCAAAATCGTGGCGAAGATTCCCCACATGCCTTTCTTACCTCCTTTTTCATCTTTTTATTCAGCCTTTTCAATAACATAATCCCCTGTAAATGAACAAACAGCATGATGTGTTTATACAGGCATGATTTTTTCGGAATAAATAGTTCATCATTATCAACTGTGTTTTATGAAAGCAACCGCAAAAAGAAACCTGGCTGACCAGGAGGGACGTAAAAAACATTCAGGACCAGAAACAAATGTCTGCTTCCCGCAACAGCCATAGCGATACCATGATCGCACAGGATACCAGTGATACAGAAGACTTGCTGGATACTGACGAAGATAAAATAATGCACCGCTACGATAGCCGCATAGATTCGCGCCAGGCAAGAAGCCGGATACACTATTAATTCCCGGAAACCCAGGAACATTAAATGATGACATAAAGCACCTGCTGATTAGCGTCTACATGGCTTCGCATACAAAATCCTGTCTGCATAACCTATCCATTTAGCCGTAAGAATCACTTAATATTATATACATAAATATGAACGCCGCTGCCGATATCCTGGTCCGGCTCGCTGAATACATCTTTTATCGCCGATAATTCATACCTGCCTTTAAATGGGTATTGAAATAACCGAAAGTATCTTTTGCACCCGCTGATCGCTTTTTTGAGCAGGATACTGCTGTCATAGCAGACAATAAAAGAAATAAAGCAAGCTTTTCATACGCCTGTATTTTCCTGAAATTATCTCCCCTTAGATAATGTCATTTATAGAAGAAAATATTCCAAACTGCCATAGGGTTGTCAGTGCACCTGTTTTCCTTTGTGAAAAATTAAAACAGCTTATCATGGAACAAGTAATGACAGCCCCCCGGGAATTAACTATTACTCCTTTTCTTGCTTCTGCCAAAACCGATTTGACTTTCTTGTGGGCCATTGGAATATCCGTAACCGGAAACTTAAAACAAGATTGAATGGCAGCAGCGAATGGGTGAGTTTGACGCACAACAGGAAATGTTCACTGTATTGAACGGCACGGGCAATATAGATTTTTTTCGCACACAGGCAGACGGCCATCCTTTTGAGGGTATGACCCTGGCGTCTCTTAATCCTGCTACCCAGGCTATGGAGCATTTACTGGGCCGACAGTAATAAGGGAATATTGGATAAACCTGTCACCGGATCTTTTGAAAATGGCATCGGCCGTTCTATTCAAAACGATGTATGTAATGGTAAAGACATCCTGGTCATCTTTGTATGGGACGCTACAGATACGGATATGCCTGTATGGAGCCAGGCTTTTTCAGGACGGACAATGGCAAAACCAGGGAATGGAACTGGTATATGTATATGAGCAGGATCAAATAATCTTTTAGGTTATTAATGACATCCTCCTGTAATGTTTAACTACAGGAACATTTATGTAAAAGCTTAGCCTGGCAGACAAATTCAGGATAGAATAGTAATATCTTTATACGCAAGGACCATATTACGGGGAAGTAAACTGGGAATAATATTATCCGGGTTCTTTCTATAAAAGACAGGCTGCATGAATTTCTTTAAAAAATTATTTGGATCTGCCAATACAACGGCACAGCAAAATCAAAGCCGGGAAGAATATGTAAAGCAGGTACAGGAAAATGCGAATAAGCTATGGGATTTTCTCGGCGAAACGCTTGCATTCTATCATTCAAAAAGCTGTCAATGCGCTTTCCCCCGTTTCCGTCAAATTGTAAGCATTGACTGTACCGATACGGGTACATCTTTCTATTGCAGCGAGACAGAAGGATTTATCAGCCATGCAAAAAAGTACTTTACTGTCAGCAAGACCGATACCGGCACAGAAGCGTATAATGAATCGTGGTCCTGCAACAAATGCGGTCTGTATATGATTATGGCTGGTCAGATTTCAGTATACATGTGAACAGGGCTTTCTAAAAATTAAAGAACTGAAGACAACGGATACCGGTGCAGCGCCCCGGCTCCTGTGCCCTTGTTTGTAGGAATTTTTGGTCATCGCTTTCCGGGGAAGGACCAGCTTTTGCCGGTTGACTTCGATACATTTAAAGCTTACGTTACAGAAATGAACCGTAAGCATATAGTTACTGCAAACTTCGCCTTCACCAATACACCGATGATAATAAAGGAATAAAGAAAAACGGTAATGGATCGCTGCGAAGCAGTAATCCTATGCCGCTGCTGATCGCCGGCGGTTTGGGTGGTTTTGTGCTTGGGCTTGTAATGTCTTTCAAAAAAGCATGGTCACCTTACCTCGCTCCTGCTTTCGCGATCATGGAAGGCTTGTTTGTGGGATCCATTTCCGCTATGTATGACTATTCTTTCAAGACAAAATATCCCGGTCTTGTCATGCAGGCTGTAGGTCTTACCCTGATCGTTACACTTGTCATGTATGTACTGTATTATACAAGAACTATTAAAGTCACTGATAAGTTCAGGTCGGTGATCACCATTGCTACCGCCAGCATCATGATATTCTATCTTATCAAATGGGTGGCATCACTTGCTTTTGGTGCAACGATCGGCGCGTTCACCAATGCAAGCACACCGCTGGGAATAGGATTTTCCATCGTTGTTGTTTGCCTGGCGGCATTAAACCTGCTGCTTGATTTTGATATGATCGAGAAAGGCGCTGACATGAAAGCCCCGAAGTATATGGAATGGTACAGCGCATTTGGCTTACTCTTTACGCTGGTATGGTTATACCTCGAAATATTGCGTTTGTTATCCAAGTTAAAAGACTAACAGTATTACAATAGTTTTCTGAATAACTCAGTCTTTTAAAAGAGGCTGGGTTTTTTATTTACTGTTCTTACCATTGTCGTAGGTTTCTACAGGCGGTATATCTGTTTCGGGAGTAGCGTCTTCTATGAATTCGTTCTTATAGATATTGAACAGTACGATGATATAATTCACAAGCAACGGCCGAATATAAGACCAATGAACCCAAACAATCCCAACCCGACTATTACTCCAAGAATAGTGATAACAGGATGTACGTCTCCCATCTTTTTCATAAGGTTATCCTGGCCATGTAATCAACATTACCGGTAACGATGACACTGTAGATCAATAGCCCTGTTGCCTGCCAGGTGTCCCCGATAGCATAGGTATAGATCACTAATGGCACCCATATAGCCATGGTGCCCACCACGGGAAAAAAAGCAAATACACCTGTTAAAAAACCCCATAGCGCCCATTCATTCACACCAAAAATAAAATAACCAAGCGTAGCCGTAAGTCCCTGTATAATAGAAATAAGGGGAATACCCAGGGCGTTCGCTCTTACCATCTTTTTCGTCTCGGCGGCGAGCATATTGATATTTTCCTGCTTCAGCGGTATGATCCTGTTCAGCTTCTCTCCAGTTCTCTTCCGTTATACAACATATTATACAGCACAAAGAGCATAATAGCGAGATTGGTGATCAGGTTAGCTGTACTGTTCAGAATGGATGGTATAAACGCAGTTAACTTACTCAATGAATTGGTCAGGCTGTTTGCAGAAATAAAATTAACCCCGAGCTTTTGCTGTATCGTAACGATCGAATGCCTGGCCGCCTCGATCATGGCATTGGGATTTTCAAGAAATGTATTCAGTTTTGGACTGATAAGTACTACGGCAAGAAATACAGGAAGCCCGATGAGTAACAGGTAATAGAGAATAAACAAACCCGCTGCCCTTCCCTTTTTCCATTTGCGGTTATATATTAACTGAAAATAACTGGCACGGCTGAGAATATAAAGCGTAAGGGCGCCCAATAATCCCGGCAGAAAAAGAGATAACTCCATTATCACCAGGTAAACGAGCAGGATAATAATAGATAAAAGAAGTATCTGGGTTATTCGTCTGTTGAATTCGGACATAAATAAAAAGGCTGTAATCCTGAAGGTAAAACATATTGTATTCAAAAAGGATGCTAACTTTAATGGCCAGGAAAAAAATCAACAAAAAGTATCGCCCCCGGTGGTTTATGTAAAATGTGCTTCATTTTCCTTTTTATGCATAAGTTGTATACTGGCTTGCCCGGAATAAAAAAAACCGCTTCAACATCATTGAAGCGGTTCCTGGTTACAGTAACGGGCCTATTTATTTCCGCCGAGTGAGAAATTGTATCCTACACGCAAGCCGAATAATGGAATATTGCCGCCGTCTTTGCTTCCGCTCTGGTAGCGGGCGCTTACTTCAACTTGTTTGTTGAATATATACCCCACTGTAGCAGCCCAGGTAAATGCGCCTTCAGAATCCGAACCTTCAAAATCATCATCGCCCTTGATCTTCATACCATAGATACCATAACCGATCTGTGGCTCTGCAAAGAAACCATTGAAATGGTGACGGTAACCAGCCAGCAATGGTATGACACGCATAGTCACTTTGAAATCATCGGTAGAGCCTTTTGCTTTAAACCCCGAATAACCGGTAGTAAAGGTGATCTGCCCGGCAGTACCTATGCCATACATACCTTTTACATAGCCGCCAAAACCGTTTTGAATGCATCGCCAAAATCACCTGTTGGGAAAGATACATCAGCGCCAACGCCGATCTGGTTGTTGCCTTTTTGAGCAAATCCGCTTGCTGAGATCAAAACAACGCCGAGAATCACTAAGTAGATCCTTTTCATAAAATAAGTTTTTTTTGTTTGGTTAAAAATTTATGCTGCAAACATATATGCCCATAACATCAGGTTATTGTTTGAGCTGATCGAATTGACAATATCAGTGCATGAATTGTAACCAATGCAGGCGGAAAATAAAAAGAAGCTGCTTCAAAAGTTAAATACATCCAGCAACGACGCAATGGCGCAAAGAATAGCCTGCTGAAAACCAGTCGTGACGGCTTTGCATCCTTACGAGAACATTGATGTAAAATACTTTTGAAACAGCCTCTAAAAAAATCAGGTAAATCTATTTCTCGTTCATGAAAGGATAACGATAATCTACAGAGGGTTAAACGTTTCTTTTATTGTTCTTGCACTCAGCCAGCGGTAAAGGTTCAATATACTTCCGGCTTTATCATTGGTACCGCTTGCCCCGGGCGCCGCCAAACGGTTGCTGGCCTACTACCGCACCTGTTGGCTTGTCATTGATATAAAAGTTACCCGCAGCATTTCTTAGCTTATTGGTGGCGAGTTCTACCGCGGCCCTGTCAGTGGAGATCACCGAACCGGTCAATGCATAAGGGGAAGTATTGTCTACGAGCTCCAGCGTTTTTTCAAAGCTATTCGCCGGATAAACATACACGGTCAGTACGGGTCCGAAGATCTCTTCACACATCGTTACGTATTGGGATTCTTCGCTTCGATGATGGTTGGCTGAATAAAATAGCCGTCCTTTTTATCACATTTACCACCTGCCCATATTTCCGCCTTCGGGTCTTTCTTTGCGTTATCTATATATTCTTTGATCTTATCAAAACTCTTTTCATCAATCACCGCATTAATGAAATTCGTGAAATCTTCTACCGTTCCCATTTTAAAACCTTTCACGCCCGGCAATTAATTTTTTCTTTACTTCTTCAGCGATATTAGACGGGATATACGCTCTCGATGCTGCGGAACATTTCTGTCCCCTGGAATTCAAAAGCGCCTCTCAGTAAAAGCGGTAGCTACGACATCCGGGTCAGCGCTTTTGTGTGCAATAACAAAATCTTTCCCGCCTGTTTCACCAACGATGCGCGGATACGATTTATACATTGCCATATTTTTCCCGATCGTTTCCCACATATTATTGAACACCCCTGTTGATCCTGTAAAATGCACACCGGCAAAATCCCGGTGATTGAAACATACTTTACCAATAGTTGGGCCATCTACATAAATAAGATTGATCACACCATCCGGCAATCCCGCTTCTTTTAATATCCGCATAAACATCTGCGCGGAGTAAACCTGTGTATTGGCCGGTTTCCATACCACCACGTTACCACACATAGCGGCCGAGGTAGGCAAATTACCGCCGATAGCTGTAAAGTTGAAAGGAGTAATGGCCAGTACAAATCCTTCCAGCGGGCGGTATTCCATCCGGTTGTGTATACCGGGGCTGCTGATCGGTTGTTGTGTATATATCTCACTTAAGAAATGAACATTGAAACGCAGGAAATCTATGAGTTCACAGGCGGAATCAATTTCTGCCTGGTAAGCATTCTTGCTTTGCCCCAGCATGGTTGTGCCATTCAAATAAGGACGGTACTTTGTAGCGAGGAGGTCAGCGGCTTTCAAAAATATGCCCGCGCGGTTTTCCCAACTGGTATTGGCCCACGCTTCTTTGGCCGCTAATGCCGCTTCGATAGCCTGCTCCACATGCTTTTGTTCCCCTGCATGAAAGTAACCAAGCGTATGAGCAGTCTCATGCGGCGGATGCATTGCCACTTTTTTATTTGTTCTTACTTCTTTTGCGCCGATATACATGGGTACATCAGCCTGTGTTTTTTTCAACTCCGCCAGTACTTCTTTCAATCTTTTCTTTTCTGCTGATCCGGGGCATAGCTCAATACAGGTTCGTTGACCGGCATTGGATATGAAAAAGTTCCTATACTCATATAGAGGTTTTTATATTGTATAATTTTTATTTCTCGCAATGGCGCAGCAATGCAACGCTTTTTCCGTAGCGCCTTTGCGCCGTCGCGTGAAACCTAACTTTGCGCTTCTTTTTCCGACATCAGGTAGGCCTTGATAACCCATCCAGTTCTCCATCCATCACCGGCCCTACATTTCCCACTTCATAATCTGTTCTGTGATCCTTGATCATCTTATACGGATGAAAAACATAAGACCGTATCTGGCTGCCCCATTCTATCTTCTTCTTGGTGCTGTTCACCGCATCTTTCATTTCATTGCGCTTGCGCAGTTCCAGCTCGTATAACCGGCTACGCAACATTTCCATTGCTCTCTCACGATTACCTAACTGCGAGCGATCCTGCTGGCATACTACTACAATACCTGTGGGAAGATGGGTTAATTGTACTTTAGTTTCTACTTTATTTACATTCTGTCCGCCGGCGCCGCCGCTCCGGGATGTTTCCATTTTTACATCCGCAGGTTTTATCTCTATATGGATTGTATCATCTACCAGGGGATATACAAATATGGAGCAGAAAGAAGTATGCCGCCGCGCATTGCTGTCAAATGGTGAAATACGGACCAGGCGATGAACGCCGCTTTCTGCTTTCAAAAATCCGTAAGCAAAAGGGCCGTCAAATTGTAAAGTCGCTGTTTGATACCGGCTCCGTCTCCCCAAACCCAATCCAGTTCCGTTACTGTCCAGCCCTGCTTTTCTCCGTACATGCGGTACATGCGGGTCAGCATTTCTGCCCAGTCCTGGCTTTCGGTACCACCTGCCCCGGAATTGATCTGCAATACCGCAGCCAACCCGTCTTCCGGTTCATTGAGCGTAGCTTTAAATTCAGCTTCATCCAGTAAGGTCAGCGCTTTTTCATACGCCGCTTTGGTTTCTTCTTCTGTAGCGTCACCCCCTTTCCAGAATTCATGAAGTACGGCGAAATCTTCTACGGCAGTATCTACCAGCTCATAGAGATGTACCCAATACTCATTCAGCTTGATGTTCTTGAGAATTTCGGTAGCCCTTTTATTATCATCCCAGAAACCGGGGCTCAGTGAAAGTTGTTTGTCTTCGGCGATTTTTTGTTGTCTGTTAGTGACGTCAAAGAAACCTCCTTATCCCGGCAATGCGGGACCGCATATCCTGTAATTTTTCTGTTGTCATGGGCGCAAAGGTAAGGGAAGTTTGGGGTTTAAAGGCGATGTCCCGGCCAGCAATCTATCCGGCAAAATGAGTTTGGGTGTTCTTGGTTGGACGTTGGAGGTTGGACGTTGGGGGAAGTTGTCCTGGCAGCAAACTTCCCGGCAAATGAATTTTGCGACCGATTCGCCGTATTCATTACAAAGCGAGGTCTCGGATTCGCCGTGTTCATTACAAGGCGGGGTTCGGGCCAGCAGGCTTTCCGGAAAAATAATTTCGCGGCCGGACCCGCCGTGTCAAATTCAGTGGCTGTATGTTTTACAGGTAATGTCAGCGAAACCCATCATGTTAAAAACAAACCTCTCTTTCCAATAAACATAGCTTACCTTACCCACACTCAATAAAAAGAATAACGGGATGTGTTTTTCAGCTACCGCGAGTTTTGGAGCCAGTGCTGTGCTGGGAAGTATTGGTATTGTTGCCATCATAAAATCCAAAACGAATTCTCAGCGGTTGTTTGCAACGATCCCATTGCTTTTTTCAGTACAGCAGTTGTCAGAAGGTATGCTTTGGTTGTCATTGAAAGATCAGGGAATGGCCCCATGGCAGGATTTGCTTACAAGTATATACCTCGTATTTGCCATGGCGGTCTGGCCGTTATGGATCCCCCTTACTATCCGGCTGCTGGAGAAAAATAGTAAACGAAAAAAAATAATGAATGGGCTGGTAGTAACAGGTGCGCTGGTAACCTTTGCTGTTTGTTGGGTGCTGTACCGTTATCCTGTCATGGTAATGCCTATGCACCACCATCTTCATTATGAATTCGGTATTCCCGAAGCAATAAAAAAACTCATCGCTGCCTTCTCAGTGCTTTATATACTGGCTACTATTATTACCCCCTTTGTTTCATCTATCAATAAAATGAAATGGCTGGGTATCGTGTTCCTCCTGTCTTACTTGTTTGCCGTAATTTTTTATAGAGGTTTTGTTGTTTCCGTATGGTGTTTCTTCGCCGCTATGCTGAGCTTTGTTGTACTTTGGATAATCCTCGGCCTCAGGAAACGTTTATAGGCGATATCCCGGCCAGCAAACGCTACAACAAAAATAAATATTGAGGCCGGACTCTCCGTACTTCTTTACCGGCGATGTCCCGGCCAGCAAACTCTACAACAAAAACGAATCTTACGGCCGGACTCGCCGCTCTTCCCTACCGGATGAATTTTACACCAGGGCTCACCGCGTTAACACCTTACCTTTAATCTCAAATATCTCTCATGCAAACACCCGTCGAACAGCACTACTCTCTCCCGCATCTCTTCGAAAATATCATAGCTGCTTTGGAAAAAGCAGGGGTGGATAAAAGCAAGATAACAAGAAAGGAACTGGCGGCTACCGATGAATTTCATGTTCGCGGACTTGAAGTGACTAAAGAGTTAGCCAGTCATGCGGGTTTGCAACAAGACATGAAAATACTGGATGTAGGTTGCGGCGTTGGTGGCCCCTGCCGTCTCTTAGCTGACGAATATGGTTGCTTTACCACAGGTATTGACATCACGCAGGAATATATCCGTACGGCGACTTTATTATCCGAACTCACCGGCCTGCAGGATCGTACGAATTTTATACAGGCAGATGCATTGCAACTCCCTTTTGAGAACAACAGGTTTGACCGGGTATGGACACAACATGTACAGATGAATATTGAAAACAAGAAAAAATTCTATGCAGAGATCAGCCGTGTATTAAAACCCGGCGGAAAATTCATTTACTATGATATATTCAGCATCAATAACGAAGTGATTCATTTTCCTGTGCCCTGGGCGGAGATGGCTTCCATTAGCTATCTCGTTACAACTGATGAGTTACACAATATTCTTGGCACATCGGGTCTTGACATTATTGAAACAACTGATCAGACCGCTCCCGGTATCAATTTCATAGCAGCAATGATTGACAGAATGAAAAACCAGGACGCACCACCGGTAAGCCTGAAATTAATAATGGGTGATTCCGTTGGGGAAAAGCTGGGTAACCTATATCAAAATCTTATTGAAAAAAAGATAAGATTAGAAAGCGGTGTTTGCCGGAAAAAATGATTTCCGGCAGTTCTTAAAATAAATGTCTCCCGCTGACAAAGAAGGGTGAGAATAATACTGGAATTGATACACCAGCAATTTCTATCTTACTCCGAAATAATTCTACATTTGGGCATGGCTTTGATGAAAAAGATCAATACCGGGCTGAAACCGGAAGACAATACCGGCTTTGGCACCAACAGCAGTTATAGTGGTGGCCGTTTCTTTAACCGGGGAGGAAGAGTCAATATAAAAAAGAAAGGCATTGGCGTATTAAACCGTTACAGTTGGTACCACACCATGCTGAATATGCCGCGTGGAAAATTCCTCCTCCTGCTTTTAACGATATATATCGGTATTAACCTGGTCTTTGCCGGTATCTATTATATCATAGGCATTGAACACCTTGCCGGCATCATGACCGGTTCTGTCTGGCAGAGTTTTACCGAAGTATTTTTCTTCAGCACACAAACATTCACTACCGTCGGTTATGGCCGTATCAGTCCTACCGGGTTTACTACCAGTGCCGTCGCCACCTTCGAAGCGTTTCTTGGCTTATTAAATTTCGCTATCGCTACCGGTTTGTTCTATGGACGTTTCTCCAGGCCGCAGGCTTTTTTGCGGTTCAGCCACAATGCATTGATCACCCCGCATAAAGATGGCGTTGCCCTCATGTTTCGTATGGCGCCGTATAAAAACAATAATCTTTCCGAAGCGGAAGTAAAACTTACGCTCGCTATGCAGATAGAAGAGAACGGAAGATGGCTAACAAGTTCTATAACCTCGATATGGAAATAGCAAAGATCAATACGCTGGCATTAAGCTGGACCATCGTGCATCTATCAATGAAAAAAGCCCCTTATATGGTTTCACGGAGCATGATATTAAAAATACCAGGATAGAGATCCTTGTCTATGTAAAAGCCTTTGATGAAATATTTGCCAACACGGTAGTTGGGCGTACATCGTATATCTCACCGGAGATCGTATGGGGCGCACGGTTTGCGCTGATGTATCACCCCAGTGAAGATAAGAGTCATACTATACTCGACCTTGACAAACTAAATGATTTTAATAAAGAAGAAATAATCCTGCCGACAAAGACAGCCGCTGAATAGAGCTGTTTCAAAAGTATTTAAATCAAGATTACCGCAACGACTGATTTTAGCAGGATATTCTCTGCGATGCTGCGGGATTTATTTGACGTTAAAACAGGCTCTGGCCAAATACCAGCAGCGGGATATAATTATCACTTACAAAGTATATACCCGGGTACAGCTATATAGCCAATGGTGCAGTTTATCCCTTATTTTTTACCGTTCACGTTAGATATGTTTTTTCAAAATAGTACTCCCCTATTTTTGTGGCCCTAAAAACTCCACCATGAAATCAGTTATTTTTTTACTGGCCTTTATCCCTGTTGCACTGGCTGCCCAGAATATTGACACGGTACATGCAGGAGATGGCAAGCTGAACCTTAAATATCTTCCGGCAGGCACACAACGGTACCTTGTTTATATTAAGAATAAGGAAGGGCAAAAGAAAAACATCTGGCTTGGGAAAGAACTGCTACTACCGAACAATGGAAAGGCAGGCAGGCTATATTAATACGCCAGCAGTGGACTACCAGTGATACAGGTTTCAATAACCGTGGTATGTTAAGCGTCGCAGACGAAAAAACATTTATGCCGCTTTATCATACTACCGTTAACCCCAAAACCGGTAAAGAAGCGTATGATTTTCATGCCACTGAAATAGTAACGTCAGACTCAGTAGCTGATGCAGGTAATAAGGGTTTTAAACAGGCATTGACCGAAACCAGTTATAACTGGGAGCTTGACCTGGAAACTTTTCCGTTGCTTCCGTTAAAAGAAGGAAAGACTTTCGTGATGAATTTTTACCATCCCGGCAGCAAGAGAGGCCGGATTGGTATAACTATACTGTAACAGGGAGCGAAAAGATCACCACCACCAATGGGGAAACAGTTGATTGTTTTAAACTCTATACAGAATATGCCAATAACCGGGGCTATAGTACCTGGTGGCTCAGCAAAAAAACACATGAGATATTAAAAATGGAAGAGCATTTCGGGGCTATCACGCGCTATAAGATCAAATTAGCCACGGCTGAATAACTGTACATTCATTGTTGCAGCCCTATTCATTTTTTAATCAGGGAAACCGGTCTTGTCAATATTAGGAATAATGCGCAACGCATTTTTATAATAGATCTTTTTCAAAATAACATCCGGCAGTCCCATACCATACATAGCCCAGAACGCATGGTATTTTTTGTGATAAGGAAAGTATTCATCCTCCGTTTCCAATACCCTGAAGTAAGTAGTGTACTCCTCGGGTACCCAGCTATCTTTTCCAAATAATATCCTGTCCTGGTATTTGGTAAAAAATTGTTTAGCCATTCTCGGCTGACGGCCGAGCTCTGCGATCACAGCGCCAAATTCTACTACTACATTCGGCATATCATCCAGCAATTGACCGAGCTTTGCAAGATCATTCGGATACCAGCCAAAATGTGCAGCAATGAAAGTAGTATTCGGATGCTTTTTGAACATACGGTGCTGCTCTGCTATCAATGTATCCCAGGGAGCG
The DNA here is from genome assembly GCA_037200265.1 of Bacteroidota bacterium. Taxonomy (GTDB): domain Bacteria; phylum Bacteroidota; class Bacteroidia; order Chitinophagales; family Chitinophagaceae; genus VBAT01. Next base: position 27,425 of record JBBCIL010000025.1, read on the forward strand.
GGATTGGTATCACTTCGTTTACGGTTAGGATTAATAGCCAGCTCCAGCCAGCGTTCGTTATTGGCATCCATCGGTGACCAGAATGGTTTTGGGTCTGCTGTATGAATGATCACCGGTATCTTTAATTCACCGGCTTTTTTCCATACGGGATCAAGCTGCGGGTCATCTATCGTTACTCTTTTATTATTGATATCATTTACGGAAAAACCAAGGCTCTTGTATATCTTCAAACCGTTGGCCCCGTTTTTTACATCTTCTTCCAGTTGCTTCGCCGCTTTTTCACCCCAGCCATTCTCTCCCACCCTGCTGAAATCAACGTTGGCGAATACGATGAACCGTTTGGGATAATTCGTTTTTACATTGCTGATTGACTTCTTCAGCGTTTCACCGCTTTGCCCGCTCAGGTTCACCATCACTTTCATATTCAGTTTATCCATGTCTGTGATCAGTTTGCCAAGATCCATATCCGGCATGCCAAACTGGTGATTATGTACATCAATGAACGGAAACTTCGCTCTTGTAAGTTTATGCTCAGGCACTACTAATGTAGAAGGTGGATTATATGATTCAAAATCCATTTTGGGAGTTGTCTGCGAAGCAGCATATAATGTACATACAATAAAAGGCAGAAAAAGTAATTTTTTCATTACTGTAAATATTAATTAATGAAGTTAACTCAATGGAGAGCGCCTCATTTACCGGTTATAAAAAATAATACGGAGGATTTTGATCAGGCATCAACAGCATCATACACGATCACTTTTTCCCAGAGAAAAGAACATTCTTCCACGAATTTTAAATGAATGGGATCGGTTTGATAACTGGCCTGGTCTGCACCATTATCAAACAGCGCCAGCCACGAAACAGCATACGTGGTATCTATCACATCGCGTTTCGTATCAGCAGGCTTGCCGATATGAAACTGTTTGATCGTTTTAACCGCGGAAAGCTTTGTCAGCCCGGCAAGCAGTTTGGCCAGGTCTTCTTTATTACCGGCATTTTTCAGCCAGAAATAAACATGATGAACAAAAATATTTTTCATTTCCCTGTTTGAAGGTTCATTGACAGCCAATAAAATGGTTCCGGCCATAGCCGCTTTACCGGTATCGCTGATAAACTGGCGGCGTGAAGATTTACTCATAGCAATATCCTTAAGATTTTACCGAATGTAATGAATATTATTTTAACGATTGTTCGTACAAATGATCTCCGCAGGTTCATGCCATTAACGATAATTAACATGGTCTCCATCATTTCTTAATTCCTTTTAACAACCGGTTCCTCCCATCCCAAGGTCTGCAAAATCATTTTATAACAGGGATATTTTTGCTTTCTCATTAACCAACTATAAATCTCTGTTATGAAACAACTCATCGTATTCGCAGCCGTCGCATTAGCGCTGGCCTCCTGCGAAAAACAAAAAAGAGAATGCCCCGGCGCTGTTGAACAAACTTTTGCACTCACAGGTTTTCATCGTATTAAAGCCGGGGAAACATTCAACGTAACCATTACAAAAGGAAATGATTTCAGTATAAAAGCCATGGGTTGTGCTAACGACCTGGCCGATCTTGATCTTTCCATCTCTGCCGCCGGGCTGCTTGATCTCAGGTATAAGAGTTATAAAAGAGACAGGTACCGTGTTGATTTCATTATCACGCTTCCGCAACTGTCGTCGCTCGACCTGGAAGGCGCCTGCAAAGCAACACTAAGCGGTTTCGCCGGTCAGCCTGCTGTTATCAGGAGTGTTTTATCAGGCGCATCGGAATGCACGGTGAACGGAACAGCAGTAAATGCGCAGGTAGAATTATCCGGTGCGGCGACGCTGCATCTTACCGGTAATACAGAAAGCCTGTATGGCAATATATCGGGCAATGCAAAATTGAATTCGTATGATGTAGCGGCGACTGAAGTAGATATTAGTGTAACGGGCGCTGCTAAGGCATATGTAAAACCATTGCAACGATTTTTTGCTGAATCATCGGGAGAAAGCAGGGTGTATTATAAAGGCAACCCACCAGTGACTAACCTGGTAACAAGCGGTAACGGAAGGATCATTCATGAATAAAGCCGATGTTATTCCTGGAATACATTTCACGCTCTACAGGAGTCCTTTGGACAGAGGACGCAAAGATTCCGCAAAGGGGCAAAGAATGCCTGTTGACTGCGGACATCTTTATTATTGCATTTATGTTCTTTGGTTTCGGCTTTATTACGAGAAAGGTGATCCGGAGACAATATGATTTATCCGGCAGTTTGTTTTTTAACCTTTTTCTTTTCAGAGATAAAGGCAAAAGCATAATTGAGCTGAACAATTATTATAAAAACGATACTCAGGTAAGCATTAATAAAACATATAAAGCGCCGGCCAGGTACAGGCTTTGTGCGATGATCACCCTTTTTCTTATAGCTTTATCAACCGCTTTGAGTGTTTCTCCTTCAATAGATAAGAAACCATGCTTAGCGGCATAATGCCAGTGAAAATAGATCAGTATACCGGCCATGAGAATATTCAGCCAGTACAAACCGATAGCCAGTTTGAAATGAATATGCTCACCTAAAAATGCAGTTGTAAAAGGGAAAGAGAAATGACCAGCAGGAAAAATAAGGTCATCCAGTTAAGGTTGCGGTCATACTTTTCTATATAATTCAACTGTACCCCCTGCCCTGTCCAGAATATACCCATCGTCATAAAACTCAGAAAATAGCTGAGAAATTTAGGCATCATCGGTATTAAGGATTTCAGCAAACCCGTTTCGGTAGTCACATGCTCAGCCGCAGGTACTTTTATCTCAAGTACAAGGAGGGTAAAAGCAATGGCAAATACGCCATCACTGAGTGCTTCGATACGTTTTACATTCTGCCCGGCTATCCTGTTATATGGAGTCATAGATGAAAAATTATTCCAAAGAAAAGGAATTTTATTTTTTTGACGGTATGTGATTCCACAAGCCACTAAGATCACAAAGAAATTTCAGTTAGTTAATCCCGGCCTTTACACATCCAGCCACCATTGTGCAGCAGGATATGCATCATCTAAAACAACCGGTTGACCAATTAAAGGTGTTGTTACTTTTACGTTCAGCTCATTTGCTTTCGCTACTACTCTTTTTACAGGTTCATCCCATGGATGCATTGCCAGCGCAAATTTTCCCCAGTGAACGGGTAATAAAACTTTTGCCCGCAGATCAATACAAGCCTGTACCACTTCCTCAGGCAGCATGTGAATGTATGGCCATTGATTTCCATACTGTCCTGTTTCCAGCATAGCTATATCGAAGGGACCGTATTTCTCCCCGATAACTTTAAAATGCTCTCCATAGCCGCTATCGCCACCCATGTAAATGGTATAGCTGCCTGACTTAAGTATAAAGGATGACCACAAAGTCTTATTTCTTGTGAACGACCTTCCGGAAAAATGACGGGCAGGCGCCGCCGTCAAATGAATATTGTCAAAAACCTGTATGCCCTCCACCAGTCTAATTCGGTGATGACAGCAGGATCAAAACCCCAATAGCGCAAATGAGAACCGACGCCCAGTGAAGCGCAGATACGTTTTGTTTTTGCTTTTAATTTCAAAACGGTGGTATAATCGAGGTGGTCGTAGTGATCATGTGTCAATACCAGCACATCAATATCGGCAGATCGTCTACTGAATAAACGTCGGATCCTTTAAAACTTTTACCGGTAAATGAAAAAGGGGAAGCGTAACCGCTGAAAACAGGGTCAACCAGTATATTTCTCCCGTTTATACTGATAAGGTAGGAGGAATGCCCAAACCAAATAATGACCGGTTTATCTTTTGCAACCGATTTCAATTCTGTTTTAACAGACGGTAATGCTGCCGGTGGCGCTGTTTCTTTAGGTTTATTCAAAAAACGCCAGGTCATTTTTAAATACGATGTTCCTTCAATAAGCATTCTTGTTGGAGCAATATTCCGGAAGGTCTCATCGCGATAGTTAGCAGATGCAACTATTTTATCCAGGTTTTCCCCTGCCGGGTTACTTCCGAAAGTCTTAAAAAGCGCCATTGGTATAAAATTTTAATGCCCTTTTAATGTAAAAGATATGTGTCAGGCAAACACCACATATATTATCTGTCAATATAAAAAATACTCGGGAAGTGGTATTTGTTATTTACAATATTATTACTATCATTGTCTTGGTTTTTCATAGGATATTGGATTTTAAAAACGGGGGTGAATTTCTATTCTGCCCCCTATTTTTTTGCCCATACCTTTAAAAACAAGGCTGTACAGCCTTTGTAAATACCCTAACAGTTGCAAAACTGCATTTGTTCTGACTATTTGATCGTGTATTTTTAATCAGCCTTTTGCTTATGCGTAATTTTTTTGCTGCTTTTTGCGTCTGCTTTTTTACCCTTTCCTGCAATGACCAGGATCAAGAAAAACATATTCCGGAAGAAAAAAGTATAGCGATCGTTATTGCAAAACCTCCTTTTACTGATACCACCGCGGCCATTTTCTCCGAAATCACTTATTGCCCCGACCCGCAGCAGCAACTGGACAAATACCTGCCGGACTGGAAGGTAGTATGGAATCCGCAGGCTATTGGCGGCAATTATGCTTTCGTAGCGACAGATGGCGATAAATATGTTCTCGCTATCCGTGGCTCTCTCTTATCTTTTACCGAAGACGCCTTCAATAACTGGATATACCATGACCTGAATGTGGCCGTGCAGGACAACTGGCCTTACAGCGGTACGGATAAAGCTAAAATATCACAGGGGTCATATATCGGCTGGCAAAACATCGAAAAGATGAAAGACCGGGTAAGTGGAAAGCCCCTATGGAATTTTTTATCGGAAAATGCAGACGATACAAAACCACTGATCTTGACAGGCCATAGCCTGGGAGGCAATCTTGCTATTGTATACGCTTCTTATGTATGGTCAAAATTTAATGCAACAGGACATCCTAAAAATAATATCAACGTCATAACTTTTGCCGCTCCCGCCGCCGGTAACAAATCATTTGTAACAGATTTTGATAAAAAATTCCCGGCTGCTGTACGATTGAGAATACGAATGATATTGTTGCAAAATTTCCCTGCACCGATAAAATAAAAAAGCTCGGTGATCTTTTTACCAACGGCCCTGCAGCTTCCTCCATTGATATCGGTATAAAAATATCAACACAAAGCTGAGCGGCGCTTTTACCATCATCAGTACCGCCCTCGATCTGCTGGAATTCACTTCCGGCTTTTCCGGCTATTCACATACCTGTGGTAATGGCAAACAAATAACTGTCAGCCTTTCGGGAAAAAATAAAGGTAATACCGCTGCAGACTGGTTTGCCGAAGCCGGTTACCAGCATAGCATGGAAAGATATGCTGCTGCTTTGGGTGCACCGGTTATTAAGTGTGAGTGAACTAAGAGGGCTAAGAGAAAAAGAGGCTAAAGGAGAAGGAACCAGGAAAGAAGAAAGAGAAAAAGAGTTAACTGATCACTCTTTTTCTCTTTATACCTAACTAAATATGACTACTGGATTTTTTAATCTCTTTTTCTCTTAGCCCTCTTAGCCCATAACTTTGCCGCTTT
>JBBCIL010000026.1:0-84653 GCA_037200265.1 Bacteroidota bacterium
ATGGAAAAGATTATTAAACCTGTTTCTGGTTTTGTCGCATTATTGATGTCCCTGGTTGCATTGCTCGCTGCTGTTTATCTCTTTAGCATGGCCGAAGAGAATAAATGGGTGATCTTGCCGGGTATATTGCTGATAATTGTTTTCGTGTTATTGCTAAAAGGGCTGATGATCGTCAACCCCAACCATTCAAGAGTGCTTAATTTCTTTGGTAAGTATGTTGGATCGGTCAAATCAAATGGTTTATTCTTTGTTAACCCTTTTTATGCTACTTCCAAGATCTCTTTGCGTGCAGAGAACCTTGAAAGCTCCAAATTGAAAGTGAATGATAAAATGGGAAACCCGATCGAGATCGCGGCAGTTATCGTGTGGCAGGTTGATGATACCTATAAAGCGGTGTATGAAGTGGCCAATTTCAAAGACTATGTGCATAAGCAAAGCGAAGCGGCCTTACGTTTTCTCGCGAATAGTTTTGCTTACGATAATCTCGAAGACGAGCATGCAAGTATAACGTTAAGGGAAGGCGGGGAGAAAGTAAACGAAATGCTGGAGAAACAATTAAATGAACGCCTTGCCCCGGCGGGAGTTAATATCCGGGAGGCAAGGATCAGTCACCTCGCTTATTCACAGGAAATTGCCGGCGCTATGCTGCAGCGCCAGCAGGCGACAGCTATTGTAGCGGCCCGTACAAAGATCGTGGAAGGCGCTGTAGGCATGGTAGAGATGGCATTGGAAATGCTGTCAAGGAAACAGATAGTCGAGCTGGATGAAGAAAAGAAAGCAGCTATGGTGAGTAACCTGATGGTGGTACTTTGTGGTGAAAGGGGAGCGCAGCCGGTATTAAACACAGGTTCATTGTACCAGTAATGATCAGTGCGTATGAATGTAAACGGAAAGATATTATTCGAAGAAGTACAGCAGTTCAGGGTCAAATGGCTGTGGGCGTTCATAATACTTTGCGTACTTTCTTCTATGGGTGTGACGGTGGGTATCGCCCTGGCCGAAAAGGAAAAAGCAAAAGATGCCTGGTTGGCGCTGGCTTTTATTTTTCCGCTGGAAGCAGCTATGCTTTATCTTTTTTATATCGTTAAGCTGGAGATCACGATAAGCAGTGAGGGTATTTATTATCGCTGGTGGCCCTTTCAGCGTAATGGAAGATTCATACCTAAGCTTGAAATCGAAAAAGCGGAAATGCGAACCGGTCCTGCCCTGAGTTATGGTTTTCATTGGGTGCCCGGTTATGGCAGCGTGCATAATGCAGGCCCGGGAAAAGGGATCCAGTTTACTTTACAGAATGGTAAAAAGGTATTTTTAGGCACACAGGTACCGTCATCCTTGCAAACTGCTTTGGAGAAGATCATGACCGTATCGGAAAAAGTGTAAAATGAAAGACCCGTGAATTCAAAGAAATCATTTGTGTTGCGCATAGATAACGAGACCTACAAGGCCCTGGAAAAATGGGCTGCGGATGAGTTTCGCAGTGTCAATGGGCAGATGGAATGGATATTATCACAAAAGCTAAAAGAAGCAGGGCGGATAAAAGATCCTGCATCGAAGCCGGTAAAACCGGATGGTAAGAATAACCAGTGATGAAGTTATTTTGAAATTGATGGAAATTTCTTTCAAACAGGTAAATTTTTAAACGCCGGATCTCAAACGATTTCGGGAGATAATTAGCCAGTCTCCAGCATCCAGTATTCAGTATCCAGTATCACTCCTCCATCTCCTCTCTCAGTTCCTCGCTTATTTTTGCCAGTACTTTATCTATCCGGTGGCCGTCCATATCTATTATCTCAAAAGAAAAGCCTTTCCAATCGAGTTTGTCACCTGTTTTAGGTATCCTTTCCAGTTTATGTAAAATAAAACCCGCGAGTGTATCAAAATCCTGCTCGCCTTCATTCATCCATTCCGCTTTTTCGAATTTTGTCAGGAAATCATAAAAAGGTATCTGCGCATCTACCAGGAAGCTGCCGTCTTCTCTTTCTTTTACCTCGTAATCTTCTACATCAGGCTGCGGTATCTCACCAATGATCGCTTCGAGGATATCATTGAGGGTAACCATGCCAAGTATGCTGCCGTATTCATCTACAATAAAACAGGAATGGATCTTTGATTCCCTGAATTTTTCCATCACCTGGAAAGGTGTATTGTTTTCAGGGACAAATAATGCAGGCCGCATAATTTCTTTGAACAAGGTATTGTCAGGGCTTACGTAAAGATCTTTTATCGAAACTACTCCTTTGATCTCGTCTATCTGGCCATCACAGATCGGGTACACGGAGTGCGTTTCATTCGTTATCTTTTCTTTGATCTTTTCCTCACTATCGTCAAGGTTGAACCAGATGATATCACTGCGGTGTGTCATCAATGAAGTGATATTGCGGTCGCCCAGGTGAAAAACGCGGTTGATGATCACCTGCTCGGCTTCGTCTATCGTACCCGCCTCGGTGCCTTCTGTGATCATTGTTTTGATCTCTTCTTCCGTTACCGCATCATCTTTAGACTTGCGGATATTAAATATGCGAAAGAAAATATTGCTGATCTTATTCAGTGACCAAACTATGGGGTGAGTGATACGTGCAAAAACATTCATGGGGCCTGCCACCAGTTTGGCAATGCGTTCAGCTCTTAACAGGCCGATCTGTTTCGGTATAAGTTCTCCGAAAATGATGGAGAGAAAAGTAACGATGATAACTATGATGGTCGTGGAAACAGTGTCTGCATAGGCCGTCAGGAAGTCTATTTTTTCAATATAAGGCCGGAGGTCGTTGCTGAATTTTTCACCTGAGTACACACCGGTAAGGATAGCGATCAGGGTAATACCTATTTGTGCGGCGGATAAAAACTTCTCGGGGTTATTGGAAAGATCAAGGGCTTTCCTGGCGCTCAGATCTCCTTTCTCTGCCTGGCTTTCCAGTCTCGCCTTCCGGGCTGATACCAGCGCGATTTCCGACATAACAAATAATCCGTTGATAAAAATCAGTACCAGCAGTATGAAGATCTCCATTTATGCGATGAGTTGGTTATCGAAGATAGTAAATCCGTAGCGCTTATTAAATAGTTTACCTGTCAAAGAGCCTGCCAGTAAACCAATAATCGTACCTGCCAGTACATCTGAGGGATAATGCACCCCTACATATACCTGTGCATAAGCGATTAAGGCTGCCCAGCCAAACGCCAGCCACGCCCATTTTTTTATAACAGGATAGAAGGTGATAAAAAGAAAAGCAGCCATTCCAAAGTGATTGGCAGCATGATTGGAAGTAAAACTATACCCGCCTGAGCAGTGACTGACCAGCAGCCTCACACGAAAATAAAAATCAGGGTCGCTGCAGGGACGAAAGCGTTCAAAATTATGTTTGAAAAGGTAAGTGCCCGTCATATCCGTTAAAGCGACGGTCGCAATGAAGAATAATATCCACCATCCGCCCCTGCTTTTGAAATTGGCAACAGCAAAAACTCCCAGGAACAGGTACAAAGGCGCCCAATACGTTCCGTTACGCATAAAAGGCAGTAAGGCGTCAAAAACAGGATTGATCAATACGCTGTTCAGCTTGATAAAAAGTGACTGGTCCCATTCTTTCAGTCTTTCTAAAAAGGATATTTGCAGAAGAGAGAACATAGACTGCAAAAGTACCAACTGGGTGGTTATTATTTTGAAATTTTGAAATTGACAGATTGAGAAATTGCCATAAATAGCGGTTTCAGAAAAATTTCGCAATCCCCCGATTTCTAAATGTCTCGTCACTTTAACACATGACAGTTGTTAAACCGCGATAATTTTTCTTCTTTTGTAGTCCTTTTCCCGGCAGTTGATGAATTTTTATAATGCTTTTAAAATATAGGATCCCAAAAACCATTTTGTGGGTGATCAACCTCCTGCTGATCTTCCTGCTGATCTTTACCCTGTTCAGGGTAGTGACCTATTTTGCTTTTAAACCAAAGGGATTGTCTTTTTTCGACCTGCTTCCTTCTTTCCTGATGGGTGTACAATTCGACCTGAGATGGATAGCCATCATTTTATTACCCATTATTGTGATCAGCATGGTGCCGCAACTTTCCCCGTTTTATGCTGCCCGAAATAAAAAATGGTGGACATGGTATCTTGCTGTAGTGACCTTTATTGTATTTATTTTCTTTGCTGCCGACTTTGGCAGTTTTTCCTATAATCAAACGAGGGTGGATGCCGGCGCTATGAATTTTGCGGAAGATTTTGGCATCTCCTGGCAAATGATGTGGCAAACCTACCCGATGGTATGGATGCTGCTGGGACTGCTGATAGCGGTTATACTTTTTCGCTGGATGTATCACAAGAGCCATTGGCGGGTGATCAACCAGACAGATGGCCTGGGTATTCCTTATAGCCGTAAGTTCTTTATTGCAGCGGCGCTTGTGCTCGGGCTTTTTATTTATGGCCGGTTATCATGGCCGCCACTTATGTGGAAGCAGTGTTTTGTTTTCAGGGATAATTTTAAATCGTATCTCGCATTAAACCCGCTGCAGAATTTTTTCGCCACACTCAAGCTGCGGGCCCCGGACTATAATGAACAAAAGGCGCGGGAAGCTTTTCCTGTGATAGGACAATGGATGCAGTTGCCGGATAAGAACGGTTTTTCTTACCGCCGGGTCGTGTCACCCGGCAGCAGTGCGCTGGAAAGCCGTCCTAACATCGTACTCGTGATGTGCGAGTCTTTCAGCATGTACAAAAGCAGCATGAGCGGCAATCCATTGAAGACAACACCCTATTTCAATTCACTGACGGAGAAGGGTATTTTTTTTGAACGTTGTTTCTCCCCGCATTTTTCTACGGCCCGCGGATTGTTTGCTATCATTACCGGTATACCCGATGCACAACTTTTCAAATTCTCTACCAGGAATCCGCTGGCCATTACCCAGCATACCATTATTGATAATTTTGAAGGATATAACAAACATTATTTTCTCGGCGGCAACCCGGAGTTCAACAATTTTGAAGGGCTGTTGAAAAATATTGACGGATTGAATATGCACACGGGAAAGAGTTTTTCTTCTCCTAAAATAAATGTGTGGGGTATCAGCGACAAAGATCTTTTCCTGCAGGCCAATGAAGTATTTAAAAAGGAGAATAAACCTTTTTTCGCTATTGTACAGACATCCGATAACCATCGCCCGTATATGGTACCTGCCACTGATACTGATTTTGAAAAAGTGGAAATAAGCGATGAGTTGCTGCAGAAATACGGGTTTGAATCGCCGGATGAATACAATACATTCCGCTATTCTGATTATTGTTTTAAAAAATTCATAGAAGCGGCGGAAAAGGAGAGCTATTTTCATAATACCATCTTTGTTTTTATCGGCGATCATGGAGTAGCCGGTAATGCGGAAGCTATGTACCCGGCAGCCTGGACGGAACACCGGCTGACCGATGAGCATGTGCCTTTATTGTTTTATGCGCCTTACCTGCTGGCCCCGCAAAAAAGAACCGAAGTGGTTTCGCAGATAGATGTACTGCCCACTATCGCGGGCATGGTACAGCAGCCTTATGTCAATACTACGCTTGGCCGTGATCTGCTTGATCCCATGAAGAAAAATAATTTTGCTTTCATCACCAATACGGCGGGTAAGATCGGTATGGTGACCGATGATTTTTATTTTACCAAAAACCTCAACTTCCCCGATGAACAACTGGTGCCGGTAAAGTATAGCGGGATTTCTTACTCCAAAGCCCAAAGGGATTCTGTTCAGCAAAAATTATCCGAGTTTACTTCTGCCTTTTTTGAAACAGCGAGGTATATGCTGATGAATAATAAAAAGGACTAACTGTTGGAGGTTGGATGTTCGATGTTCAGCGTTTTCAACGTTTGAAAAGATATTACAATTTTGATACGCCTAACATCCAACATCCAACATCCAACTTTCAAGACTCTTTAACAGCGGGCGGCTGTGTTGCTTTTCTTGCAACGACAATAAGCCGGGGCGTTTTTTTGACATCGTAGGGGCCAAGGGTATAATCACCAAATAACTCTTGTACCTGCATGTCCTGGTAACTTAACATGTCTGTAAAATCTCCCAACGAGAATTTAGCCACTTTCTCTGTATACTCAACCGGCTTTGTTAACGAAGGATCCGATATGCTGATCGTCTTATAAAAATGAAGATCATCCTGCCATCTTTTTATAGTATAGGTTGTGCCATCGAGTTCTTTTGTTTCAGCAGGCACCAGATGATCTTCGGCATAGCGTACATTGAGGTAGTCAATCACAAATGTGCCACCGGGATTAAGACTGCGGGAAATCGTCCGCACAGCCGCATCATGCTCGCGCCTTGTTCTGAAATAGCCGAAGCTGGTAAAAAAATTAAAAGCATGATCAAAATAATTACCCCAGAAAGGCAGGCGCATATCATGTACAAAAAAATGAAGATGATCAGTTTCGGATCGTTTGGCGTATTCAATACTTGCAGGTGAAATGTCAATGCCGGTCACATCAAGGTCAAGGCCGGCCAGTATTTTGCTGTGGCGTCCTTTACCGCAGGCTGCATCGAGTACCCTGCTGCCCGGTTTTAACCAGAGATGAGCAGCCAGTTTGAGGATAAATGATTCAGCTTCCTTCTCATCATGCTCAAAGTAAAGTTTATGATAAAAGGGAGAGTTAAACCATTCTTCATACCATTGAGTCTGAGCCATAAAAGCATTCTTTGAGCAAATGTAGTGGGTAAATTGTTTTTCCCCACCGGGCGGTACGGGAAGGGAGGAGCAGCCGAAAACCGTATTTTTGCTATCCGAACAAAAAAACACCACCTGTGGCATTGATCAAGAGTATATCCGGCATCCGGGGAACGATAGGAGGCATACCCGGCGAAACCTTATCCCCTGTAGATATTGTAAAATTTACGGCTGCATACGGAAGTATTGTAGCAAAGAGCGGTTTAGCTACCATTGTACTGGGCCGTGATGGCCGTATCAGCGGCGCTATGGTCCGCGACCTGGTAGTAAGTACATTGAATGCGCTGGGTATTAATGTCATTGATCTTGGTCTTTCTACAACCCCTACGGTAGAAGTAGCAGTAAAAATGGAAAATGCCGACGGCGGTATCATCCTTACGGCCAGTCACAATCCCAAAGAATGGAACGCTTTGAAACTCCTCAATAATGAAGGGGAATTTATTTCCGCAGAAACCGGGGCGCAGGTATTGAAGATAGCAGCCAGCGAAGATTTTGTTTTTGCCGGTGTAGATAAATTAGGCACTACTACTATTGATAATAGTTATTTACAAAAACATGTGGATGCGGTATTGGAATATCCATTGGTAGATGCGAAAGCTATTGCTGCGCAGAACTTCAAAGTAGTCGTAGATGCGGTTAACTCTACAGGGGCTACGTATGTGCCCGCTTTATTGAAAGCACTGGGAGTAAATGAAATCATCCTGCTGAATGGTGAAGTGAACGGGAAGTTTGCACATAATCCCGAGCCGTTGCCTGAGCATCTTACCCAGTTAAGCAACGAGGTGATAAAACAAAAGGCGCACCTGGGTATCGCCGTTGACCCGGATGTGGATCGCCTTTGCTTTGTTTGTGAGGACGGCAGCATGTTTGGAGAAGAATATACACTGGTAGCTATAGCTGATTATGTATTGAATAAAAGAAAAGGCAATACCGTCAGCAATATGAGCAGCACGAAAGCGCTGAAAGAAATCACCATCAAACATGGCGGTGAATATTATCCCTCAGCTGTAGGAGAGGTGAACGTGGTGAAGAAAATGAAAGAAGTAAATGCCGTGATCGGTGGTGAAGGGAACGGCGGTATCATTGTTCCTGATTTTCATTATGGCCGTGATGCATTGATCGGTATTGGTTTATTCTTGACCCACCTGGCTAATCATGGCCGCAGTATTAAATCACTCCGCGCTACGTATCCCGATTATTTTATTTCAAAGAATAAGATCGAACTGCAGAACGGGTTCGATCTTACCGCCATATTCGATAATATAAAAAAGAAATACAAAAACAACCCTGTCAATACAGAAGACGGATTAAAGATCGAGTTTGATACGGATTGGGTACATCTCCGCAGTTCCAATACAGAACCTATTATCCGCATCTACGCAGAAAGCGATTTCGAATCCAAAGCAAATAATATTGCGCTGAGGCTGATGCAGGATATAAAAGAGTTTATGTGAATGTAGTCCGGAAGACGGGAAGTCTGCTGCGTAGATAATTGAATATTTTTTTAATGAAAGTCCGGAAGACGCTTACTAAAGAAGTTATTGTTCAATCAGAACAGTAACAGTTATAGTGATCGTCTTTCGGACTTTCCTCTTTACACCTGTACTGCTTTATACGCAACGGACTTTCTGTCTTCCGGACTTTCACCCTACACCAATTTGTCCGGCGTAATCGGCAATTGCCTTATTCTTCTTCCTGTTGCATGATAAACGGCGTTGCCTACAGCTGCGGCGAATCCTACGATACCTACTTCGCCCATTCCCTTAGATCCGATCGGGTTGAGAACAGGGTCGGGCTTGTTGACAAACGCTACTTCTATATGCGGGATGTCAGCATTCACTGCTACATGGTAATCGGCGAAATTATTATTTACCCATCGTCCAAAGCGATGATCTATTACGCCTTCTTCCATCAATGCCATACTGATGCCGCCGACAACAGCGCCGATGATCTGGCTTTCAGCTGTTTTTTCATTGATTATTTTACCTGCATCAACCGCCGATACAACTTTGACGACTTTTATAACACCAGTTGTTTCATGTACCATCACTTTTACAAAATGAACGGCATAAGAAAAAGCGGAATGATTGGTCATGGGATTGCCTTTGGATTCTTCGAGTATTTCAATTTGCATCAATCCGGCGTTCTTTATAGCCTCCGCATAACTGATTTTTTTTGTATGATCAGAAGACAGCATCATATAGCCGTCTTCAAAGAGCAGGTCTTCAGGTTTTACCGAGTGTATCAACTCCGTATGAAAAATGGGATTGTCTTTTATCAGTTCAGCCAGTTTTTTCTTGATGCTCACACATACATTGCTTACGGCTGTGCCCAACGTAGAGGTAGTGCCGGAACCTCCCTGCATCGGTCCCGGAGGAAGATTAGAATCTCCCATTTCAAACTTTATGTAGCGGGCAGATAAACCCAGCGTATCGGAAGCGAGTTTGGTCATGGCAGTCGCAGTACCTGGTCCCATATCAGTTACCCCGCTTTGCAGTATGAATGTGCCATCGGGTAAAAATTTGGCTGCTACTTTCGCTTCGCCTCTCCAGGCGGAAAATATTCCCGATCCGGTACCGTAGCCGATCAGCCAGTCACCTTCTTTTGTAGAGCGGGGTATTGGCTTACGCTCTTTCCAGTTTATTTTTTCAGCCCCAAGCTGATAGGCTTCTTTTAAAAATTTGCTGGAATATGGTTTATTATTTTCAAGATCGAACTCTGCATAATTACGCAGGCGCAGTTCGATCGGGTCAATACCAACGGCATAAGATAATTCATCCATCGCTGATTCGAGTGCATAGGCGCCGGTGGTTTCACCGGGGCCACGCATCCAGGTCGGCTGGCTAAGATCAAGCGGGTAAACTTTATAACTGGTATTTACATTCGGGCAATTATATAAAGACTTTGAACCATTGACAATGCCTTCTGTAAAATTCTGGTAAGTGGCTGTCATAGCATTAGCTTCATGCGTAATGCCTGTCAGTAGACCTCCTTTTGTAGCGCCCATGCTCATTTTTTGTATAGCCTGGGGACGATAGCCTACGAGGTTAAACATTTGGTTTCTTGTCAGCGTCAGTTTCAGCGGCTTGCCAACTTTTCTTCCGCCGATCAACGCCGCCATGGAATGCGGCCAGGTATTGAAGGCGGAACCAAAAGCACCGCCGATAAATTGCGTAATGATCCTTACATTTTCTTCTTTCAGTCCAAATGACCGCATAACGGTTTGCTGTGTGCTTTTTAAAGCCTGCGTCTTTTCATACACCGTTACTTTATCCTGTCCTTCCCATACAACGGTGATGCCATGTATTTCCATGGGGTTGTGTACTTCAACAGGCATGCTGTATTCTGCCTGTACCTTTACTTCCGCGTTTTTCCATGCATTGGCTTCTCCGCGAACATAATCTTTGAAAGCATTTCCTTCCAGCGGCTGTCCGTTTCTTATGGCTGCATCGAGGGCAGTATTGAACTTTTCTTCTGTATAAGTTGCTTTTACCAAAGACGCAGCATATACAGCTCTTTCGTAAGTATCTGCGATCACCAGGGCGATAGGCTGCCCGTTGAAGCGGACAGCGTTATCTGCAAATACACGGTATCCTTTACGCAAAGCAGGCGCAAGACTGGCCTGGTCGGGCGGTAGTTTATATCCCGGTACATCAGGACAATTCAAATGTGTGATAACAGCCAGTACGCCGGGTGCATTCTCTGCCGCTTTTGTATCCATGGCCGTGATGCTGCCTTTGGTAATCGTGCTTGTGGCCAGTATGCCATACACAAGACCGGGGAAATCATATTCCGCTGAATACTTCGCCGTGCCCGTTACTTTTTGCACGCCATCTACACGGTCTAAGAAGTGCGGAGCTGTTGATGATAAAATGTTGTCCATATAGTAATTGTATGATAAGTAATTATTCTGGTCGCTGTTCAGCAACCCACCCCGGTCACTTTAATTTCATTATTTCCGTAGTTCGCCCCTCCCGGGGAGGGGATGAATCCGAAAGTTGAAATTTCATTGCTTTAACTTTCAGAGCATCCCAGGTTTATTTGGGAAGCCGAAAAGTAAGAGATGTGTTAAGCATTCTCCTGGGAAAAATTGAACTTTAAAGCTGATCCTTATTTTAATGAACTGTTGTTTAATTATACTCTTTCCAAACTTTAGAACATTTCGCATAGCACGCATCCCTCTCCCTGGAGGGGCAGGGTGGGTTATTCCCACTTTCTTGACCCTGAATTTTCTAAAGCCATTCTTTTTCTTTTCACAAACTCACTTATCTCGTGTTTCTGTTCATAATCCTCAATCCATCTTTCAATCTCTCTTACCGCAGCTTCTACTTTATTTACTACCAGTAAAGCGTCAAATCTTAAAAAGGTCACTCCAGCCATTTCCAGTTCTTTTTGTCTTATTCCATCTTTCTGCATTACTTTCTCATCATGATGGGTAATTCCATCTACTTCCAGGGCCAACTGCAGATCCTTACAATAAAAATCAACTATATAATTTCCAATTGGTCTTTGCTGTCAAAATCATACCCCATTAATTGACCGTTTTTTATTTCATTCCACAACTTCACTTCTGAGAAGGTCATATTCCGGCGAAGTTTTTTTGCCAGTTCTTTCAGTTTTGGATTATATGAAAGGATCTTTCTTATCATTATTTACCCATCCCGGCCTTGCTTTGCTGAAGCTTCGCGAAGGCTGCAGTCGTTTTAATTTTAATAGTTCCTCAGTTCGCCTCTCAAGGGAGAGAATGAATCTGAGCGATGTTAAAGGAAAGCCGCAAAGGAAAAAAACAGCGCCTTTGCGCATTCTCTGCGTCTTAGCGTGAAACCTAACCAACTGCTTTCATGAGTGCTTCTACCATCGCCGCAGGTGCCATTTTCAATTAAAATTATTATGACCAAAAACTACTGCTCCTTTCATTGACAGTTCAGCCGCTTTGGTGAAATTCTCTTTCGATGCGTTCTTACCCGTTAAAAAACTTTCCGCCTCACTCAATCGCCATGGTTTATGCGCTACACCACCCATAGCCAGCCGCACATTTTTTATCGTACTGCCATTTAGTTCCAGTGCAGCCGCAACAGATACCAATGCAAAAGCATACGATGCCCTGTCCCTTATTTTTAAATAATAAACATTTTTAGTAAAGCCGTTCTTTGGAATAGAAACACCGGTAATCAGTTCGCCTTTCAATAAGGTGTTATCTTTTTCAGGAGCAGCCTCGGGTAAACGATGGAAGTCTGTGAATAAAATTTTCCTTTCACCCCTGGTGCCGCTTACGGTTACTGTCGCATTCAAAGCGGCTAAGGCTACACACATATCACTGGGATGTACTGCAATACAGGAAGCGCTGGTCCCGAAAATAGCATGGCTTCGGTTGTATCCCTGTAATGCCCCGCATCCGCTTTCAGGCTCACGTTTATTACAGGGCATTTCTGTATCATAAAAATAAGTGCATCTCGTACGCTGCATCATATTGCCGCCAACAGTCGCCATATTCCTTAACTGTGCCGAAGCGCCTGCTTTTAATGCCATGGCCAGCAGCGGGTAATTTTTTTTCACGATCTCATTTTCAGACAACTCGCTGTTGATCGTCAATGCGCCGATGTTTAACCCGGCCGTTGTTTCTTCGATATCTTTTAGCGGCAGGTTGTTGATATCAATAAGCCGGGTAGGAGCGGTCACACCTCTTTTCATCAGGTCAACGAGGTTGGTGCCGCCGGCGATAAAACCACCGGTCGGATTTTTTGCCAATGCATCCACTGCTGCTTTTACAGAAGATACTCTTGTGTATTCAAAGTTGATCATGATTATTGTCCCCCGTTTTTAACTTCCATAATGGCATCAATGATATTGGGATAAGCGCCGCAACGGCAGATATTACCACTCATAAATTCCCTGATCTCATCTTCACTGCCGGCATGTCCTTCGCTGACGCAGGCGATGGCAGACATGATCTGTCCCGGCGTACAATAGCCGCACTGAAATCCATCATGTTTAATGAATGCCTCCTGCATGGGATGAAGTTTGTCACCATTGGCCAGGCCTTCGATTGTCGTTACTTTTTTTCCTTCATTCATTACTGCCAGTGAAAGACAGGAATTGATGCGTTTTCCGTCCACATGTACGGTGCAGGCGCCGCATTGCCCGTGATCGCAGCCTTTTTTGGTGCCGCTAAGATGTAGTTGCTCACGTAAAAAATCAAGCAGGGTTACTCTTGGTTCAATGTTCAGTGTTTGTACTGTTCCGTTTACATCTATTTGCAGCGGGATCTTTTCGAACAGGGCCGCAATCTTCTCATCATTTTCCCCTGCTTTTACTATTACGGGAGAGGCAACCGCGAGGGCTGCCAGTGCCGTTGAGGTCTTCAGAAAGTTTCGCCGGCTTTCATGCAGCGCCGGGTTGCCGGGGCCATTTTTTTCTTTATCCATAGCAGAAATATATAGCTAAATTTACCCTATTAAAGGGAATACAAAAATTATTTATCGGTCTTATACAATCGCAGGTGATAAATGAACGGAAGTTTGATAAATAGTAAATTTTTTTCCGGGAATAAAAAATATATGAATCTTAGTTTATTCAGGAATAGCTGTACAGTCTTCTTACTTGCAGCGATCGTCTCTTCCTGTTCAATGCTGGATGAATTGGGTCATAAGCAATTTGCTTTTAATAAAGAGGGCAAAGAAAGGAGGCTTTTGTTTCAATTACCAAAAGGAAAAGAACAGGAGAATTTCAGGGTAGGGGAGAATGATGCGAAAGAACAATTCTATTATCTGGGCGATGGTTCCGTATTTTATATTGCAAGGCATACTACCTGGCAAACGGTGAACAAACATCGTATTGAAGGCCTTGAACCCCGTAAACAGCACCAGTCATCGTCGTTCAGCGGAAAGGACCGCGATGGTTTATACTGGAAAGAAATACAGTTTGAAGAATTCAGGATCGGGTATGCCTACGTGCCCGCCAGCCGTGTTGAACGGTTTGATGAAACGCTCAACTCCGTTAAGATCAGGTAATCTCTTTTAGTAATATAAGTCCACTGCATCAGTAGTCTTAACGACTTTTATTCTTTTTCATTAATACTTATCTTTGCGTTCTTTTATGAAGGTTATATAATAACCAGTAATGGAACTCACAACTCCCGGCTAAAAACGCACAGCTGATATTTATGAATCGTATTTATTTTGACAACGCCGCTACCACTTCGCTTGATAAAGAAGTGCTGGACGTTATGCTGCCCTATATGACCACTCATTTTGGCAATCCCTCTTCTATTTATTCTTATGGAAGAGAATCAAGGCTTGCGATCGAGACGGCAAGAAAAACAGTAGCCAGGTTATTGAATGCACATCCCGGCGAAATATTTTTTACCAGTGGCGGTACGGAAAGTAATAATACCGCTGTTTTATCTTCGATAAGAGACCTGGGTTGCAAACATATCATCACTTCGCCGATAGAGCATCATGCCGTGCTTCATACGGTGGAGCATTATGATCATACAGGCGAGGTTACCAGCAGTTATGTGAAACTATTACCGGGCGGGTTTGTAGATATGGCTGACCTGGAAGAGCAACTGGCGGCACATGAAGAGCGCTGCCTGGTTACGTTAATGCATGCCAATAACGAGATCGGTAACCTGCTCGATATAGATGCGGTAGGTAATCTTTGCAAAAAATACAATGCGATCTTTCATTCGGATTGTGTGCAGACGGTCGGTCATTACCCGATTGACCTGAGAAAAACGCCGGTGCATTTTATTTCCGCTGCCGGGCACAAATTTCATGGGCCCAAAGGTGTCGGTATATTATATATCAATGATAATGTAAAGATCAGGCCTTTTATTTTCGGTGGCGGCCAGGAAAGGAATATGCGTGCCGGTACAGAGAATTTGTACGGGATCGTAGGTTTTGCCAAAGCGCTGGAACTGGCTATGACCCACTATGAAAAAGACAGTCAGTATATACAGTCGCTGAAAACCTATATGATCGGGCAACTGAAAAAAAATATCAGTGGTGTTCAGTTCAATGGCGACCAAGAAGGAAAGTGTTTATATACGGTATTAAGCGCCGCTTTTCCCAAAACAGAGAAGTCGGAAATGATACTCTTTAATCTTGATATGAACCAGATCTGCGTATCCGGCGGCAGCGCCTGCAGCAGCGGGGCGGATATCGGCTCTCATGTTATACAATCTATCAACAATAACCCCAATCTTGTTACCGTCCGGTTTTCTTTCAGCAAATATAATACGAAGGAAGAAGTGGATGTGGTGGTGGCGAAGGTGAAGGAGTTAATATAGAGAGAGGGAAGTCTGGAAGTCGGTAAGACGGAAAGTCCGAAAGACGTGTACTAAAGAAGTTATTGATCAATCAGAATAGTAACAGTTATCGTGATCGTCTTCCGGACTTTCCTTTACTGAAGTCCGGAAGCCGGTAAGACGGAAAGTCCGAAAGACGCGGACTAAAGAAGTTATTGATCAATCAGAACAGTAACAGTAATCGTGATCGTCTTGCGGACTTTCTTTTTTACACTCATACTACTTTATACGCAGCGGACTTCCTGTCTTCCGGACTTCTCCTACTTAAGTGTCTTTCTCAATGCAATTATCATTACCAGTAATTCTTCACATGACTTGTATATTTTTTCAAAATCGTCTTCTTTAATATAGCCTCTTCGCTGTGCCAGGTAGATACATCCTACCACTTCAACGTCGGATCTTACGGCCATTCCAAGAAACCTGTTAAACTCAGCGTTTGATTGCCCGGTTGAGCCTTCTGCAATATTTAAAGAAACAGAATCAGCTGCTCTTTTGATCTGGGATGTTAAAATATACATCTCATCTTTTGGAAAGCCTTTCGACAACTGATGAATCCTGTCTGAAAGGTCTACCGCCTTCTGCCAGACCAGTAATTTCTCAAATTTAAAAGCCATAGTATAAGTTTGAATAAAGCTAATTCCCGCTCTCTGAAAGCGAATGAGTATTTAACGGCTAAAAAAAGGATTTTAACGGGGGAAGTCCGGAAGTCGGTAAGACGGAAAGTCCGAAAGACCTTTTATTACAGAAGCCAGATTCTTTCAATATAAGAAGCCAAAGCGCTTTATAGTAAGCAATTTTTAAAATTTCATGCTCGTCTCCGGACTTGCGGTCTTTCCGACTTCCGGACTATTAACAAAATTTATTTTGTCAATTACGAAATTTCCGTAGCTTTACGAAAATTTCGTAGAAATGGAAAAACTCACTCACACAGAAGAAGAAACCATGCAGGCCGTATGGCGCACCGGTGAAGGCAATGTAAAAGCCTTTATGGAAAACATGGATGAACCGGCTCCTTATACCACTGTCGCCTCTGTTATCAAAAACCTGGAAAAGAAAGGCTATCTCAGCAGCCGCCTGCTGGGAAATGCTTATTTATACAAGCCCGCTGTCACAGAAGAAGAGTATAAAAAGAAATTCATGGGTAACGTGGTGAAAGACTATTTCGATAATTCGTATAAAGAACTCGTCAATTTCTTCGTGGAGCAGAAAAAACTATCCACGAAAGAATTAAAAGAGATCATTAATCTCATAGAAAAGGGAAACAGCTAACCATAATAATTTACCTGTATGCCGTTCATATTAATATATATTCTTAAACTGTCCATCAGCCTGGCGGTCGTCTGCCTGTTTTATCACCTGGTATTAAGGAAACTGACTTTTTATAATTCCAACAGGTGGTACCTTATCGGTTACACCGTGTTATCATTTCTTATTCCTTTCATTAATATTACCCCGGTACTTAATAACAACCGTTTCAGCGGTAATGAGCTCATCCGGTTTATTCCATCCGTTGAAAAATATACAACGCAGGATATTACAGTCGTAACAGCATCGCCGGCACAATACGGTATGGGGGACTGGATACTGGCCGTACTGATAACAGGGGCCGCTATTTTTCTCCTGCGGTTTATCATACGCTGTACCTCGTTTTTAAATATGAAACGTAAAGCCCGGCTTATTTCCGGCGATGGCATGAACCTTTACCAGGTAAATGCGCATATCATTCCTTTTTCTTTTGGTAACTCCGTTTTTATCAATAGCGAATTGCATACGGAAGAAGAGCTGCAGGAGATCATCCGCCACGAATTTGTGCATGTAAAGCAAAGGCATACGCTGGACATCATCTGGAGCGAATGGCTTTGCATCATCAACTGGTATAATCCTTTTGCATGGTTGCTCAAAGCTTCTATCCGGCAAAACCTGGAATTCATCGCAGACAATAAGGTTTTGGAAAACGGTGTGGACAAAAAAACAATATCAATACCTGTTGCTGAAAGTGATCGGCAACAATCAATTCAGTATAGCCCCTAAGTTCAATTTTTCTTCACTTAAAAAAAGAATAGCCATGATGAACAAACTTAAATCGGCCAGGTTAAACATGATCAGATTCCTATTCGTATTACCGCTGGTGGCTGTAGTACTCGTCTCATTCAGGAAGAATATCATTCATTCGCTGGCAAACAAACAACAGGAGGGAACCGTTGTAAAAAATACCGTTCCCGCTGATGCAGAAAAAGACAAGAAAAATGATGAGATGCCGGCCGATGCAGCACTGCCGTCTTCTCCCTCTCCCGCACTGGTGCATTTTACCGATTCGGTACCGCCTGTAAAAGAACCAAACGATAAAGGTTATTACATTGATGTAAAAGGCGATAACGGTGATTGTATCGTAGTGGTGAAAGATAAAGCGGGTAAGGAAGCAGAACGCGTGCTGATGACCAAATGGAAAGAAAAAGAAGCGTATTATGAGAACAAGTATGGTGAAATTCCACCGCCGCCCATGGTGATCCCGCCGGTTCCGCCCGTTCCGCCGCCAACAATCCAATTGCCGCCTAATGTAATAAGCATTAATGCGAGCAATGATAAGGTGACCGTGCGGTTGAAAAACGGGAGCGAGGAAAAATATGATCTGAATATCCCGCAACAGAAAGCAAATTTTGAAAAGAAATATCACAAACTGCCTGAACCGCCTGTTCCTCCCGCTCCGCCGGCAAGAGGTAGCAATAGTTCAGTGAGTGGTCGTGGAGAAGCTACTGCGTTAGCGGCACTTGGTGAAGAATTTGAGATCACTGATAAGAAAGCGGTGATACATTTAAAAAACGGCAAAACGGAAGAGTATGATCTTACAAATACCGGCAGCCGCGGCCAATTTGAAAAAAAGTATGGCAGGATCACCGGTACAGGAAGTAATACAACAGGAGCGTTATCACCTGTTGCTTTCGCCCGCAATGGATCAGGACTTACAGCGATCGCTCCCATGGCCCCATTGTCCGCGTCGGGTACCGGTTGCACTGGCAGTTGACCCCTATGGTTATACGATTACCGGCGAAGAAGACCTGCTGCTCACTATTACCAGGAAAGCTACACCTTCAGAACTGGAAGGATTTAAAAAGCAGATGAAAGAAAAAGGCATCGAACTGAAATTTGATAACATTGAGTATGATAACGGCAACTTAATCAGCATCAGTGGTACGATGAAATCAAAAGACGGGCATAGTAGTTTTTCAGCTACCGATTTTAATAAATTAATGCTGGCTATGATAAGAGACGATGATCGTACTTATTTTAAAGTAAGCGTTACTGACAATAAAGTTACTATCTGAAAACAGCAGCATCATTTCCTGCAAAGGCGCAACGGAGCAAATTCGTTGCGCCTTTTGTCTATTTACGATACAAGATAATTGCGCAGCGGAACAACCTACCCACCACTCACCATTCATCACTCACTACTGACTACAAATAATACCATGGATTTCTTTTCGCCGCCGTCATATACTTCCGGATATTTCTCCAGAATGCCAGCACCAGGTAGATAATAATGGGTGAACCCATCGTCAGCAATGAGGCATAGATAAAATACTGGCGGATTTTACTGGTGGCAATTCCCATACGGGCGCCAATGGCTGAACAAACGCCAAAGGCATTCCATTCTACAAAGCTTTTTAATTTGTTCATACCTCTAAATTAAAAAATCATGACAAAAGATGCAATAAGCTTATTCACATGCCCTCTTTTCCGTAAATTTGCAGCACTTTGAAAAATGTGCGGATTAGCTAATCTGCGAATGTGCGAATTAACCCCCTGAGCCTCACTTTTATTATCGCACATCTGCAAATCCGCCAATCAGCACATTGCTTAATTTCCAAATCTTCAAATTAACACCATGGTATTTGATCTCGATCTCATTAAAAAAATCTACAGTGAAATGCCGGGCAGGATCGAAGCAGCCCGCAAACTCCTTGGTAAACCGCTTACATTTTCAGAAAAAATTTTATACTCCCATTTATCAGGTCCGCTGCCCCCGAAGCCGCATAACCGTGGCAAAGACTATGTAGACTTCGCGCCGGACAGGGGTAGCTATGCAGGATGCCACAGCGCAGATGGCTTTATTGCAGTTCATGACCTGTGGCCGTGATAAAGTAGCTGTTCCTTCTACGGTGCATTGTGATCACCTGATACAGGCCCGTACAGGCGCTAAAGAAGATTTACGATTCGCGATCGAAACCAACCGTGAAGTATATGATTTCCTTTCCTCCATTTCAGATAAATATGGTATCGGGTTCTGGAAACCAGGTGCCGGTATTATTCACCAGGTAGTGCTGGAAAATTATGCTTTCCCCGGGGGTATGATGATCGGAACCGACAGCCATACGCCTAATGCAGGCGGATTGGGAATGGTAGCGATCGGCGTTGGTGGCGCTGATGCCGTGGATGTAATGGCCGGCCTGCCCTGGGAACTGAAAATGCCCAAGCTTATCGGTGTAAAACTTACCGGTAAAATGAGTGGCTGGACAAGTTGTAAAGATGTGATCCTTTGGGTAGCGGGTCAACTGACCGTAAAAGGCGGGTACCGGCGCTATCGTTGAGTATTTTGGTGCGGGCGCGGACAGTATGAGTGCAACCGGCAAAGGAACCGTATGTAATATGGGCGCTGAAATAGGAGCTACCTGCTCTTTATTTGCGTATGATGAAAAGATGAGCGCTTACCTGAAAGCAACCGGCCGCAAAGAAGTAGCAGCATTGGCAGATGGTATCATGCCCCATCTTCGCCCTGATGAAGAAGTAATAGCTGACCCTTCAAAATATTATGACCAGGTACTGGAACTTGACCTGAGCACACTTGAACCTTATGTCAACGGTCCTTTTACACCTGATCTTGCTACACCTATTTCCAAAATGGCGGCTGCTGTAAAAGAAAATGGCTGGCCCGAAAAACTGGAAGTAGCGTTGATAGGATCATGCACCAACTCTTCGTATGAAGATATCAGCCGTTCTGCTTCTATTGTAGAAGATGCAGTAGGTAAAGGATTGAAAGCCCAATCTGAATTTACCATTACTCCCGGTAGTGAACTCGTTCGCTTTACTATAGAAAGAGACGGCTTTATCAATACATTTGAAAAGGTAGGCGGTGTAGTGCTAGCGAATGCCTGCGGACCCTGTATCGGGCAATGGGCGAGACATATTGATGATCCTAACCGTAAGAATACCATCATCACTTCTTTCAACCGCAACTTTGCAAAACGAAATGATGGCCTTGCTTCCACACATGCTTTTGTGGCATCACCGGAAATTGTAACGGCTATGGCGATCGCCGGTACTATTGCTTTCAATCCGTTGAAAGATAAACTTACTAACAATAAAGGGGAGAACGTTTTATTAAAAGAACCGACAGGTTTTGAATTACCCCCCAAAGGGTTTGATGTAGGTGATGCCGGTTACCAGGCGCCTGCCAAAGACGGCAGCCTGGTGAAAGTAGTCGTAAGTCCCGATAGCCAGCGTTTGCAGCTACTGGCAGCATTTGCGCCCTGGGAAGGTTATGATCTGCAGGGATTGCAGTTACTCATCAAAGCAAAAGGAAAATGTACGACTGACCATATTTCTATGGCTGGTCCCTGGTTAAAATTCCGCGGTCACCTTGACAATATCAGTAATAATATGCTGATCGGCGCTATCAATTATTTTAATGACCAGACAGATACGGTTAAAAACCAAATTACCGGAGAATACGGCCCGGTACCCGCTACGGCCCGTGCATATAAAGCAGCAGGTTATGGCAGCGTGGTAATAGGTGATGAAAATTATGGTGAAGGATCAAGCCGTGAGCACGCAGCGATGGAGCCACGGCATTTAGGTGTAAGAGCTATTCTCGTAAGAAGCTTTGCCCGTATACATGAAACCAACCTGAAGAAACAGGGTATGCTTGCATTGACGTTTGATGATAAAACGGACTATGATAAGGTGCAGGAAGATGATAACATAGATATTGTCGGCCTTACTACTTTTGCACCCGGTGAACCATTAACGGTAGAGTTCAACCATAAAGACGGTACTGTTGATGCTATTAAAGTAAATCATACCTATAATGCGCAGCAGATCGAATGGTTTAAAGCAGGAGGAGCGTTGAACGTGATAAGAAGTGAGTTCGCCAGTAATAAATGACTTTAGATATAGTAAGATCGAATGCCCTGGTAATTGCCGGGGCATTTTTATGTCTTCTTCAAAGGGACACTTACCGTCACCGTGGTGCCTTTACCGGGTTCGCTGTTTATTGTCAGCGTTCCGCCCATGATATGCGCTCGTTCTTTCATCCCCAGCAGGCCCAGCGATTTATTTTTCCTGGTACTGTCAAATCCTTTACCATCATCAATTATTACCAGCGAAAACTGGTCGGGCAAAAGTTCGAGTGAAGCTTTTACATTTTTTGCTTCGGCATGCCTGGCTACATTGGTAAGCGCTTCCTGGTATATGCGGAACAGGCCGATAGTAATGACCGGGTTAGCTATTACCCCGCTTTCGGGATGATGAAAACGGACCTTGATATCCGAACGTTTGGAAAATTCGGCGCCATGCCATTCCATCGCCGCTACCAGCCAAAATCGTCCAGTATACTTGGCCGCAGGTCGGAAGCTATCTTTCGTACCGTGCGCACCGCTTCGTCCATCATTTCGTCCATCTCTTTTATTTTATTCTTCCATTCCTCTGTGCCGTTCTTCGTATCGCTGTTTTTTTGCAACCAGGAAAGATCCATTTTTAATCCCGTTAATTGCTGACCAAGCTGGTCATGCACTTCACGGGCGATACGTGCCTGCTCTTCTTCTTTTATTCTTTCGAGGTGGCCGGATACATGGCGCAGTTCTTCGTTGAGTTGTTTTAATTCCGTTTCGGATCGTTTACTCGCCGATATGTCAAGCCCGACACAAATAAGGCATTCTTTATGTTCAAAGTTCACCGCCTTCGCCGTTAAGTAATAAGGAATTATTTTTCCTTCTTTCGTTAAAAAAAAGGCTTCGGTTTCTCCATAGCCGGCGGTGAAGCTTTGCTGCAGGTAGCCGGAAATATGCCCATAAGTATTGCCGGTAAAGAAATGTTTTACGTTCATCCCCGTTATTTCAGCCGCAGTATATCCCGATATGCGTTCGACATTTCCATTCCACCGCAAAAATTTTCCTTCCTTATCGCAGAGATAGAAGATACCGGGCAAGCTGTTGATGATCGAACTAGACAGTTCTTTTTCTTTTTCGATCTCTTTTTCCGCTGTTTCTTTTTCCCGTTGTATCCTTTTTTTCTCAATCGCGTTGACGATAGCAGAAGGCAGGCGGGTAAGATTGGTCTTCAGGATATAATCATCCGCTCCCTGCTGTATGATCTTGACCGCAAATTCTTCGGATACGGTACCTGTTACTAAAATAAACGCCACATGCGGGTTGGTAGACCGTATCAGTTTGAGTGCTTCGACAGAACTGTACTGCGGCAGAGCATTATCAGCCAGTACAGCATGATAGCCATTACTTTTCATCGCTTCCAGGAATTCATTTTCATCACTGGCTACTACGGCTTTGAATTGCATGCCTGCCCGCTGCAGGAGTTTTTGCAATAACTCGGCATCGGCAGGATCATCTTCAAGGAATAATAATTTTAATTCGGTTTCCATAATACTAATATATAGTCAGGTTCATGTTTATGAATTGGGACTGTGATTCAGTATCACCCAATACAATCCCAGGTCTGCTACTGCTTTGCCAAACGATTCAAAATTCACAGGCTTTACGATATAGCTGTTTACGCCCAGGCGATAACTTTCGATAACATCTTTTTCTTCCTGTGAGGAAGTAAGAATAACAACAGGAATGGTCCTTGTCCGTTCATGGGCTTTCAACTGCCTGAGTATTTCAAGCCCGTCTACTTTAGGTAGTTTAAGATCAAGAATGATCAGTTTGGGAGAAGGAGAATTTTCCCTGTCGGAATAAACGCCTTTGGAAAAAATAAAATCAAGGGCTTCCGCACCATCATCAATATGTTTAAGTTTATTGACAAGGTTATGTTTTTTCAGTCCCCGGATAGTTAATTCTGCTTCGTGAGGATTATCTTCTATAAAGAGTATCTCTACTTCGTGTTGTTCCGTCATAACATTTAATTATGCTGATGAATAGTTGAATGTACCGGTAAACTGAAAAAGAAAGCAGCGCCTTTATTTACTTCCGCTTCTGCCCATATACGGCCTCTATGCCGGCTAATGATCCGGTGCACCAGCGCAAGACCTACTCCTGTTCCTTCAAATTCTGTCATTTTATGCAGCCGCTGGAATACACCAAAAAGTTTATCAGCATACTGCATATTAAATCCCACCCCGTTGTCTTTTATACTATAGACAATTTCATTGCCAGTTTCATAAGAGCTTATGTCAATGGATGGCTTATCCCTTCCTCCTGAGTACTTTATCGCATTGGAAATAAGATTGATCCATACCTGGCGTACGAGGTTACTGTCACAATCTGCCATATCGGGGATATTGATCTTTATATCGTACTGTTTTGTTTTGCCATATAGCAGCTCTTCAATGACAGCTCCTACCATTTTATTCATATCCACATGCTGTATGATCATTTTCTTTTCGCCCCAGCCTCGAAAGATTCAGAAGGTCATCAATCAGCTGACCCATCTTACGCACATTGCCTGTGACAACACTCAACAGCCTTTTTCCTTCTTCATCCAGTTTCATAATCACTTACAATGATCTCGGTATAGCCGTCAATAATACGGAGCGGGGCACGCAGATCATGGGATACTGAATAGGAAAATGCTTCCAGTTCTTTATTGGCTGCTTCTACCTGTTCTTCCGCTTTTTTCCTGGCAGTAATATCTAATGAAACGGCAAGCGTGCAGGGGCTCGTTATCAACTTCTATGATAAGCATGGAAGTCGAAATCCATTTTTGTATCACCCTGCGGCGTTCTTATTTGTCCTTCTACATTCAGTACTTTATCCTTCTCTTTTAACAGGCGGTACAATTCGGCCCGTTTTTCAGGGTCATACCATATCTTGATTTCCTGTGCTGTCCTTCCTATTACCTGTTCTTTGCGGGTGAATCCAAATATGCGGAGAAAAGATTCATTGACATTGATGAGTGCATTGTCTTTGAGACGTGAGATGGATAAAGATGCGGGATTGACTTCAAAAAGGTTATAAAAAAGCTCAATAGATTTTTTTGATTCTTCTTCCGCTTTTTTTCTTTCTGTCACATCAATCATAGCGGTCAGGAAACAGTCCCTGCCATTGATATTAACGGCATGTGCGGAAGTAGACACCCATTTGATTTCACCATTGTTAGCCTGTATTTCAGTCAATACATCCCTGGCAAATCCTTTTTCTTTTATGGTCCTGATTATTTCTGTTCGTTGTTCTGTATTAAGGCGGAGGTTGAGCTCAGGAGAGGACTTACCGATGATATCTTCTTTTTTGAAACCACAGAAAGCGGCAAAATTATCATTTACATCATGTACTGGCCAGTATTGGCATCGGCGATGGTATTCATCACAGGGCTTTTATAGAAAATGGTCGAGAACATTTTCCGGCTGGCCTCGATACTTTCTTCCGCTTTTTGCCTTTCCTGTATTTCAGTCAGCAACCGGGTATTGGCCTGCTGTACTTCCTGCGCCCGGCTGTAAATTTCCATTTCCATTTCTGCCACCTTTCCCTTCAGTTCTTCGGCCAGTCTTACCTGTTTGGCCTGTTCTTTTTTCGATTGTATAAATTCTGTTACAATCCTCTACGCGGTGGATGATATAGATCACTTCATTCCTGTCATTCAATACTGGTTTATTGAGAGGGCTCCAGAATCTTTCCTCGAAAGTTCCGTCTGCGCGGCGGATATCATATTTCTGCACAGCCATGGTATGGGGTGCCGCATTTTGCAATACATAATTAAGGGAAGCCCTGAGATTGGATACCCCGGTAGCGTCGGATCGTCGGGGTTGTCAGGAAACACATCAAACAGGCCACGGCCCAGTATGGCTGCCCGTTCGGTCATTGTCGCCTTGAGGTAAGCATCGCTTACAGCTACAATAGTGAGATCGGGCAGGAGGATCAGGTAACAGCCCCGGGGGCTGATTCAAATAGCCGGTGATAGTCAATGCCGGTTGACGGATTCATAAGATCAAAGGGTCAATGCGATTTAATAAAAGCCTTTTCCTCAACAAATACTACCAAATACGGTTTACACGGGTATTTCATAAACAGTGCTGCTGATCAGTGTTCTGATTGCAAGGAGTGGCTGCCTTAACCTGGAAGAAATGAAAAGCTAATCAGGTATTAGCGTATACTAATATACTAAAAGTATCGTAAAGTTCAGGAAGGCTGGTGGTACTTTTATGAGTCACTAAGGGTATTTAGTATTATTATCAACTAGACGGCCTGTATGGGGGGTGATTTTTTGCAGGATTATGAGAATACTCTTCTTTCCATAAGCATTGTCAATAAAAAAGCTCCGCCAAAGCGAAGCCTGTATATATAAAGTGGGATATACCCACGGTCATTGCTATAGTACCGGTCCCATCCTGTATTTGCTGAACTTTCTGCGCTTATGCGGGTACAATACGTCCCATCGCTGTTTCAAAGCCTTCAGAAGCTATCTTGCGGCGCATTTTGCTGCTTTGTATACGACGTACCAAATATAAAACTGCCGGCGCTGATACGGCCGTTACAGCCAGTATGATAAGTATTGTTTTCATTCTTCTTTTTTATTCCTGAATGTTATTACGAAAATAATGCCAATTCAATTTGCCCCATCGGCGCTTTGTGCGGATTGACAATTTAGTAATATGATTTGCGGCTTACTGCGGATGGATGGGATTTGGCGAAAGCATAACAAGGCAAGCTCCGGCACATTCTTGCATCCTGCCCGGTGCGGTACTCTTTATCTCTGCGTTCTCGGTGCGCAAAAGAATACAGGGTCACAGAGGAGAGGAGCGCCACAGGGATGGTAGCGCTTTAATGTGTTCCCAACTGGTTTTCGTAAGATCAGTCTTCACACCCGATCGGCGCACCCGGCGGTATTACTGCATGTGCCGTTGGTTTTGCATTCTCCGGTTCTTCATTCTTTCCAGTGCGAGTAAATAAATGCCCGCTGTATGTACTATCCGCAGCTATCTTCTTTTTACTCTCAATATATGTTTTCAGGTTGCCCAGTGATCTTTGTATTACCGACTGCGTGATGAAGGAATTGTTGTCATTCACACTGGCGGCTAATAAATACGTCAGCAAAACCTGTTCTGTTTGTAATTGTATCAACCCTTCCATGCCTTTTCGTCTCGGGCGCTTTCCAGGTAGCATTCAGTAAGGCAGTGATCATTTCATCCAGGCCCAAACCTCCGTTCTGCACCTGGTACTCTACCATGCGGTTCATTCTTTCACTATTAAACAGAAAATAGAGAGGCAGATCGGCTGCCGTCCTCTGCCGGGCTCAGCGCATCAAAAGCCAGTCCTGTACGCTTTTTAAAAAGCTCTCTTGTGTAATCATAGTTTGCCGGCCTCGGCGGAATTAATTTAATGATACGATCCGGCAGTACCAGTACAGCAGGATCCAGCGTGCTGATCACGCTATTCAATGCTTTTAATTGTTCTTCCCTGGAAAGCGATTGGGTGATCGTTTGGCCGTCGCCGCGAAGCGCATAGGTTAATACATACCACCCACCAGTTTCGTTACCGCTTCTGCCTGGTAACGGTGAAAGAGATATACCGGCACCAGCACATCTTCCAAAAATGCCATCGGCATACCCGGGCGGATATTGTTTTCCCCGAACCGGCTCAATGCCTTTGCCCTTACTTTCATTACTGTATTTCAATTCATCTACCGGGTTCTTGCCATTATCCCATAAATGTGCGGTAGGATGCAGGCCGCCGGCCGCTCTTGCATCACGATCGCTGATATACTGGAAGCCTTTTTTATACGCATCGCTCATTATTTATCCAGCGCTTCTTTTTCGTTGGTGCCGTTGCAAAATCACTGTATCCCCAGTTGACGGCGATCTTATCCCATTCGCCAATGCCCATAGCATAGGCATC
This sequence comes from Bacteroidota bacterium, assembly GCA_037200265.1. GTDB lineage: Bacteria > Bacteroidota > Bacteroidia > Chitinophagales > Chitinophagaceae > VBAT01. The sequence goes on from JBBCIL010000026.1 coordinate 27,071, forward strand.
GCTGATATCAATATCTCCTTTTGCATCGAGGCTTACAGCGGGCGGCGGATAATCCATCACACTTGAGCGGTTCACCACACTGGCTGAATAATTATGCTGAAGGCCGATAGTGTGTCCTACCTCGTGCGCCGCTAATTGCTTTAAACGGTTGAGCGCCATTTTCAGCATTTTTATCATCAGCCGGCATACCATGTTCGAAAGGCGCCAATAAGCCCTGCGCAATTAAATAATCCTGTCTCACGCGCAATGAACCCAGCGATACATGGCCTTTGATGATCTCTCCTGTTCTCGGATCAATTACGGATGCGCCATAGCTCCAGCCGCGGGTAGAGCGATGCACCCAGTTGATCACATTGTACCGTACATCCATCGGGTCTGCATCTTCCGGTAATATTTTTACCTGGAAGGCATTGATATAGCCTGCTGCTTCAAAAGCCTGGCTCCACCATTGCGCTCCTTCGAGCAGGGGCGCTGCGGATCGGTTCGGGTGTGCCGTTGTCAGGTAATAGATAATAGGTTTTACGGCTTCACTTTTAGCCGCCGATGGATCCTTCTTTTCCAGGCGGTGACGGATGATATAAATGTTTTTCGATCGGCTCCGCTACCGGTGTGCTATAGTCGAAATAAGAAATGTCAATGAAACTGCTGCGGGTGTCCAGCACACGCGGCTTGTAATTATTGTCGGGTAATTGTATAAAGGAATGATGCATCCGCACCGTGATTGCTTCGGTAGAAGGCGTTACGGAATTTACATAATTGCCTGTCTCGCCATCTGTATTTACAAGGGTAATGGTGGCTTCCAGTTCTGTGTTTTGCGGAAAATTCTTGCTTTGCGGCAGGTAGATCGCCGATCTTGTTTTGTCCACGTTGTAATTGCCCTGCCGCATACTGCGGAGACGGTTACCTGCTTTCATTGCATCCCGCAACAGAAAATCGGTAATATCTACCAGTGCGTGACCATTGCTTTCCGCTTCTATAACGAAGCCCCAGAGAATGCTTTGAGCAAAGGATTGCCCGACGGCTCTTTGTTCGGCTTTATCAGTAGTGACAGCCCGGTAATTATAATTCGGCTGTACCATCAGCAGCTTGCGGCCCACCAGGTTGAAAACAATGATACGGTTATCGCCCAGCAATCCCCTGTCGAGCCCGATATCATTAGAGCCGAGAGCAGCAGGCAGCGACAGGTTATATAGCATTTCCGTACCGGTCTTATCCACTTCCAGCCAGATCTTACCCGCCGCTTCATCCCAGTAATAGTTCAGGTAGCCTTCATATTTTTTCAGGCCCTTTGTTTTATCTTCTATGGTGGGCAGGGCTTGTGAAGCAGCAATAGCAGGAAATAAAATGATCAGCAGAACAATGATTCGCATAGCAGTTTGTTTTGTGCGTACAATTTAAAGAAGAGTGGGGAAGGAGAGAAAAGAATTATACATACGGTTAACCGGGCTCCCGTTTTGTATAACTGGTATTCGGATAATTCCTGGTTTCTTATATCCTGTACCATTATCTTTATTCAAACGCTTAATTAAGTAGAAAATGTAAAAAAGGGTAGAAATGATGACCATTGAAATATATCCGGCCGGTAAGGGAGGTGTTCTTAGTATTTAATAGGGAAGATAAAAAAAGCGTCTGTAATATTCATGACGGAATAGGCCGATGCTAATAACAAGCCATTTTTGTTGCTTTAACTTTATTAACTTTCGATCGAAAACATTTCACAATACATGGTCACTGCCAACCTAAAATAAATGTTATGCCATCCAAAGAACTCCCAGTCACCATCCATGCTATCATAGACAATATAGCAGCACTTGTACCGGAATATATGGCGATAGAAGAAGATCGTCTCAAAGCCAATGGCAGTGTAGCGGTGTGTATCATAGACAAAGACGGGAATATATACGGCCGCATTTTCGGAGATGATAAGATACTGGGAAGAGAGCGTTACCGTATTGCCTGGATAAAAGCCAGCCAGGCCTGGATCACCGGTATAAAGACGGGTGAGTTTGAAAAACTGGCTTTTAATAACGAGATAGATGAAAGGAAATTCGGTATCAGGCGGCCTGATTATATTGGTTGGGGAAGGCGGTCAGCCGGTTACTTTAGCTGATGATACTGTTATTTACTCAGGGGTAAGCGGCTTCCGTAGTGTGAGTGATCTGGAAATTGTGGTGAAAGCAATAGCTATGGCAGAACAGCAATAAGCTATCGTAATGGCTTTGATTTTTTACATAAAAAGCCCCCCTGCGAAGAGGAGGCTTTAACAAATGTTCATCTGTATAAAATTATCATTGAATCACCAGCCGCTCATTGTATCTTTTTCCCTTGTCATTGATCACTACATGGTAGATGCCCGGTGATAATGGCTGCAATGATATCATCTCTCCATTAGTTTACTGTTTTTGTTATTACCAGTTTTCCATCCATGCTATAAATATTTACAGCGGCCTGCTGCAAACCCTGCGGTAAACTGATCCTTGTAAAGCCAGTAGCAGGATTGGGATATAACTTCATTGCCGCCTGCTGAACAATCGCCCTTACGATTACCTGTTTCGAATACGTAAAATGATCATCCATGTCTACCTGCCTGATGCGGTACGAAACTGTACCCGCCGGTTTCGTATGATCCGTAAAGCTATAATCATGGCTGCCACTCCCGATAGCCTGCACATCACCGATAGTAACAAAATTTGCATTACCTGCGCTGCGTTCAATTACAAAATGACGGGTATTGATCTCATCAGCAATGCCCCAGCGGAGATGTATATCGTTATTGTCTTCTGTAGCTGTAAAATATAACCATGTTAATGGTAATGCCACCGGCATCACGGTACTGTTGCTTACTGCATTGGCCGTATTATATACCGGTGCATCCACACCATTATATTCAAACACGGTATAATGATAGGTTTTATTATTGCTGAGCCCTGTTACCGTTACGGTATTGCCATTACCCGCATATACTACATATTCGCCTGTTCCAACCTGTGCGCCGTTCCCAAATACAGCATTAGCCGGGTACTTAGGACAGGTCTGCCGGTAAACTGTTTACTGCCGTTCCTTCTTTCATGACCACGATCCTGCCATTACCCGGGCCATTGTTCAGGTAATATGATGGTAAGATTAACCGCTGTACCCGCTATACTGTTGCCTGCCGGTAACAGGAGCCATAGCTGTTGACCGGTTGCTGGTCAAGCCCCTGTCGTTAAATAGCTTGTTGTTGCGCCCGCACCATTATATTCAAATAGGGGTGAAATGATATACAACAGAAGGCAGTAAATTGGTAACAGTAACATTGCTGTTCGTGCCATTATAGATAATGAACTGGTCATTGCCAAGGTTAGTTCCGTTGCCAAATGCCGCGTCTGCAGTATAGTCAATACCATTAGCAGGAGTAAATGTCACAGCGCTTCCCTGTCTTGCCACTACAATTCTTTTCGCACCATCACCATTCATCCAGTTAAAGGTGAGTTTATTGCCATCCGTTACACTGAACGCAGGCGTACTTGCATTAACAGCAGGAGGAACAACTCCCGACCCTGTTGTTGTAAAACTAAAATCCGCTGCCGGTCTCATGGTATACAGGCGCGGTGGAGCCATTCAATTCAAATGCCGATACAAAGTATTGCGTATTCGGCGCCAGTGATGTAACGGTGAATGGGTTGCTGCCCCCTGTTTTTTGCACGCTATAGTTGCCGGTGCCAATTTCCTGCGAACCATAGGTAGAAGAAAAATTATACGATACCAGGTCCTGCGGTATCGCATTTACAGGCGAACCGGCCCGCATGATAAACAGGCGGTTGCCCGCCGTTACCTGCGGCGAAGTTGATCGTAGTCTGTGTATTCTGAATATTGCTGGCCGATAAGTTAAAAGTTTGCACAGCAGCGCTGATACTGTAGTGCCGGTAGCGCTTGAGGAATGAAGACGTTAGATAATCTTTGTTTCCGCCGGATAAGTTGTATTCAAAAAACAGCGGAAATGATAAACAGTACCGGTCTCCAGTCCCTGCATATCCAATACCCTGTTTACATCGTCATACAGCCACGAACTGGCCTGCGGATATTTCCGAACCGTTTCCCAAAAAATGGCGCTGGCCGTATAGTTTGTTCCATCCACCGGCAGAGCAGTTACCGCTGCATTCTTCCGGGCAATTATTAATCTTCCTGATCCATCGCCCGCCGTCCATTGTGTCCTGAATGCATTACCCTGTATAGTATTTGTTTGCCATGCCGATCCTGCTGTTGTCGGTTCATTAGGAATAGTAATGGCTGCTTGCCGGGGGAATAGCATACACCGGAAAATTAATTCCATTGAAACCCCATACGGCCACATGATAGATCAGGCCGGGTGTAAGCCCTGTTACTGTTAATGTATTTGAATTTTGTCCACCCGTCACAACATAGTTGCCGGGTGTTACCTGGTTACCGGCACCGAATAAAGTATTACCACTGTATCTTGTAAGATCAGCAGGTATTGCATCTACGGCGCTTCCCTGTTTCACTACGATAAGACGAAAAGTGCTGTTGCCAACATCATGTTTTATCGTAACAGAAGAGCCGGTCATATTTTCAAAGCGAACATTGCCTGCCTGTACGGTTGGGGCAACAGCCGTAAGACTGCTGTTTTGAGAAAAGGGAACTGGTAAGATAGTAGGTGTTGCCGGCAGCATCTATATCAAAATCATATACACGGAAATAATAAGTGGTAGCGACGAGCAGGTTGGTAAATGTTCTGTCAGCGCCTGATGCATTCACAATAAATTCACCCGGAGCTACTTCCTGCCCGCGGATCCAAAAACGGTACTGGCAGTATATGTTTGACCGTTGACGGGAACAAATGCCGGCGCTTGTCCCTGCCGCGCAATGATCAGCTGATGTTTGCCATTGCCCGGGCTGAAACTAAGACTAAGGCGATGCCTTCAATGCCATTGAAACTGATATTGCCTGATGCCTGCGTAGGTCCTGCATTCGTCAACTGGCTTTGCGTGCCACCGGGAATTAAATATACCGGGCCGTTATTGCCATTGTATTCAAAGATGGCGAAATGATAAGTGGTGTTCGGTTCGAGACTGGTGATAGTAGCAGAAGTGCCCTGGCCTTTATATACTACATAATTATCGCCATTGATCACATTGCCGCTGCCGAATATCGTGGAGTGCGGGTAATCGGTTCGTTCCTGCGGCGTAGCATTTACAGCAGCGCCTTTCCTGGCAAGTATCAATCGTCTTTCACCGTTGCCAACACTCCAGTTGATGGTGCGTTTATTTCCTGCCACGGCTGTAAAATTATGATAACCGCCTGTGATGTTGGTGCAGCTTTGGTAGTAATGTTGCCGCTTAATGATACACTAAGGTATTCGGCAGCCCCACCGCTGCATTATATTCAAATATGCTGACATGATACGTTGTATTCACCAGCAGGTTGCTGACGACCTGCGAAAATGTAGTACCGGTGCTGCGGCCTTTGTAACACTACATAACCATCGCCGGAGCAAATACGGTATTGGCGGTACCAAAAGCAGCGTTGGCAATATACTCAACGCCATTTACCGGCAATGAAGTAATGGCGCTGCCCTGCTTGACAACAATGATGCGGAAAGCCCCGTTGCCCTTATTGAAGCTAACAGTAAAACGGTTGCCGTCTATGTTGGAAGCGGGAAACTGGAGATTGCTGGCAGGCACTGTAGGCCCGCGGCGGTGCATGCAGCGAATAAAGCCGGCTAATAAAAAAGAAAGAGTACAGGTAAATTTTCTCATAAAAAGGTTTAATGGTTAATGGTGATAATCCAGGGCGCAAATAGTAAATGTGAAGGAAGGATTAACAGCAGGATCTGAATGATTGAGAGAAGGAGTGAGTGGATTGGGTGAGTTGTGGTACCTGCTCCTGGTATACTTTAGGATTCAACAACAAACACTAATCTTATGAATGTTATTTAATCGGCAGTTTTGTTCTTATCAGCCAGGGCTATGGAATATTAAGCGGTATGTACCATCATACCGGTTTTACCGGCCCCTATCCGGAAGCGGCTAAGAAAATTTCTACTCATCCTTCCGGCGAATACCAGGCTGATGTATATGATGGATTTTTCAAAACAGTTTGGCTGGAACCTGTACAGAGGATACAACCGACCTCGAAATTACCAGGCAACCGGACGGCTCTTATGAATTGAGATGGTATGATGCAAATAAAGTTTATTATACGGGCATAGGTTTTTTGAAGAATAATGAATTAATTGGTTCATACTGGCAGTAGAAGAAAAAATAAGTAATGTGAATACTGCCTGCATACCGTCGGTTGCTGCAACATCCGGAAACTGCTGCTTATCTATGTATTTTTGTCTTTCTTCTTATCAGCAGATACTTTTGATTCATTATTATCTTCCGCGTTTTCTTTAATATTTTGAACGACAGAAGATACAGGCCTTCATTTCTTCCTGGCGATCGGTGGTAATGTAATGTTTCAGGATCAGGTTTTAAGGCTGAATCTTTTTTTTGCCTGCCGGTTGATGTGGAGTCCTTTTTTATTTGCCATATAATATCGTTTAATCAATAAGGATATCAAACTTCAGACCGTTATTTTGCCTCAGCCCAGGCAGGCTTGCTGTAACCCTATCCTTTGCCCGGCAGGATGCATACATTAATATAAACAGGAATATTCTTTTCAAACGCTGTGGCGAAGCAACTACAGCGAATCGCCTGAACGCTTACACCCGAATACCTGTACAGTCATTTTTTATGCCCGTTAATAGTTCATTACTTCGGTGTTCATTAATTCACTTATTAACTACTACTCTATGAGAATGCGTCAACTAGTAATATCCAACTCTATCACCAACCGTGACTCACGAAGCCTGGATATATACCTGAATGAGTTAAAAAAAATGGACCTGGTCCTCTGCTGAAGAAGAAGTGCGGCTGGTAAAACTGATAAAAAAGGGAGATAAAGAAGCTGGAACAGCCTGGTGAAAGCCAATCTTCGGTTCGTTGTATCCGTAGCCAAGCAATACCAGGGCAACGGGTTATCGCTGTCTGACCTGGTGAATGAAGGAAATTACGGCCCTGATGAAAGCGGCACAAAAATTTGATGTATACCCGTGGTTTCAAATTCATTTCTTTCGCCGTATGGTGGATACGGGAAAGTATCTTACGTTCCATATCCGTTCATTCACGCACGATACGATGTCCCCTGCACAAGCAAACAATGGGCAGGCGTATACTGCATACACAGGCGATGCTGGAACAAAAACTGGCTGGCTGCCTTCTATAGACGAACTGGCTGAAGTATTAGATATGGAAGCAGAAGAAGTGGCTGATATCCTTTCAAAGAAAGATAATACAGTGAGCCTTGATGCTCCTTTTTCAGGAGAAGGAGAAGGCAGTTTGCTGGATACCCTGGAAAATACAGGCACAGTGGACTCAGACAGGAATATACTGCACACCGAATCTTTGAGAACTGATATCGGCCGTTTGCTGAGTGTACTTTCAGAAGACAGAAAGAAACGATCTGCTATTTTTATGGTATTGGTCATGATCACCCGATAAGCCTCGAAGATATCGGCGACAAATTTGACCTGAGCACCGAAAGGATAAGACAGATACGTGATAAAGCGCTGCTTAAACTGAGAAGTACAAAACAGTTTAATGTATTAAGAAATTACATGAATAATTAAATGGTCGTGAATATTCCGTTGACTGTTTTGTATGTTCAGCAAAAGAATTTAATGCTATTCATCAGTGCTATGGCTCATGCTCCAGCGAAAGGATCCAGCCTCCGCCCTGAATATCGTCTCAAAAATGATAGTGATGGATATATGATTCCAGGAGCTGGCGCCGATCCGTGCCGGCAGCATTTTGAAATAATCATTATTTGCCAGGTCGGGTACAGCCTGCGGTACATTCCCATACCTGTGCCTGCCAGTTGTATACCGCCAATAGTTTTCCAATAGCTTCTGTCTACCGTTAATGTAAGCACAGGATGACCCGGGTTCTTTACTACAAAAAATGCATCATCAGGACGCAACGCTATAACAGCTTCATGCCCGATCGCATCAGCTAATTTTACACGGGGAAACCAGGCGCATCAGTAAAGGGACGCAGGGCCGGTATAACTGATAGCTTTTGTCTTTTGCAACGAAAGCGTTTGTGACTTATCCACTGTCCATAATATTGGTTGCTGTATTTTTTATTGGAAAAAATATGAAGCGGAAGTTCTCCGGTGCCTTCGTTGAAGATACTCATCTCCGCGATCAGTGAATCGTGGCTCACGTTCATCTTAATGCGTTGCTGCTGCCCGTTGGTATTCCATATCGCAAAAGCTGAATCTACGTGGGCGGCGCCAAGATACGGTTGGCTGAGTTTTACTGATAACAATGCTTTGGGCGCGGGCGTAATGCTGTCCTTATCTTTTTACAAGCTGTGGCGAAAAGTAATAGCAGGGAAAGGCCTGATACAGGTATTTATTAATTTCATAGAAAGGTTATTAAGAATGAATGAAAACAACGTTCAAATATCGTTGCTTTGAGAGGCTGCGCTATCCTGTTTGCGTTGTATTGTTGTTTCTCCCGATAGGTTGAGGGTTCCGGTGATTGAATCTTTATGAAGGCTGTGATTTTATGAAGTCATATATCCGCGCACCCGAAATCTGCATTATTGATTTTTGTAAAAGGAGCATGGGAATAAGCCGCGTAAACTTTACTTTTAGACCATGGAACAAGCCTATATCATAGCCCGCCTGAAAGAAATGACCACTCCTGAATTACTGGATGCAATAGCAGAAGCCAATGCAGGAGAAGCCGTTGATATTTATGAACACCTGCCCCCGGACCTGATTGATAAAACAACCGATACGATATGGGAATTTATCGAAGCGGTGAAGCAAATAAAGAAATGAATACATTATAAAGAAGCCTGCTTATTCTCTGCCAGTATCACTTTGGGTACCTGTCGCGCGGAAGACTTTGAACTTAATAATCACCGGCCAGTACAAGCAATCCACCAACCAGTTGCCAGGGCGTAATCTTGTCTTTAAGAAAAATAACAGCGATCACGGCGCCGATTAACGGGATCAGATAAAATTACCGACAGAAGCAGCGGGTAAAATCTTCAAATACCTTGTTGTAAAGAATACAACAAACAGAGGAAGAGAAAATCCCAAGATAAAGATCGCAGCCCATGCATTGGCAGAAATAACGGGTAAAGGCCGGCCCCATTGCTCAATAATAACAACCGGTACCAGGAAGATCGTTCCTGTAATCGTGCTGAACGCGGTTATAACAACAGGATCATATTTGGTAAGACTTTTTGAGATCACTGTATAGACAGACCAGCAGAGCACGGATAGGATCATCAGCATTTCCAAACAGGCTATCCTGGCCTTGTTTGCTGCCGCCAACAAAACCTATAAGTATTACACCCAGTACGGACAGGATAATGCCAAGTATATGCGATGTCTCCACCGTTCTTTAAAAACAATACGGCCAGTAAGATGATACCGACGGGTATAAAACCCTGGATCAATGCGCCGGTAGAAGCGCTGGTATGCACCAGCGAAAGATTGAAAAATATATAAAAGAAAGTGATGCCGGTTAATCCCATCCAGATGATCTTTTTGTAGGGCAATGGAGAGAATGCCTGCTGCGTTTTGTTTTCCTGCGATACAAATAAAAAAGCAGCAGCAAAAAAGAAGCAACCCGCTTTCGGAGAAGCGCAAAGAAGAAAGGTGAAATCTCCTGTACGCCCACTCTCGTAACGGTGCAGCGCTGCCCCAGATGGTCACGACAAACAGGAGGCTTAACAGGGCGCTTGTTCTGTTATTCTTTGAAATATTCATGTTGTTAAAAATAAGCTAAGCCGCCTGTTCGGCTTCTTTATACATACATGCAATTAAAACAAATAGTAAACTTATAAAAGAGATGATAGTACGGATAGTATGAAAGCGTTCCATTGCTGCATGAAGACGATCTTCTGTTTCGCTGTTTTCAGCAGCATCTGCAGTAGCGGGATTAAATTATCCAGCGCATCATTTAGCGGAATATTTCCCAATATGGTTACACCCAGTACACCGCCGAGATACAAAATGGTGGCTGTGAGCAACAGGTAAAATTTTGCAGGCAAGGGGTGATGGTAATGCATATAAGTGCAAACAGGCAGTAATATGGCGGTTCCCATAAAGGAAAGAAAGAACAAAGGATTTTGTATGGCCCTGTTAATAGATTGCATGGCCGCAATATATCCTTCGGCGGGTAGCTTTCCCAGTCCCGGATTTACAGAGCAGGAATAGGCGTATAATAGCCCGGTGATAAGCGCTGTGGTTACGGCCGTACATAATAATATGATATCGGAGTGGTAAGCATACGATTTTGAATTAAGCTTTTCATGGAAGTGTTTATAACAAGGTAAAAGACCTTTGCATTTCAAAATAGGGCCTTGATAGCATCCTATGCCGTCATTTGGTATCAATTTTTTTATTGATAATTGCCGTTATATAGTACAAACCTGCAAAGGTTTATTATTTTGTCCTTCCAAAGTTTGAATTCCTGCCTTAATAAGCCGGGATTCGGTGAGGGTTTGATCATTTAAGTCACCCGTTGAAATTCAATACCGCATGTCCATAGAGAAACAGTACCTGGCCAGCCTGCAAAAAGTAAAAAAGCATGACGTTGAGGTTTTATTAAAAAAGGGCTTACCGCGGCATCTGGGAAACCGCTATCAAAAAATATTCCGACAGCGCCCATTTTGTATACGAATTGCTGCAGAATGCAGATGATACAAAAGCCACATGGGTCGAGTTTACCCTCGAAGAAACTGGCCTATGGTTTAAACACAATGGCTCGGTACGGTTTACGATCTCGGACCCGGCCAGTGAAGATGCAGATTCCGAACATGGCCGCCTCGGTCATATCAATGCGATTACTTCTATTGGTAATTCATCCAAGATAGGACGAACAAAAGATCGGCAAATTCGGTATTGGCTTTAAAGCCGTATTTGTCCTACAGCCAAACACCGCATATCTATGACGATACTTTCAACTTCAAACTGGAGAACTATATCGTTCCCGATGAGATAGAAGCAAATACGCAAAAAAGAAAAAAAGGAGAAACCCTGTTCTTCTTTCCTTTCAATCATAAAGCCAAGTCAAAAGAAGATGCGTATAAGGAAATAGAGGAAAAACTGGAACATCTTTTTCAGCGCGGTTTTATTTCTTACCAACCTGCAAAAGATAGTCTGGTCGTCCTCCAAAAAGAATGGTGAATACAATAAGAATACAGTGCAGTCAGGAACCTTCAATCATATACGGGCTTCATTGGTAGAAGTAGCGCATATTGAAAATGTGTCGGTGAAAAAAGAATATATCTGGCTTTCTCCAATAATATTCAACACAACAAACTTTCATCCAGTCATAAGATCGTCGTAGGTTTTTTTGTAGTGGATCAGAAACAACTGGAAACAGGGTATCAATACGAGGCGTTTTGTTTCTTTCCTACCAAAGAAGAAACAAAATTCGGTTTCATTATCCAGGCGCCGTTTTTATTGACAGATAGCCGGAAGGCATCAAAGCCGGTGAAACATGGAATATGGAGTTGGTACAACTGGTGCGGAACTTGCGGCTGACTCTATCAATATTCTGAAACAGATCGGCATACGGGAGAAAACCTTCCTGCTGAATGATAGCATTTAGATTTGATCCCTTACCGCGAAAGCGCTTATACCGATGTACATAACAGGACAAAGATCTCGTTCAAACCTTTTTATACAGCTATTCTTGAAAAATTCAGGACCGGGGGAGACATTTTACCGGGGCGTAATGGAAAATATTTATCGAGAGGAAAAGCTTACTGGGCGTCTGATCCGGAACTGGCATTATTCTCAGATGAGGCAAATAAGTCAATTGATGGAGAACCCCAATGCCGGGTTGGTTTTTGTAAGTAAAGGACAGCGGCAGTTGAACCAGGCGAATAAACCACTGGAGACATGGATCCGTTCGGTCGTGGCTGATATTGTTGATCCTAAAAAACTCCTCCGCGGCTGACAGCGAAATTCATAGAATCGCAAACAGATGAATGGCTCATCAGGTTCTATGGTTACCTCGGCGGGCGAAGATCGCTTTGGGATGATACGGAGAAGTTAGCGCTTAAACGCCCGATCCTGCTGAACCAGCATCGCAAAGCCGTGATCCCTTTTGATGAGCATGATTTGCCTAATATCTTTTTACCCTCCGACCGGCCTACCAGTTACGATACTGTTTATAAACCTTTTATTGAAAATAAAGAAGCGCTTGAATTTTTTAAAAAGCCTTGACCTGGGTAACCTGATATGCGGGCAGAGATATATAAAGTTATCCTTCCGCAGTATAATGAGAAGCTTTAATTATGATGACAGGCGTACATTATTATTGCATTTCGAATCGTTCCAGTCTTATTATGATGTGTGCCCCGCTTCCGCATTGTCCGAGTATGTTAGCAGGTTGCAGGAAACAGCTTTTATAGCAGCCAGGAATCCGGCAAGACCGGGAGAGAGATTTTTCTGTAAACCCGCAGAAGTTTATTTCAGTACTCAAAACCTGGATGTCTATTTTGTTCATACCCCCGGTGTATATATACTGGACGAAAATTTTTATACTGATTTCATCCAGGAGAGCAGAAAGGAAAAATTCTATCATTTCCTGGCAGGCCTGGCGTTGTACATATTCCTAAGATAAAAGAACTGAAACCCCATGTTACCCCGGATAACAAAAAGAAATTCGGTCTTGGTAAATATGAAGTATCGGAAAACAATTTCCGGAAACAGTCATTACGGATAAGATAATGGAAGGTTTCGATGAGGCCGTACAAGCTATTACACGGCTCTGTCCGTTATTACCTGGAATTATCTTTTGCAGCATCTGCAGGGTAAGACCATTGCAACGGCCAATACATTGTTCCTTGCTTCTTTCCGTTTATTCCAAAAGGCAGTCAATATGCTAAGAACGAAAAGCATGATTCGACATTAGTGTCTCAAATGAAAAAGGTAATGGTTGTACGATAAGAATAATAAACTTGTTTCAGCCACTGAGCTCAAAAGAGAAAGCCTGCATTCGTCTTATAATACAGAAGATACTTATGCACCTGTTTTACTTGAATTACTGGGTATTGATAATCCTGATTTGGAACTCGGGCTCACCGATGAGCAAAAACAGGCCCTTCACCTGGGACGTGCATTGATGGAAGAAGGCATCACCCAGGCAGAAGTAGCAGAGATCATTGGTTTGCTGGAAGCACGGAAACAGCAGGCTGCCGCAAAACAGCAAGGTGGAAAAAGTAAAGAGAGCAAAGAAAGTATCTCTGTTGAAGAAGAAGAGATCAAACAAACACTTGCCGCACTTAAAAACGATATAAAGAAAAAGAAACAGGCAGCTGCAAAGAAGGGAGAGGGGCAAACCAGTGTGGAAAAAGAAGAAGAAACAGCACCGCTTGAATTGACAGCAGACGAGGATGAATACACAAAACCTTCTGTTGACCTGCAGAAGAAAATAGAAAAACTGAAGGAAGAAACAGAGGCGCAGATTGAGAACCATACGCGTATCGAGAAGCTGAATGAAATAGTAAAGGACTCCCGTAAATATTCATTCATCTGGTTCAAGGCGCTGCTTGAATTGGAATGCCTGGGTAGTTTTGACGCCAATGCACAGGAAAGTCTGTATCCATACAGTTTACCAAAGTGGAGAAAGAGGCCGTACTGAAAAGACATTGCTGTTAAAACATCCGGGCAGGTATATCCCGCAATCCATAGAGGATATCGGCGACCTGCAAATACGGTTTTATACAGGGGATGAATCGAAACCTGTAACAGTTGAAGTAATAGGTGTAAAAGAATACACGTTAAAGGTGAAGCTGAAAAGAGCAGTAGATATACAGGGAATGAACCTGGATAAAGTAAGCCGTGTTGTAGTAGATATAAAAAACCCGGTATTCCTGCTGGAAGAATTGCGTAAAGCATTTTACCAGCTTAACCTGGCTGATGATTTCAACCTGCAGCAAACCTGTCAAAAGATATCAGGTTTATTTTCGGCCCTCCCGGCACAGGAAAAACAACCTATTTGGCTGCCAGCGAGATCATCCCGTTGATGAAGCAGAAAAAAGCATGGAAAGTACTGGTACTTACGCCTACCAACAAAGCGGCGGATGTACTCACAAGGCGTATCATGGAAAAAATGGGCGCTGATGAGTCTTATCATCAGTGGTTGCTCCGCTATGGTACAACAGCCGATGCGGAAATAGAGAACAGCTCTTTACTGGTTGACAGGAATTTTGATATCAGTACCAAACCGCGTAATACGACCATCACCACTATGGCGAGATTTGCCTATGATTATTTCCAGGCTGGTATACAGGAAGAGCGGTTGCACCTTAAATTCCTGCAATGGGATTATATTATCATGATGAAGCATCAATGATCACGCTGGCAAGTATGGCGTATGTGTTGTATCAGAAACCTACGGTAAGATTCATTATTGCGGGCGATCCTTTCCAGATCCAGCCCATTACACAAATAGAACACTGGAAGGACATGAATATCTATGACATGGTGCAACTGGATAAATTCGTTGACCCCGTTACAGTACCTCACCGTACAAAATTGTAAATCTTCTTACTCAATTCAGGAGCATCCCCACCATAGGCAAACTGTTCAGTCATTTTACCTATAACGGGATACTGGAGCATCATCGCTCCCCCGGCGATCAAAAACCACTGACGGTAAAAGGATTAGACTTTAAAGACATCAATATCATCAAGTTTCGGTTTCAAAGTATGAAGGTATATTCAAGCCCAATACCCTTAATAAATCTCATTACCAGATTTATCCGCATTGTTCACCGTTGAGTTTGTACTGCAACTGATAAAGCAGCTGCAACAAGTCAATACGCATAAATACCGGCTGGGAGTAATCTGTCCCTATAAGGCACAAGCTACTTTAGTGGAAAAATTATTAGCGCAGCAACACCAGGAAAACGATAAGACCGAAGTGCTGGTAGGTACTATACATGGTTTCCAGGGAGATGAATGCGATATTATCATTTCCATCTTTAACCCTCCTTTATCCATAAGCCAGCATCCTGGTATGTTTCTAAACAGGCAAAACATTCTCAATGTATCCATCAGCAGGGCAAGAGATTATTTATTCGTGATCATGCTGATGAGAATACACCGGCTATTGATAACCTGTATAAGATCAGGAAAATTGAAGGAATTGATCCATGAGCATGCGGGAAACAGGATGTCTGTTTACCCAATCGGAAAAGGTAGAGGAAGTGCTATTTGGCAGCAAAACTTTTATCTATGATAATTCATCAGCGGCTTCTCACCAGTCAGTAAATATCTATTCAAAGCCAGAAAAAAAATACGAGGTCCGCTGTGAAGAAATAGCCGTGGATGTACAGGTAAAAGAATAGGCTCCCTGTTAATCTTGCCCTGTTGCTCATATTTCATGTGATATACAGGTTAAAATTCCTGTAATTCCCCGCTGATGCAAAGACTGGCGCAATCTTTTCTTTCTATCAGTAAACTGAAATTATGAAACAGCAAACCGGCATTCGCCTTTTTTATTTTCTTTTTACCTGCCTGTTCTTTATGTTTCTTTGTTTCCGCTGTTCTCCCGGTAACCAGGTCAGTTCCCACTGCTACGAAAGAAGAGATCGTACAGGCGGTTACTGCTGATCAGTGGATTTTCAACGCGTATAACAGTAATCCCCAATATGGCCGTGCAAGATCAATAACGAATGGAGTAAATGAAGTGAGATACGGTAAAGACACATTGATGGTTTACCTGCCTTACTTCGGCAGGTTGTATTCAGGTACGGATGTATTGAATAACCGCGGGCCTCTCGATTTTACAAGTACTGATTTCAGTACGACAAAGGAAAACGGGAACAGCGGCTGGGTCATTACTATCAAGCCTAAAGATCAGTCGCAGGTACAATCAATGGTCTTTAGCCGGGGAAAATTTTCTTTATACCAGGATCTTACCGTGCAGGAAAATCTCGATTTCTTCGCTACTATTTTTAATACGTCTGTTGAAGAAAATTACGACCTGATAAAAGATATCTATTCACAGATCGAACCGTTCAAAGACCGGCGGGCCGGAAAATTATCCGGGGGCATGAAGCAAAAACTGGCATTGAGTTGCGCACTCATCCATCGTCCCTCTGTTTTATTCCTGGATGAACCTACTACCGGTGTTGACGCGGTATCAAGAAAAGAATTCTGGGAAATGCTGAAGAAATTAAAAGAGCAGGATATCACCATTCTTGTTTCCACGCCTTATATGGATGAGGCCGGCATGTGCGACAGGGTCGCTTTAATGCAAAACGGGAAAATATT
Organism: Bacteroidota bacterium; assembly: GCA_037200265.1. Lineage (GTDB taxonomy): Bacteria > Bacteroidota > Bacteroidia > Chitinophagales > Chitinophagaceae > VBAT01. The sequence continues at coordinate 43,426 of JBBCIL010000026.1, forward strand.
ATCTATTGATACGCCGCAGGGAGTAGTGAACGCATTTGGTAAAAAACTGCTGGCGGTAAAAAGCAGTAATATGATCCGGCTGCTCAACGAACTGAAGAATTGTGAATATGTAGAAGATGCTTATCCGTTTGGAGAGTATCATCATGCGGTCATGAAAAACGGCGGAGAGCAGGAGTTGAGCAATTACCTGCAGCAGGCAGGACACCCATTTGAGTTAAAAGAAACGCAGCCGGATATAGAAGATTGTTTTATGGCATTAATGAAGAATTGATATGAGTAATGATAAAGTCATAGTAGCCGATCAGCTCACCAAAAAATTTGGAGCCTTTACAGCCGTAGATGCTATTTCTTTTGAAGTGCAGAAAGGAGAGATATTCGGATTTCTCGGGGCCAATGGCGCCGGCAAAACAACAGCCATGCGCATGCTGTCAGGTTTGTCATTACCTACCTCAGGAAAAGCTTCCGTGGCGGGATTTGATGTATATAAGGAAAACGAAAAGATCAAACGGAATATCGGGTATATGAGCCAGAAGTTTTCTTTGTATGAAGATCTTACGGTAAAAGAGAATATCCGCTTTTATGCAGGTATATATGGAAAGAGCGACAAGTTTATTAAGGAGAAAACAAACAGCATATTGAAAGGACTGCATATGGAAGCCGAAGCAACTAAACTGGTGAAGTCATTACCATTGGGCTGGAAACAAAAGCTGGCTTTTTCGGTAGCTATTTTTCATGAGCCGCAGATCGTTTTTCTCGATGAGCCCACAGGCGGTGTTGATCCCGTGACAAGGAGAGAGTTCTGGAGTATGATCTACCAGGCAGCTGAATCTGGTATCACTGTTTTTGTTACTACCCACTATATGGATGAGGCAGAATATTGCAACAGGGTTTCCATTATGGTAGATGGCCGTATAGATGCACTGGATACGCCTCAGCAATTAAAGAAGATATACCATGCGGCATCTATGGATGAAGTGTTTTTAAAACTGGCGAGGAAGGCCGTGAGAAGCGGAGATTAGTAGCAATGGTTTGACAAGTATATAAGTTGATAAGGTAATTCGGCGACCGGTAATTGTATTTGAAATGCTCGGTAAAAAAGAAAATAGAAAACTGAAAAATAATTCAAACCTACGTTCCTCCTTTAGGGGAACAGGGGGCGCACAGTTCGGCGCCTTTGTAAAAAAAGAGTTTCATCACATCTTCCGGGATACACGGACGCTGTTCATCCTGCTGGGTATGCCTATTATGCAGATCATCATATTTGGTTTTGCATTAACGAATGAAGTGAAGAATTCCAAAATAGCGGTACTCGATAATTCAAAAGACGCGGCTACCGCCTCACTGATCAATGAAATAGAAGCCAGCCGGTATTTTGATGTAGAAAGAAATATTTATTCTTATAAAGACATAGAAAGCGCTTTTAAAGAAGGAAAGATCAAAATGGCGCTTGTGCTTCCGCAAAACTTTGGTGAAGACCTGCAGCATTTCAATAAAGCGCAGGTACAACTGGTAGCAGACGCCTCCGACCCCAACGTAGCGAATACGCTCACGAATTATGCCACGGCTATTATCATGGATTACCAGGACAGGATGACCAATGGCCGTAAACTGCCATATACGATCAGTACCGAGACGAGGATGTTGTATAACCCGCAACTGAAAGGCGCTTATAGTTTTGTTCCGGGTGTAATGGCCATGGTGCTGATGCTTGTCTGTACGCTGATGACAGCTATTACTGTAGTGCGGGAAAAAGAAATGGGGACGATGGAGATATTGCTCGCGTCGCCGGTACAGCCATTAAAGATCATTATAGCGAAAGCGGTTCCTTACTTATTGTTGTCTATAGTCAATGTGGCAAGTATATTATTACTGAGTGTATTTGTACTGGGTGTACCTATTAACGGAAGTTTGCTGTTACTGATCGCTGAAAGCATTTTATTTACGCTTACCTGCCTTGCTTTCGGGTTACTGATCTCCGCGTCTACCGGTTCACAGCAAACAGCCATGTTCATTGCATTAACAGGTATGTTCCTGCCAACAGTTATGCTGAGCGGATTTATGTTCCCGATAGAGAATATGCCCCTGCCATTGCGGATCGTTTCCAATATAGTGCCGGCAAAATGGTATTACCTGATCGTAAAAAATGTGATGATAAAAGGAGCGGGCTTTGAAGCGGTATGGAAAGAAACACTGGTACTGACAGGCATGATGCTGTTTTTGCTGACGATGGCGATCAAAAAATTTAAAATCAGGCTGGCATGAGGACTTTACGTTTTTTATTGCAAAAGGAATTCCGGCAGATATTTCGGGATACCTCTATCCTGCGTATCATTTTCGTGATGCCCATCATACAATTACTTATTCTGCCCTGGGCCGCAGATTACGAAGTGAAGGATATTAAACTCACTGTGGTGGATCATGATCATTCCGCTTATTCGCGCCAGCTTATCTCAAAGATCACCGCTTCCGGCTATTTTTTATTAGAAGATTATACAGGCTCTTATCAAACGGCACTTGATGATGTAGAAAAAGATAAAGCAGACCTTGTACTCGAAATACCGGCCCTATTCGAAAAAAAACTGGTAAAAGAAGATGAAGCTGCTTTGTTCATCGCGGTGAATGCGATCAACGGAACAAAAGCAAATCTTGGCAGCGCTTACCTGAGAAGTATTATCCAGGATTTTAACCGGCAGGTACGAACCGAATGGATACAGTTCCCCCGTTTCAGTCCGGAGATAAATATTGAAGTGGTATCATCCAACTGGTTTAATCCATCCATGAACTACCGCTATTTCATGGTGCCGGGTATCTTGGTAATACTGGTGACGATGGTAGGATCATTCCTGGCTGCGCTGAATATTGTAAAAGAAAAAGAAATAGGCACGAATCGAGCAGATCAATGTAACGCCTGTTAAGAAATACCAGTTTATCCTTGGTAAACTTATCCCGTTCTGGGTATTGGGTTTACTCATTCTTTCTATCGGGTTACTCATTGCCCGCGTGGCGTACGGGATTAGCCCCACCGGCAGTTTGCTGACCATTTACGTTTTTTCGGCAGTATACCTGCTGGCGGTATTAGGGCTGGGTCTTTTGGTATCCACCTTTACCAGTACCCAGCAGCAGGCTATGCTTATTTCCTTTTTTATGATGATGGTGTTTATCCTCCTGGGGCGGTTTATATACTTCTATTGACAGTATGCCAAAATGGGCGCAGGCTATCACTAAAGTAAACCCTGTATCTTATTTCATTGATGTAATGCGGATGGTCGTTTTAAAAGGGAGCGGCCTGGGTGATATAAAAAACCATCTGCTGACGGTAGCGGGGTTTGCGGTCTTCTTTAACGGCTGGGCCATTATCAGTTACCGGAAGCGATCGTAATCATGCGGGCCTGGACAGGGAAACGTGCAAAAAGTCATTTTTTGGTCACAGCAATATTTTTTATATTCGGAGTAATAAAAAACGAATGCTATGCTAAAAATCGGAGAATTAAAACAAGGCGATATCGTCAAACTAAACGATGAAGGGGTGGAAAGAGTGGGCACGGTAGTACGTGTCAGCCATGAAGAGCACCAGGCGTTGGTCAATAACGGGATCCAGGAATTTTGGTATACCCAGGAGGAAATGGGTTCTGTACCGCTGGATGAAAACCAGCTGATGAGGCTGGGTTTTGAGAAAAAGGACCTCGATGGTGCAGTAAAGTACCTGAAAGGTGCTTTCCGGCTGGTAACCCCCAGGCAGGATGATTTTTCCAATATTGAGATGTGGTACAGGGAAGACAGGCGGCATTTCAGCGTTCCGCTGGGGTGTTCACCAGCTTCAAAACCTCCATTTAGACATGACAAAAGTGCCTTTGGAGCTCTGATCAGCGGCTGATTTAGCCTGCTTTACTGAAAATCAATAGCTTTTTTATACAACCCCGGAAAAAAAATCGGGGTTTTTTCTTTTTTAAGGTCATTACGCCTATCTTTGCAGCCCCAAAAATATATGTCGAAACAACCCCTTATTAAACAAGATGGTACGATCATAGAGGCCCTTTCAAATGCCATGTTCCGGGTAAAACTGGAAAATGGTCACGAAATACTCGCCACCATCTCAGGGAAAATGAGAATGCACTATATACGTATTCTCCCGGGTGATAAGGTAGGGGTTGAAATGTCGCCATATGATCTCAGCAGGGGAAGGATCATTTTCAGGTATAAGTAATAACAAGTTGCGAGTTATCAGTTGGGAGCCACAAGCCCGGAACTTATGACTCAAAGCTCAAAGCAAACAATATGAAAGTAAGAGCATCCATTAAAAAACGCAGCGTTGATTGCAAGATTGTTCGTCGTAAAGGCAAGCTGTACGTTATTAACAAAAAGAATCCCCGCTTCAAGCAGAGACAGGGATAAGAGAAGCTATGGGTCAATAGCTATGAGCTGCGAGTTATAGTCTCGAAGCCCGAAGCCGGAAACTCAAAGCTGACAAATAATAAAACGCAAAACATTAAACAAAGAATATGGCTCGTATTGCCGGTGTTGACTTACCAAAAAATAAAAGAGGCGAAATAGGTCTTACCTATATATATGGTATTGGCCCTTCTACGGCTAAATACATACTGGATAAACACAGTATTAACCGTAGCAAGAAAGTTCATGAGTGGAATGATGATGAGCTGAATGCCATCCGTAATACCATTACTGAAGAACTGAAAGTAGAAGGCCAGCTGCGTTCTGAAGTGCAGACAAGCATCAAGCGTCTGCTGGATATTGCCTGTTACCGTGGTCTTCGTCACCGTAAGGGATTACCTCTGCGTGGCCAGCGTACCAAGACAAACAGCCGTACAAGAAAAGGTAAGAGAAAGACAGTGGCCGGTAAGAAGAAGGCCCCTAAGAAATAATTGCTTTGCCCTGCTCGCAATGACGGATTTCGTCATTGCGAACGCAGTGAAGCAAAGACCTTATATAATGAATCATCGCCGGATAGCTTCGTAGGTCAGCAGGAGGGTTGATTCAGTCTTTCGCCACGGCGGAAGGGATTTTAAAAAACTAAAGATTACCTCGGTAGTAAATTTTATGGCAAAAGCACAAGCACAGGCAGGCATCAAGCCCTAAGGCAGCCGCTAAGAAAAGGATCGTGAAAGTAGATTCTTACGGCGATGCGCACATCTCTGCAACATTCAACAACATTATCATCAGCCTTACCAACAAGACCGGGCAGACCATTTCATGGAGCAGCGCCGGTAAGATGGGTTTCAAAGGTTCTAAAAAGAATACGCCGTATGCCGCACAGATGGCTGCTGCGGATGCTGCTAAAACAGCTTTCGACGCCGGCCTGAAAAGAGTAGACGTGTATGTAAAAGGACCAGGCGCCGGCCGTGAAAGCGCTATCCGTTCACTGTCTCAGAATGGTATCGAGATCGTGATGATCAAAGACGTGACGCCGCTGCCGCATAACGGTTGCCGTCCGCCGAAGAAAAGAAGAGTTTAATACAGTCGGAAGGACGGAAGGTCTGCAAGTCCGGAAGAGTCTTCAAAAAAATGAATGGTCTTCGGTCTTTCTGACTTCCGGTCTTACGGACTAACATATAGTTTGAGCCAATTTGGTTTCATTTAAACAAAGGGTGCCCGATTAATTTTTTACGATTTTTTACCGATCGTAGCACCGTTTCTAAAAAATCGAAATGAATAAAAACTATGGCACGTTACACTGGTCCCAAGACCAAGATCTCCCGCATTTTCGGTGAGCCTATTTTAGGCAATGGTAAATGGTTGAACAAGAACAGCAACCCTCCCGGTATGCATGGCGCACAGCGCAAGCGTAAAAGCTTAGGCGAATATGCCCTGCAGCTTCGTGAAAAACAAAAGGCTAAATACACGTATGGTGTATTGGAGAAACAATTCCGCAAAACGTTTGAAGAAGCAGCACGCCGTAAAGGTGTAACCGGTGAGAACCTGATCAAATTACTCGAAGCACGCTGGATAATGCCGTTTTCCGTATGGGAATAGCGCCCAGCCGCCCTGCTGCCCGCCAGCTCGTAAGCCACAAGCACATTGAAGTGAATGGTGATATACTCAACATTCCTTCTTATCAACTAAAACCCGGTGATGTTGTTACTATAAAAGAAGGCAGCAAAACCAGAACGTCTATCACCAGCGTGATACGCCCGAAGAACCCAAAATTCAGCTGGCTTGACTGGAGTGAGACTGACCTTAAAGGTACTTTTATCACTTACCCTGAAAGAGAAAGCGTTCCGGAGAATATCAAGGAACAGTTGATCGTCGAGTTGTACAGTAAGTAAGGTGAGTTATGAGTTGTAAGTTATGAATGAGACCCCGGATACCGGAAATCCATTCCTTACTGACCATTCACCACTGGCTTCTGTTAACATAACCATTTATAAAATTAAATCTGAAATATGGCCATTTTAAATTTCCAAAAACCGGATAAGATCATATTACAAAAGGCAACTGATTTCGAAGCTCAGTTTGAGTTTCGTCCATTAGAGCCGGGATATGGTGTAACAATTGGTAATGCATTGCGCCGTGTATTATTGAATTCGCTGGAAGGCTATGCAATTGTAGGAGTTAAGATCGAAGGCGTGGATCATGAATTCGCTACCATGAAAGGTATCAGCGAAGATGTGGTGGAAATATTCCTGAACCTGAAACAGGTTCGTTTCAAAAAAGCGGTTGAACATGAAGTGGCAAATGAGAAGATCATTTTGTCATTGAGAAATAAAACTGAATTCACAGCCGGAATGATCGGCGAAGCCACTCATTCTTTCCAGATCATGAATCCTGATCTGCTGATCTGTACACTCGATTCTTCTGCAAAAATGGAGATTGAACTGACTATCGGTAAAGGCCGTGGTTATGTACCGGCAGAAGAAAACAAACCCAAAGATGCTCCTCTCGGATACATTCCTATTGATGCTATTTACACCCCGATCAAGAATGTAAAATACACGATCGAGAATACCCGTGTGGAACAAAGAACAGACTTCGAAAAGCTGATCATGGAAGTGTCTACCGATGGTACTATTCATCCTGAAGAAGCTGTAAAGCAGGCTTCACGCATCCTGATCCAGCACCTGATGATCATTACTGATGAGAACATCACTTTCGATAACAAAGAAGAAAGAAAGAAGACCTGGTAGATGAACAAACACTGCAACTGCGCAAGGTGCTGAAGACGCCGCTGGAAGATCTTGATCTTTCTGTACGTGCCTTTAACTGCCTGAAAGCAGCCAAGATCAATTCACTGAGTGAACTGGTACAGTATGAGCAGGAAGACCTGATGAAATTCCGCAACTTCGGTCAGAAATCACTGGCTGAAATTGAACAAGTGCTGACTGAAAGAGGCCTGCATTTCGGAATGGATCTGCAGAAACTGGGTGTGGATAAAGATGAGCTGTAAACTTCAAAATACGAATTATGAAGTACGTACTTCATAATTCGTATTTCATATTTAAACAAAGGCTGCAATTCCCTGACACGGTGCAGCTGAATAAAACTAAACGTCATGCGTCACGGAGACAAAATCAAAAATCTAAGCCGTACCAAAGCACACAGAGATGCGTTGCTGAGTAACCTGGCTTGTCAGCTCATTGAGCACAAAAGAATCGTTACAACATTAGCCAAAGCAAAAGCGTTGCGTGTATATGTTGAACCTTTGATCACCAAAGGGAAAGAGAATACTACTCACCAGCGTCGCGTGGTATTCAGCTACCTGCAGGATAAAGAAGCAGTGAAAGAATTGTTTGGTGCCGTAGCTGAAAAAGTAGCCGGACGCCCCGGTGGTTATACACGTATCATTAAATTAGGCGCCCGTGTTGGTGATAATGCCGAGCAGGGGATGATAGAACTGGTTGACTTCAACGAGATCTATGGTAAGGGTAAAGGTGAGGCTAAGACTGCTACCAAGAAAACCCGCCGTGCCGGTGGAGCTAAAAGAAGACGGAAGAAGCAGCGGTGAAAACAGAAGACGCTCAGAATGAAGCGAAAGCAGCAGAATAATTGATCCGGAATAAAAAATTGTAAAGACCCTCGCTTTTAGAGGGTCTTTTTCTATTTTAGCCCCATTAATTAACTAATAAACACACCATGACCAGAGCCTTATCACTGCTTATTCTGTTTTTTTCACTATCAGCATCCGTTTTTGCGCAGGGACAGGAAGATTCCCTGCAGATGATGATGGATGAATATAAAAAAATAGACTCTATTGAAAAATCGCTTCATTATAAAACAGGAAAAATTGAACTCACCGGGGGTAATGCCAGTATTACTGTACCGGCAAATTTCAAATTCCTCGAAGCGGCAGAAGCAAAATATGTAATAGAAGATCTTTGGGGTAATCCTCATACACATACTCCGCTTGGGTTATTACTTCCCGCCAGCAGCAGTGCAACCGGTGTAGAAGGGTATGCATTCGTTATAAATTATGAATCTCTTGGTTTTGTGAAAGACGGCGATGCAGGCGATATCAATTATGATGACCTGCTGAAGGATATGAAGGAAGGAAGCGCCAAAGAGAATGAAGAAAGAAAAAAAGCCGGCTGTTTACGATGGACCTGGTAGGCTGGGCCGCCAAACCTTATTATGATAAAGAAAGAAAAGTACTGCACTGGGCCAAGGAATTTGCCGTAGAAGGCACACAGGAGCATACACTGAATTATGATGTTCGTGTACTCGGCCGGAAAGGTGTACTGACGCTACAGGCGGTTTCATCCATGAAAGAACTGGATAGTGTGAATAATCATATCAATGACGTACTGGCCATGGTATCCTTTGATGAAGGACACCGCTATGCTGATTTTGATTCGAAGACAGATGATATCGCCGCCTGGACGGTGGGCGGATTGGTAGCAGGAAAAGTGCTGGCCAAAGTTGGCTTTTTTGCTATCATTTTGAAATACCTCAAACTTATCATCATCGGCCTGGCAGCGGCCGGCGCTGCCATCTGGAGATTTATTACAGGCAGAAAGAAAAAGAAGGAAGAAGAACTGGCATACCAGCCCCAGCCTCTGCCTGACAACAACGATCAAACAAATCCCCCTGCTTAATTAGCCGGGAATTATAAAAGGTAAGGAGAAGGAGGGAATCACCCTTTTTCTCCTTTTCTTTTTTTGACCTCATTGCTTAATGAAGTATTTTCACCTGTGTATTGCTGCCTGCTATAAGAACTAATTAAACTGAAGAAATGGATCATCGGTCAAACAAAGCCTTGCAGCAGTTCAAAAGCGAAGTAGGTCTCCGCTTCCAGCTTTACAACAGCCTTTTTACTTCTTTGCCCTTTCACCGATAGAAAAGACAGGTATCCTGCTTTCACTCTTATCGAACAATTGTGATGAAGGCTATAAAAAGCATTTAAGCCCGATCAGGATCATTGATGAATTTTTTACAAAACACACTTCTTACACTACAGAAAAAGAGAAGACCGATCTGCTGTTCAGGTTTGTACAATATGTAGAAAGACAGGTTGTATTATTTGACGCCCTGGAAGACGCGGCGTATGCGCAGGTACACGATCTGAACGGGGTGGGTACACTGAAGCACCTGGAGTCGGAAGTGATACAGGAGAACAAGCAAAAAGAACTGGCGGAGAAACTAAAAGAATTTTCAGTGCGCTTGTACTGACGGCACATCCTACGCAATTTTATCCCGGGCCTGTACTGGGAATTATTAATGACCTGTCGAGGGCATTGGCTGATAATAATACCAATCTTATCAATACATACCTGCAGCAATTAGGCAAAACGCCTTTCTTTAAAAAGAAAAAGCCAACGCCTTATGATGAAGCGATCAGCCTGGTATGGTATCTCGAAAATGTTTTTTATTCCGCTGCCGGCAGGATATTATCCAACCTGAAATCGCAATTTCCTGACGCCGTTGATAAGAATAACCCTGTTATCCGCATGGGCTTCTGGCCTGGTGGCGATATGGATGGCAATCCTTTTGTAACAAGTGAAACAACCAAGCAGGTAGCAGAAGCGCTGCGCGGAAGTATTATCAAGTGCTATTACCTCGAAGTGCGCAGGATAAAAAGACGACTGACTTTTTCAGGCATTGATATCCTGCTCAATGAACTGGAAAGCAAATTATACAGTAACCTTTTTATTCCGGGTATTAAAACGAAACTAGGCAAGGAAGAGATACTGGGAACATTGGAGCAGATCAAAAAAATAATTATTGAGCAGCACAACGGTTTGTTCCTGCATATGGTGAACAGCCTGATCAATAAAATAGAAGTATTCGGATTGCATTTTGCTTCACTGGATATTCGCCAGGAAAGCACGGTACATGGCAAAGTGCTGGAGGCGATCGCAGGGAAAAGCAATATCCTTCCGGCAGGATATGGAGGAATGACCAATGATGAAAAGATCAAAGCGCTTTCTTCTGTTGAAGGCGTGCTTAATCCCGGGCTGCTGGAAGACAGTGTTCAGCAGAATACATTGAAAGCGATTACAGGGATCAAAGAAATTCAGCAGTATAACGGGCCGGAAGGATGTAACCGGTATATCATCAGCCAGTGCAACAGCGCTTTAAATGCCATGGAAGTATATGGCTTATTCCTGTTAAGCGGCTGGAAGAAAGAAGAGATGAACATTGATATCGTGCCTTTGTTTGAAACGGTGGATGACCTGAAGAACGCCAGTGATGTCATGAATACATTGTACAATGATCCTGCGTACAAAAAAACACCTGGAGCTGCGAAACAACAGGCAAACGATCATGCTTGGATTTTCAGATGGCACAAAAGATGGCGGCTACCTGATGGCTAACTGGAGTATTTACAAAGCCAAAGAAGAACTGACCAAAATATCAAGGCAGTATAAAATAGACGTGGTCTTTTTTGACGGCCGCGGCGGCCCTCCTTCGAGAGGCGGGGGAAAGACACATAAGTTTTACGCTTCCATGGGGCATAATATTTCCAACAAGGAAATACAACTGACAATACAGGGGCAAACTGTGAGTTCGAATTTTGGTATAGTAGAAGCCGCCCAGTATAATATTGAGCAATTACTGAATGCCGGTATTTCCAACGATCTTTTTTCTACAAAGCATTTCACATTGAATGTGGAAGAAGAAGCATTGCTCGAAGGCCTGGCGGAAGCAGGGTTTAATGCATATAAAAAATTGAAAGACCATCCTTACCTGCCGGACTATCTTTTGCAGGTAAGTCCATTGCGTTTTTACAGTGAAACAAATATTGGCAGCCGCCCGGCAAAGCGCGGCGCTACATCAGGATTGTCTTTGAAAGATCTGCGGGCTATTCCATTTGCAGGTTCCTGGAGTCAATTGAAACAAAATGTGACCGGTTATTTCGGTGTAGGTTCCGCCCTGCAGCAGATGGAAAAAGAAGGTAAACTGCCGCAGTTCCAGCAATTGTATAAAAACTCATTGTTCTTTAAAACGCTGCTGGATAACTGTGAGATGGCTATGTCGAAATCTTTCTTTCCTTTGACAGCATTCTTAAGCAAGCATAAACAATTCGGGGAATTATGGCAAATGATCTACAACGAGTATGAACTCACCTGCCAGTACCTGACCAAACTCAGCGGACGTGATGAACTGATGGGTGATTACCCGGTTGACCAGCTTTCTATCCAGATGCGGGAAAGGATAGTGCTGCCATTACTTACCATTCAGCAATATGGCCTTACCCGGATACGGGAAATGGATGAACAGCAAATGCAATCACCCATGAAAGCGGTGTATGAAAAGCTGGTGATGCGCTGTTCATTTGGTATTATTAATGCCGGACGAAATTCGGCCTGATATAAAGAAATCATAGTGTATATAAAGAGAAAGCCTTCCGGTCGGAAGGCTTTCTCTTTTATGATAGCTGTAATTTTATTTCTCAGAAAGCAAGGACAGCTGCTAAGATAAAAGAAGCTGAACTTTTAGTAGCGTCTCCTGAATTTTTAACGAAGATCGGATCTTTAGCACTGTCGAGGCGAAACTCCGGGATGATAGTAAGAGCGTTGATCTTAATACCTGCAGAAAGGGTAGTAGCGAAAACAGAGGTGCCGACATAACCATCTGTGCCACCTTTCTTATCATCGAATAATTCGCCACGCAATGTAAGACCCACCATTTCAGAAGGATCATAATTAACATACAAAGCGGATCCCCAGAATGATTGTTTATCTGCCCCGTCATATTTAAGCGAACGGGTAGTGCCGTTGTAACCAAGACTGAATTTATCAGTGATCTTTCCTGTTAATACCAGGTCAAACTGGCTGGTGCTTGTTTCTGCCAGGTTTTTTCCTCCGGCATAGTTTAAATAACCGCTGATGTTTCCATCACTTGATGCCGCATGAAACTGGGCAAGAAAATATTTCTTTTCGAAACTGGCAGTAGTATAGTCAGTCGGGTTAGAGATACCTACCATGAAACTGATATTATCACATATAGCTCATGCTATAGTTCCTGTTCAATTGCGGATCGAGCAATTCATATCCTACGTGCGTACCAAACTTACCAAAAGTGAATTTTACTTTGTCGGAAGGAGCATAGGTAACATAAGCTTGTTTGATTGCGGCCAGTAAGGTGGGAGAAGATACTTCGTCCCCGTCATCATTTATTGAAAAGACCCTGTCATTATAAGAAAATTCTTCAGCTCTTTTACCAACGCCGAGATCAAGAACGCCACTTACTTTACCAAAGCTGTGTTCAATTTTTACAGAAGCCATACCCAGTTCGAATGAATTCTGTGAGTTAGTAAAGCTGGTATTATTGTTAAAAGCACCGATATCTTTGGCGTTCAGGAAATTATAGCGATAATATACATCCACGCTTCCGCTGATGGTTGTTTTTTTGGTAGAGTCCTGGGCGCTGGTAGTGTTGATAGTTAATAAGGCAATAGCTGACGCTGCAAAAGCAGCCACGATTTTTTTTCGTAACATTGTATTTACATTTTAGGATGTTAAGGAAAGGGGCACAGCCGGTATAAACTTTTGCGAGAAGTTTATACCAACTATCTGTGCCTTTTCTGTTTAATATGATTCGGGAAAAAGGGAAAGACTGAAAGAGATTGATTAATGAGCAACCGTCTTTTCCTCTACGCTTCCATTATTGTGTACCAATAATGTACCCTGCAGGTATTTTTTCATTATGCTGTGATGCATCGAGACCTTCAGCTTCTTCTTCCTGTGTAACCCTCATTGGTAATATCAGGTTGATGAATTTGAAAATAAGGAATGAAACAACAAAGCTATAACCTACAGCTACCGCCATTCCTTTTAATTGGATAAGGAACTGGCCATCCAGTACTGCAGCGTTTACTGTTTTACTTCCGAATACACCGGTTAATAACATACCTGTCATACCACCAATACCGTGACATGCAAAATACATCCAGCGGATCATCCAGTTTGGTTTTGCTTTTCAGGAATTCCGCTACTACATTAGAAACAATAGCAGCAATAAAACCTATGAACAATGCTTGCGGAACACCTACAAAAACCTGCTGCAGGTGTAATAGCAACAAGACCTACGACAGCTCCGATACAGAAACCAAGAACTGATGGTTTTTTTGCCACGCAAACACATCGAGGAACATCCATGAGAGACCAGCGGCTGCAGCGGCTGTATTGGTAGTAAGCGAATGCATACACGCCTAAAGAACCAGCGCCAACTGCACTGCCCGCATTAAAACCGAACCAGCCAAACCATAGTAAGCCAGTACCGATCAACACATAAGGAATGTTGGCCGGAGAAGCTGCTGTAGTTGACTTCCTGGGTTTAAGCACCAGTGCACCTGCAAGGGCGGCCATACCTGCCGAGATGTGTACGACTGTACCACCGGCAAAATCAAGAACACCCCATTTGAACATTAGTCCTTCGGGATGCCATGCCATATGCGCAAGCGGTGCATATACTAATACACCAAAAAGAAACGATAAATAATGTGTAAGAGCTGAAACGGATCCTTTCAGCGGACAGCGCCCCACAACCAGGCCGGGTGTGATAATGGCGAACATCAGCTGAAAGAAAGCAAACAAGGGAAGAGGAATTGTGGCTGCAAGGCTCCAGGGTTCGCCATCCATCACGCCTCTAAAGAATAAAAAAAGTTGTAGGGGTCACCGATAAAACCACCGATTGATTTTCCAAAGCATAGACTGAATTGAACTACGATCCAGAGCACAGAAATAATACCAGCGGATACTGTGCTTTTTGATCATGGTAGAGAGAACGTTTTTGCGTCCAACCATGCCACCATAGAAGAAAGCAAGGGCCGGAGTCATCAAAAAACACAAATGCACATGATACAAGCATCCAGGAGATATCTCCGCTGTTGTAAGTGTATTTAGGCGTTTTTTCCGTCTTCGCCCAATACTGATGCAGGATCAAAAGAGGCTGCGGGGCTGATAAAGATTGCAGCTACTGCCACTACCAATAAGACCAGGAATGGGCGCCACCTGTTTCACTGTAGTTTTTACTCATAATCAGAACGTGGGGGGTTTTAGTTATTAAATAAAATTTTAATGCTGCAATCGTTTAACTAAATTATGTTATTGTTAGCATAAACAGATATTTTAATTAATTTTTTTTCGATAAATGTTCAAAAAACGAGTGTTAGTGTTGATATTATTTAATATGAAAAAAATATATTTATGTATAAAATATTAATAAAAAAACCTGCATTGGAGAAATGCAGGGTTTGAGGTTGTTATGAATATTTTTTAAAATGTATTCTTATCCAAGCATTTGTAATGCTGCATCACGGGTTTCCAGCAAAGAGGCGCTGTTGCTCAAAAACTCATCCACTTTCCGGGCGCATTCCCTTCCCTCGCTGATAGCCCAAACGACCAGGCTCTGACCACGGCGCATATCGCCGGCAGCAAAACACCTTAGGCAGGTTAGTGCGGTAATCTTTTTCAGAAGCTTTTATATTCCCCCTGGCATCCAGCTCAACGCCCAATTCATTGATCAGTCCTGTATGCTGGGGATGTACAAAAACCCATGGCCAGTAATGCCAGCTCACAGGGCATTTCTCTTTCACTTCCTTTTACCTCTACAAACTGGGCGGGTTTATCATCCACGATCTTCCATTCAAGGTCCACGATCTTTAATGCTTTAAGGTTTCCGTTTCCGTCACTTATAAACTCTTTGGTGGCAATTGCCCAATGCCTGTCACAGCCTTCTTCATGTGATGTGGTTGTTTTTCAGCAGCATGGGATACGTAGGCCACGGCATGAAAGGAGTTCTGTCACCCGGAGGTTTGGGCATTAATTCAAACTGGGTCACTGATTTTGCTCCATGCCTGTTAGAAGTGCCTACACAATCTGAGCCCGTATCACCACCACCGATCACTACTACATTTTTTCCTGTGGCCAGTACGGCTTCGGCTAAAATATTACTTTCGATATTGGCATTGGCAAAAGGATCTTTGCCGGTTACTCTTTTATTATTCTGTTTTAAAAAGTCCATCGCAAAATGAACGCCTTTCAATTCACGGCCGGGGAATATCCAGGTTTCTTGGCGTTGTGGAACCACCCGTCAATACAATAGCATTGAACTCACGGAGCAGGTCATTGATGCTGATGTTTACACCTACATTCGCCAGGCATTTAAAGACAATGCCTTCATCTTCCATTAATGTGATCCTCCTGTCTATTACCCATTTTTCCAATTTAAAATCAGGAATGCCATAACGAAGCAACCCACCCGGCGCATCATCCCTATTTAAAGACAATGCCTTCATCTTCCATTAATGTGATCCTCCTGTCTATTACCCATTTTTCCAATTTAAATCAGGAATGCCATAACGAAGCAACCCACCCGGCGCATCATCCCTTTCAAATACAGTTACTGAATGACCGGCATAATTTAATTGAGCAGCGGCCGCTAAACCGGCGGGTCCCGAACCTACGACTGCTACTTTTTTTCCTGAACGCAGGTTGGGTCTTTTCGCTGTCACAAAACCTTTATCAAAAGCGATCTCGATAATATGCTTTTCAATTTCTTCTATCGCTACCGGTGGCTGATTGATGCCCAATACACAGGATGATTCACACGGCGCAGGACAGATACGGCCGGTAAACTCAGGAAAATTATTGGTAGAGGTTAACACATCATACGCTTCTTTCCAGTCCTTACGGTACACCGCATCGTTGAACTCGGGAATGATATTACCCAGCGGGCAACCATGATGACAGAAGGGTACGCCGCAATCCATACAACGGGCCGCCTGCTGGTTCAGTTTTTCGTCTGAATACTTTTCAACAAACTCATTGTAATAGTTGCGTCTTTCTTCCACCGGTTTTTTGCCCGGCAGTTCTCTTGTGAATTCTATAAAGCCTGTTGGTTTGCCCATGACCTTTTTTATAGTTTTTTAATGTAGTCCGATTAATGTAGTCCGGAAGTCGGCAAGACCGAAAGTCCGGAGACAAGTCTTCAAAAATGAAATGATATTACAGATATCAGAATGATCCTTCCGGACTTTCGGTCTTGCCCGACTTCCGGACTATTTATTCCCTACCTCAACCCCAACTTTCTTCTGTGTAAGCGCTTTCTTATAATCTTTCGGAAATACTTTTACAAAATTCTTCAGTTGGTTATCGAGATCATCCAAAATGAACTTTGCTACGGTACTGCCTGTGTGTTCGTAATGTGTCTGCATCATGGTGAACAGTTCATTCTTATCAGCCAGGTCGCATTCGTCCAGGTCAACCATTTCAGTATTGCAATTCTCTGCGAATTTTCCTCTTACATCATACACGTAAGCGATACCGCCACTCATGCCAGCGCGCAAATTCCTTCCCGTATCTCCTAAAATAACGGCACGTCCGCCTGTCATGTATTCGCATCCATGATCACCCACACCTTCCACTACTACATTAGCACCTGAATTACGAACACAGAAACGTTCACCGGCTTTACCGCGGATAAATGCTTCACCTGATGTGGCTCCATAGAATGCTACATTACCGATGATGCTATTTTCTTCCGGTACAAACAATGCATTTTTTGGAGGATAGATGATAAGCCTGGCGCCACTTAATCCTTTTCCGAAATAATCATTGGCATCGCCTTCGAGTTCTAATGTTATTCCTTTATTGGTAAAAGCGCCAAAGCTTTGCCCCGCGGTACCATTAAAATTGAAATGAATTGTATTGTCAGGCAAACCTGCAGCTTTATACTTCTTTGTCAATTCATTTGATAAAATAGTGCCTGCTGTACGGTCTGTATTTTTAATATCAAAAGACCCAGTGACCGGAGTTTGTTTTTCCAGCGCCGGCTTCGCGGCTTCCAACAATTGCCAGTCCAATACAGCAGCGATACCATGATCCTGTTCTTCGGAACAATACAAGCCCGTGAATTCAGAAGCAGGCTCTTTATATAACACCGGCATCAGGTCAAGCTTGCTGTATTTCCAGTGAGTGATATTCTCCCTCATTTCAAGATTATCAACCTGGCCTACCATTTCATTCACTGTTTTATACCCAAGCTCTGCCATGATCTCTCTCAGCTCCTGTACGATGAACCTGAAAAAATTTACCACATGATCAGCATTGCCGGTAAACCTTTTTCTTAATTCAGGATCTTGTGTGGCAACACCCACAGGGCATGTATTCATATGACACTTGCGCATCATAATACATCCTTCAACGATCAATGCGGCAGTGGCGATACCCCATTCTTCCGCACCCAGCAGGGCTGCGATAGCGATATCCCGGCCTGTTTTCATTTGCCCGTCGGCCTGTACTACTACACGGCTGCGCAATTTATTTTTTACCAGTGTCTGGTGTGTTTCTGCCAAACCCAATTCCCATGGTAATCCTGCATGTTTGACAGAACTGATAGGAGAGGCGCCTGTGCCGCCATCATGACCCGCTATTAATACAACATCTGCTTTGCTTTCGTAACACCAGCGGCAATAGTTCCCACGCCTGCTTTACTTACCAGCTTTACACTGATACGTGCATTACGGTTCGCATTCTTCAGGTCAAATATTAATTGCGCCAGGTCTTCTATCGAATAAATATCATGGTGCGGCGGTGGCGATATCAAACCAACACCGGGTGTAGCATGACGAACCCTTCCGATCAGTCGTCTACCTTATGGCCTGGTAACTGGCCGCCTTCACCGGGTTTTGCGCCCTGCGCCATTTTAATCTGTAACTCATCAGATTCAGTGAGGTATAAACTCGTTACACCAAATCTTGCACTCGCTACCTGTTTGATAGCGCTGCGCATGGAATCTCCATTGGGAAGTTTCTCATATCTTTTATCATCTTCACCACCTTCACCGGTATTGCTTTTTGCACCAAGACGATTCATCGCGATAGCCAGGGTGGTATGCGCTTCCCATGAAATAGATCCAAAGCTCATCGCACCCGTTGCAAAGCGCTTGTATATGCTTTCTGCCGGCTCTACTTCATCAATTGAAATAGCAGGTCTTGTTGTTTTGAACCGGAACAGGCTGCGAAGCGTACAGGCTTTTTCACTCTGGTCATTGACCAGCTTTGAATATTTTTTGAATGTGGCTAATCATTTTTCCTTGTTGAATCCTGCAGCAGATGAATCGTTTGCGGATTAAACAAATGGAACTCGCCTTTTCTTTTCCATTGATACACGCCGCCTGCTGGCAAACGGTCTACAGGAATATCTTTCGCTGAAGGAGAAAAGATGCTTGGCCAGTGTTTCTTTGGCTATCTCATCAAGGCCCATTCCCTGTATGCGTGAAGTAGCGCCTGTAAAACATTTATCCACTACTTCTTTATTCAAACCAAGTATCTCGAATATCTGTGCGCCCTGGTAAGATTGCAAAGTAGAGATGCCCATTTTGGAAAATACTTTCAGCAATCCATCATTCACAGCTTTAATATAATTCTTCTTCAACTGATCTTCATGAAGATCAGTTTTTAGTTTACCCATTTCTTTCAGGTCGCGGATAGAGGAAAGAGCGAGATAAGGGTTGATAGCGGTTGCACCAAACCCGATCAGGCAGGCAAAGTGATGCACTTCCCAGGCATCACCGGCTTCTACGATCACTCCTACCTGTCCGCGCATGCCTTTGCGGATAAGATGGTGGTGAATGGCAGCGGTCGCTAATAAAGAAGGAATAGGAGCGTGGTCTGAATCAATCGCACGATCCTGTAGTATCAGTACTTTAAAACCATCTTCTACGGCATCTACCGCATACCGGCAGATACGGTCCAGTGCAGACTTCATCGAACCGGGTTTGCTATCAGCTTTAAAATAGCATTGCAATGTTTTTGCCTGGAAGAGCCCGGTATCAATACTCCTGATCTTTTCCAGTTCATGATTGGTAAGAATAGGATGTTCAGGGCTACACTATGGCAGGTAAGCGGATCTTCCATCAGCAGGTTACCGTTGTTGCCCACGAAACTTGCCAGCGACATCACCAGTCGTTCACGTATCGGATCAATCGGCGGATTGGTAACCTGCGCGAATAATTGTTTGAAATAACTGCTGAGATGCTGCGGCTGATCACTGAGTATCGCCATGGCGTATCTGTTCCCATTGAACCAATCGGTTCTTTTCCATCCAGCGCCATCGGTGCAATGATCGTTTCAAGATCTTCGGTTGAATAGCCAAATGCTTTCTGTATTTAAACACCTGGTCATGTTCGAGATGAGTGAACATGATACGTGGCTCCGGCAATTCTTCCAAACGGATCTTATATTTATTCAGCCACTCTGCATAAGGTTTTTGCGAGCATATTTGTTTTTTGAGTTCATCATCACTGATGATCTTTCCCTGTTCCATATCCACTACGAACATTTTACCCGGCTGTAATCTTCCTTTTTCTTTTATAGTAGAAGGGTCAACCGGCAATACCCCTGTTTCGGATGCCATGATAACACGGTCGTCGGTAGTCACACAATACCTTGATGGACGTAACCCGTTCCTGTCAAGTGTAGCGCCGATTATTTTTCATCGGTAAATGAAATAGAGGCAGGCCCGTCCCAGGGCTCCATGAACGAGGAGTGAAATTCGTAGAAAGCTTTCTTTACCGGGTCCATTTGTTCATTGCCATCCCATGCTTCAGGGATCAGCATCATCATAACGTGCGGTAATGAACGGCCGTTAATGACAACAGTTCGATGATATTATCCAGACAGGCGGAATCACTTTGCCCTTCTGTAATGACAGGCAGCAGCATATCCATTTCTTCTTTGCTGAAATAAGGAGATGTAAATCCTTTTTCACTTGTCTTCAGCCAGTTCAGGTTCCCTGCAGGTATTGATCTCTCCATTATGAGCGATGAAACGGAAAGGTTGCGCCAGTTTCCAGGAAGGAAATGTATGGTCGCAAAACGGGAGTGAACAAGACCGAATGCGCTTACTACTCTCTTATTACTCAGATCGGGGAAATATCCTCGAACCTGCATACTGGTCAACTGGCCTTTGTAAACAATTACTTTATAAGAAAGCGAAGCGACATAAAAACCTATCGCATCTTTTTTTACTGTCTGGTTGATGGTATGTGTAGCATAGTTACGCAGGATGAATAGTTTTCTTTCAAAATCATCCGGGTTGGAGATATGATCGGGGCAGGCGATAAATACATGCTCCATCTCCGGCTCTACTGTTAATGCTGTATAGCCGATGCCACTGGTATTGACCGGGACTTTACGTATGCTAATACTTCAAGCCCGAGCTTTTCTGCAGAGCGGTTGAAAATGTCGCGGCATTCTTCCCGTAACCTTATTTCTTTGGGAAAAAATATCACACCTACGCCATATTTACCAAAGGAGGGTAAATGAACACCCAGCCTCTGGCATTCATCAAAGAAGAACTCATGGGGCATTTGTATCATGATACCGGCGCCGTCGCCTGTATTGTTTTCACAACCACATGCGCCGCGGTGCTCCATATTTTCCAATACCGTCAGTGCATCGGAAATGATGGGATGCGATTTGCTTCCTTTGATATTGGCTACAAAGCCAATACCACAGGCATCATGCTCAAATGAAGGGTGATACAAACCAGTGTTGCTCGCCATACTCAGTTATCGTTGATGTTAAAAAATATATGTTATTACACCGGTGAAATGCCGGCATCGTCCGTCTGGCAAGCAATACGTTCAAAATACTAAATAATGGTGGTTTTCATTGATACTGAGACCCGGTACTTTCCCACATCAATTACACAGCTAGTCCGAAAGTCCGCAAGACCGGAAGTCCGGAAGTCCGGAAGAATTACCCTGATACCTGTAATGTCACTTCATTTTGAAGACTCGTCTCCTGTCTTTTGGTCTTTCCGACTTCCGGACTATTCTTACACCAGATAACCAAACAGCGTATCATTCTTGTTCAATTCCGTATAATTGATCTTATATGCCTGCATTTTTTGCAATAGCAGGTCATAGTCGCTCTTTGATTGTAATTCTACACCCACTAATGCCGGCCCGTTCTCTTTATTGGTCTTTTGCATGTATTCGAAACGGGTGATATCATCTGTCGGCCCCAGGATATTATTTACAAATTCTTTTAATGCCCCGGGCCGCTGTGCAAAATTGATCAGGAAATAATGCTTCAATCCTTCATATTGCAGCGAACGCTCTTTTATTTCCTGCATCCTGTCTATATCGTTATTACTTCCGCTAACGATACAAACCACGTTCTTTCCTTTTATCTCTTCGGCAAAATCATCTAATGCGGCAATAGATAATGCGCCGGCCGGTTCAACAACGATCGCATCTTCATTATACAGTTTCAGGATCGTCGTACATATTTTCCCCTCGGGAACCAAACGCATATCATCGAGTACATCTTTACAAATAGAGAAAGTAAGGTTGCCAACCTGCTTTACAGCAGCGCCGTCTACAAAACGGTCTATACTTTCAAGGCAAACCGGTTTACCTGCTTTCAATGCTTCATACATGGATGGAGCGCCTTCCGGTTCCAGCCCTATGATCTTTGTCTTTGGAGAAAATATTTTAAAATAAGATCCTACACCGGCGCTTAGGCCACCGCCACCCACCGGAACAAATACATAATCAATACCGGGTTTATCAGCAAGTATTTCCACGGCAACAGTTCCTGGCCTTCGATGATACGATAATCATCAAAAGGAGGAATAAAGGTCATGGCATTTTCTTCCGTGTATCGTTTAGCGCTACTGAACAATCATCATAGGTGTCGCCAATGAGTATGATCTCAATACTATTCTCCCCAAACATTTTGGTCTGATTCACTTTTTGTTTGGGAGTAATGATCGGCATAAAGACAACTCCTTTTACCCCCCAGCTTTCTGCAACTGTAAGCAAAGCCCTGCGCATGATTGCCGGCACTGGCACAAACCACCCCGTTCTGTAATTGTTCTTTCGGCAAACTGCTCATCATATTGTAAGCGCCCCGCAGCTTGTAAGAACGAACCACCTGCAGGTCTTCCCTTTTCAAATACACATTGCACTGGTATTTGCGGGAAAGATTGGCATTCAACTGAAGCGGCGTTCTGTTCACAATTCCTGTAAACGTTCTGCTGCTTCAGCAAAATGCAAGACCTTCCCAAAATCCCCTCCTTGCTTCGCAAGAACGACGGGGATTTCAGGAACAAGATTTGCGGCACCGGTTAGTTTACCTTTAGCAACATCCTCCATGTATTCTCCTTTTTCTCTTTCTGCTATTTTGAAATCTCTTTTTCTTTCTCTCTTAGCCCACGGATTCAGATTTTAACGCTTGTTTTCTAAACACTTCTTTTGTCGAAGGAGTGCTTTCTGAAACACTGGACTTTTGTTTTCCGGTCTCAGGCTTCTTACTGTTTTACCGGCCTGCCACAATTCGCTTTCACGCAGTTCTTTTAATTCCACTTCCAGTTTCTCGCGGTAATCAGCCTGTGAGTTGGAATCTATTGAGCGTTGTGACTCTTTACCGGCAGCCACGCTTTCATATAATTCAGTGAATACAGGTTTTGTAGCATCACGGAATTTCTTCCACCAATCCAAAGCACCGCGTTGTGCGGTTGTAGAACAGTTGCCATACATCCAGTCCATACCATTTTCAGCTACTAATGGCATCAATGACTGTGTCAATTCCTCCACCGTTTCGTTGAATGCTTCAGAAGGACTGTGGCCTTTTGCACGCAATACTTCATATTGCGCAGCAAAGATTCCCTGTATCGCAACCCATCAGTGTACCTCTTTCACCTGTAAGGTCGGAGTACACTTCTTTTCTGAAATCTGTTTCAAACAAATAACCACTTCCCACTGCAATGCCTAATGCCACTACTCTTTCAAAAGCTTTGCCTGTTGCATCCTGGAAGATCGCATAAGAACTGTTCAATCCACGGCCTTGCAAGAACATTCTTCTCAATGATGTGCCGGAGCCTTTTGGCGCTACGAGGAATACATCCACATCTTTTGGAGGAATGATACCTGTTTGTTCGTTGAACGTGATGCCAAAGCCATGAGAAAATATAATGCTTTACCAGGGGTCAGGTGCTTTTTAACGGTTGGCCATAATGCGATCTGTGCCGCATCGCTTAACAAATAACAGATGATCGTTCCTTTCTCTAAAGCTTCTTCAATTTCAAAAAGCGTTTCGCCGGGTACAAATCCATCACGGACAGCTTTATCCCAGGTCTTTGAATTTTTACGCTGACCCACGATCACATTGATACCATTATCTTTCTGGTTCAATGCCTGGCCGGGGCCCTGCACACCATAGCCTATTACGGCTACTGTTTCATTTTCAACACTTCCTGCGCTTTGCTGAGTGGAAATTCTTCTCTTGTTACTACGTTTTCTTCCACTCCGCCGAAATTTAGCTTTGCCATTGTTATTGTTGTTTAAAAGTTTGAAATTATTATTGAGAAACTAATGATTTATGTAAAACAGCTCTCCGGAGAGCAGGCAATATCCGAAATGTAACTGGTCATGCCCTGCAGCATAATGCAGCACTTCTTTGCAGGTCTCAATCCTTACACCCATTGATGTTGTAAATGCCTGGAACTCTTTGAAACTACCTGCATTCCATTCTTTCTCAAATTCACTGATCAGCTCAACGGCCATTTTTTTGAAATAATCTATTTCTTCCTGTTCTATAAAAGCAGTTGGCTTTGATCCGCGCTGGTACTTTTCTACCTCCTCTTGCTGATCTTCATTTCTTTTCCCGCTTTTGCATAGCATAGTATCTGCTGTGAAACCACGATATGCGCAAAGTTCCAGGCGATATTATTGTTGAAGCCTGCCGGTATTTTATTTAACTGGTCAATGGTCAGATCATTTACAGTTTGATAAATACTTCACGATTCTTTTGTATGATATAAAACTGGCTTGTCATATACATTACATGCTGAATACTTTCTGGTTATCACTCAGGAATTCGTTCTCTGAAGCATCAACACCCGGTTCGCGGTGTTCGAACTCCTTTAATTTTTCATGGAAGCCATCGCTGTTCTTTATGATCGCTACCCTGGCGCTGCGAACGAATTCGATCAGACCGTATGGTTCCAGTACTTTTATCAGGTTGTCTGTTTCTTCCCTGTGCCCCGCTACTTCAAATACGGTATAATCTTTTCTTATCACCACGGCTTTGGCGCCATGTTCACGTAATAATCTTTCCACCTTTACTTCTTCGGCAATAATATCCGTAGGTACTTTGTATAAAGCCAGCTCCTGCCACACGATCTCGTCCTGTGTATTAAAATATGCTTTTAATACCTCTACCTGTTTTTCGATCTGGCGGCAGAGTTTTCTTACCACATCTTCCGTTTCATTGATCACGATCGTAAAGCGGTGAACACTGTCTACTTCAGAGGGAGAGGTGTTCAGGCTTTCAATATTGATCTTTCTGCGTGAGAAGATGATCGCAATACGGTTCAGCAAACCGATCTGGTTTTCTGTGTACACCGTGATTGTATATTCCTGTTTTGTCATAAAATCGTTTAAAATATCCTTGTATAATGCTCAACTACCGGGAACGGATCATAAAAAGGATGCAACAGTCTTTTCCATTCGTTATATTTTTCACTTTGCCTGAAACCTACTGTATGATCTTCCAGCGTATTCCACCGAACAGTTAATAAATATTTATCATCTGCTCGAGACATTGCTGCAGTTCGTGCTGTATATAGCCTCTTGCCGCTTCAATAATTGTTTGTGCCTGTGCAAACACTTCTTCGAATGCCGCTGATTGTCCTTTCCTGATCGTTAAAAGAGCTATTTCTGTTATCATTTTATTTTTATTCCTTGAAGAACCGCAAGTCCGGAAAAATCATTTAATCATCAGGAAGTATCTTCCTGTTTTTCCGGCTATTTTACAGTTCTTCCTTACACAAAATTATCTCTGCTACTCCACGGCCCTGCGGCACCATAGGAAATACGTTGTTCTCTTTGCCTACCATTATCTCCAATAAGAACTACCATCATTGTCCAGCATTTCTTTCAATGTGCTTTTCAGGTCTTCTCTTTTCAAAATGCTTTTGCCCGGTATACCGAAACTTTGGCTACCTGTACAAAATCGGGGCTGGTGATATCTACAAACGAATATCTTTTTTCATGAAACAGTTGCTGCCATTGGCGCACCATTCCGAGGAATTGATTATTAAGAATGATGATCTTTACATTGGGTCTGAACTGCATGATCGTTCCCAGTTCCTGTAATGTCATCTGGAAACCGCCATCACCGATGATCGCCACGGTAGTTCTCGACGGATCACCGTACGCCGCGCCAATAGCTGCGGGTAATGCATAGCCCATTGTGCCCAATCCCCCACTGGTAATATTGCTTTTTGTTTTATTGAACTTAGCATAGCGGCAGGCTACCATCTGTGCTGACCCACATCCGTCACGATGATCGCGTCGCCTTTGGTCAGGTCATTCAGTTCTTTTATTACTTCACCCATTGTCAACGTATCAGTAGTTGGGTTCAGTTCATCTTTTATTACCTTATCTTCTTCTTTTTGCTGGTAATCTTTGAAGAGTTGTAACCATTGCGGGTACACTTTTTGTTCCACCAGGTCGGTAAGCAAGGGCAATGTTTCTTTACAATCACCCCATACAGGAACGGTTGTCTTTACATTCTTATCAATTTCTGAAGGATCAATATCTAAATGAATAATTTTTGCCTGTTTAGCGTATTTATCCAAACGTCCGGTGACACGGTCGTCGAACCGCATACCGACGGCGATCAGTACATCACATTCATTGGTCAGTACATTTGGCCCGTAATTACCGTGCATGCCCAGCATACTGCTGCTAAAGGATGGTCTGTGGGTATAGCGCTCATGCCCAGGATGGTCCACGCAGCAGGTATACCGGCTTTCTCAATGAATTTTTTAAATTCTTTTTCTGCCTTACCTAATATTACTCCCTGTCCGAATATCACAAAAGGTCTTTCGGCAGCATTGATCAGTTTAGCCGCTTCTTCTACGTATTTTTTTCTTACGATCGGTTTCGGGCGATAGCTTCTTATGTGTTTGCATATTGAATAACCGCATAATCGAATTTTTGCAATTGGGCATTCTTTGTTATGTCAATCAGAACGGGGCCGGGTCTTCCGCTTTTGGCGATATAAAATGCTTTGGCCAATACAGCAGGTATCTCTGTTGCATCGGTTACCTGGTAATTCCATTTGGTAACAGGTGTAGTAATATTGATGACATCCGTTTCCTGGAAAGCATCAGTGCCCAGGAGGTGAGCAAATACCTGTCCTGTGATACATACGACAGGAGTGGAGTCAATCATCGCATCTGCTAAACGCGTAACCAGATTCGTAGCGCGCGGTCCGCTGGTAGCGAATACAACACCAACATTGCCTGATACTCTTGCAAAAACCCTGTGCCGCATGTATCGCTCCCTGCTCATGACGAACAAGAATATGTTTCAGCCTGTCATTATAATCATACAACGCATCGTAGATCGGCATGATAGCGCCGCCGGGATAACCGAAGATGGTTTCCACACCTTCTGCCAGGAAGGCTTCGAGTACAGCGACCGAGCCGGATATAGAAGTTATTGGCTTCGGTTCCTGTTTCGCTTCTTTTTTTGTTATCTCCAGTGTTTCCATAATTCAATTATTTATTGTCTTGTAATAGCCGGACATATCGGTTGAACTGACTTCAGTAAAACCTGTTTGCCTGAGCATGGTCACAATTTGTCCGCGATGATAAGTCGAATGATTAAATACATGCGACAATACCTGGTAATATGTAATTGATAGGTATTGCCATCCATACGTTTATAACTTACGTTGTCAGCTAATTTTGTTTCATCAAATTGTCAGCAAACGTTTTCAGGCCCTGCGACGTTTCTCTCCATATCTCCTGCGCTTCTTTTTTTGAAACCTTGAAATCAGCTGGTGACCATACTGCCCGCCTGTACCAGGTTCAACCGGTCAAGCCAGGATTTTTCAGAGCTGATAACATGCAGCGTTGTCTCTTCTATACTTTTAAAACTGCTGACAATAGGTTGCTTCCATTGTTCATCTGTGATTTTTTCAAACCAGGAATGAACAATATCGTTTGCCCATATATTGTAGTCAGCCAGTTGTATAAATATTTCTTAGTCATGTATTATTCCTGCTTACAATTCATCCGTCACACAACCCTCATCGGCTGGTTTTACACTTTGCGCATATTTAAATAAATGCCTTTTGTCGCTTTCAATGCGGGTTGCTTCCATTTCTTTCTTCTCTTCTCAATTTCTTTATCACTTACTTTTAATACCAGTTTATTCTTTTTCGTATCTATCTTGATGATATCGTTGTCTTTTACCAGTGCGATCAGGCCGCCTTCAAATGCTTCGGGTGTGATATGACCTACTACGAACCCATGCGTGCCGCGCTGAATCTTCCGTCGGTGATCAGCGCTACTGTTTTTCCTAATCCCGCACCGATGATAGCGGAAGTAGGCTTCAGCATTTCCGGCATACCAGGTGCTCCTTTGGGTCCTACATGGCGGATCACTACTACATCACCCGGTTGTATTTTACCGGAGTTGATACCATTGATCAGTTCAAATTCACCGTCAAATACCCTGGCCGGTCCTTCAAATTTTTCTCCTTCTTTGCCACTGATCTTGGCTACACTTCCTTTTTCAGCCAGGTTGCCGTACAGGATTTGCAGGTGCCCCGTTTTCTTAATGGGGTGTTCAAGGGGATAAATAATTTTCTGTGCGTTAAAATCCAGGTCAGCACACCGGCTAAATTTTCTGCTACTGTTTTACCGGTTACTGTCAAACAATCGCCATGAAGCAACCCTTTTTGTAATAAATATTTCATTACTGCAGGCACACCACCATGTTCATGCAGGTCCTGCATGAGGTATTTCCCAGAGGGTTTGAAATCTGCTAATACGGGGATCTTATCACTGATGGTTTGAAAATCATCCTGTGTCAATTTAACATCCACGCTTTTTGCCATGGCAATAAGGTGTAATACAGCATTAGTGCTTCCGCCCAATACCATGATAATAGTAATCGCATTATCAAATGCTTTTCTTGTCATGATATCAGAAGGCTTTATATCTTTTTCCAGCAACAGGCGGATCGCTTTACCTGCCGCCGCACATTCTTTTTGTTTGTCTTCACTCAATGCCGGGTTAGAGGAAGAGTAGGGGAGACTCATACCCAATGCTTCAATAGCCGATGACATAGTATTAGCGGTGTACATACCGCCGCAGGCGCCGGCGCCCGGGCAGCTATTCATTACTATTCCTTTAAAGTCTTCATCATTCAACTGGCCTGCCATCTTCTTTCCAAGCGCTTCGAAAGAAGAAATAATATCAATGCCTCGCCTTTGTAATGACCGGAGCGATCGTGCCGCCATAGACCATGATCGCAGACGGTTCAACCTTCCCATCGCAATCAAAGAGCCGGGCATATTCTTATCACAACCGGGAACAGCGATCAATCCATCATAATACTGCGCTCCGCAAACCGCTTCGATACTATCGGCAATGATATCACGGCTTACGAGTGAATAACGCATGCCATCTGTGCCGTTGCTGATACCATCACTTACACCAATCGTATTGAAGATGAGACCGACAAGGTCATTATCCCATACGCCTTGCTTCACTACTCTGGCCAGTTCATTCAGGTGCATATTGCAGGTATTGCCATCATAGCCCATGCTTACGATACCCACCTGTGCTTTTTTTCAGGTCTTCGTCTGTCAATCCTATTCCGTACAACATAGCCTGAGCGGCGGTTGTGTCGGGTCTTGCGTGATCGTCTTTGAGTATTTGTTGAGTTCTGTCATTGTTATCGGTTGTCAGTTGTCTGGTGACTGGTGTCAGTTGTTCGTTGTTTGTTGATGCTTGTTCGTCTGAGAGCCTTGTTACTCCCTGCTCACAACTCCCCACTTCCATTCTTCATACTGGCTCCAACGATGATTTATATTCTTTTTCTATCACCCTGTGTTTATATGCTTCCTGGATTGTTTTGCTTACTGTTTCATTCCATGGTTTGGGGAATTTTACTTCGTCAAGACTTTCCCAGCCTATCACTTCTGCTGCTGTGCCGCAATAGAAAACAGCATCGGCCTGTTTCAATTCATCGGTCGTAAATAATTTTTCTTCAACCGGTATTCCCAGTTCTTCACATATTTCCAGAACCGTCGCTCTTGTTATGCCGGTAAGATATTTCCTAAGGAAGGCGTAAATAACTTTCCCCTTTTCTCGAAAAATATATTGGCGCCCGGACCTTCAGCTACATGATCATTCATGTCATTCAGCAACGCTTCATCGTATCCCTGTGCTTTTGCTTCCTGGCTGGCTAATATTGAATTGACATAATGGCCGCCCGCTTTTGCGTGTATCTTAAATCCTTTTGGATTAGGACGCTGAAAAGAACTTGTCATTACCCGTATTAATTTTTCACCCAGGAAGGGCTGCATTTCCATGCTTCAATGGTGATAAATGACTCAGTGTTTTTATTGAAACTCATATTTGCCGGTGCAAAAACAACAGGGCGGATATATGCATCCTGCAGATTGTTCCGGTTTAATACTTCGT
Organism: Bacteroidota bacterium; assembly: GCA_037200265.1. Lineage (GTDB taxonomy): Bacteria > Bacteroidota > Bacteroidia > Chitinophagales > Chitinophagaceae > VBAT01. The sequence goes on from JBBCIL010000026.1 coordinate 73,339, forward strand.
AAGTAGCGTCTGTTAATTCTTCTGTTGTCCTGTATAAGGCATGTTTAATGCTTCAGCGGATCTTTTCAGTCTTTCTAATGTTCAACGGCTTTGAATATCCTTGTTTCGCCACTTACCGTTTTATAAGAACGGATACCTTCAAATACAGAATAGCCATAGTGAAGCGACTGGCTATAGAGATCCATTTTCGCTTCGGAAGCCTTCACGAATCTGCGTTCAGGAATAAAATTGTTTTATCGTTATAATATGCCATTGCAGCCCCTCCAAATCTCCCAAAGGGAGGCTTAAGTCGTTTATCGATTAAAGAAAAACCCGCCTTTTTGGAGGCGGGTTGCTGTATATCGTTTGTTTTTATTAAACTTATGCACCACCTCCATTTGAAGAAGATATAATAATGACCACCACAATAATAATTATGGCTACAGAAGCGATCACATTATAAACTTTGTTCTTCAACATAAAGAGTGTATGCATTGCGAATATACACCCGCCAACTTAAAAAAAGAACTAGGGCAAGCAATTATTTTGTCTGAACCGGGATTTACAGGATTATGGATTTTGAAGATGAATTTTTCATCTGCTCAAACTTGTTCAGGCTATATGATCGTTGATTTTCTCAACTCAATATTTTCTTTCTTTACTGATCCCGGAATTTTTCCTGACACATAATCACTTATCAGTTCACCGATCGTTGAGGTGAAATAAAAATTCACCGGGTCAATATCTTTTGTCACAAAACTATTTTCCAGTGTCCAGGCCACCGCTTCACGAACAAGCGCGGCTTCCCCTGGCATTCCGAGATACTCCAGCATCATGGCTGCCGATAAGATGGAGCCCAATGGATTCGCTATATCTTTTCCTGCAGCCTGGGGATAAGAACCGTGAATAGGTTCAAATAACACGTGCCTTTACCAACGGATGCCGATGGCATTAAGCCCAGCGAACCGCTGAGTACGCTCGCCTCATCACTGATGATATCGCCGAACATATTTTCAGTAAGGATGATGTCGAATTGTTTCGGATTGAGAATGATCTGCATCGCGGCATTATCTACAAACATATATTCGACAGTCACATCAGGGTATTCCGTTGCGATCTGCTGAACGACTTTTCGCCAGAGCCTTGATGTTTCCAGGACGTTTGCTTTATCAACAAGGGTCAGTTTTTTCCCGGCGCTCCGGTTTCTGTGCAAAATGAAAAGCGAGATGAGCGATCCTTTCTATCTCTTCTTTTGTGTACACACAATCATCTGATGCCTGCGTGCCTTCTGCATTCAATTCTTTTTTACCGAAATAAATACCACCGGTCAGTTCACGGAAAATGATAAAATCCACCCCTTCCAGGTGCTTGCTTTTTAACGGCGATAAATGCTGTAAAGAAGCATAGGTGCTGATCGGGCGTATATTGGCATACAACTGCAATGATTTCCTTAGTTTCAATAAGCCCTGCTCAGGTCTTACTTTGGCAGAGGGGTCATTATCATATTTCGGGTGACCGATCGCTCCGAATAATACAGCGTCGCTGTTCAGGCAGGCTTCGATAGTTTCGTCAGGAAGCGGGTTGCCTGTTTTATCAATTGCTATAGCGCCCATCAGGTGATACGTGTCAAACTCATGGCCAAAACGTTCTGCTACGGCATTCAGCACTTTTACTGATTGCCTGGTTACTTCCGGTCCGATGCCATCTCCTTCTATTACTGTTATTTGTTTATTCATAATGCCCAATCCGCCGCGACGGACTATTAGTTTAAAATTTAAAAAGCTTTTTCTGTTTCGTATTTTAGTATCTCTTCTTTCATACTTAATAAGTAATCTATATCATCATAGCCGTTCAGCAGGCAGGTTTTTTTATAATGGTTGATATCGAAAACTTCCTCTAAATCTTCTCCATGGGAGGGAACTTTGGAAGACTCTAATAGTTTGATAGTTTGTTCACTGAGATTGACTTCTAATTCTGTTGCCGGATTCTGATCTACTGCTGCAAATATTTTCTGCAAAAAATCATCACTCACGGTTACAGGTAATAAAAAATTATTCAGCGAGTTGTTTTTGAATATATCAGCGAAAAAGCTGCTGACCACTACATCAAAACCTGCATCTTTAATAGCCCAGGCCGCATGTTCCCGGGAAGATCCGCATCCAAAATTCTTTGCGGCCACCAATATGCTTCCGCGGTAAGCGGGGTTATTTAAAGCGAAATCCCTTTTTGGTTTTGATTCATCGTCGTTCTCATATCTCCAGTCCCGGAAAAGATTTTTTCCAAAACCTTCCCTGCTGGTTGCTTTCAGAAAGCGGGCAGGAATGATCTGGTCAGTATCCACGTTCTCCATGTTGAGTGGTACTGCGGTTGATCTGATGATGTTTATTTGCTTACTCATTTTAATTGAAAGCCGCGAGTGGTGAGCTATGAGCTGCGAGACAAATGGCTCGAAGCTCATAGCTCAAAACTCATAGCTAGTTATTTTTATAATATTCTCTTATATCTCCAACTTCTCCTGTAATAGCTGCCAACGCTGCTGTTAAAGGGCTCGCTAAAAATGTTCTTGCATTTGGCCCCTGCCTGCCTTCAAAATTTCTGTTGGATGTAGAGATGCAATATTTACCTGCCGGAATTTTATCTTCATTCATACCGAGACAAGCGCTGCAGCCTGGCTGCCGGAGTATAAAACCCGCCGCCGCAATATTTTATCAATGCCTTCTTCGATAGCTTGTTTTTCTACCTGTTTGCTGCCGGGCACTACCCATACTTCCACGTCATCTGCTTTATGTTTGCCTTTTACAAAAGAAGCTACCATTCTCAGGTCTTCGATGCGGCTGTTGGTGCAGCTGCCGATAAATACATAGTCCACTTTCTTTCCTTTGATATTGGCGCCGGGTTGCAATCCCATATAGGCGAGTGATTTTTCAAAAGAAGGTTTTTCTTTATCCTCTACTTCTTTCAATGCAGGTACATGTCCCGTTACGCCTATGCCCATTCCCGGGTTAGTGCCGTAGGTGATCATGGGTTCGATATCTTCCGCTTTGATGTTAATTTCTTTATCGAATACAGCATCCGCATCAGTAGACAATGTTTTCCAGTACGCCAGTTTTTGTTCCCACTCCGGTCCTGTTGGAGCAAACTTTCTTCCTTTTATATAATTGAATGTTGTCTCATCAGGAGCGATCATGCCGCAACGGGCACCCATCTCAATACTCATATTGCAAATGGTCATTCTTGCTTCCATAGACAATGAGCGGATCGCAGAGCCGGCAAACTCGACAGCATAGCCGGTAGCGCCGCTGGCGGTAATCTGCGATAATATATACAGCACCATGTCTTTGCTTACTACTCCTTTATTGAGGTTGCCATCAATACTGATACGCATCAGTTTGGGTTTGCTTTGCATCAGGCATTGAGTAGCCAATACCATTTCTACTTCACTGGTACCAATACCAAAAGCGATATTGCCAAAAGCGCCGTGCGTAGAGGTGTGGCTATCGCCGCAAACGATGGTCATGCCCGGTTGTGTAATACCGAGCTCGGGTCCTATTACATGAACAATGCCCTGGAACGGGTGTCCAAGGCCATATAATTCGATACCATGTTCGGCACAATTCTGCTTCAATGCTTCAACCTGTAATCTCGACAACTCTTCTTTTATCGGTAAATGCTGGTTCTGTGTAGGTACGTTATGGTCAGCTGTAGCCACTACCTGTGCAGGGCGAAGAACTTTTATCCCTCTTTTATTCAGACCATTAAAAGCCTGCGGGCTGGTTACTTCATGAATAAAATGTGTATCAATATAAAATACGGAAGGCCCGCCGTCAATTGTTTTGACAACATGCTTATCCCAGATCTTTTCAAATAATGTTTGTCCCATTGTTGTTGTTTAAAAAATAGCATGATGTAGAAACATCACGCTTTCCAAAACTATCTGCTTAAGAGAAACTCTTTATGTTGTTACAACTATTGTTTCAAAATTCTTTGCCATTACCTGCAGGTCGGCGTCTTCTACTTCTTTTTTCCTGTCGGCTACTTTTAAAAACTCCGCATATAATACATCAATATCATTTCTTGTAAACTGGTGTCCCAGTTTTTGAAAACGGTGCGCCAGTGCAGAACGGCCGCTTCTTGCTGTCAGTACGATCTTTGAACCATCAGCGCCTACTTCTTCAGGAGCGATGATCTCATAGGTCTGTGCATCTTTCAAAAAACCATCCTGGTGAATGCCGGAAGAATGCGAAAAGGCATTACTGCCAACGATCGCTTTGTTGGCCTGTACCGGCATCCGCATCGTATCGGATACCAGCCTGCTCATGGGATTCAGTTGCTGTGTTTTGATATTGGTATAATACCCTAATGTGTGATGCTGCTTCAGGATCATCACTACTTCTTCGAGCGATGTATTGCCGGCTCTTTCACCCAGGCCGTTGATGGTACATTCAATCTGCCTGGCGCCATTCAATACACCTGAGATAGAATTGGCCGTAGCCAGCCCCAGGTCATTATGACAATGGCAACTGATAATGGCTTTATCTATATTAGGTACATTGTTGACGAGGTAAGCTATTTTTTCTCCATACTGATGAGGCAGGCAGTAGCCTGTTGTATCCGGGATATTTACTACCGTAGCGCCGGCTTTGATAACGGCTTCAATTACCCGGGCGAGATAATCATTGTCGGTGCGGCCGGCGTCTTCTGCATAAAACTCGACATCGTCCACAAAATTCTTGGCCCATTTTACCGCCTGTATCGCTCTTTCCAGTATTTCTTCCCGTGAAGCATTGAATTTCGCTTTGATATGCGAATCGGAAGTGCCGATACCTGTATGTATGCGGGGACGAACAGCGCCTTTTAAAGCGGCTGCGGCTGTTTCAATATCTTTTTGAACGGCACGGCTAAGACCGCAAACCGATGCATTTTTAATAACCTTTGAAATTTCCTGTACCGAGGCGAAATCGCCGGGAGAGGAGATAGGGAAACCTGCTTCGATGATATCAACGCCGAGATCCTCCAGCGCCAGCGCCAGTTCAATTTTTTCACTGGCATTCAGCTTGCACCCGGGCACCTGCTCACCATCACGAAGGGTGGTATCAAAGATGTGGATTTTTTTGTCGGACATAATTAATTGATATAATTGTATGTGTTAGAAAACAGGCTGCTTATTTTTGTATTGCTTGCTATGTAAAAATTCATAAACAACCTGCCTGACTAAAATACCGATGTTCAGGGGGGTAATAAAACCAAAATGACCCTGGTTTTACACGGTTTAAAAGGGCTAAAATGCCCTGAAAGCCTTTACAGTAAAGGGTTTTAAACAAGAGGAATTACGATGCCCAACCGATCTGCAGACGCCCTGTTTTTGCTGGTAAAATCGCTGGAAAGTCAGAAAAGAGGAATTTTAAGCTTTTTGTGAAGCGAAATTCGGCCAGCGAGAACCTGAAGAGCATCCAGCTTTTTGATGCGCTGGAAAAAATGAATGAGTATGACGAGGCGGTTTTGCTGAAAAAGAACAAGTCTATCAGCAAGCAGCAACTCTCTAATATAAAGGCCCATCTGTACAAGCAGATACTTTCCAGCCTGCGCATTATAAAAGATGAGGATAATATTGATATCCAGCTGCACGAACAGATGGACCATGCCCGGATACTGTACAACAAAGGGCTCTACCTCCAGAGCCTGAAAGTACTGGACAGGATGAAAGAAATGGCTAAGGCCCATCACCAGCTTACTTATTTGCAGCAGGTACTGTTTTTTGAGAAAAAGATCGAGGCGCTCTTTATTACCCGCAGTATGCAAAACCGGGCCGACCAGTTGTCTGCGGATTCTGTAACGGTGGATGCCCAGCTTTCCTTAGTGACCAAATTGTCGAACCTTTCTTTGCAATTATACAGCTGGTATATACAGAACGGCCATGCCCGTAACCGGAAAGATGAAAATGACCTGAAAGAATACCTCGCCGTCCATTTACCGGAAGAAGCAAAAACGGCCAGGGGCTTTTATGAAAGATTGTACCTGTACCAAAGCTATTGCTGGTACACGTTTATCCGGCAGGATTTTCTCCAGTATTACCGGTATGCACAGAGGTGGGTGGATCTTTTTGAACAGCAACCGGTAATGATCGAAGTAGAAACGGGTAACTATATAAAAGGCATGCACAACCTGATGGGTGCGCATTTTGACCTGCTCAATCCAAAGAAACTGGCGGAAACGATCGAAAAGTTTGAAAATTTTTCTCATCGTAAAGTGGTCGTGCAGAATGAGAATAACCGGATACTGGTCTTTGTTTATTTATATACCTCCAAGATCAACCTGTATTTCCTGGAAGGTAGGTTTACCGAAGGACTGAAACTCGTTGGGTATATAGAAGAAAAGCTGAAAGAATATGAACTGTATCTCGACAGCCACCGGATACTTGTATTCTATTATAAGATCGCCTGCCTGTATTTTGGAAGTGGTAATAATGAAAAGACCATTCTTTACCTGAATAAGATCATTAACCAGAAAACAAACCTGCGTACCGATCTGCAATGCTATGCCCGGTTACTTCACCTGATCGCTCATTATGAACTCGGCAATTTTGAATTACTCGAATACCTGACAAAATCCGTTTACCGTTTCATGGCGAAAATGGAAAGCCTGAGCCAGGTGGAAGAAGAGATGTTCAAATTCCTGCGCCATTCTTTTGCAGTGGGCGCCAAGGCACTCAGGCCGGAGTTTGAAAAGCTGCTGGCCAAGCTGAAACAATTTGAAGGGAACCCGCTGGAAACAAGGGCCTTTGCTTACCTCGATGTGATATCCTGGCTGGAAAGCAAGATCAATGGCGTGAATGTACAGGATGTGATCCGGGAGAAATATAAAAGGGCAAAAAAGAATACGCTGCCGGAAGAGGATTCAATTTGAGTGAGAGAGGGGAACACGGATGACGTGCATTGAGCCGATCTGCACGGGTTTTTCAAAAAATCCAGTGATAATCCGCCTGTTCCGTATCATCCGTGTTCTTCTCTTACCTGGCCGTGACCAGGGAAAATTGGAGAATGTTTTGAAGCACGGAGGCACCCAGGCACAGAGACACGGAGAAAATTCAACGAACCATCTTTGTGCCTTTGTGTTCCAATCCTTTTGCTGCTTGTTTAAATCCATTTTAAATACAGCAAGGCGGTTTTCTCATAATGTGGAAATTCTTTGCAGGTTTGGGAAATAATTCTGCCGTAAAAAACATTTTCCTGATTACTTTTGCAGGATTTTGATTTTTAACCGAACCTTTTAATAATGACTGAAAAGCAACTTCCGGCAATCCTCGTACTCGCAGATGGAACAGTGTGTCATGGCAAAGCATTTGGCGCTATCGGTACTGCTACCGGTGAAATATGTTTTAATACCGGTATGACCGGCTACCAGGAAGTATTTACCGACCCCAGTTATTACGGGCAGATACTGATCATGAATACTGTACACGTAGGTAACTATGGCGTAAAGGATGCAGATATTGAATCTGACAGCGTGAAGATAAGAGGCCTGATCGGGCGTAACCTGGAAGATCAATATTCAAGAAAGCTGGCGCAGGGTTCATTGGAAGATTACCTGAAAGCTAATAATATCGTTTCAATAGAGGGTGTAGATACAAGAGCGCTGGTAGCGCATGTTCGCACCAAAGGAGCGATGAACTGTATCATTTCTTCTGACATCACAGATGTGGATGCACTGAAAAAGAAACTGGCCGAAGTGCCTGATATGAATGGCCTGGAACTAGCTTCTCATGTCAGTACGAAGCAGGCGTATGAAATGGGTGATGCCAATTCAAAAGTCAGGATCGCGGTAATGGATTACGGGGTGAAGCAACATATCCTTCATTGTATGGTAGACAGGGGCGCTTTTGTAAAAGTATTTCCTGCCAAAACAAAACTGGATGAAGTGAAGCAGTTTAAGCCCGATGGTTATTTTATTTCCAATGGTCCGGGCGATCCTTCAGCAATGGACTATGCGATCAGCACGGTAAAAGAGATCATGAAGGAAGATAAACCTGTATTCGGTATTTGCCTGGGTCACCAGTTGCTGGCGCTGGCAAATGATATTCCTACTTTTAAATTACACCATGGTCACCGCGGGCTTAATCACCCGGTAAAAAACCTGGTAACGGGCAAATGTGAGATCACCACGCAGAATCATGGTTTTGGTATTGACCCTGAAGCGGCGAAGAAAGCACCGCATATAGAAGTAACGCATGTAAACCTGAATGATCAGTCGGTAGAAGGGATTAAAATAAAAGATAAACCTGCTTTCTCTGTACAGTATCACCCGGAAAGTACGCCCGGCCCGCACGACTCAAGGTATTTGTTTGATGATTTTATTAAAATGATAGAAAAGAAAAACTAAATATATTGCCGCTGTAACAAGCGGCTTTTTTATGTTTCCACAATTAGAAACTCCCCGGTTTTTTTTAAAGCAGATAGAAGCGGATGATCAGGCCTTTATTTTCAAAGGCCTCAGCGATCCCCGTGTGATACCTTTTTATGGTGTGCAATATTCTACGTATGAAGCCACTAAAGCCCAGATGGAATTTTATGAAGATACCTGGCAGAAAAGAACAGGATGCTGGTGGAAGATCGTAGATAAACAAACGATGCAGGCAGCGGGCGCCTGCGGGATGAACAGTTATCATCCCCTGCATGAAAAAGCGGAGATAGGGTATTGGTTATTACCTGAGTGGTGGAAACAGGGGATCATGCAGGAAGTGATACCGGTGATGATCCGTTATTTATTCAGTAACTGGAAACTGCATCGCCTCGAAGCGGTGATCGAAGAAGGCAATGAAACGAGCCGCCGTCTTTCAGAAAAACTGGGATTTACTTATGAAGGGATACTTAGAGAAAGCGAGATGAAAAACGGTAAACGTATCAGTTTGCTGATGTATAGTTTATTGCCGGGTGAGATGGAACACGGATGACACGGATAAAACGGATTTACATTGATTTTTATCTGATAGTTATTTGATTTCCCGGTAAAATGAAAAATAGAACATGAATCGTAAAGGACAAAAATTTACGGAGTGAACAGGTATTTGTAACTCGTAAGGGTTAATGAAAAAGATCAGTGTAAATCCGTTTTATCCGTGTCATCCGTGTTCTTCTCTCTAATTACTGTAAATTCGTTGTTATGAAAATCGCCATCATCAACGGGCCTAACTTAAATCTTCTCGGTAAAAGGGAAACTGATATCTATGGCAATATGCCTTTTGAAAAATTCTTTGAACAGTTACAGGCAAAATACCCGCAGGTCGCATTTTCTTATTACCAAAGTAATATCGAAGGCGAACTGATCAATGAACTGCAACGGGTAGGCTATGATCATGATGGTATTGTTTTGAACCCGGCGGGGTATACACATACTTCAGTAGCTATCGGTGATGCCATTGCCGCTATCAAAACCCCGGTGGTAGAAGTGCATATCTCGAATGTGCATGCAAGGGAAGATTTCAGGAAATTATCTCATGTCTCCGGCAAATCCGCCGGCAGTATTTTTGGCCTGGGTTTAAAAGGGTATGAACTGGCTATAGAATATTTACTATCCGTCAAAACTTTATGATTTCAGGAGCCGGATTGGCTTCAACTTTGCGCATAAATAGCACGGTTTTTCGTTATCATTTGTACCCGTAAATCATTGTATATGCGTTTCATTTTTTGCTGCCTTCTTTTGATCTCTGTCAACTCTTATGGTCAGTGGAAAGATTTTACCATCAGCGTCAAAGGCGATACGCTTAACCGGGTAGATCTAAAGGGATTAAAACAAGGCCCCTGGGCTATCAGTGTTCCCGACCTGCGGGGCGAGAGAGGATATGATGAAGAAGGATATTTCGAGAATGACCAGAAAGAAGGAACATGGAAACGTTATTCACTGCAGGGTATAAAGATCGCAGAGGAAAATTATCGCTGGGGCAAACTCAATGGCCGCAGCAAATACTTTACTTATAATGGCGGTTTATTGAGGGAAGAAAGCTGGAGAGCGATGGATCCTGCCAGGAAATATGACACCGTCGCCGTATATGATATAAAAGATCCTTCAAAACTGGTGGATATGGTAGCTGTAAAGAATGAAGGCGTTTCCCTGAAACACGGCACCTGGAATTACTACGATCCTATAGAAGGAGTGATTGTGCAAACAGAAAAATACCAGTTGAATAAACTGGTAACAGATGATGGACTGGTAATAGATGATGAGTTAAGGCCAATCGGTATCAGTAACGGAAAATCCGCTTCAGATACGTCAGGTAAAAAATCGGCCAAGCCGCAGGCGATACTTGATTATGAAAAGAAGAATTCCGGCAAGAAGAAAGTAAAAACCAGGGATGGCAACACCGGTAACTAATGCTATGCTGAGTATAAAGTAGCATATGTCCCACTTCGCGGGATTTTTTTTACGTCGCAGTAAGCCTGTCCTTATTATTTATTCTTATCAAAATAGTTCCTGAAAAACAGCAGCTGGTATTTTACCGCATTACCCCAATAGTACCAGTCGTGCTTTCCCGCCGCTCGATGTAGTCATGCGGTATCTTTAGCTTCAGCATCTTTTCATGCAGATCGTGGTTGATGGGGTAAAAAAAATCTTCTGTACCGCAATCAATGATAATGGCTAAAGAATCTTCCGGATATTTTTCCACTACATTTATCACTGAATAATCTTTCCAGTTGCCCGCATACTGAATCGTATCGCCGATCCTCTTACTAATATCAAACCTGCTCCGCGAGGCATTCAGGTCAACGCCGCCGCTCATGCTGCCGCAGGCGCCGAATATATCCGCATGCCGAAAGCCGAGAAATAAACCACCGTGACCGCCCATGCTCAAACCTGTAATGGCCCTTGCCTTACGATCTTTAATAGTGGAATAATGTGCATCAATATACGCAGGCACTTCTTTACCGATATACGTTTCGTAACGCATAACAGAATCAACAGGGCTGTCAAAGTACCAGCTGCTGTAATGGCCGTCGGGACAAACGATCATCAGCTTATACTCATCAGCATATTTTTTTAGTTCAGGCACCTTTGTTATCCAGTTGCTGAAATTGCCACTCCATCCATGAAGCAGGTAAACAACAGGCAGGGGCGTTTGCTCATCTTTCGCCAGTGACGGGCGGATAACTAGGCATTTAATGTCTTTCTTCATAGCGTGGCTGTAAATAATAACTGTATCTGCCGTTCCCGCATGGACGGTTGAGAAACAAACTATTGACAGCAGTAATGAAATAAACCAACGATTCATACCAGAATATTTTTTTGGAGTTTCAAGATACTTATATAATTTTGATATCAAATTGATATCAAACAATTTCACCTGT
>JBBCIL010000027.1:0-81799 GCA_037200265.1 Bacteroidota bacterium
ATGGAGCAAAGGAAATATGCGGATCACGAAACGATACTGCCATTTACAAGATTGATGGGCGGCCCAATGGATTATACGCCCGGTATATTCAGGATCAAAATGAGCTATTATGATACGGCAAAAAAAGAGCAGGTGCATACCACGCTTACCAAACAGTTAGCCCTTTACATTACGATGTACAGCCCATTGCAGATGGCTGCTGATCTGCCGGAAAATTACGAAGCCAGGATGGATGCATTTCAATTCATCAAAGATGTAGCCGTTGACTGGGATGATAGTAAGGTACTGGATGCAGAGCCGGGTGATTATATCATTATTGCCCGTAAGGCAAAAGCGAAAGATAACTGGTTCATGGGGGCGATCACCGATGAGAACGCACGGAATTTTACTCCCGGCCTCGGTTTCCTGGATGCGGACAAAAAATATGTAGCTACTATTTACCGTGATGGCGATAAAACCGACTGGAAGAGTAACCCGGAAGAGTATGTAATAGAAAAATTCATTGTTGATAATAAAACAAAACTGAGATTAAAATTAGCGCCGGGTGGCGGAACTGCCGTAAGTTTGATGCCTGCAACTGCTGATGAAGCAAAGCAGCTCAAAAAGTATAAATAATGGAGTTTCCTGAAATACTCGGCTATGTAGCCGGCGCCATCACCACTCTTACTTTTTTACCACAGGTGATCAAAACATGGAAAGAAAGATCTGCAAAGGATATTTCCCTGATGATGTTTGTTATTGCAGTGGCCAATGAAATACTGTGGATATGGTATGGCATATTATTGAACAACTGGGTTATTATCCTGACGAATTCGATCCTGCTTGCCATGTCATCCACGATGATTTATTTAAAACTGAGATATAAATAGAATGGCTGTTAATACAATTATTTTCGACCTGGGCAATGTATTGGTTGACTGGAACCCGATGCATGTCTATCGTGATTATTTTGATTCGGAAGAAAGGCGGAATTATTTTTTTGAAAACATCTGCACGCCTGACTGGAACGAACAGCAGGACGAAGGAAGATCAATTGTAGAAGCGACAGAGGAACTGATCAAACAATATCCCGACTGGGAACAACCGATCCGTGATTTTTATGGCCGCTGGACAGAGATGCTCAGAGGGCCTATTAAAGGTTCGGTAGAGATTTTCCGCCAGCTAAAAGACAGCGGCAAGTATAAGATATATGCCTTGACCAACTGGCAGGCGGGGCTTTTTGATATTGCACTGGTCCGTTATAATTTCATGCACTGGTTTGACGGCAGGGTAGTGAGCGGTGAAGAGAAGCTGAGAAAGCCTTTTCCTGCATTTTACCAGAAATTACTGGACCGTTATCACGTCAAACCTTCGGAAGCATTATTTATTGATGATAGCCTGCGGAATGTGAAAGCGGCGGAAGCATTGGGAATAAAGAGTATACATTTTCAAAACCCCGATCAACTCAGGCAGGAATTACGCTCATTGGATTTGTTATAAAAAGAATATTTTAGCAAAACACACTTATTTATGGAGCAGGAAAATAAGCCCGTTCAGGAAGGTCTTTTTGAAGACCATATACAATATAAAGTGGCTGCCACCGGTCAGCGTTTTGTAAACTGGTTGATTGATAACATTCTCATGCAGTATGGGCTTAGTTATCTTACAGGATCGGCTGTTGGATACCTTATTGGTACTTTTTTCCCCGAGTATGCTCAAAAGATCATTTACGATCAGAGTACATGGGACCTGTTTGTTTTAGGATATGCCATTGCAATTTTTAATTACCTGGTGTATTACACAATTTGTGAAAAGGCTTTCAAAGGATATACATTAGGTAAACTGATCACCGGTACAAAAGCTATCCGTGAGGATGGAGGAGAACTTACTTTCAAAGATGCATTACTGAGATCGCTTTGCCGCCTGGTGCCATTTGAGGCTTTCAGTGGTTTTGGTGATAAGCCCTGGCATGATGCATGGACAAAAACGCAGGTGATACAGGTAAGATGAGATCATTCCAAAACGGCCCTCAACCATCCTGCCATTTTTTCTCAATTCTTCGTTGATAAGTCATTATAATGGCTTTGCAAATAAGCTTAATAGCTATAACTTAGGGAAATGAAAACTGGGTCAACCAAACATCTTTCCTCTTTCAGAGCTGCTGTCAGAACTGCAGCAACAGCGACCAGGCGCAGGGCTTTTCGTAAGGGCTTGCCCGTTGCTATTTCCAGAAATGGTAAGGTTTTTTTATTTATAAAGATAAAAGGGAAGTTACATCCTTATTGTAGAAAGGGTTGTAGAAATTGTGATAATGGATTCAAATATTCATGCTTGAGATTCCAATGCTCTGCATTTCTGTAGTTTCTGAATTCTTCTTTTCTCAAATCTTTTCCATTATTATCTTTTGGATTCGGAAAGAGCAGCATATCAAGATAAGAATAGATTCTTGAGTCGTTTAAAGGTTTAGGATGCCCAGCAACGCAGGTTTCGTATTCCAAAAAACAATTCATTATTTTTCTATTAATGGCTATTTCGGAAAGGAGTGTTTCAAGATTACCATTTGCCGAGTGATTTGGAAAAAGGAATAGCTTAGCCGGTATTTCATAACTTTTAAAATCCTGAATAACTTCTTTTTCACGACTTTTAAAATCTGAATCAGCATCGAGGATTAAAATCGGAATTTTTTTATCATCATGATTCTGTCTAATTGAGGCAATAAGATTTCCTCCTGTTTTATAACCAGACCATGACCCTAATGGGTCAAAATAGGCATCTGATAAAGTATTTCCAAAGATTTCTTCGATATAATCTTTTAGAAATTTAATATCAGCTTTACTTTCTGTAAAAATTCTAAAACCTTGCATAGTCTTGATCAACGTATTTCACTTTCTGCTATTAACGCTTTTTCGAACTCCTCGAAAAGCATTGTATATGATTTAATACCACTTTTAGTCTCTGCTAGCTTTATAATTCTTGCATCCGATTCATACCCGATCTCTCTAAGAGCTAAAGTATATGCCTCGATACATTCTTTTGAATGGGAAGTAGCAAAAATTTGTTTTTTTTGTTCTTTTGCAATAATCAACAGAGATTTTATAAAATCTTTAAGTCGACTATAATGTACTCCGGCGTCTAGTTCATCAATCATCAATCTATTATAATGATCGTTTGAAAATAATGATAATAATATTCTAAATAATTTCACAGATCCATCTCCATAAGTGGCTAAAGGGGATAATTTGTTTTTCCCTGATTCAGAAATAAGTAGCATTGGAGAATTGGAATAGCTTGCGTTTACTTCTATATTTTTTATATTTTTAATTATATGTGATAATGACTCTAGCAATTTTTCTTTTTTATCTACAAAAAGTTGAATATTGTTAGAATACTGTTGCGTTAATTCATGGCTATATAATGATCCAAAAGGAATAAACGGAACGTTAAGGCTAATATCTTGTCCTTCGACAGCATTTGAGTATTGAATAGGATCAATTGTTTTAGTGTCTGTAACATCAATATCTTTCCTAGCAATTACCGAATAGGTAGTAGTATTTGTTTTTTCATATTTTATAGAGTAGAAACTTTTATCTGCTTTTATCTGCTTGAAAAACATTTTTTGGGGGAAAACGTTATCAGTATCTGAGAAAAAATGGCTTAAAAAGAAGCCATTAAGATATTTGAATTTCCTGACATGATAAATAATATTAGCTAGTGACTCCAGAGATTTATCTTTATTTGGGTGAATTAAAAGAGCTTCCAATAAAGAGGTTTTTCCAACATTATTATCACCAATTATTAAATTGAAGAGGCCAATTTTATCTACTGTAAGATTTTCGAATTTCTTAAAGCCAGAAATTTCAAGTTCAGACAAATGCTCATTAGCCATTTAAATAGAGTTTTGCAAATTTACATTTTTTAAATGTGATTACTCCAAAATAGGCCTCAACCACCTCGTCATTTCATCCTTGCCCATTCCTTTTCGCTCAATATAATCTTCCAGCTGATCTTGCTGGATCTTTCCTACACCGAAATACTGGCTTTGCGGATGACTGAAATACCAGCCGCAGACGGAAGAAGCGGGATACATGGCCAAAGATTCGGTCAGTGTGATGCCGGTGCTTTCTTTACCACCTAAGAGGTCAAACAATTTATATTTCTCTGTATGGTCAGGACAAGCGGGATAACCGGGCGCCGGGCGAATACCTACATAACTTTCTTTGATCAGTTCTTCATTGCTTAAATTCTCTTCTTTTACATAGCCCCAGTATTCCTTTCTTGTTTTCTGGTGCAGTAATTCAGCAAAAGCTTCGGCTAACCGATCAGCCAACGCCTGCAGCATGATCTTATTATAATCATCGAAAGCTGCTTCAAACTTTTTGATATGCGGTTCGATGCCTTCTATCGTTACTGAGAAAGCGCCGATATGATCAGTCCCCTCTGCATCTCCACCGGTGGGGGAGACTTCCGAAGACTCCGTTATTTGAACAGGTTTAATAAAGTCAGCAAGACTTAAATTAGGTTGACCAGCCGCTTTTTTTATCTGCTGACGTAAAGACTCCAATCTGACTTCAGATTTCAGACCTCTGACAACAATAGTATCCGCCGCAACAGTATTCGCTTCCCAGAAACCGATCACGCCCCTTGCCGAAAGCCATTTTTCCGACACCAGTTTATCTAACAGGCCATTGGCATCGTTATACAACTTCGTTGCTTCCGTACCGATCACCGTATCGCTTAATATCTGCGGGAATTTGCCATGCATTTCCCAGGCAATGAAGAAAGGCTGCCAGTCAATATATTTCCTGATCTCAGCGAGATCATGGTCTTTGAAAATTTTTGTTCCGGTAAACGTGGGAACCGGCGGTATATAATTATCCCAGTTGATCTTTACTTTATTTGCCTGCGCTGCTTTGAATGAGAGATACTCCTTAACCGTTTTCTTATTGGCAAAATCAATGGCCAGTTTGGTATACTCAGTTTTGATAGAGCTTAACAACTCAGGTTTTTGGTCTGCATTGAGCAACGAGCCGGCCACCGTTACACTCCGTGAAGCATCCAGCACGTGCACCACCCCATTATCATATTGCGGGGCGATCTTTACAGCGGTATGCATACGTGATGTAGTAGCGCCGCCGATCAGTAGCGGTTGTTTCATTCCGCGGCGTTTCATCTCATGCGCCACATGCACCATTTCGTCGAGTGACGGCGTGATCAATCCGCTCAAACCAATGATATCTGCTTTTTCTTTTATCGCGGTATCCAGTATTTTATCCGTAGGCACCATTACGCCCAGGTCAACTATATCATAGCCATTGCAACCCAGTACTACGCCTACGATATTCTTACCTATATCATGTACATCTCCTTTGACTGTTGCCAGTAGAATTTTTGCTGCACCCGCACCTTCTTCATTCACCGTGCCTGCGGCAAGATGGGCCTGCCTGCGCAACTCTTTTTCCGCTTCTATATAAGGAGTAAGTATGGCTACCGATTTTTTCATCACCCTGGCACTCTTTACTACCTGTGGTAAAAACATTTTGCCTGAGCCGAATAAGTCCCCGACCACATTCATACCATCCATCAGCGGGCCTTCGATCACATCCAGTGGTTTGGGGTATTTTTGCCTGGCTTCTTCCGTATCATTGTCAATATAATCGGTGATCCCGTTAACCAGCGAGTGTTTCAATCTTTCTTCCACTGATGAATTTCTCCAGGCCTCGTCTTTTACAATTTCCTTGCCTTTGGCTTTTACTGTTTCAGCAAAAGCGATCATTTTTTCTGTCGCTTCGTTGTTGTCATTATTATGATTAAGTATCACATCTTCGCACATTTCACGCAGGGTCGGCTCTATCTCATCATACACTACCAGTTGTCCTGCATTAACGATCCCCATATCCATGCCTGCTTTGATGGCGTAAAAAAGGAACACGCTGTTCATCGCTTCGCGTACATGGTCATTGCCACGGAATGCAAAGGAAAGATTGCTGACGCCACCGCTTATTTTTGTTAGCGGCATCAATTCTTTTATTTCTCTTGTCGCTTCAATGAAGTCAACGCCATAATTATTATGTTCTTCCAGGCCCGTAGCAATGGCAAAGATATTGGGGTCAAAAATGATATCCTGCGGATCGTAACCCACCTGTTCCGTTAGTATCTTATACGCCCGGTGGCATATATCTACTTTACGCTGTTTAGTATCAGCCTGGCCATCTTCATCAAAGGCCATGACAATAACAGAAGCGCCATAACTCTGGCAAATGATCGCCTGTTCAATAAACTTTGCTTCCCCTTCTTTCATGGAGATAGAGTTCACGATACACTTACCCTGTACACATTTCAGTCCGGCTTCGATGATCTCGAATTTTGAACTGTCTATCATGATCGGGATCTTCGCGATATCCGGTTCGCTTTGTACAAGATTCAGGAATGTGGTCATTGCCTGCACACCTTCCAGCAAAGCGTCATCCATATTCACATCCAGTATCTGTGCTCCGTTTTCTACCTGTTGGCGGGCCACGCTTAAGGCTTCTTCATATTTGTTTTCTTTGATAAGCCGGGCGAATTTTTTAGAACCTGTTACATTGGTACGTTCGCCGACGTTGATAAAATTTGTTTCAGGTCTTACTACAAGCGGTTCTAATCCCGAAAGGCGTAAGTAAGGTTTAATAACGGTGGGTTCCTGCATTTATGAAGGCTTTTTTACAAACAGCTTCCTGATAAACGAGAAGTTGTTTACAATAAGAATAAGTATAGCTATTACTAATAAGGTCTGTGCAAATGTCATACAAGTTCTTTTTCTACCAGGGGTAATTTCCTTGGCTGAATGTTTTTTACATGATCTGCAATATGTTTGATATGATCGGGTGTAGTACCGCAGCAGCCGCCAACGATATTCACAAATCCTTCTTTAGCCCAGTCTTCGAGATAATGACCGGTATCCTCAGGTCTTTCATCGTATTCTCCCATTGCATTCGGAAGACCGGCATTCGGATAAGCGGAGACATAGCAACTGGCTATCTGCGACAGCTCTTCAATATGCGGACGCATTTCCTTAGCGCCTAATGCACAGTTCAGTCCCACGCTCAATGGTTTGGCATGCATAACTGATGTATAGAATGCTTCCAGGGTCTGGCCGCTTAAGGTTCTGCCCGAAGCATCGGTGATCGTTCCGCTGATCATCACAGGAGTAAGTTCCTTCTTCGTATCACGGAAGTATTTCTTGATAGCAAATATTGCGGCCTTTGCATTTAATGTATCAAAAATGGTTTCAATTAATAAGGTATCTACCCCGCCTTCTACCAATCCTTTTACCTGTTCGTAATAAGCAGCTACTACTTCATCGAATGTAACGGCCCGATAGCCGGGGTTGTTTACATCAGGAGATAAGGACAATGTTTTATTCAATGGCCCGATAGCGCCTGCTACAAAGCGGGGCTTTAAAGGATTTTTCGCTGTATAATCATCGGCAGCCCGTCTTGCGATCTTTGCACCTTCCACATTCATCTCGTAAGCATAAGCTTCCAGTTCAAAATCCGCTTGCGCAATAACGGTAGCAGCAAACGTATTTGTTTCAATGATATCAGCGCCGGCTTCCAGGTATTCGCGGTGAATGCCTTCAATGATCTGCGGCTGGGTAAGGTTAAGGATATCACTGTTATTCTTAACATCAAGGTGCCAGTTTTTGAAACGTTCTCCGCGATAGGTAGTTTCCGTAGGCTTGTGCCGCTGGATCATAGTACCCATTGCGCCATCAATAATGAGGATGCGTTTTTCCAGTTCTTTTCTGATGTCCATATTAATAGTTTTTAGCCGTTAGCCAGGAGCTAAAGCTGAACAGAATTACCGCTGCTGCTGATAAATGCCCGGCAGGTAAATCCGTTACATCATTATAACAATCGAACTATATAAACGTTGGGAAACCTTAAGTGGAGTTTCGTTGACGTTTATTAGTTCAGTTTTTGCAGGCCGAACAATAAACAAATCCGCCTGTGGAGGCAAAGCTACAAAGAAAGTCGGGAAGTCCGAGGTCTGCTGCGTAAATAGTTGAGACAGTCTGCTGACGAAAGTCCGGAAGACGCTCACTAATGCAATAGTATCATTACAGCTATAATGAGCTTCTTCCGGACTTTCATTATAGAATACTTTCAATTATTTACGCAGCGGACCCCGGTCTTTCCGTCTTTTCCGACTACTTAGTTACATAACTCTCAACCGGCAGCCTGTTCTGCAGGCTTCTTGCCAGGGTCATTTCATCGGCATATTCAAGTTCGCCGCCAAAAGCAATGCCGCGGGCTATAGTAGTGATACGCAGGCTTACGGGCTGTAGTTTCTTTTGGATATAATAAATAGTGGTATCGCCCTGTATAGTGGGATTAAGGGCGAAAATGAGTTCTTCCGTATCTTCTTTACGGATACGGTTTACCAGCGATTCAATATTCAGCTGATCGGGGCCGATGCCATCCAAAGGCGAAATAACGCCGCCCAGTACATGATAAGTGCCATTGTATTGCTGGGTGCTTTCGATAGCGATTACATCACGGATATTCTCTACTACGCAGATGACCTCCTGTTTACGCATACTGTTGGCGCAGACAGAACAGATATCTGCATCGGCCACATTGAAACAGCGCTGGCAAAACTTTATCTCGTTCCGCATCCGGGCAATTACTTCACTGAAATGCTGCACCTCCGGGGTATTTTGCCTGAGCAAATGAAGCACCAGCCGCAAAGCTGTCTTTTTACCGATACCGGGAAGTTTGGCAAATTCGTTAACCGCATTTTCCAATAAAGCTGAGGAGAATTGCATGGGGCAAAGATAGTATTAGTCGGGAAGACCGAAAGTCGGAAAGTCCGCTGCGTAGATAATTGACAGTATTATATAATGAAAGTCCGAAAGACGCTCACTAATGGAGTAGTATCATTACAGTTTTAGTGAGCGTCTTTCGGACTTTCATTAGCGGACTGGTCCGAATACCTACGCAGCGGTCTTACCGTCTTCCCGACTTTTCCCTATAACGCAATCTCCATCTGGTTCTCCCAATTCGTCTTTACATTGATACGGCGTTCGATCGGTTTGGCTATTTCCGGCTGTTTATGTTTACCGAAAAATTCACCGGGATCCCAGATGCCATTCCTGTTAATATCATTGAGAATGCGGAGCTCATATTCTCCCGGTAAAAAAAGAGGTTGTGAAAAATTGGCGGTGGTCAGAGGGAATGAGCTAACCACGGTCTCGGATTGTATGAACTGCAGTACCGGGTTTTTAGACAGGTCGAGATTACGGAACCGGATAGCCAGTTGACCGTAGTCGGCATTCTTCATGGTGAGGAAAGAAAGAGTATCCTTTCTTAATATTTTCTGGCCAAGCGTATCGGTGGCAAAATCTTTTTCAAGAATCAAATGGTATAAAGTATTTTCCTGCCAGGCATAGTTCAGGGTTACTTTTTTCTTCGTGGTATCCATTGACCAGCTATACCCGGTAACCGGCGTATATAATGTATCGGTGACGAAATAGATCTTTGTTGAATCAAACTGCCGTAAAGGTCTTTCAAACAGGAAACTGAACTTTTTCATCAGGTCCTGTTTGTTAGCGGTAATGGTGGTCTGGTATTTCAGGCGTTTGTCCTGCGCACTGCCTGAACCCGAACCTGTAGTTGCCGGTACTGCCTTGACAGCCTCGTATGCATATAATGTTTTACGGGGAGTATTTTGCTGTACAACGACGGGAGAATCGGCAAAAGCAAATAGCTGTTTTGTACTCAGGTAACGAAGGGATCTTGAATCATCTTTCAGCGCGTATACATAAAAAGTACCGGGAGGAAGATGCTGGAAAACAAAATTGCCTTTGCCATCCAGTTTGGCCATATAGCGGGGCTTTTCTTTTATCACTACCGAATCTTCAGCGCTCCGGTGTAATAGTACAACAAGGGTAGTATCTATTTTTCCGGATTCAGCCAATATTACATTACCCCTGAAAATAAGTGAATCAATGGTAGGGCCTGTAGCGAAAACGTATGTAAAGTTCCTGAAGACATTTCCCTCGTTCACGTCTTTGATAGCCTCTCCGAAATCAATAGAGTAGGTAGTATTAGGCTCAAGCGTATCTCTTAGTCTTACCGACAGTGTGTTCAGTTTAAACGTAGCCGTGGGTGCGATCCTGGGAACCGGCGATACAAGAACATTCTGCTGGAAATTATCTACCACTATATATTCATCAAATGAAAAACTGATCTTATTGCCTGTAAAGTTGCGGGTAGAATCGCGTGGAGCAGATTTCGTTATCACAGGCGGCAAGGTATCTTTGAACCCACCTTCGGGTGGAATGATATTGGCACAGCCGGGCCCGCTGATAACACTGATAAAGGCGAGTGCAATAAAGGCAGCCAATGATATAAGGGTCCTTTTATTCATATACAGGCTGCAAACTTAGGTTGTTTCGGGTATTTGCCTGCGGGCACATTCTTAATAATACATATCGCAGCAGATTTTAACAGAATTTACAAATCAGCAGGCGCTTCCACTTCTTCCGGCTCACTGTCTTTTTCGATCAGGGAAGAATATATCTTATTGTTTTTGGCAAAATTGCACCATTCGCAATCCGGTTTGCCGCAGCCGGTATAAAAATCGTGTTGTTGTATCTTATTCCAGGTAGAAACGATCTGTTTTTTTACCTGCTCCACTTCTTCACCGGTGATGGCCAGTGTCTGCATATCAAATTCGTTCTTTGGCATTAGGTTCTACAAAATCAAATTGTGTATGCAGTACCTTCCAGTTCTTGCCAGGCAGGTTATCTACAAGTATTTTATAAAAACAGCCTGCCGCCAGTAGTTACCTCCGTCCGGTTTTTTCTCACTGCCGGGCAGATCAAATTCGCCTCTTGTTTTTGCTTTATTAAAACTGCCGGTCTTGTAATCGGTGATCACAATATCGTTCTTCCAGAACTGTATCTTATCCGTAACCCCTTTAATGGAATGTCATTGACCACTACTTTTGTCAGCGGGTATTCTGTCAGGATAAAATCTCCTTCCGGCGCAGGAATATAATATTTATCGAAGTACTTGCTTAAAACGTTTCACCATGTTCATAAAACGGTGCAGGCTTTCTTTTGTAAACACTTCACGCCCGTTATTGATATGAAATAAAAACCGCTGGATGAGAAACGTTTTACCCGGATAGATTTTATTATTGTTCATCATGTGATTCAAAAAATCACTCAGCGCTTCGTGTACCGCCGTACCAAATTGCGCTGCCTCGCTTTTAGCCGATGGCACCCGGATCAGGCTGCTGTAATAAAACTTCAGCGGGCAATCGAGGTAGTTGTTCAAAGCAGTTACGGTTCATGGCAAAATTCTGCAGCAACCGGCTGATATAATCTTTTTCAACCTGCTCGAGTACCGGTTTCTGTATAATGCCGAAACGAAGTGAAGCGAACCGGGTTTTTTCATCATCATTCAACCGGATGGTTACTGGTTTTATATCAAGAGGCTGGCGTATCTCTTCTACGAATTGCGAAGGTTCGAGCAATTTGCCGTCATTTTTCATCTGCGGGTAAGAAATGAAAAGATATTTTTCGGCCCTGGTGATGGATACAAAAAATAACCGGCGTAGTTCTTCCGTGGTTTCTGATTCTGTTTCCTGTTCAAATACATTCGGCGGTAATTTAAAGCCACGATTCGTTTACGTTTACCTTCCCATACATCATTCCTGGCGCCGACAATAAACACGTATTCATATTCAAGTCCCTTACTGCCATGAGAAGTAAGCAGGTTGACGCCGGTTTCCGTCCCTGTTGTTTGTACCAACGGTAAAGGCAAACCGTTTTCTGACAGGAGGTCAATTTGGTTCACCAGGTCTTTCAGGGGAAAGAGCTGGTTTGCGATGGGTGCTGTCTTTTATATAATCAAAAAGACAGGTAAGTTTATTCATCAGCCAGGCTTTATCATCCTGCTCCATGATATAGGCCAGAATGCCGCTTTCATTATCATGTACTCAAACCAATGCTGCGTGCTTTTATTGTATACTTCTTTTTGCAGCCCTTCGATCAGGTGGCTTACTTTGATCAGTTCATCTGTTTGTTCGGATGCTGAAAACAAAGTGCCACTGCTTTCTTTCGCGGCTTTTTGCAAATAACCTCTCAGCGAATTTTCTATCCCCGTTTTGTTTCTTATGGCAGCGATCTCATTGCTGATCACAGCTATTTAAAAGGTTTGATCCGGAAGAAAGAATAATGCAGTATTTCAAATAGTAAGGGTTCGCCGCTGAGTTCATTATCCAGTTCAGCGACTGTATACCGCATGATATTCAGTACCTGGTTGATAAAAGTATCATTCAGCAAATTGACGGAACGTTTTACATAAAACGGTACCTGCTGCAGCTGGAGAAACTTCATCAGTTCGTCACCGAATTTATGCTCGCGGTATATAACAGCGATATGGCCCGGTTGTACGCCCTGCTCAACCAGTTGTTTGATGGATAAGGATACATGGGCATTTTCTGCAAACTCGTTTTCGTATATGCGGATAACTGGCGGAATGGTGAGTGCTTTTAGTTTTTCATTGGCGGCGACCAGGTCTTTACTTAGATCTTTATACTGTCTGACCAGGCGTTGCTCATTGTTTTCGATGAGTGCTTTAGCGCCGTCAAGTATAGGCTGTACACTACGGTAGTTTTGCGTGAGTACTACTTTTACCAGGTCTTTCCCGTACTTATCCGCCAGGTTCATCATATTCTTCAGGTTGGCTCCCTGGAAGCGGTAGATACTCTGGTCATCATCACCCACTACAAAGATATTCGGGCTTTCTTCCTGCCAGTAACTGATCAGCAGCTCTACGACCTTATTCTGTGAGCCGCTGGTATCCTGGTATTCATCCACGAGTATATACTGAAACTGTTCCTGGTAATTCAATAGCACTTCTTCATGTGTTTGAAAAATATTGATCACCCAGTTGATCATGTCGTCAAAATCATAGCGGTGATTATCATGAAGTATCTGCTGGTATGTTTCGAATGAGCGGATAGCGGCTGTCAGTTTTTCCATCCGCTCTGTTTCGTCCTTGCCTTTTTGTGTCAATACATGATTGCCTTTGGCCTTTTCGCGTTTGTTATAAAACCCGTCTGTTTCGGGAATGATATTGAGAGTGTAATCATCAACCTGGTTTACCAGCCATTCTTCTCCCATCCTTCCCGTTTGATAGCGGAAAATAAACCGGCCAGGTTATGCAGGTCATAATAAATTTCTCCTTTATACCTTTTTAGCGGGTTATCTTTTGTAAAACCATCTATCAGTTGTTTCAGGTATTCCACTCTTTCGAGATCGCTCAGCGCTTCCAGTTCTTTTTGTTGAAGTAGCGGATATTCTCCTGTATCACCAGGTTGCAGAATGAATGAAAAGTGTGAATGTTTACTTATAGGCATCGCTGCCGATAAATCCCAGTAACCTTTTGCGCATGGCGACCACGCCTGCATCAGTATAGGTAAGGCAAAGGATATTTTGCGGCAGGGCATCTGTCTCCAGTAATATTTTACCAATACGGCTGGCCAGTATCTGTGTTTTACCAGTACCCGGTCCCGCGATCACCATCACCGGGCCTTCAATGGTATCCACAGCTTTCCGCTGCTGCTCATTGAGTTTATTATATTCTTCTTTAAATTTTTTTTCTGATCTATCTTTATTGAATGACATAGTGTGTCAGCTTTTTTAATGTACTGCCAGTTATACTGACAAGTTAATCTAAAAAACAATCGGTCTGTTTATGGCTTCTCATACGATCAGGACTGTTCAGCGCATACCCGCTTCGCCGGAGCAGGTATGGAATTTTTTTTCCGATCATGCAAATTTACAGGCGATCACGCCGGAACACATGAAATTCCGGGTGCTTTCGCAACATCATGGAGCGGCTATCTATGCCGGGCAGATCATCGAGTATACATTAAAGCCCGTTTTAGGGATACCTGTTTACTGGATGACGGAGATCACCCATGTGGTGCAGCAGCAGTTTTTTGTTGATGAACAACGGTATGGCCCTTACCGCATGTGGCATCACCAGCATCATTTCAAAGCGATAGAAGGAGGAACGGAGATGACCGATATCGTTAATTATAAAAACCCGCTCTGGGTATTGGGTAAACTTGCCAATGCCATCTTTGTCAGAGAACAATTAAAAGGTATATTCAAATACCGCTTCACTCGTATAGAAGAAATATTCGGCAAATGGCCTGCAGGGCAGGAGCTACAGGTGCAGATCAATTAACGCATGTTATTTTATTCCAGCCCTCTTTCTCAATTCCGCTATAGGCATTACGATCATTCTTCCTATTGGCTTGTTATTCCTGCAGGTGATCAGTTTTATGGCCGCCGCATCTTTGGGTACGGTTAATGGTTCAGAATAAGCCGGGTAAAACTGGTCAGGAAATGAATTGTCAAAACTGTAATGAATAGAAAGACCGTCTATTTCCGTACTTAGTTTCACCATAATAGCAGCGGTATCTTTTTTACTTATTTCAAAAATGGGATCGTACATACTGGGTGCATATTTTACCTGCGCGGCGTCCAGTCTTTCAAACTGTTTTTCTACCCTGGAGGCGAAATTGTTCCAGTCCCTTTTTTCTTTTGGCGACCATAAAGCTTCAGCTATGGCAAATCCTCTTGGCCATGTCATGTATTGTAAATGGCGTGTATTATATACCTGTTCCGTCCAGAGATTAGCTTGCCCACCTTTAATCAGGGCAGCATTTACACCTTCAGGTACCGGTTCAAACTGGTATGCTTTTTTTAAACGAAGGGTAGCATATACAGGGGGTTCGAGGATCGCATCGCCCTGCATATAATCTATATAAGCGAAATCAGTCGGGCTCATCACTACTTCATGTCCCTGTTTGGCCGCTTCGATACCGCCTTTCATTCCTCTCCAGCTCATAACGGCTGCATTGGGCGCAAGACCGCCATCCAGTATCTCATCCCAGCCGATCAGTTTCTTTCCTTTGGAGTTGATGATCTTCTCAATTCGTTTTACAAAATAGCTTTGTACTTCATTCAGGTCTTTTAATTTTTCTTTTTTCATCAGGTCTTTGATCAGGTCACTTTTTTCCCAGAAGTTACGGGCTGTTTCATCACCACCCATATGTATATATTCAAAGGGAAATAATTGCGCCAGTTCTGTAAATACTTTATCAATGAATTCATATACTTTTTCATTAGCAGGGCAAAGTGAATTATCCAGCAGGCCATAAAAATGCCCGCCACCACCAGGCCAAACCATTAATTGCTCGCCTGAGTTAACGGCATAGGTACCGGGTGTGCAGGTTAATTCAGGATAGGAAGCAATAGCCGCCATACTATGCCCGGGTATATCTATCTCCGGTAAAATATTAATGAAACGATCCTTTGCATATTGTACGATCTCTTTGATATCTTCCTGGGTATAAAAGCCGCCGTAGTTGCGGGGTTCATTGGCTGCAGGCGCAGAGAACCTTCCAAAGGTGCCGGTCTTCTCCACTCTCCAGGCGCCCACTTCGGTTAGTTTGGGTAAACTTTTTATTTCAATCCGCCAGCCCTGGTCGTCTGTTAAATGTAAATGGAGGAGGTTGAATTTATATTTCACCATTTCATCAATATATTCTTTCACCTGTTCTTTGGTAAAGAAGTGGCGGGCTACATCCAGCATCAGTCCTCTCCATCCAAAACGCGGGTGGTCTTCGATAGTAACAGCAGGAATATTCCATGCCTCTTTTTTTATGGGCGATTTGCTTACAATGGCTGCGGGTAATAATTGCAGCAATGTTTGTACGCCATAAAATATACCGGCGGGCTCGGCAGCAGTTAGTGAAACGCCGTTAGCAGTTACCTGTAATTTATATCCTTCTTTGGGTATGCTTTTATCAGCAGACAGGGAAAATGAAATGGATGCAGGGGCGGCGGTAGTTCCTTCTTTTACCTGTACGTTGTAACCGGTAGCCAATGAAAGCCGGGTAGCAAACCGGTCGGCTATCTTCTTTATATCTGCATTAACGGGAATGTTGATGGTCAGCTGCGAAGGCAAGAGGAAACTTCCTGTTCCCATTACTTCAGTAACCGGCCTGGGGATCAATGCGGTTTGCTGGCTAAAAGCAAAAACAGACAATAAGAAACCCAGGAATGAAAGCAATATTCTTTTCATATGGCAAATTGATGATGCACAGGTTAATTATTTGAATACAAAGCTGTAAGATATTACATTAGATGCATTTGTGCGGGATAAGGCTGCAATTGAAAGGCCTTTTGGGTAATTTTCCCTTCAATAATAAACATTTCCGGGTAAGATAGTCAGCCGGTGACTATACTTAACATTACGGAGTTTGAACTGATCCATAGCTTTTATATATTTGGCCCGGCCACCCCCGGCCGCCACCTTATTAGCCATGAGAACAGTGAGAGCGAACCTTATTCTTTGCCTTCTTCTATGCGTTATTCATTTACCTGTGATAGCGCAATTACAGCCTGTATATTCTTTTCAGCAGGATGATACGGTATTGCGTAAAAATTATTACGATCAAACCATTAAAAAGAAGGAGCTATTGTTGGCTTCTGTTGGTAAAGAGTATGCGAAGGATTATAAAGCGATTTATGATGATCAGTTCAAAGAGATAGGAGGATTTTGGAAGAGCAGCCGTGCCGTTACCTCGCCCGGGATATATAATTACCTGCAGTCAGTTGTTCAAAACATTATAAGCGTCAATCCCGAGCTGAAAGGCACAGACGCACGTATTGTGTTTACCCGTGACTGGTGGCCAAATGCGGTAAGTATGGGAGATGGCTCTGTGGCAATCAATGCCGGCTTATTTATTTTTATGAGTAGTGAAGCTGAACTGGCATTTATCATCTGTCATGAGCTGGCACATTATTACCTGGGGCATACACCTGAAAAAATAAAAAAGTATGTAGAGACGATCAACAGCGACGCTTACCAGGCCGAACTGAAAAGAATAGCTAAAACAACGTATGGAGCAGGTGGACAGCTTGAAGCGTTTGCCAAATCAACAGCGTTTGGCAGTCACAGGCATAGCCGTGAGTCTGAAGCGGCCGCTGATAAACAGGCGTATTTATTTCTTAAAAGAACAGGGTATGATATAGGCGCTATCCGGTCGGCACTGGAAATGCTTGACAGGATAGATGATACATCGGTATATAAGCCGCTGAACCTGGCACAGGTTTTCAATACAAAGGAATATCCTTTCAGAAAAAAATGGATAGAAAAGGAATCAGCCATTTTCGCACAGGTAAATGATAACAGTTCTTTCACTGCACAGGAAAAGGATTCATTAAAGACACATCCTGATTGTACCAAACGTATTGCCCTGCTTGCCGATTCTATCAATGCGGCAACAGGAGGAAAGAAATTTATGGTAAATGAAAACCTGTTCAGCCAGCTGAAAAAAGATCTTTTTCTTGAAATAACAGAAGAATGCTACCGGGCTAAAAACTTAAGCCGCAATTTGTATTATAGTTTACTATTACTGCAGGCGGAAGAAAATAAGGATATAGCTGTTTATTCCATTGCCCGTTGCCTGAATGACCTGTTTGATAAACAAAAGAACCATAAACTCGGAACGGCAGTAGATACCGAGAGTAAATCATTTCCGGAAGATTATAATCTTTTGCTCCGGATGCTGGAACGTATCCGGCTGGATGAGATGGCCGGCCTCAATTATGCTTTTTGTAATGAGCATGCTGCGGTAATGAAAGACTTTCCGGGGTTTGACAAAGAACTTATCAAAGCAAAAAAATCGAAGGATCAGTAATCACTTAAAAACAAACACCATTATAATGAAACAACGTGTATTGGCAGCAGGTCTTATCGCATTGACCACACTTTGCGTGCAGGCCCAGAAGCTTACCATTGAGAATGTTCAAAAGGTAGCGCTTCGCAACTCGGATGCTATCAAAGAAGGAACAGAGGTAAAAGGATATTATTTCTTTTATGTAAGCGATAAGATAGATAAGAGAACAAATGAATATACACTGCAGATAACGGACAATAACCTGAAGAAGCTAAAGGATATCAAGTTCCAGGATTCCAAAGATGTAACGATACTGGAATCATCGTTTAACGGAACTGACCTGATCTTTTTATTTTATAATGAAGATGCCCGGACATTTGAATACCAGGTATATGGTGCCGATGGTAAAAAGAAACATGTATATAACAGGGAACTGACCAAGAAGGAAAAAAGATATTTAGCCATGTCGTACCTCGCTGTTGATGATGAAGAGCAAACGTATAAGGGGCTGTATCCTATAGAGGGAAGGGGATTTATTTCCAATATGCCCAGCCGCGAGGACAGGGACTATACATTCCAGGTGGATTATTTTTCTTCGGAAAAAAGAAAACAATGGACGTTCACCCCGACAGAAGGTGGTAAGAAACTGATAGGAGATTACCTGGGCACTTATAATGGTGTAGTTTATTTTGAAGTGCTTAAATATGGCGGAGCGTTTGATGGCAAGCCGGATTCTTATCTCCTTGGTCTTGACCTTGAAACGGGAAGGCAATTATTTGAAAACCCAACTGATAATGCCAAATACCGGTTTTATCCCGCGAGTATGTCGGTGGTAAGCGGCAAAGCCGTCATTTTCGGTGAGTATTACGATCCAAATGGCAATGTTGCAAAAGATAAATCACTGGGATTTGCCTTTATCATGGTAGACGAAAAAGGTAAAGTAGTCGGCGAAAAATATTGTTCATGGGATTTGGAAATGGGTAAATATTTAGATGTGAGTTCCAAAGGAAAGATTGCGGATTTCGGGTATATGTTTGTTCATAATATTATACAAACGGCGGACGGAAGTGTCTTCGCCATTGGTGAAGGATATAAAAAAGTAGCCAGCGGGCTGGGGATCGCTGCCAATATTTTAACTGGCGGGCGCGGTGGTATTGCCAGTATAAAGATCAAGGTAACGGATATGATCCTTTTGAAATTCGATAAGGACTTCAATATAAAAGAAGCGAAGATCTATGATAAAAATTCTAATAGTGTGGAATTACCCAATGGCTATGGAACGGTGAGCGGACCTTTACTGGGCAAAATGGTAAAATACACTTTTGGCGAATTTGATTATTCTTATTCACAGGTTAATAAAGACAATACATCATTCACTGTTTGTTACAGTGATTATGAAAGAGGGAAGAACTATAAAGGCGGAACCTTCAATTCTATTACCTACAATGAAGGAAAGATCACGACAGATAAAATTCAGACCAAATCAGATGCCAGCCGTACGGCGGTATTGCCTGGAAAACAAGGACAGGTGCTGATCATGGATTATTACAGGAAAGCTAAAAGGCTGGATGTACATTTTGAGAAGTTGAATTAGGGGAGAGGTCCGGAAGACGGAAAGACTGGAAGTCCGGAAGACGAGTATGTTATCTGGGTTATTCTTTTGCTTATCGGGAGATCGCCAGCTATTTCAGCTGAGTGAAAGAATTATCGGGTATAATCAAAAAAGGTCTTCCGGACTTTTTAGATCACAGGAGAACCGCGGAGAAAAAGGAGAGCCGCAGAGAAATAATAATTAATGCAGGATTCCACACAAGAAGAGATCATCTGGTATAGGAAAGGTCTTTCGGACTTCCGGTCTTGCCGTCTTCCGGACTTTTAGGTCACAGGAGAACCGCGGAGAAAAAGGAGAGCCGCAGAGAAATAATAATTAATGCAGGATTCCGCACAAGAAGAGATCATCTGGTATAGGAAAGGTCTTTCGGACTTCCGGACTTTCCGTCTTCCGGACTTCTCTCCATACTCCTTACCCCGGCATCCGCGAAATATACTTCTCTATCTGTTTGATCTGGTCAACGATCTGCGAGGTAGTAGGTTTTAGTGCTTTGGCTTTGCGGAAGAAATCTTTGGCGGCGCGGAATTCTCTTTTATTCATCATGATGCTGCACATCTGCAGGTAAGCGGCCGCTTCATTTTCTTTATCGGGTAATCCTTTTCTTATCGCTCCGCGGATATAACTTTCTGCCTGTTTCAGGTCATTCTTCTGCATATGAAGCATTCCCATCTGCAGCATGCTGGCGCCTTCGGCTTCTTTCATCGGCATGCCCAGGTCCAGGCCTTTCTTCATGTTCTTTTCAGCGCCGTCAAAATCCTGTTTCATCATCGCGATATTTCCCTTCAGCGTATAATACACGGAACGGATCGGTTTGTACAACAGGTTAGGAAATTTAATAGAGCCAAGTACTTTTTCAGCGCCGTCCATATCGCCGTTTTCCATGTATTCCTGTATCAGGCGCAGGGGACCGAAGAAGAAATGGCCGGCAATTAATATCACGCCAACTAGGTATAAGGGAAAGGCCGGCCAGAAACTACCGGCATAGTTTACATAAATACCCAGGGCTAACAGCACAATACCAATCCATGGGCGATATTTGATCAGGAGATTATAGAATTTCATTTTTTTGATTCAGGGATGCAAAGATAAGGAGCTAAGTCCGAAAGACGGTAAGTCAGAAAGTCCGAAGACGGGTATTAGAGCGGTAGGGTCACTACAACATTAGTAAGCGGCTTCCGGACTTTCATTTCCGGAAATTATCAATTATTTACGCAGCAGACTTCGGTCTTCCCGGCTTAATCTTTCGCATCATTGATCTCAATCCAATACCCGTCGGGGTCACGGAAATAGATCTGTTTTACGCCATCTACGCGGTTGGTCACTGCATTCTTTTCGCCGGCCCAGTTCTCGTATTCCACATTGTTCTTTTTAAGAGCAGGGATAAAAGCTTCTACTGATGGAACAGTAAAACACAGGTGGGTGTTCTTTTCATGCTCCGTTTTGCTTTTAGCGCCCTGTATCAGGTGCAGATGACTTTTGGGCCCGATACTGAACCAGGTATGGCGGCCATCATGAAAAGGTTCGGGGATGGTATCAAGCCCCACGATATCCTGGTAAAAAGAAGTGCTGATCTTGAGGTCAACGACATAAAAAGCAATATGGTTCAGTGCAGGGGTTGTTTTGGATTGTGTCATAGCGATAATGGAATTGAACAGGAACAGGGTTAAAATAAGGAGCTGCCGCATGGGTAAAAGTATGAGGTTATTTAATTATCAAAATCATTCGTGTAAATATCTTTTCCATCCAATGTCTGTAAGTGTACGGAATCTACTTCACATAATCCATTGGATATAAAACCAAGGCCGGTGATCAGTCCCGAAGGCTGAAGGTAATCAGCAGACAATACTTCTGTATTGTTTATCCGGATATTCACTTTCCTGTTCGTAACAGTTACCACTACATCCTGCCATTCTTTTACTTCAGCGCCAAGCGTTGAAAGATCATTTGTTTTTCCGCTCATATAATTCTCACCAAACTGGGCTCTTATCTCGCTGGCGCAACCTTTGAGTGTACTGGTGAAGTACATAAAATTTTTCTGGCAAAAGATCTCTGCCATGAAGTAAGGGCAAAAAGCATTATTCAGTTGGTGCACCCTGATCCTGAAGTGCAAACTGAAGTTGTCGCTGCTGTATTCAATTACAGCAGGGAAATAAACCTGGAGATATTCATTTTCTTTTTTAATATCCACCTGGCTGTTCACTAATTCTTCCTGGCTGAGTAGCATACGGCCATCTTTTATACCGGTAGATGAAATATATTTTGGGATGCTGCGTGGTATTTTTTCTTTGGAATAAAAGAACCAGCGATCGGTAGGAATGCTCACGTCCAGTGTTTTGATCACTTCGTTGTGGCGATGAGTTTGGCAATATGATAACCGGGTTCATAATATATATCGGTAAGGGTATGACTATGTTTATCAATTTTTACACGGCGGTTCTTATCCCATGATTGCTGGATAAAGAAGCTGTCGGCCATTACCTCATCAATGTTATAATTGAAGACAACGGTATTGGGCAGGTCATTGCGGCTAGTTTTAGTGATGGCGAATTGCGCCTTTTCAAAATTACCTGTGCCGTGTTTCCGGAAACGGAGAAGGGCGAATAGTCCTATCGCGGCAAATATTAAAATAGCGGCTGACAGCAGGAGGCGGTTGAGGGAAAATCTTTTGGCTGTAAAACCGTAGCATTAATAGTTCCTTCTTTTGTCGTCGCATTTGATACGGGTGTGAACAGGTTCGTTGTTTTTATTCAGTTTAAAATCCTGCCAGTGCTGGTATCCCAGGAACATAGAAACGGCGTTCAGTGTAGCGATTTGCGGCTGGCGGGAGAACTGCTCGTTCAGCAGGCGTTTTATCGTGGATAAACTGATCAGTACGCGGTAGCGGATTCAATTTTTTCGCATAAGAATTCAAGGTCGCGCTGCACGAGGTTGCCACAGTCAGCAAAACCGGCTTTTTTACAAGCTCAGCCATGCAGATTTTTACCAGTTCATGTTCAGATATTGCCCTTGCCTCCATTTTGAATGTATTTGAACGCCTTTTGATCGTGAAATTAAAGTTATCGCAAGATATTTTCGTGGGAAAGTCCGGAAGACCGGAAGTCGGAAAGACCGAAGACATTTCCCTTAACTAAAGGCTTCTTCCGGTCTTTCGGACTAAATAAAAAAACAAACACATGAACAAATTCTTTAAAGTAGTTATCGTTACATGGTTATTCGTAGGTACTGCCGATCTTTTTGCTGCGTATGTATTTCAATGGATCAAAACGGGAAAGTTTGCCGACAAGATGCTTTTTTATATAGCGGGCGGTGTGTTGGGATTGGATACGTCTATGCAGGGCGGCAACGGCGTAGCGTTTTTAGGGTTGTTTATCCATTATCTTATTGCTTTTTTATTTACGCTGTTCTTTTTCTGGGTATTTCCGATGGTTAAATTCCTGAGGTTTGACAAATATGTGATTGGCATGTTGTATGGCATTTTCGCAATATCTGCGTATGGTTGTTTATGAACTGGTTTACACCGCTGCCATACAGCCCGTTTGTATTGTCCAATGCCCTGGTAGCCTGGTTCATATTAGGCATAGCATTAGGTATTCCTATAGCACATAACGCATATAAATATTATGGAGTAGGCGCATACAGGCTGCCTGATAAATGATGTTATTGGATTCACTTAAAGATGCTGCAATGACAAAGGTGCAAGACCTATTCTAATTAGCCCTTGCGCCTTATGGATCAAAACTTAGCGTCTTTGCGTGAAATGCATTAACTCCTGTCCCAGAATGCCGGCGGCTCAATGCCTAATGAACGGAGGTACACAATAAGCCTGCCGCGGTGATGGATCTCATTATCTATCCAGTAAAAGATAAAGAAATAGACAGGCCCTTCCCATTGGCCAAAGGCTTTGTCCTGTTCCTGGAAACGATGGGCCGGTATCTGCGACCAGAGTGTATTGAGCTGTTCGGTCGCTTCATCCCAGCGTTCGAGCAATTCTTTTTTAGTAGAAGTTTGGCGGTTTGCGAATAATGCGGCATGTCTTCGGCCTTTTGCCATGTACCGGTGACGACACCCTGCAGGCCAGGTACCGCCATATCCAAAAATTCCTGCACCAGCATTGCGAAAGGGCGCATACCTCCCACAGAGTAGGTAAATAATTTGTCTTCAGGAAAGGCTTCGATGAGCTGGCGGGTCAGGCGGCGGTGTCCCTGCCAGTGAGCGAGCAATTGTTGGGGATTGATTACAATAGCGATTTCTTTAACGGGCGTATCAGCGTTCATATACGTTGTTTTTGAAATGAATAAACTGGTTGTGAATACAAAGAAAACAAGGGCCGGTGACAACCCTATGGCAGCCAGCAGGGGAAGGCGTAAAAATCTATGCCATTTATGAATACCGGATACAGAAGTGTCCGTATACTTTGCTTCTTTCCAAACTTTGCGCCTTTGCGTGAAATGATTTAGGTGCGAAACCGTTATTTTTGCCGCCCGCGCCGAAAGCCAGATAGGCAGGTTTGAAGAAACCAGGCCTGCTGGCAAAGCTTTGCGTAGCGGTCCCGTAGTTCAATGGATAGAATAGAAGTTTCCTAAACTTTTGATACAGGTTCGATTCCTGTCGGGACTACATATAGCCCTTTTGGGCATATTCGGGAAAGTTTAGGACGGCAATACCCGATAATGGACAAAAATATCCATTTATTAATTCGAGGATTGATGAAAAAATATTCGCCATTTGATTTTCTTAACTTTGCGCTATATAATAATTAAAATGGCGTTTCTACTTCAAACTTCAATACTGAATTAAAGTTAAAAGGGTTTAGGGTCTATTAAAATAGACAGCAAGGCTGGTGGATGCAAACCATAGTCGCAAAAGTTTTTATAATAAGACATGACGGATAATACTTTTGAGAAAGCATTGACAGATATTCTTCAAACTTATTTTGGCTATGAAGATTCTGTTATCGATGAGCCTTTAATTAATCCGGATTTAAAAAAGAAGAAGCGGGTTAAAAAAATCAACGACTTAGAAGTAATCATATATACGAACGATCATAACCCTCCGCATTTCACGTTAAAACAAAGGACAATAAGATTGATGCTAAATTTCTAATTGAAACAGGCGAATGCATTAGCGGGGAAATAGATACAAAAAAATTTAAAGAGAATTAAGGTCTTTTATAACAGCCCCCAAAACGAAAATTATAATGCAATTAATCTGGAATAAACGATTTCGAAAATAAAAATTCTCCCAGGCCGGACTGTATCCATTAGAAACGAGATTACTTATCAGACAAGTAAACAGAAAATAATTTCTCAGCATATTTTTCAGCATTCCGTAAAATCCACTGCTTCTGATAAATAGCTATGATAATAAAAATCAATGTCGCAACCGCAGACCATAACAATAATGAATATTCCTTCACTATAAGTCCTGTTATCACACCCGCTATTGCTGTCGGTAGCGATATAAGTAATCCTCCGCAAACATTTCTGGAAAAGCCATAGGCAATATTAGCATCCTTTACCTGTTCATGTTGCTGGTATCTTGTGCTGATCTGGCGGGAAGCCTGGCTTAAAATTTTGAGTGCTTCATCTACATTAGAACTTTCTTCATATTCGTTTAATCGTTGCAGTCCGAAATCGTTATGTATTTTAGATCCATACCTATTTTTAGCCTGTTGTGGCAGTTTATCGTTTTGATAAAGCATTAAATAATTTGTAGGAAACCCAAGTTTATTCTTAAAATACTTTCTTTCCAGTGTAGTTCCAAATTCCCGTATTATCATACTGATAAAAAAAGTCAGTACGAAGGTGGCCGAAATACCTAGCAGGAATGTTGCACTTTCAACATACTCCTTCAATTCAAAGCTGCTATACTTCTTTGTAAGGAAGAAGTATAATAGTGTTATTGGCAATATTGAAATAAGTCCTGGTATATATCTCGCAAAAAATAAATATCTGTTTAGAAATCTCATGCTCTTTCTTTGAAATCTTTTTTTAATAATTCTAACAAATCAATAGCAAAATGCTTACCAGCCCCAATTACGAGAGGTTCTATTTTGTCGTGGCAGGCTTTGTACTTTTTACCACTATTGCAATAACAGGGATTGTTTCTTCCGATTGATTCATGATTAAGTATCATATCCAGCTCTTTCAAAACTTTTTCCTTACTCGTAGTGTTGAAAATATCATAATATCCCTCCCAAATACCATCATTACCATGACCTCTTTCTCCCGTAGGGTATTCTCCTGTTTTTTCTTTCACATATTCCCGGCAAAGATGAGTGTTTAGAATTTCGTCCAGAAAAAAACGTAAATGTAATTCCGCTGCTACAAACATTTAATTCATCCTGCGGGTTAGCAAGGCAGAGAGTACCGTCAAGTTTTACATGCCGGTTAATGTCCCTAGGTATTTTTCTGCTCGTTTCTTCCACTATAGGAAACCGGTAAGGGTAACTTTTGGGAAAAATAATTTTCACATCATAATTCTCTATATCAATACTGCTTACTTTATCATGGGCAGAATAGGTACCCTTCACAGTAATCACCTCCCGCGAAGCATCAAGATACAAGGAAGGATACTTTTTTAACCCCGCCTCTATGTCCCTTTTAAACTTAGACATATTAATAACACCATGGTTTTTTAATTACCCCTAATGACGCAACAGAAATTGCGGCAGCAATTTTTTCGGATTCAACCTCAGCTGCAGACTTTAATTTTTTTACACCATCCGCAGTTATCTCAAATATCAATGGTTCCGGTGCTGCTTCCTTAGGCTCAACAGCAGTGCTATAAAAATCTGAACTACCAGCCAACTTTTTAATATATTCTTGCTTGGCTGCATAGTGAGGAGGATTATCTTCATTGTCTAAAATTTTCTTGCTGGATGCAATCACTCTTCCTCCCGATCTTTTATACCTTAATATCTCCAGCGAACTTTCTTCTGGTTCCAGGTGATCTTCTTGCGGTGTTTCATTGAAAAACGTCCATGAACAATGGTGAGGAGCCAGAAAGAGATCCCAGTCCAGGGCGCTCTCTGTTTTGTC
This sequence comes from Bacteroidota bacterium, assembly GCA_037200265.1. Classification (GTDB taxonomy): domain Bacteria; phylum Bacteroidota; class Bacteroidia; order Chitinophagales; family Chitinophagaceae; genus VBAT01. The sequence continues at coordinate 26,386 of JBBCIL010000027.1, forward strand.
CTTGCCATATCTCACAGTTTTTTCATGAATTACACCCCAGGCAATGTAATCTGCATCACCACCAAACATTGCCAGCCCTGAAAAAGTAGTGGCTTGTGGACTTTTCTTAAATCTTGCCTGGAAAACAATGCTTGTAGAATTTTTATCCTTATCCGCAGCGGCAAGCTGCTCTTTAAAGGGTGCATGGATAAATAATGAAAAATTATCCTGCGCCTTACTATTAAATTTCTTTACTACCGTGCCTGGTACTTCACGCAGGTGGTTTAGTGTACTATAATCCTTATTACCATCATACCCGATTATTCTGATTCTGTTGCCGGGTAAGTCTTTATCGTTATCATTATTCCTGTGGAGTTCTAATCTTCTTTCTGCTTCCTGCTGATAAGCATCTTCATCACTGTTTGTATGCTCTTCCGCAATCATCGGAGAAAACCACATCTCATCAATAATTATTTCATCATTCTTTCTATTCTTATCTCCATACTTCTTTGGATCGCCCTGGTAGAAATTTTCTTTATACCCACGGCAATGATCACAGTCGCCGTGTGTAAGAACAAAACAATCAACAAATGGATTGTTATCTTTTTTTTGAATAGAACTAAGCAAATCCCTTTTTTACATCGTATATCGCTGGATCTGTACTTCCAACAGATGCTTGTCTTATGTTACAATCTACGAGGATTGTTGTATTGTCTTTTAGCAGGATTAAGGATTGATCTCCATTTCCAACAGGGTAATACTTGATTAAGTTCTTCATTATATTATTTTTTTTACTTTTTACTTATCTTCTTGGTGATACATCTTCTCCAAACAACCCCCCGATTATTATACCTGCAAGTGTTCCCACAGGGCCAAAATATGATCCTACTAACCCGCCTCCGGTCATTCCAAGAAATGTATTCTCTTCTTTGATTCTTTCCTTCCTTAACCTGTTTAATGGAGCTCTGCTTACACCGTTTCTTCTCCGCATCGTGCTGGTGCTTCCCGCACCCTTAGCACAATTACAACTTATGCAGGCCGCATATAAATTATTCAAATGATCTGTGCCGCCTCTGGCCTTTGGTAATTGAATGCTCAATATGCCAGGCTCCTTTACTGCCAGTCTGGCCATAGTTTCTAAAACTCAACTTCCGGTGACAAATGTGACAGCTACCGTCAGTTTTCTCATAAATTGTCTGCAATCTTTCGTTTGAAATAGCCATTTTTATTTACTTTAGGATGCTAAGTTACAAATAATGGATAAGATAACAATATTGTAAACCAAATATGACAACTTATTCTCTTCCTTAATAATTCTCTAAGACCCTCAAATAGCGCATCATATGTGCATAAATTGTGAAAAATTGTTACAAAAGCATACTTTTTGGCACATTTATATATATTTTTGTAAACCAACTAACCCACCATTTTCGTTTATACTCTAAACACTTCTCATGCACCAGCTATTCTCAGAAAGGTTTAGGTCAGCCCGTTCACTCAGCGGATTGTCCTTACAGGATCTTGCTGTCAAATTGGGAAATAAAGTTTCTCGGCAGGCTCTTCACAAATATGAAAAAGGCGCTGTCATTCCCGATAGCTGAAATGATTCAGCTACTTTCTACCGCATTGAATGTTCGCCCTGATTTCTTCTTTCGTGAAATCAAAATTGAGTTTACTGAAATCGAATTTCGCAAGCTTAAAAAACTTTCTGCCAAGGAAGAGAATAGGATTATTGAGCAGGTAAAAGACAAGCTTTCTCGCTACCTGGAATTGGAAGAAATTCTATCGATTCAAACTCAGTTTCAAAATCCGTTAAACGGAATTGAACCTATTAACTCATTTAAACAAGTAGAAGCTGCAGCACAAAAAGTAAGAGAGAGCTGGAATTTAGGAAAACGATCCAATATTCAATTCTATTGAGTTATTGGAGGATAAACATATAAAAGTAGTATTAATAGAAGATGCTGAAGACTTTGATGGCATGCAAACCTGGGTTAATAATGCTATCCCGGTTATTGCTATTAATAAGGGAAAAATTAAATCGGATGACAGGATACGTTTTACTGTGTTCCATGAATTGGCACATCTGCTTTTACCGCTAAAGCATTTACAAGAGAAGCAGAAAGAAAAATATTGCCACCAGTTTGCCGCTGCAATGCTTTTGCCTCGGGAAGCTGCGATAGATGAAATAGGTAACGGAAGAACCAAGTTGATGATTCAGGAACTTGGTTTACTGAAAAAACAATATGGCATCTCTATTCAGGCAATTATAATGCGGTCTCGTGATTTAGAAATTATTACTGATAGTTACTGCAAACAATTTTTCTTCTTTATGCAACAAATGGGCTGGAAAGTCCATGAGCCGGTAGAATATATTGGTGTAGAGGAATCCAATCGTTTCGATCAGCTTTTATTAAGAGCCGTAGCAGAAGAGCTTATTTCAATTAGTAAAGCGGCATCCTTAAGAAACCAAAGTTTGGCAGAATTCAGGGAAAAGTTTTTGATAGTTGCTTAGTTTTACTGGCTTGATTTATTTGCAACCAAAACCTTTTTTCTGTGAAGATTGCAATAACCGATGCTTGTATATTTATTGATATATCCGATCTCAAACCCACATCCCAGCTTTTTGGGTTAAAAGTTGAGATACATACTTCCCTTGATGTATTTAATGAACTGTATCCAGAACAAAGAGAAATCTTAAATGCTTATAAGTCTGTAGGCAAACTTATCGTTCATAATATTTTGGAAGCTGACAGGATTGCCATTTACAAAGAAGGATTTCCTAATACACTCTCAGACAGTGATAAGACTGTTTTATACATAGCTGCAAAATTAGATGCTATGGTGTTAAGTAGCGACAAAAGAGTCAGGCATAATGCAAAAATTCGCTCAATTGAATATCATGGTATGTTTTGGATATTTGACAGGCTTGTTGAGTCTTCTGTGATTTCGTACAAAGAAGCGTCAGAAAAACTGAAGACTCTAATCATGACCAATGTCATATATCAAAATAATGCAGAGCTGCTATTAGAAATGAATAATCGTCTTAAAAAGTGGGGAAAGCATTTTTAAACGCCTTTGTTTATAGACTTTGAAAACCTCGAACTTTTTATTACCCATCAATATCCTTTATTATCCAGTAATTCCACTAATTCTCTTAAATCTTGTAATATTTGGTTCGAGTCTGAGACCCCTGGGGCTACTTTTGGCACGTTTGGTCATATTCGGGAAAGTTTAGGACGGCAATACCTGATAATGGACAAAATAGCCAGTGATCAGTTCGGGGATTATTGGTGAAAAATCTTCACCATTTGATTTTCTTAGCTTTGCGCTATATAATAATTAAAGTGGCGTTTCTACTTCAAACTTCAATACTGAATTAAAGTTAAAAGGGTTTAAAGTTTATAAAATAGACAACAAGGCTGGTGGATGCAAACCATAGTCGCAAAGGTTTTTATACAATCAGTTTGAATACCGTCAGTTACATTTTTATTAGTGAGTGCCGCGCTTTCATGATTAAAAACTTTCGTTTTATCCAAAATTATATGAGCTAATCATCGCAAATAAGGATCGTAATTATTATTGCTTTTTCCGATATTATTGCTTTTCCGAAACACATATCCAAGACCTGGTTCAGGATAATACAGACAAGAAATTATCCGACATGGATTTTATGGAAGCTATTGGCGGAAACAATTGCTGGTATTATGAGAAAGGAATGGAAGTGCGATTTCGAGGGCGTGAAATTTCAGGGGTCCATTTCAGATTATTATTTATGCGGGCTATCGGTTTGGCTATTCGGACTCATGTTATGAGTCCAACCACTTTTTTTATCAGCTATTATTGCCCCTCCAATTCCAACCATTCTAGGTTCATCATTTTATTTTCAATTAGGCTATCAATATAAGTTGTTCGGTATTGCCATATTGATGTCTGAGTATATCGATAGTTTGCTATGGTTGGAACAACCCCGGTTAAATTGCATCATTATAAGTGTATTTACCTATTTCAATAAAAATTTCCAGGTAATGATTGACAACGCTTGATAAATTATATAAGATTGCCGTTTTTTGTTGTCAAATGGCCACAAGCTTTTTCCTTTTAGGAATTTTGTATAAAAGCTATTTATTAATGTCCTTGAACAAATTTAGCGGCATTTTCTTTTTTAGAATTAATTTATGCCAGATGGAATTGGTTTAAAATAATTATTGCTTTTACTAACAACTATTATCCGAAAGCTCATGAAAAAATATCCACCTATGAATATGAAAAGAATTTTACTCCAGTCTATCATTGTTTGTGCATTTATAATCTCAACACCGGCATTTGCGCAGCCGGCTGCCGGAACTTATACCTGGGATTCGTATACTACCGTCACCACCATTCTGAACAGCAACCTGAATCTGGCAAGCTACACCTGGTTATCCAGCCAGACGGGATTTGGCAATGGGTATGGGTGGATTGCTACTGGTTCCGGAACCAGGGCGGGGTACAGCTACGGTCAGCAACGTCTTTCGTGTCGTGGTGCAAGGCAATGCCAGTGGTGGTGCAAATACCTGGCTTCGGATAGAAGACAGCGGAACGGGCGTAACGCTAACCAGCGCAACCTTTGGCAGCGCAGATGGTAATGAGTTTAAGCTCAGCGCAATTAAAATCGCTAGCCCGAACGCTCAACCCCAGGACCTTGTGATAACGGCAAAACGTAATGGGGTAACAATGGGCACTCTCAGCCTGCCGGGAACAACTTCTACTTATCAAAACCTTAACCTCGCAGCTAATGCCAGTTTCAAGAATATTGATGAGTTGGTATTCAGCGGATTTACAGCTACAGTCAACAACACCGGCGGGCTTCGCCTCGATGACATCACAGTAGCGGCTGCCGATGCAATAGCGCCTGCGGCAACAACTGCATCGGCCGGTAGCATTACCTCGACATCCGCCGAACTCGGCGGAGAAGTCACGGACGGAGGTAACGCAACGGTAACAGAACGTGGGATCGTTTGGGCAACCACCGTTGATCCAACCATATCAAATAACAAAGTGAGCAACGGCGCAGGCCTTGGCACTTTTTCAGGAACGGTTTCATCACTTCCCGGTATGACGCTTATCCATTACAGGTCTTATGCCACAATAGTGCCGGAACGGCCTACGGAACCGATCAGACATTTACGACACTCGGAACTCTCCCGCTTCATTTGTTATCCTTCACAAGTAAGGTTACTTCTGCAGGTGTTAAGTTGTCATGGACCACCGAGAGTGAAATGAATGTCGAGTCTTTTGCTGTTGAACGATCAAAAGATGGTGGCAGTTTCTCTGCGATAGGAACAGTTCCTGCGAAGAATGGTTCTTACGGGAACCAATATGAGTTCCTGGATGGATTAATATCGCCTGCTTCTTATTACCGTCTCCGCATGATAGATAAAGATGGTTTATTTGAATTCTCGCCTGTTCTTTCTGTACATAATAGCGCAGTTAATATATTGAAGTACGCTATTTATCCCAACCCCATAACCGGCAATGTATTGAATATAATATCTTCATCAACAGATCATCAGGATGTTGTTGTTACTGTTACGGACGTTGCAGGAAGGATATGGCTGAAACAGGCAATAATGGCAAACTTATTGAATTCAGGGAAGGTTGTTGTACCGATTTTATCGCTACCATCAGGATTTTATTATTTGCAGATTCGGGGAGACTAAAACAGGAATGGTGAATCTGGTGAAGTTTATAAAGGGTGGGGTTTAAATATGTTCGTTTAATGATTAGCTGCTCAATCATCTTATTAGATCGTTGTAAGATTTGTGGATGCATTTAGCCAAATGGGGCCATTATTCGATCCTGATGCCGCAGCATTCATGTATACGATTTGTGCATTCAGTGGTTTGTTACAGACAGCCCGGGTAAGGCAATCAGGAGAGCAGACTTCATTTCATTATTGGAACAGAATGGATGAATTCGTATTAGATCTTCCACATAAATAAGGCCGGAAACAATAGGTAACATGTAGAAGTTAAGACTTAACCTGACAGTTGCGATTAACACTTGGATAGATCTCAAAATCCTCGAACTTTCTATTACCCACTAATGTCCATAATTATCCGGCAATGCACTCAATTCCTTAAATCCTGTAAAATTTGGTTCGGGTCTAAGACCGTTGGGACTACTAGAAAGGTAACACATCGTTGTTACCTTTTTCATCCTGGCTAATCTTTAAAAATACTATTACTGATCCCCTGGTTTAGTGCCTGGCTGGCTTCAAACAAGCCCTTTTTGATAAGCGATATTTAATGCCTGGGCTTTACTGTTCACATGCAGCTTGCTGTAAATATTCAAAACATGTTTCTTGGCAGTGTTTGGACTGATGTCCAATTTACTTCCGATCTCTTTATATAAGAGACCCTGTACCAGCAACTTTAATATTTCCTGTTCCCTTGCCGTCAGGTTAAAGTGAGTTTTTTCTTTTCCGCCCGTTTGCTTTTGCGGCAGGGTCATATCATGGTTCTGCACCAATTGAAGAATCTTGTGTGCAATGCCCGGGGATATAGGCCCCACACCGTTCTCATGCATTTGTATAAGTGTTTCGGCAATATTTTCTGCACTTTCATCTTTTAGTAAATAACCAAATGCACCGGCTTTAATTGCTTTAAAAATCTTTCTTCATCATCAAAGATGGTGAGCATTACAAATTTTACAGTGGGGTAGAGATACGAACCGGCGGCTACTGCATCTACACCGTCCATTTCAGGCATTTCAAGATCCATCAGTACCACTTCAGGCATTTTTTCTATGGAGAGAGATTGCATCTTCTCTAAAAAATCTTTACCATTTTCTGCGACCAGTATTATTTCAAAACCCGGGTGGCGCATCAACTTATCTTTTAAAATAATGCGGTTACTTGTTTTGTCATCTACAATGGCTACCTGTATCGGCATCTTATATAATTATATTGATTATTGTTCCTTTGTTTTGATTTCCATTTAAAGAAAAATAAAAACCGGATTCGGCCGCTCGTTGCTCCATATTATTTAGCCCGTTTCCTCTTGCTGTCTCTTTTTCAGCATCACTATTAAAACCTGTTCCATCATCTGCTATAGTTACACTCCACCTGTTATCAGCTGTAGTGATTGATGAAATAGTTATATTATTTGCAGCAGCGTGTTTAAGGCTGTTTGCAATTGCTTCCTGAACGATCCGTACAACATTTAAAGCTTTTGCATAATGCAATTGCATATTGACAGGTGCTTCACCTTCTACTTTAAAATTAATATGATTATAATAACGGGTAAGGGGTTGAACAAAATTCCGTATCCGCACCAGGCATTCCTCAGCGTTGTATGCTTCATTCTTTAATGCCCAAACTGTTTCCCTCAACGAAGTGATGATATCCTTGGAAGCGAATTTCAGATCCCCGATCAATGAGCTTCTTTTTTCTTCGGCCTTTTCTTTTTCAAGTAACTCTGTATTATACAAAACAGCATTTGCATAAGCGCCGAGGCTGTCATGCAGATCCTTTGAAATTCGTTCCCGCTCCGATTTTATCTTCTGTTCATGCTCCAGTTGTTGCAACCGGACAGTGTACTTTGATTTGATACGTTGATTAATGATAAAGTACAGCAACGAAATAGCAATAATAATCAGCCCCAGCCTGAACCATCCTGTTTTCCAAAAAGGAGGATTAATTACAATAACCAGTTCTTTCATCGGTACTGCATTTTTATCAAACTGACGGGATGCATACAACTGAAAAATATATTTACCTGGTGACAGTGAATAACGTACAGTTTGCAGGTCTTTGTTCTGTATCCATTCTTTATCTACACCATCCATCCTGTGTTGATAAATATATTGGCCTGGATTATAATTACCCATTGCCACAAAATCAAATGACAAACCGTTCTGCCCGAATGGGAGCTTTATCTTATCAATATTGTAAACAGCACTGTCTTCATAATGTTCTCATTGTTTGCTTTTATGGAAGTCAGTAGTACATTCACTTTATCATCAAAACTGCTGATGGTTGAAGGGTAAAAACTGCTGACGCCATTTATACCGCCAAAATATAATTCACCATCTTCGGCAACAGTCACTACATTGGTGTTAAATTCATTTTCCTGCAGACCATCCTGCCGGATCAGTTGTAAAAGATTATTGTTTTTATCAATCCTGAATATTCCCTTGTTCGTGCTGCACCAGATTGAACCGTCCTTGTCAAATGAAATTGCATACACACATTCATCGGGTAGCCCGGTTGACTTGTTCCATTGCTTTAGTATTTTACCATTTGTATCAATCTTAAATATTCCTTTGTTGCTACCCACATAGATCGCTTCATTTTTGTCGCTGGCAAAACATCTTACGCCAGATGTCCCGTTAAATGGAATCTTTTTTAGTTCTTTAAACGTTTCCTTATCCAGGAAAATGAGTTCATCCTGTTCATGTGAAATGATCATATTCTTATATAGAAGCCCACCGAGGATATAACTTCGCGAAAACTGATGTTCTGAAATTTTATTGCTCTTGAAATTAATACGATATAATTTACCCTGTGTTTGGAAAATGGCAGAATCTCCCGTATTATAAATCAGGTTTCCAAAATACTCCGAATAACTTTTTATAGCAGGCAATGTAGAGGAAATTACAATAACGCTTAGTTTTGAAAGGTCTTTGCTTAACCGCCAGGCTATTTTTGAATTACTAGCAAGAATAAAATAGTCTCCGTTGCCCGACTGAATGATTCCATTGGGAGAAATTGTTTTGTTAAGGCCTGGTACTGTTTTAATATGCCTGACCAGTTGCTGTAAAGTATCGAAAATAAACAAACCACTTGTGCCACCTGTCAGTATGCGGTTGTTCTTTTTGTCAGGCAACACTGCAAGAATATTATTGTCTTTGGGCTCTGTTGTTCCAAAATATTTTATTGGATAGTTGTTTCGGATAACTTTCCTGATACCACCAGTTACTGTTTGCAGGTACAGGTTGCCGAAGTTGTCTTCTTTAATTCTGTGTATACCGGTATTTCCAGCCACGGGTTGATTCTGAAAATTTACCAGTTCTGATTTCAACACCTGTAATGTACTGTCTGTTTCAAACAGCCTGTTGTTAAAGGAGAGCAGCACTTTATGCTGCCATGGAAAAATAACACAGCGATAAAACCTGTTGTCATCTTTCCCCTGCACTGTAAATGATGTATTGCGGTTTGTTTTAAAGTTCCAGCATTGCAATGCGTCATTCATTCTATAATCATAGTACACTACTTCATATTCACTCTTTAGCCTTAACATATAAGAGTGCAGTAAAGGCTCAATTGTTGATTGATAAATAACTTTTCTTTCCTGCAAGTCCAGCAAGTAAACTGTTGAGCCGATTTTGATTGCAGTTTTACCGTTAATAATATTTTCAGTGAAAAGAAACCGGTGGCCCGAATTGGAAAAAGCACGGGACAGGTTTGTGTTAAAGAAGGATACAACTTGAAAATTGCTGCAATCAAAAGCAGTCACAATACCTGTTTCATCACAGCAGTAAAAAATACCCGAATCCTCGCCGATAAAAATAACAGGCTTTTGTTTTGTAGCTGCTTGTTTATATACCAAAGAAAAATTATCAGTATTAATATTGTATTTGCTGATGCCTTGTGAATGGCTGATTAGCAAGTTCCCGTTTTTACAACGAAAAAATCTTGCATACCTATCATCCGGCAGGCCGGGTTGCACGGGTGCACTCGCAAAACTGTTGCCATCAAATTTTTGAATTCCATTAGGAAAAGAGAGCCAGCAGAAATTATTCTTATCAATCTCGATATCAATGATCGTTGTTTGCAGCAACCCTTCGTTTACGCTATAGCTAAACGTATTATATCGGCTTACAGGCTGGGATGATATGACCCCGTTATTTAACAACAGGATAAGTATAAGCAATATAACGGGTGGCCTTATCAAGCAAAGCAGGTTTAGATTATCAAATTACGCAATACCTTTTGAAATCCTTTCTTATCCAAAAGGATTATAGGTAAAGTCATACGGGTGGGGTTTATTTACACTAATAACCCCGCCATTTCTTCTGTAAAAACCAGTTCCGCTGCCCTGCATTGGTAGTTGATAGGGACACTTTAATAAGTGCCCCCGATGTTAACTGTAAAGAATTATTTCGAACCAACCGACTGGTATGAAAAAAGCCACCTTGCTCTTCTCTTTGTGTAGGTTAAAGACGTTGTCTTTGCTAACCGTTCTTTTATTTTATATGCAAACATCTGCACAGGTGCCGCAGGTCTTAAAAGATATAAGTGGATTGACCACTTTGCACTCACAATCAACCACTGGATACACGTATAAAAGTTTCAATGGTTATTTATATTTCGTTGCTGATGATGGAGTAACCGGTTTTGAAATTTGGAAAACGAATGGTACAGAGGCGGGCACAACACTTGTGAAAGATATTAACCCGGGGCCAACAGGTATTACAGCCGTTACGCCACCAATAATGGTGGAGATGAATGGCTTTTTATACTTCAATGCAAACCATCCAACTTATGGACAGGAGCTTTGGAGAACGGATGGTACAGAAGCAGGAACCACTTTAGTAAAAGATGCTGTTGCCGGCACAACCGGTATCGGCCCCAACAATCTTTTTGTTATAAATGGTACTATATATTTTACTGCATCCATGTCTGCAACCGGGGTAGAACTATGGAAAAGCGATGGAACCGCTGCGGGTACTGTACTGTTGAAAGATATAAATCCCGGTGGATTAGCATCCAATCCTTCGAATTTTACGAATGTAAATGGTGTTTTATTTTTTACGGCACTACTGCGGCAAACGGAACTGAACTATGGAAGAGTGATGGAACCGTTGCGGGTACTGTTATGGTAAAAGATATTATTGCAGGTGCTTCAGGCCCTTCATTCTTTAGCTTTACTCTTTTTGGAGGCCAACTTTATTTTTCCGCAATAGATGTTGTGAGTGGAAATGAATTATGGAAAAGTGATGGTACGGAAGCAGGAACTGTAATGGTAAAGGATCTTTACCCTGGCAATTCTGGCGGAAGTACCGGGCCTTATATACCTTTCGGAAGTCAACTCTATTTTTTGGGTAATGATGGTACTAATGGCGCAGAGCTATGGAAAAGTGATGGAACAGATGCGGGTACAACTTTAGTGAAAGATATTTTTCCGGGTTCGTCATCATCCAATCCCCAAAACCTTTTTTTAATAGACAACACTATTTACTTCATTGCAACAGATGCTACCAATGGTACTGAACTCTGGAAAACAGATGGCACTCCTGCAGGAACTGTTTTGGTAAAAGATGTAAACCCGGGTTCAGCCAGTTCTTCAATAGCCGGTTTTATCAATATGAATGGCACTTTATTTTTCAGGGCCACCACTGCTGCAAACGGGCAAGAACTATGGAAAAGTGATGGTACGGATGCAGGTACGGTAATGGTAAAAGATATTGCAGCAGGTACCACATCTTCAGGATCGCAGAATTATACAGTTATAAATAACCAGCTTTTTTTCACTGCTACAGTATCGGGCCAGGTTTTCCTCTTCAAAACAGATGGTACCGATGCAGGTACTGTTGCATTAAATAATACTGTGGTAGCTGGCGGAACTTATGCCACACTTTTTGGGTTTGGTAATAAATTGATTTTTCAATACAATGGTTATAAGCCGGGCATTCCTTCCACAGCAACCGGCCGTGAACCATGGATAAGTGATGGTACAGATGCAGGGACAAAGTTGTTAAAAGATATAAATGCTACAACGTCTCCATCAACGCCTGCAAATTTTTGCAAGATAGGGAACACGGTCTTTTTTACTGCTGATGATGGCGTTAATGGTTCCGAACTCTGGAAAACGGATGGCACGGAATCAGGAACGGTATTGGTAAAAGATATACGGCCTGGATCTACAGGCTCAGGTCCGGCAAGTTTAGTCAATGTAAATGGTACATTATTTTTCTCTGCTAATGGCTCAACAGCCACCAATACAGAGTTATGGAAAAGTGATGGAACCGATGCGGGTACTGTAATGGTAAAAGATATACGGGTCGGGAACAGTCCTTCATCCCCAACATTACTTACAGCAGCAGGCAGTACCTTATTTTTTTATGCTACTGATGGTATCGCCGGTTTTGAATTATGGAAAAGCGATGGCACTGAAGCAGGTACCGTATTGGTGAGAGATATTGTTGCAGGCGCTGGAAATTCATCTATCACAAAACTGACCAATGTAAATGGTACTGTTTTTTTTACCGCCGTTGTCGCAGCATCAGGTACCGAACTTTGGAAAAGTGATGGCACTTTAGCAGGGACTGTATTGGTAAAAGATATTGTTGTTGGAACAGGTTCTCCGTCCATCGGCGTGCTGACTGCTTATAATGGAAGAGTTTATTTTAACGCCAATGATGGAGTAAATGGACAAGAACCATGGGTTAGTGATGGTACGGAAGCGGGAACAAATATTTTCATGAACATCAGTGCATCTGGTAATTCCAATCCTCTCAATTTTCAAGTAGCAAATAACTTATTGTATTTCTCTGCCTTCACATCAGCCACCCAATTTGAGCCATGGGTAAGTGATGGAACTCCTGCGGGTACTTATATGATCACTGAAATTGTACCCGGGGGTAGTGGTTCAGGTCCATCCGGTTTTGTTTACATGAATGGCTTTGTATATTTTGATGCCAATGGCCCACTTGGCCATGAACTCTGGCGAACAGATAATACAGCCCTCGGAACAACATTAGTAAAAGATATTAATACTGGTTCAGGCGATTCAAATCCTGGTCAGCTTACTGTTGTTAACAATAGGCTTTTCTTTTCTGCAACTACACCCGCAGGTGGTTATGAATTGTATATAAGTGATGGTACAACAGCAGGCACTGTTGGTTATGATTTGTATCCCGGTACTACTACTTCGAACCCAGCTTCTCTTATTACATTAAATGATATACTGCTTTTTACTGCTACTCATGAAGTATATGACGCAGAAATATGGAAAGCCGTTATCCTACCTGTTCCTTCATCATCATTTTCTATAGCTGGAGATACGACTGTATGTGCGGGCAATACAGTTACCTATGCAGCAATAAATGTAATTGACCCCGATGTTATCTATAACTGGAGCCTGCCTGATGGCGGTGGCACACTGAATGTAAATGACAGTATCGCTACTGTTACATGGACAACTTTAGGTGACAGAAGAGTTGAACTCTATTTATCAAACAATGGTGGTTCAACAACCCCTAAACAAAAAATAGTGCATGTTATTACAGGAGGAATAGCTCCGACGCAAGCACCGATCATTACTGATTTTGCAAGAACACTTTCTGCAAGCAATTTCCCGATGGAACATATTGTCAATGGTACAGAAATGCTGTAGCGATTGTTGGCGCAACCCAACCTTCTTATTATGCAGCACTGGATGGAACATATACTGCAAAATTTATCAGCACTTGCGCCGAAGGCCCTGAATCAAATGCAATTGTATTTGCCACATCTGCGACTCCTCAAACCATAAGCTTTAATAATATTGCTGACATCACACTTACACCAACAGCCAAGGTAAAACTGGAAGCAACTTCCAGCTCAGGGTTACCAGTTTTCTTTCAAAAAATTCTTGGGCCCGGTTATATTCAGAATGATACATTATATATAACAGGTAGTGGAACTCTTGTTGGTGATATTGTAATAAAAGTAATGCAGCCGGGAAATGAAATTTATAGCCCTGCCCCGGATGTGCAACAAACAATAAGAGTAATAAAGGGCAGCCAGGTTATCAGTTTCGATCCGATACCTGATATGATCTATGGCCCGCAGCTTTTCCAGCTTACAGCAAATTCTTCAGTTGGGTTACCTGTTAGCTACTCTGTTATTGCAGGCAGCAGTTATGCAACCATTCAAAGCGGTAATAAAATTAAACTGACTGGTGCAGGCACGGTTACTATAAGGGCTTCGCAAATTGGCAATGTAAATTACTTTGGCGCTACAGCAGTTGACCGGACATTCTGCATAGGAGTAAGAACATTGAGTGCAATAATCGGCGATGCTGAACCTTGCATCAATACGTATCGTTACAATGCACAAAAAATTCCGGTGCTAATTATCAATGGACATTAAGTGGCGGTGGCATACTGACAACGAATCTTGATACTGCATGGATCACCTGGCAGACTCCAGGCAATCATACATTGAAAGTAAGAGCAAACAGTGCTTGTGATGCTGTGTACACAGATGAAACTGTACTTAATATTGCTACATCCAATAATTCTCCTGCTGTAGTTACGGGTATGTTGCCTGTGGATGGAGTAGCTGACCAGCAATTGCCATTGCGATTGTCATGGATACCCGGGTCTAATACTACAAAGTATGATCTGTATGTTTGGAATGCACTTGATGTACAACCCGGCACTCCTTATGCATCCAATATTGAAGACATAACGTTTGCACTGCCTCCTAATTCATTTGCATATAATACTACTTATAAATGGAGAGTGGTTTCAAAAAACCCTTGTTCACAAACTTCAGGGCCAATACAAGAGTTTAGTATTGTCCCATTACCCGATTTGGTAGTAAGTGATGTACAAGCCCCTGCCTCTGCCACTTCAGGACAAACAATCACTATTGGGTATGAGCTGGGATCAGCCGGCAGCCTGCAATGCCTTCCTCGCCGATATTATGGCTAAAACAAAATTGGTGACGGATCATAAAGGACTGGGCGTTTTATATTGGGAGCCGCAGGCCTATAATACATGGCAGGGTTATACCTTCGGCGCATTTGATAATACCGGTAAGCCTACGGCTGCACTGAATGCTTTTAATAATTAAGTATCATTTCTTCAAAGTTTGTCTTCATGAAATGGAACATTTGCACAAAGCTGTTGTTGGTTTGCCTGGCACTTTTATGCAATCATTTATACGCCCAGAAAACAGCAAAGACACAGAACCTTGTATTTGTAGATAAACAGGGAGTTCTGCGCTGGACAAAAGACAAGACCGAAGCCTCATTTTTTGGCGTCAACTATACAGTGCCGTTTGCTTATGGCTTTCGTTCACATAAAGTGCTGGGTAAGGATATTAAAAAGGCCATTGACGAAGATGTGTATCATTTTGCCCGGCTTGGATTAGATGCATTCCGGGTGCATATATGGGATGTGGAGATAACAGATTCTTCAGGTAATCTTTTGGCAAACGAACATCTCGACCTTTTTGATTATCTCCTGCACCAGCTTGAGCTCAGGAATATAAAAATACTGATCACCCCCATTGCTTTCTGGGGAAATGGTTATCCTGAAAGAGATGAGAAGACCATTGGTTTTTCCAGTGTGTATGGCAAAGATCAGTCGGTGGTAAAGGAAGTGGCTATCAAAGCACAGGAAAACTATTTGCAGCAGTTGCTCAATCATGTTAATCCATATACAAAAACAGCGTATAAAGATGATCAAAGCATCATTGCTGTTGAGATCAATAATGAACCGCACCACAGTGGCCCCAAAGAAAAAACAACTGAGTATGTGAACCGGCTGGCCGCTGCTATCCGGAGTACGGGCTGGACAAAGCCTGTTTTTTATAATATCAGCGAATCTCCCTGGTATGCTGATGCGATAGCCAAGGCTAATGTAGAAGGGCATAGTTTTCAGTGGTATCCCAGCGGGTTGGTGGCAGGTCATGAGCAAAAAGGAAATTTTCTTCCCCATGCAGATCAGTACACCATCCCTTTTGACAGCGTGCCGGCGTATCGCCATAAAGCAAGGATGGTGTATGAATTTGATGCCGCTGATATCCTGCAGTCTTATATGTATCCTGCCATGGCACGGTCTTACCGTACTGCGGGTTTTCAATGGTGTACGCAGTTTGCCTATGACCCTATGGCTACAGCCTATGCCAATACGGAATATCAAACGCACTATCTCAATCTTGCTTATACTCCTTCCAAAGCAATCAGTATGCTGATCGCTTCAAAAGTATTTCATAAAGTACCCAGGTTGAAAAATTACGGGGCTTATCCAACGGATACATTATTTGATGTGTTCCGGGTGAGTTATAAAAATTCGCTGAGCGAAATGAACAGCGAAGAAGAATTTTATTATTCTAATTCTACTGATACTAAACCAAAAGATATTTCCAGGTTAAAACATATAGCAGGCGTTGGTAATTCACCGGTTGTGAAATATGAAGGTACCGGGGCGTATTTCTTAGATAAGATACAGGATGGTGTATGGAGATTGGAAATAATGCCTGATATCATCCAGGTCAGGGATCCGTTTGAAAGAGCTTCTCCTAAAAAAGAAGTGACAAGGATTGAATGGAATCAAAATACAATGAAAATTGAATTACCGGATTTAGCGAATGGGTTAGCCATACTTCCATTGAATGATAAAAATAATAATGGCGGCAAAACTGAAAGCGGGTCGTTCCAGGTAATGCCGGGAGTTTACCAGCTTTCGTCTTTACTGCCAGGCCGGGGAAAAGAAATTAAAAGCAGTGCACCTGAATTTGTTGCACCTCTGCCTTTCTCAGGAGAATTATTTCTTTCACACACGCCTTATACAGAAATTTCTTCCGGCAAACCGTTTATCATTTCAGCAAAAGTAGCAGGGCTTGATACGGCTGATAAAATTTCTGTTGAATTACGGGCAACACAACGTTGGAGAAATATACCGATGCAAAAAAGAGTGGCGGGTGAATATATTGCCGAAGTACCTGCAGATGCGGTGTTGCCGGGTGTGCTGACTTACCGCATCATTGTTCAGAAAGCAGCTGATTACTACCTGTTTCCCGGAAATAATAAAGCCAACCCTTATGCCTGGGATAATACTAATAATGAAACATGGCAGACAATAGTGGCCAACGAAAAAAGCGGGTTGGAAATCTTTAATACAAACACAGACAGAACAAACCTTGTGCAGTATAATCCTGACTGGAGGAATAATGCTTTTCGTTTTGTTCCGTCAGATAAAACAAGCCAGTTAGCGGTAAAGATGTCGGCAAAGAATCTGACCGGTAAGCAGGCTATAGCATGGCAATTTTATTTCGGTGATAAACTGAAAGGAAGGCCGTCAGAACTATCCTTCTTCAGCACACTGGTGATAAGAGCCCGGTCAGAAACTCCCACAACCATTAAACTATCGCTTATCACCAGCGACGCTTTATGTTTTTCCGCAGGTATTGATGCCGGTAATGAATGGAAAGATATCCGGATACCTTTAAGCAGCCTGCAGCCGGATTCTTTATTGTTATTGCCAAGGCCTTATCCTGGATTTTTACCCTTATGGTTTAAATCGAATGCAACAGGTGACTTTCACCTGGCAGATGCGGAAAAATTACAAATTGTTTGTTACGGCCAGGAAAAAGCTGCCGATCTTGAAATTGCTTCAGCCTGGTTAGAGAAATAAGAATTTACTTTAAAACCCAGTCGTATGTATATGAACCGCTTCTTTATTTGCCTGTCTATCATTTGCTGCAGTATACATTCTTTTGGTCAATCAAACTCACAAAGACAGCGGATCAGTTTTGATGATAACTGGAAATTTCATTTTGGTCATGCCGCCAATCCTGAAAAGGATTTCAACTACAGTATCGCGACTATATTTTCCAAATCAGGAGGAGCTTACGGTACAGCTATTGACCCGAGATTCAAAGACAGTGCCTGGAGAAGCCTCAGCCTTCCTCACGACTGGGCTGTTGAATTGCCGTTTGTAAATGTGAATAACAGGGATGTTGAATCTCATGGATTTAAACCTGTCGGCGGTTTGTTTCCGGAAACAAGCATCGGCTGGTACCGGAAGCATTTTATGGTAGCAAGAGCCGATTCGGGTCAGCGCTTCCAGGTACAGTTTGATGGAATTTTCCGGGACGCGAATATATGGGTCAATGGTTTTTATCTCGGTAATAATAAAAGCGGGTATGTGGGTGTGGCCTATGATATCACCGACTATATCAATTTTGACAGGGAGAATGTGTTGGTAGTAAGAGCAGATGCCACACAGTATGAAGGCTGGTTTTATGAAGGCGCAGGTATCTATCGCCATGTATGGCTGAATAAATATGATAACACGCATATTGCGAATGATGGTGTGTTTGCTTATTCAAACGTTCAAAGTAATAAAGCTGCTGTAACAGTGGAGACCACGGTTGAAAACCTGGGGCTTTCTTCATCTGCCTGTACAGTTACCGTTTATTTAACAGAGAGAAACGGAAAGGTCGTAGCCAAAGCAAAGGAACAGGCCATCACATTAAACGTAAATGAAAACAAAACAGCCAAACAGGTTTTGTCCGTAACGAATCCACAGCTTTGGTCTGTGGATGATCCTTACTTGTATAGGGTAGTAGCAGAAATAAGATCAGGCGGCAAAGTAATTGACAGCAAGACCATGCGTTTTGGTATCCGCACGATAGATATAAAAACGAACGGCGTTTTTGTCAATGGTAAATATGTAAAATTATATGGTGTTAACTGTCACCAGGATCACGCAGGCGTCGGAAGCGCTTTACCGGATTATCTTCAGTATTACCGTATAGACCTGTTGAAGAACCTTGGCGTGAATGCGTACCGTACAAGTCACAATGCACCCACACCTGAATTACTGGATGCCTGCGACAGCCTGGGTATACTCGTTATGGATGAACAACGTTTACTGAACAGCAGTCCTGAATACATGAACCAGTTTGACAGGCTGGTAAAGAGAGACAGGAGCCGGGCTTCTGTATTTATATGGTCAATAGGCAATGAAGAAGGGTGGATACATACCACTACCGTTGGCAAAAGAATAGCACAAACATTTATCACCAAACAAAAAGAACTTGACCCGACAAGGACATGCACCTATGCGGCTGACCTTGCCAATGTATTTAAAGGTGTCAACGAAGTGATACCGGTGCGCAGTTTCAACTACCGTCACTTTGGTGTAGCCGATTATCACAGGGATCACCCTGATCAGCCGGTCATTGGTACAGAAATGGGAAGCACCGTTACGACAAGAGGCATTTATGAAAAAGACAGCATAAGAGGATATGTGCCCGACCAGGATATAACGGCGCCATGGTGGGCCAGCAAAGCAGAAGACTGGTGGACGCTGGCAGCGACCAATGATTTCTGGCTCGGTGGTTTTGTATGGACGGGCCTTGATTATCGCGGCGAACCAACGCCCTACCAATGGCCGAATATCAATTCGCATTTTGGTATCATGGATATGTGCGGCTTTCCCAAGAATATCTATTATTATTATCAAAGCTGGTGGACGGATAAGGATGTGCTGCATATTTCCCCGCACTGGAACTGGAGAGATAAAAGAGGAAAGCCTGTAGATGTATGGGTGAATACCAATGCGGATAATGTTGAATTATTTCTGAATGGAAAAAGTCTAGGTAAGAAAGAGATGCCCCGCAACAGTCATTTGCAATGGACAGTGAACTATGAACCGGGAACACTCGAAGCGGTAGCGTATAAGAAAGGTAAAAAGCTGACAACAAAAGTAGAAACAACAGGAACCCCGACAGAAGTAGTGCTCACTCCATATAAAACTACTGTGCTGGCCGATGGAAAAGATGCGACCGTTATTAATATATCTGTGGTAGACCGGGAAGGACGTGAAGTGCCGGATGCGGATAACCTGGTAAAGTTTTTTATCGAAGGCAATGCAAAGATCATTGGTGTGGGCAATGGTGATCCCCAGCAGTCATGAGCCGGATAAGTGTGCGGATGGCGCCTGGCAAAGAAGTTTATTCAATGGAAAATGCCAGGTGATCATACAGGCCGGAACAAATCCTGATCTTATAAAATTTGAAGCAAGGGTAACGGGATTATGGACAGGCTCGACAGATATTCATAGTGTTTCACCCGGTAGTGCAGCATCTGTTACGTTTGATAAAGCGTATGAATTGAAAGGAGAGGCCGCCAAAAAAAGAGAAACAGGTAAAATGATCGGCGCAGACATTTCTTTTTTACCCCAGTTGGAAGACAGGGGTATGAAGTTTTCTGATAATGGTACAGAGAAAGATGCTATTACTATTTTAAAAGACCATGGGTTTAATTATGTGCGGCTGAGGATATTTAATGATCCCGCAAGAGACAGTGGTTATTCCCCAAAGAAAGGTTTTTGCGACCTGGCTAACACAAAGAAGATGGCAAAGCGGGTAAAAGATGCAGGCATGAAGCTCTTGCTTGATTTTCATTACAGCGATTACTGGGCTGATCCCGGTAAACAATACAAGCCGGCAGCATGGCGAGGTTTATCTTTTGAAGAATTAAAGAAAGCTGTGTATGATTATACAAAGAAAGTGATACAGGAATTAAAGGACCAGGGTACGGTTCCGGATATGGTGCAGATTGGTAATGAGATCAATCATGGTATTATATGGCCGGAAGGGCGTATAAGCAATGTAGACAGCCTGGCGCAGTTAATAAATGCCGGTACGGCTGCGGTAAAAGCGGTTGATCCTTCCGTGATCATGATGCTGCATGTAGCGCTGGGCGGGCAGAATGATGAATCCGTTTTCTTTATTGATAACATGATCGCCCGCGGCGTTTCGTTTGATGTGATCGGGGAATCATACTATCCCAAATGGCACGGCACATTGGATGACCTGCGGGATAACCTCAATGATCTTGTCCGGCGGTATAACAAAGATGTTATCGTGGTCGAGTATTCGCAGCGAAAAGAAGAAGTCAATAAGATCGCTTTTGAATTACCGGATGGGAAAGGGAAAGGTACCTGCATCTGGGAGCCATTGAGTACATGGGAAAAAGTGTTTGATAATAACGGAAAATCAAATGACTTTATAAAAGTCTATGATGAGATAAGTAAGAAATATGTAGCAGCAGGTAAGTAACCCGCTTGTCAGGCGATATCTTTCTGGTGATCAATAACGAATTGTATCAGCTCTTCCAGCGATGTATCAATCTTTGATAAAGCATCGCTGATATCCTCACGGTTTACCTGCGCGGCAAAGGAAGGTGTCTTTAATCTTTTCAATACGCTTTTTACTTCCAGCCCTTCGTACCGCGTCGGCCTGATCAATGCAGCTGCGTGTACAAACCCTGAAAGCTCATCAAAGGCATAGATCATTTTGTCCATTTTATTTTCGGGCTCCACTCCAAAGTAACGGGGCCCGTGTGATGCGATACAATGGATAACGTCAGGATCTATATTCCTTTTCTCCAATTCTTCAATGATCACACGGCAATGATCATCGGGATACTTTTCCCCAGTCGGCATCATGCAGCAAACCGGCCAGTTCCCATTTCAGGGCTGTTTGTGCATCTGCATTTTCTTTTTCTATTGCCCATGCTTTCATTACAGCGGCCACCTGTTTCATGTGCAGGCGGAGCCGTTCATTAGGCACCCATTCATTTAATAATGCGTGCGCTTCTTCAATGGATAAGAGGTTGCCTTTGTTTTTCGGATCGCCGAACACAGAACGGTTAAGAAGGTGAATAGACATGGTAAGCAGCTATGTTTAACTAAGAGTAAAAATACAATTAAGCAGGTGTTATTGATCGAAATCAATAAGGGTTTTTCATAATTAACTTTACTGGTTACCACGACTACTGCGGTAAGTAGGTAAAAGATACTTTTACGGCTCAATAAAAATCCACCTTATGAGAACACTTCTGCGCGGAGTATTATTTCCGCTTTTCATCTCTTGTTATTTTTTCGCGGATTCGCAGACATCCGTCTTATTAAAAGAAATCAATCAAACCACTACGGGCGTTAATTCATCACCAACCAAAGGCGTATGGTTTGGCAGTAATTATTATTTCGCTGCCAACGATGGTTCTAATGGAACTGAACTCTGGAAAAGCGATGGCACATCCGCCGGTACTGTATTGTTGAAAGACATTAATACCGGCAATACGTCTTCGTCGCCGTCTAACTTTACCGTAGTAGGGGCTACTTTATTTTTTACTGCTGATAATGGCACGCACGGATCTGAATTATGGAAAACAGATGGTACAGCTACCGGCACAGTACTGGTAAAAGATATCAGGGCCGGCTCAAGCGGCTCAGGACCGGGCAGCCTTTTTATGATGGGCAGCCCTGCTTGTATTTAATGCCAACGATGGTTTAACCGGTGATGAGATCTGGAAAAGTGATGGTACGGCAGCCGGTACAGTTGTTATTAAAGAAATAGTACCAGGCAGCGGAGGCAGCGGTATTAACCGTATGATCTCTACAGGCACAAAAGTTTATTTCAGCGCCAGCACCGCATCAGGAAATTATGAACTCTATATAACCGATGGCACTGCCGCCGGTACGGGCCTGGTAAAAGAAATAGATCCCAGTCCAACTACAGGCGGAATGCAGGGCGGTGTATTCACCTGGGGTGAAACATTATACTTTGCCGGTAATAATGGTACCAACGGATTGGAAACTATGGAAAAGTGATGGCACTACAGCCGGCACTGTAATGGTAAAGGATATGTATACCGGTTCTACATCAGGAACACCCAATGCCGGCAACCCGCAGACTTTTTGCGTCATGAATGGCAAGCTTTACTTCTATGGTGTAGATGCTAATGGCGCAGAACTATGGGTAACAGATGGTACTACGGGCGGAACTTACATGATAAAAGATATTTTCGCAGGAGGCAGTTCAGGCCCTACACGTCTGACAGCAGCCGGCACTACTTTATATTTCCGGGCTACGAATGGTACTACAAATGGCGCTGAGCTATGGAAGACCGACGGTACCAGTGGTGGCACATCTATGGTAAAAGATATTTATAGCGGTTCGGGAAGTTCTAATCCTGATCAATTGGTACTGATCGGTTCTGATCTTTATTTCCAGGCCAATGATAATGTGAGCGGAGCAGAATTATGGAAAAGCGATGGTACATCTTCCGGCACTGTATTGGTAAAAGATATCAATACAGCAGTGAATACTGCTTCTACCCCAACCAATATTGTTTCTAACAATACGATTTTTCTCTTTGCCGCGAATAATGGCAGTAACGGAGTTGAGTTATGGAAAAGTGATGGTACAGGTGCAGGCACTGTATTGGTAAAAAATATAAGCCCTGAAACCGGTATTCCTGCTATTGCCAATGTAACTGCATTAGGTAATAAAGTAGTATTTAGTGCCAACGATGGTATAAATGGAATAGAATTGTGGAGTACCGATGGTACAGTAGCAGGCACTGCTTTAATAAAAGATATTAATACTTCGACTGCAGGAGCTTCTTCAAGTCCTGCAAAGCTGACAAACTTTGGCGGCAATATTTATTTTTTCTGCTACCAATGGTACCACCTCTGGTTTAAACGGCTCGGAACTATGGAAGACCGACGGAACAACCGCAGGTA
Source organism: Bacteroidota bacterium (assembly GCA_037200265.1). Classification (GTDB taxonomy): domain Bacteria; phylum Bacteroidota; class Bacteroidia; order Chitinophagales; family Chitinophagaceae; genus VBAT01. Next base: position 49,666 of record JBBCIL010000027.1, read on the forward strand.
CTTCTATAGTGAAAGATATCAATCCGGGTACCGGTGGTTCTTCACCCACTAATTTCACTGCGCAGGGCAGTTATCTTTACTTCGCAGCCAGTGATGGAAGCACAGGAACAGAGTTGTGGAGAACAGATGGCTCAGCAGCCAATACAGCATTGGTAAAGGATATCGTTGCAGGCAGCGGTAGTTCATCACCCGGCAGTTCGGGTGCTATGTTCAGCGCCGGTTCAATGCTTTATTTCCAGGGTATTGATCAAAGTTCATTGCCTGGGCCTGGCTGGGAATTGTATTCATCCACGGGTAATATTGGCAGCGGCGGATTATTAAAAGATATTAATGTTTCTTACGGCGGCGCTAACAGTGCACCTGATAATTTTGCTTATCTCGGCAGCGGCAACACGGTTTATTTTGTAGCGAATGATGAAGTAGTAGGTTCAGAATTATGGAAGAGTGATGGCACATCCGGCAGTACTGTATTGGTAAAGGATATTACTCCCGGTGCTGATGGTACCACCTTCAGCAGGATAGTAGTATTGAATAATAAAATGTATTTCACGGCTTATAGTTCAGTTAGCGGAGTAGAGCTATGGCAAAGTGATGGTACATCAGTTGGTACTATTGTATTAAAAGATATCAACCCGGGTTTGGCTTCTTCGGCTCCGCTTGGCATGGCTATCTGCGGAAGCTATATTTATTTCTCAGCTGATGATGGTACTAATGGAAGAGAATTGTGGAGAACAGATGGTACGGCCGGCGGTACTGAACTGGTAAGCGATATCGTTTCTGGCAGTGGGGGTTCCAATCCTGGCAACTTTCTTTACCACGCTTCTTTACATGCTGTTTTATTTTACTGCTTATACTCCGGCTAATGGCCAGGAGATATGGATATATGATGGTACGGAGACAAGATTATATACTGAAGCCAATGTGGGCGCAGGTGGTTCCAACCCCGGACCTCTTATGCTTGCAAATAATAACCTGGTGTATGTAGGAACTAACGGCACAACCGGCCTGGAATTATTTGTCGTCGGCACTTATAACTCATGGAATGGTGCAAGCGGTTCAACCTGGAGTACGGGCGCAAGCTGGCAGAACGGTATCGTACCCGGTGCTACTGATAATGCATTGCTGCCTTATACCGGCGTAATGACTGAAGCGGCATTAGATGTGGATGCGACGGTAGTGCGTTTGGATGTAAATAACGGAAGGATACTTACTTTAAACAGCACAAAGACATTAACGGTAACTGATAACGTATTCAATAATGGTATTATCCAGGGTACAGGAACACTGGCCACTGCGAATTTTACCAATACTGGTACAGTAGCTCCCGGAGTTGCAGCAGGTATATTGAATATAACAGGAAATTTCATTAACCAGGGCACAGTAGCTGTCGAACTTGGTGGCACAACAGCGGGCACGCAATACGACCGCCTGGCTGTGACCGGCGCTATTACTGCCGGCGGCATACTGGATATAAGTTTGATCAATGGGTTTTCTGTAGCTAACGGGCAGACATTTACTATCATGACGGGTAGTTCTGTTACAGGAACATTCAGCACGGTAAACTGGCCTGCCGGTGTAAGCGGTACGATCAGCTATACGGCAACTTCTGTGCAGATTAATATCACCAGTACTTTACCACTGACATTGTTAAGCTTTACCGCCAGGCTCAATGCTGATAAGGTTGAGCTGAACTGGAAGACAGCTGATGAGATCAATACTTCATATTTTGAAGTACAGCGTAGTAATGATGGCGCAGGTTTTAACAACGTTATCGCCAATATTCCTGCAGCAGGTAATGGCAATCATAACTATACGACTATTGATGCTTCTCCTGCTTCAGGCAGTAATTATTACAGGCTGAAGATGACAGACAGGGATGGCCGTTTTAAGTATAGCAACACATTGCTGATCCGTATAGAGGAAAATGGAGGTGTAAGATTATCACCTGTTCCTGCGGCAAGCAATATTGATATTACCGTTACCGACCAGTCACTGATCGGTAAGAAGGCCCGGATATTTGATAATACGGGTAAGCAGATCATGGAGATAACATTAAAAAGCAATAATTCAATTAATATCTCAGGCTGGGTCACCGGTGTCTATTTTGTAAAGACAGAAAACGGGAAAGCTATCCAGTTTATAAAACGATAAAACCTTTCTTGCTGGATTTTGGTAAGGCCTCATCTTTATGGTGGGGCCTTTTGGTGTTGATGATAAAATGCGCAAAAAATAAGTTTCTTGCTTAATTATGGAGTGGGAACAAATTTTATATGTAAGAAACTGTTTATTCACCTGTCTTTCAATCAAATCAATTCAATACTATATTGAATTGATTGTATATAAGAAGAATAACAGGGATATTGACTAACTAAGTATACCGGTGCTTATTTTTCAGAAAGACTTCCAAATCTTCCATAATAAAATAAGTACTGGGAGGATAATATGAACTTGAATGCGAATCAATCCATTCTTCCAGGTAAGGATTTTTTTTCATGACACTGAATTCATTTAGCAAATATTCTTTTAATGGAGATTCGGCGTCATTCATTTCTTTCCATATTGAACGTCTGTTTTCCAAAACAAATATTATATCTTCAAAATCACTGCTTGTGCGGCCATCATCTTTACCCCGGTTTTTAAATGCTTCTATTTTTGTAGCTATGAAATACGGAGGAGAAAATATCTTTACTTTATGATGCTCATCTATTATATAACCTATTGCGGATTTAAATCCTTCAGTGTACCATTTGTTTGAGAAACCGAGTATTCCTTCATCCGTCGGTATCACATCCACGATAAGGCCGGCTAATAGATAACGGCCCAAAAAACCCCGAAGAGATATCATTTTGGAAACCTATTTTTCGTAATTGTTCTTCTAAGGCAGCAAAATCCCATCTTGATGATATTTCTACTAATATATCAACGTCATCAGTAGGACGAACTTCCGGAGCTGCCCTGTCTGCATATAGTGAAACTGTCGCACCTCCTACAAAGACAACTTTATCTTTTAGTTCTCCCAATGCATTACTTACTGCTTTGATACGTGTAAGATTAATCCTGTGACTCATAGACTATTCTTTTAAGTTCACGGATAGCCATTTCCATTTCCCTCACTTTGCCAACGCGAACAACGTCTACCAGGGCGAGCATCAGGTATAATGCTTCATCTTGCCGCGCAGCTTTAACCTGTTCTTTATAAAGGGGTTCAATACTTAAGCCTCTTACTTCTCCGCGCGGATCCGGCCAAACATAATTCAATTCACTTGAAAAATGCTGCTGCATGAACGGATGCGAATGCGCTGTATACAGACCGTTGATCATACCTCCGGGCTGAGCAGGAAAAACATAGTGCAAACCATGTTCAATGAATTCCATTAAAGATTTTCTATGGACCTTTTTCTTTTTTTCGTGTTCAATCAATCCTCCCATAGAACTTCTGTTAAGTGAATCCGATATTTCGGATTGGCTAATAAAAAGATCATTAGCCAAATCTTTATTTTGCCAGGAATTATTCTTAACCGTGATTATTTTTAGAAGTACCACAATGTCTTGTGGCCTCATTCCATTATGCTTCCTCATACTTAAAGATAATAGGTAATTCGCAATTCGCAAATTGCGTAGTATGTTGAAAATCAAAAATATGTATTTATTCAGGATGTTTTGGAAACCAGAATTTGCTACGGCAAACATACAACGGGAAACGCCTGATTTGTTCAAGAGATAATTTAATGAACAAAAATTAGATTGAAAACCAATTAATTATACGGGTGTGATATAAATTACCTCCCCAAATGTTAGGTTAATAAAATCCCCGATCTTATCTTCGCCACCCATTTTAAAAATCGGTTTGCCGGGATAGCGGCAGCCACAAACAAAGATCAAATGAGCAAATTACATTTTACTACCAAACATGCGAACGAGGCTACTGTACAACGTACCTGGTATGTTGTTGACGGTACTAATCAAACCGTTGGACGTATGTGTGCCAGGATCGCTGCGATACTTCGCGGTAAGAACAAGGCATACTATACCCCACACGTTGACACCGGCGATTATATCGTGGTGATCAATGCAGAAAAAGTTGTTTTCACCGGCGACAAGCTGGAACAAAAAATCTACGACCATTTTTACCGGTTATCCCGGCGGACGTAAAGAAGAAACTGCTTCCAACCTGCAGAAACGCCGCCCCGAAGTGGTGATCGAAAGAGCGGTAAAAGGAATGCTGCCTAAAAACCGTTTAGGCCGCAAGATGTACAAAAAATTATTTGTGTACGTTGGCGCTAATCATCCCCACGCCCCACAACAACCAAAAGAATTGAAATTCTAAAACAGTTACGAGCTATCAGCTACGGGCCATGAGTGAAAGTCTCAAAGCTCAGGGCTCAAAGCTCAGCGCTAAAAAATTAAATAAATGGAAAAGCAAAAAAATAGTGTTGGTCGTCGTAAAGAAGCTGTGACAAGGATCTTCCTTTCAAAAGGAGATGGCAAGATCACAGTGAATGACAAAGACTACAAAGTATATTTTCCGCTGGTGTACCTGCAGAACCAGGTAGAGCGTCCCTTTAAAGACAGTGGACGTAACCGGCAAATTTGACATAAAGATCAATGCAGCAGGTGGCGGCGTAAAAGGACAGGCTGAAGCGGCTATGCTTGGTATCGCACGTATATTAATAGATATCAATCCTGAGTTTCGTCCTGCATTAAAAGCAGCAGGTTTGCTGAAACGTGATCCAAGATCTGTTGAGCGTAAGAAATTCGGTCATAAGAAAGCAAGAAGAAGCTACCAGTTCTCTAAACGTTAAGGAAAGCTACGGGCTTATTAGCTATGAACTGCGAGTACCAGTCTCACAGCCTGAAGCTCACGGCTCACAGCTAACACAATTAATAATAACAAGAAAGAATATAAAATGGAAAATAATACATCCTTACAACAGCAGCTTCTCGATGCAGGTGTTCATTTTGGTCACCTGAAAAAGAAGTGGAACCCCAAGATGCTGCCTTACATCTTTGCTGAGAAAAAAGGTATTCACATCATTGATCTTAATAAAACTGTTGAAGCCTTGCAGGAAACGGCTGCTGCTATGAAACAGATCGCCCGCAGCGGTAAAAAGATCCTGTTTGTTGGTACTAAAAAGCAGGCTAAGGATATCGTGAATGAATGCGCCCGCCGCGTCAATATGCCTTTCGTTACAGAAAGGTGGTTAGGGGGTATGCTGACCAACTTCAACACTGTCCGTAAAAGTGTGAAGAAAATGCAGAGCATTGAAAAAATGCTGGGAGACGTTAACCCGTGATCAAGACAAAATGGAAAAGTATTAGGTGGTATCGCTCAACTGGGCCGTGTACCTGCTGCTTTGTTCATCGTGGATATCGGTCATGAGCATATCGCCCTGGCTGAAGCAAAACGTTTGGGTATCACAACATTTGGCGTAGTAGATACTAATTGCGATCCCAATAAAGTAGACTTCGCGGTTCCTGCCAATGATGATGCTACCAAATCAATTGCTATCATTACTAATTATCTTACTGCTGCTATCGCGGAAGTTTGGCTGAAAGGCAGGCTGCGAAAGAAGAAGAAACAGATGATATGAGCGATGATGAAAAAGAAAGAAAAGCAGCAAGGATGGAAGCCGAAGCGCAGGCTGAAGGCGGACGTGGTGGCAGAGGCCGTGGTAATTCCGGAGCCGGCGGTCCTGGCGGCGGCGGGTGGCGGACAAAGACGTCGTACACCCGGTGGTGGCAGCGGCGGCGGAAGAGGCCCTGGTGGCGGAAGAAGATAAGAAAGGAAATCGGAGGACGCGGGGTCCGGAGTCAACATTTCCTTTTTGATTTTGTTTATACTATTAATAATGATGTTGAAAGTTTCAGACTTCTGACATCAGATTTCAAACTTCAATTATGAGTACTGTAACAATAAGTGCACAGGATATCAATAAACTTCGCCAGGCTACTGGCCAGGTATGATGGATTGCCGTAAGGCATTGACAGAGACCAATGGTGATTTCGAAGCGGCGATAGACTGGCTGCGCAAGCAGGGCCAGAAAGTAGCGGCTAAGAGAAGTGACCGTGAAGCAAAAGAAGGTGTGGTGATCGCTAAAACAACTGCCGATAATAAAACAGGTATTGTTGTTTGTGTAAGCTGTGAAACGGATTTCGTTCCAAGAACGCTGACTTCGTGGCTTTCGGACAAAGCATTGCTGATGCTGCCATTGCCAATGATGTAAAGAACCTTGAAGAGCTGAACGCAGCTTCTGTCAACGGATCTACAGTAGCTGACCTGGTAAATGATAAGCTGGCTTCTATCGGTGAAAAGATCGGTATCACTAATTTGAAAGAGTAGAAGCTCCTTATGTAGCTTCTTATATTCACGGCGCTTATCGTATCGGCGTATTGGTGGGCCTTAGCAAAGCTTCTGCTGAAGTAGGTAAAGACATAGCGATGCAGATCGCCGCGTTAAATCCTGTAGCAGTGGATGCAGCCAGTGTTCCGGCCAGCGTTATTGCCCGTGAAAAAGATATCATCGTTGAGCTGATGAAACAGGATCCGAAAATGGCGGGTAAACCTGATGAAATGCTGTCTAAGATCGCTGAAGGTAAAATGGGTGCTTTCTTCAAAGAGCAAACATTAACAGCACAGGCTTTCGTAAAAGACGCAGGTAAATCTGTTGCTGATTACCTGAAAGAAGCCGGTGATATTAAAGTGACCGAATTCAAGAGAGTGGCTTTAGGATAAATATTTTATCTGCATTATATTTTTAAAAGGAAGCGAAAGCTTCCTTTTTTTTATTTGATACACCGTAATATTATCTCAAGCCATTATTTTTTAGCGATGGGTTAGGTAGAGAAGGAACGCAGATTTTTATGATGATCGCTGATAATATCTTTATTAATCATAACGATCATAAGGATCAGCGTTCTGTATTAACTAAGCTGCCATTTTCCTTACAATACTTTTCTTTCGTTTGCTGATCTGTAATTGCTCTCCATTTAAAAGTGTAAGCATCTTATCACACGAAATAGTAGAAATAAACCGCCGGTTCACAATATGAGTGCGATGAATACGATAAAAAACAGTCGTCGGGTAGTTTTCCCTCAAACCACTTCAGTACTTTGGCTACAGTAAGCGGGCATTCATTATCAAAAAACACTTTGCAGTAATTGCTGCTGGCCTGTATCCTGATAATGTTCTCAGCCATTACGACTTTAAGGCCTTTGCTGGTAGGGATAAAAAGCTGGATCATATATTTTACTATTTAAATCAGTCCGCTGCTGCATCAGCAGCGGACTGATCTTGTTATTTTAATAAGGTTAAAGTCACTCCCGGATTTACATTAGCCGATGAACCCGGATTCATTCTTAATGAACGGATCGTTATGTTTGAACTTACCTGTGGATAGTTGACTTTGCCGCCATTAACGATCACGTCCGTATTGGTATCCGGAAGACTGTTACAGTTCCAGTTAGCCGGGTTGTCCCATGCATTGCTGACCGTGCCTTCCCAGGTCATTCCAAACTTCAATAAGAATACACCGCTGTTTGGTAATCCATTTATGATGCAGCGGTACACGTAGCCATACATAGATGATGGCGCATTGCTGATATTCAATATTGCTTCAGCTGTGCCGCTGTAAATGCCTCCGTTTGAAATATTAGTAAAGCCGGTTCCGGTGTCTACCTGCCATTGATAAGTACTGCCGCTCATTTTAGTATCGAAAGAAGTACTGCTGCCCGGACAAATAACGATCTCTCCTGAAGAAATGCGCACACTGTCGAGCAACCGCATAGGTTCTGTATTGCCTGCACTGTCTGTAGCGGAAGCGTAGAACTTATAGAAATGATCCGCTACGCCAATGAAACTGGTATCGGTTCCCCTGAAGTCAGCGACATATAATTCCGGCGCACCATTATTATCAGATACAAAGATCGAATACCATTTAACACCCGATCCGTTCACATCATCTGCTCCCGTATAGTTTAGCGTGACTTCTGTATTCGGGGTAAAGTTCAGCAGGCCGGTGATGCTGCTTACCGTGGTAATGCATCAATCGTATTTTTTTCAATATTGGTAGGAATGGTATCATTGCTATCAAAAATAATATCGGCGCTGGCAAGTATACTATCAAGGGTTTGAGCGGTGGTTACGGGTTTAATGCTGAAGTTCACAAAACCATGCCCGCTGGTGATAGAAGCGCTGTCTTGTCTTAACAGGAAACCTTTCAGCGGATCTGCGGTGGAAGTAAAGTGACCGGGTCAATAGATTGAAACTCCCAGAACGCCTGGTGAGCCAGCTGGTCATAACCTGCTGTTACATCTATATATAAACTCAATGAATCACGGCAATCCAGGCGCTGGTAATAAGATGCTGTGCCCGGCTGTACTGCAAAGGTCAGGCTGTTGAATCCGAAACTACCCAACTGGAAACTGGCTGCATCCATTTTTTCGTATATTGGGTGAAATAATCTTTACATACTTGGCCGGTGCGGTAGCGGATTTATCATTTTCATATAAAATCGTATAAGGCAGACGGTCTTTTATGCTCACCCAATTTTTATCAGGCGCACCATCCGGTCCGATGATCTCGTTTGGATCAGCTGAACTGATCACTTCGGATTTGCCGCCGCCACCACCACCGCCACTACCGCTACCACCACTCTGAGAACCGCCGCCACCGCCATTTTGCGGGCAACCAGGTTTTTTAGCTTTCCATCGCGGGCCTCCGCTACCACCCCGCGATCCTCTTTCTTCCACTTTTTTCCTCGCCTCCAGATATTTATTGCTGCGTTTCCAGCCCACCCCTTGATTTTTGTCGAGACGTTCGCTGCCAAACTGTTCATATTCATTGTTCGGATCACTGCTTGTATACCTTACTATGTCAGCCATCAATCCTTCCCCCTGGTCACCCACTTCGGCCAGGCTTGCATCAAAGAGATATTTTGAACCTTCATTCGCAAACCCATAAATAGCCAGGCCGCCGCCGGCCGCTACAACTGCTCCGCCTGCCGCAGTCGCAGAAAGCAGACCTCCGGCCACTGTAGCCGCTGTACCCACTGCTTCTGTAAAAGTAGCTCCTCCTAATACCATCTCAGCAGCAGTACCTCCTACAAGAGTAGAAGCAACCAGTCCGCCGGTAGCTGTAGAAAGAGTACCGCTACCCACACTCATTAAACCATCTACCTGCTGACCGTATGTTTTGGAATCCCAGTTCTGTGACAAATCGCTGCCCGTAGCATAGGTACTGGCTGCAGCCACAGGGGGTAAATAACACATTGAGCCCCGGAGCATTCATGAAGAATGTAGCCGAATTAGTAAGTGAAGTAATGGCGGACACACTACTGCTGGAATTGATTATATAAAGTGTCCAGTCACCTCCATTGGTAGGAAACAAGCTGCTTTCGGGCGGATCAGGGCAATCTTTCAATCCCAAAATATCAATTCGTTGGCCGGGTTGTTATGTACATACCTGTACATATTCATACCATCGGCATAAGCCAATCAGGTCGCGTTGGTTGAATGAGCCGGTTTCGGGACTATAATCTCTGTAAAGAAAATGGTTGTTACCGTTAATACTGTCATATACCTGCCCGGTAAAACCAAAACGGTTGCCAGCCAATGAACCCGTGAGTGGATTGCCTGATGAATCATATATAGTCATTTTACCATAAGGGTCGTAATCATATTTCTCAACGAGTTTTCCCTGCTGGTTGGTGATAGCTTCAACGGAGCTCAATTCGTTTTGATGATAATAAAAGAATGATTGTTTTTTTCATTCAGTACAGGGTTAAGAAAATCGGAAAAAATAGTTTTAGTAAGAATCGTGCCCGATACAGCATCCCTTTCTTCTACCGCCTGGAAACCGGAGAAAGTATAGTTGCGGGCATACCCGTTATAATTTGTTTTACCCTTCTGCCAAACGCATCATACTGGTAAGTGATAACAACAGCGGGCGACGCAGAATCTTTTACCAGTCTTTTTTCTGCATCATATGTTTTATAAAAAACACCGTCATAGGTAATATTTCCATTACCATCGTACGTAAAAATAATATTTTGTGTACCGTTGTTACTGTTGGTAAGCTGGTTCAGGTTATTAGGAATATAGGTAGTGTTGACGCCATTTATATTTCGTGACGTACGGTTGCCGGCCGCATCATAATTATAGGTATGTTCATTTACGGGTGTGCCGCCAATGACTCCTCTTTTATAATTTTTAAGACGATAGCCGTTATCATAACTAAACTGTTCTGATTTTTGCAGGCTGATTGAGCCGGTTAACGGCCGTTTTATTTTTTTCTTTGTCATAAGTGAATGCTGTGTTTTGTATACTGCCGCTTCCTGTAGAGAATCCTGTTAAACGGTTGGCATAGTCATATTGAAAAGTTGTATTAACACCGTTGGAAAAGTTTTTCGCAACGACCTGGTCACGGTTATTGTACTGATAATTTACGATCGTTTCGTTATTCCTGACTATACTCACCAGCCTGTTGCGGGTATCAAAACCTTTTATAACAATAGTATTGTCGGGGTAAATGGTTGTTTGTGTACGCCCTGAAATATTATAATCATATTGAACGGTCTGGCCGTTAAATGTTTCAGATTTTATACGATTCAGTTCATCATAAGTGATATAAATCGTACCGGCATCATTACTGGCTGCCGTTATTTTACCGACCGCGTTGTATGTATAATGGCAGACCTGGCCATCCGGCAATGTTTTGGACACAACACGGTTGAGAGAGTCATATGCGAAATAAATAGTGCTGCCATCCATCAGCAGCTTGCTGGTAATATTTCCTTTTTTATTGTAACCGTATTCGGCAAACCGGCTGTCGGGATAGGTAACACGCTTTACCCTGTCAGGCTGTCATACGTATAATAGGTTATGTTATTATTCTCGTCTTTTAATGAAATAGTATTACCTCTTGCATCATAAGCGGCAGTAATGGTAAATCATTATTATCTGTGCGGGAAGTAGTCCGGGTTGAGGCTATCGTATGTATAATAGGTAGTTAAGCCATTACGGTCTGTTACTGAATTTATATGATTGTTCCTGTCATAGGTAGCCGTAACAGGATTTCCCAGCGGGTCAGTCATTTTTATGATACGATTCAGGCTGTCATATTCTGCTGAAATGGTGGCGCCTGTCGCATTGGTGAATCTTATGATATTCCGTTCCTGTCATACGTGTAATTGGCGAGTACGCTATTGATGTCATTAACCGCGGTGATGCGGTTCAGCTGATCGTACGAATAATTTATCTGTTGGCCGTTGGGAAAATGCAGGCCGGTGATATTCCCGTTAGCATCATAATCCAGCATTGTTTTATTTCCCAGCGGATCGCTGACGCTGATGATCCGGTTCCTGTTATCGTAGCCATACACAGAAGTATTGCCCAGAGCGTTGGTAAAGCTTACCAGGTTATTCATGGCATCATAAGCGGCATAGCTGCTGTTGTTTGCTGCGTCTTTTAATTCAACGAGCCTGTTAGATGCATCATACCCAAATCTTGTTGTTTCATTATTTTCATTAATAAAGGCCGTTGCATTGCCTTCTGCATCATACGTGAGACTGGCCTGGTTGTTAATAGGGTCGGTAACTTTTTTCAGCCTGTCAAGTATATCGTATTCAAGCGTACTGGTATTATTTCCTGCATCTGTAAACGAGAGCAGGTTGCCTCTTGCGTCATACCCGAGTGTGGCATGATACCCGCGGGGCCGGTTACGCTTTGTGGATGACCATACGCATCATAATTATATGTATAAGTATTCCCTTTGGGGTCAGTACTGGTTTTGATATCTCCGTTACTGTCATACGTTGCGGTGAATATCCTGTTACCCGGGGATGCCAGCCGCAGAAGATTGCCCCGGCTGTCATAATTCATCGTTGTCGTAAATCCCTTTTCATCAGTAAAACTGGCTACTTTGTTATAGCCGGAAGAATAAGTATAACTGACCACCTGGTTGAGCGGATCTTTCATGGTTAGCATGTTGCCCCTGTTATCATAGGTATAGCTGGTTATGTTTCCATTACCATCAGTTTCCTTTATTTTATTTCCATCCGCATCAAATTCAAATTTCATATTGAAACCGCAGCAATTACCTGAGATCGCCGATAGCCATGATGCGCCGTCGAATTTTTTATACTCATATTTAGTTACCTGGTTAGAACCGGTCGCGAGATGATCAGTAGCATAAGAAGTGGATGTAATTGTATCGTAGGAAAAACTGATTCTTTTATTACAACCTACCAGTTCGCGGATGCTCAGGTCATTGAAAATAAACAATATCTGCTTTGTTGTTGTTTTTATCTGTCATTGTTTTCATTGGCCCATTTACCAGATAGCTGTATTTAGTAGTGTTATTAAGAGGATCAGTTACCTGTGTAAGATTGCCGCCGCCATCATAAGTGTACGTATAAGAACGGACAGGAGTAGCTATAGCATCCGTGGCAGCCGTTAATTTTCCATTAGTATAGGTAAAAGAAACTGATTGCCCGGCCGCATTAGTTACCGATGTAAGCAATGTATCTGTATAGGTAAAGTTGATGAAATTGCTATTGGGATCTTCGATCCTGGTAATTCTTTTATGTGTACTATTGTCGAATATGAATTTAATTCCATCAGCGTGCACAAGAGAATATTTGCCGGGCTGGTATTGGGTAAGGGTATCAAAAAAACCTCTTGGCGATTTAAAGATGCCATTCTCCGGCAATGTATAAAGGTCTTCCCGGCCATCACCCCATATAATCGTTTTTGCCCCGGCCGAATCATTCCTGTATTTAATATGATAACTGAAACTCCAGCCTCTGCCAAAGCCATCATTCTGGTTGCAATTACGCTGTTGTAAAAGAAAGTGACACTCAGCGGAAAACCTCTCCGGGGATATAAAGATCATTGCGCGGGAAGAACAGGTTGCCGGTACGTGTGTTTACTGCAGCCCCATCGGCCCGGTTTGTTAGGTGTATTAATATTCTGTGCTGATGTGCTTACTGATGAAAGGACAATCAGCAGCAATACTGCCCTGTATAAAAGGTTCTTTTTTTTCATAATCTTTATTTGCACTGTGCGAATCATATTATAATAGTTTAAACAGGTGTTATTTCAGGATAAAGTGTACAAACGTGTGTCCCGGTGTATTGGACGGAGCTTTGACTTATACCGTGATCGTTCCGCTGCCACCGGCCCTGATGATGCCCGGCGGACATTTTGTTCTGTCAGTTCGAGATATATCGAAGTATTTCCGGCATCTAATCCTGCCTGTGTCAGCGCAACCGGCATCTCCCTGTCGTTGTAGAGAAATCTTACCTGTGCAGGTATATCACTATTGGTAGGATTGCTGTAGTTGATCTGTACAATGAATGGCCAGCCTGCAAATACTTTTTCCGGCACTACTAATTCTGTTACCAGCTGTGAATTAAGACCGGCTGCCGCACCCGGATCACAACCCGGTTCATTACCGGTTCCATTAGGCCCTGAATTATTACCACCACCCTGTATACCGCCGTTATTTGCATTGGCGATCGTAAAGCCATCAGTCAATACAGCAGCAGATGAATCTGGTTTGATCAATGATACATTGTAAAGACCCAGCGGGCTGCCCTGCAGGTTGAAGGTGGCAAACACCGAAGTGCTGTTCGAGTAATAAATAGCAGAAGAATTAATGATCGTACCTGCTTTGCTCAGCCTGGCGATCATATACCGGTAAACAGTGAGCCACTGATCTTAATGGTTACGTTACCAATATTACCACCCGAATTGGATTGAATGGATTGAACATTCAGTATGGCGAACGGCAGCTTAACAGCTTTCAGGGTTATATTTTGCACAACAGGGTTAACCGATACGCAACGTGCAGTGATGTAATAAACAGAATCCGTTACAGACGTCATCACGATCTGCTGGTTACCATAATTAGGCGTTTCAAACCTGTAATCGTACCGTGAAGGGGAGGGCACATACCCGCTGCCGATATACAGCTCGTTTTTCATACTGAGCGAATCATTGGATTTGAGCGTAACCAGTATGGTTGAACCTTTCAGTGAGTCCGGTATGATTAACTTATAATATCTCGGAGTGGCCTGCAGGGTGTTATTCTCCGGGGTATTTAATTTCAGTTCCTTCACTTTTATAAAAAGACTGCCTGCCGCGATTCCCGTGTTGTTGTTTTTATTTGTCTCCGTAATATTGTTCAGCAGGTCTGTTTTTACCAGTATGCGGTAGCTGCCTTCCGTTATATTGGTAGCTACGGGCTGCATTTTTTCTGTACTGCTGCCAAGAGGAGCTATGTTAATAGTTTTGTTTTTATGCCCAGCAGTATTGCTGTTGAATCCAGCAATGTATTTTTTGAAAGATATATACCATCGGAAGAGATACCTGCGGCACTGTTAACAGACATATTGTTTACCTGCCATTTAATTGTATCGGCAGTATAGCCCAGGTAGACAGTATCGGGTGCCGTTATATTCTGTACAACAAGATCTGATGGCAACGCATTATAAACAGTGATATTGCGAAAATCAAGGGTTATTGTTGTCATTGCTTTCTGCAACACTGTTCCCTGCATCTGTTCTGGTGATAAGGAAATAATTTCCTGCGGGCGTATTAATGTTTACCGTGACTGTGAGCGTATCATTATACGATTGGGCCTGCCTGCAGCGGGAGTATTGTAAGTCCTTTGCATACAGCCATATATCGCCTCCGTTGCCGGGAACAGGATCAGTGGAAAGCCATAATTCATCGGTGAAATTAGCAGGGTATGTAACGCCCGACCCGCTGTTTGATACTTTATGTACGACAGTAACCGGCTGCCCTGCCGCTACCAGTAATGGCGCTGCAAGTACTGTATCGGTAAGATCCGGCAGTAATGGCTGTATGACATGTATCTTTTTAGCAGCCCCGGATGCATCGCGGACCAGGTTGGCATTATTGCTGATGATTTTCTCCCCGGCGATAGTATTAAAACGCATTCGTTTTTATCCATACATAATAATCACCGGTCGGAATAACAGGAGGTATCGCCGGTTTTGTTTCTGTATAACTTTGATTTTTGTCAAGCCGCGTGTTCAGGTAATTGATGGTTGATATAACGGCGTTGCTGTTAAATACCGAATCAGGTGAAAAATATACAACGTCCTGCCAGGAGAAGTAGTTATTATTGTCAGGCATGTACCCGGTGTTCTTCACCGTCCAGGTAATGGGATAAGACCTGGCTACTGTAGCTGTATCGCCGGCAGTTACGTTCGTTACAATATGATCAACCAGCGGGTTCACCAGTATCCTGGCGCCGGATCCTGTAATGTTATTATTGTTATCACCGGCCTCGTACACCCCGTTTCCTGCATTTGTTTTTACAAAGAAATAGGCGGTTGTATTGGCTGTTTGGGGAAAGCAGGCATTGATCATCCAGCTAAGTGGCATATTTACTATGAATGAATCATTGTAGCTGCTGCCTGGCGCTAAAGCTTCGTTATGGTTTCTTTGCCCGATATAGTAACTGGTTGCTTCGTTGTACCCGGCATTGCAACTGATAAAGATGCTGTCAACCCAGCTTCCGTTTGTAGTTCCAATGCCGTTATTGATTACCGTGTACCTGATCTTTGTATTATAAATGGTGAATATGGAATCGGCAAGAGGTACAGCGGATACTACCAGGTCAACCGGTGTGGTGGTGCTGAGAGCAATCGCTGCCGGCGCACTGATATTATTGGTGGAATTAGATTCTTTGAATGAGCTGTCGTAATTGGTATGTATATAAAAATACCTTGTACCAGATACCAATGAGGGGAATGTATAGTTTAATGAATGAAGGACAGGCGTATTCACAGGAAGACTTTCTGTAAAGGTTTGTTCAGCGATCAGTTGGGCTGATCCATCAAATACGGATGAGGCGCTTACGTAAATTTTGTCTTTTCTCAGCGAATTATAAACCGCGCCCGCCCCGTTGTTCAGTACGCTATAGCTGATCGCAACAGGCTGTCCTGAAAACCCTGTGGCAGGAACACTGGCAGATACCGTTACGTCAGGACGTTGAATACTGATTGGCAGGTCACTTCTCCTGATCTGTGGTGTGCCGGGATATTCAAAAACAGTTTGCCCGGCATTGGCTTTCACGTATACATAATAGCTACCAACCTGAAAACTGGCAGGAATAGTGAAATTGAATGTGCCGGGATGATTGGAACCGGGTTTAATGATATTCGATATGTTCTCATTCTGAGAAGAAGGATCTGTTCCGGTTGGTACGCATTTGAAAGCAGGTGCATAATCCGCAACAGCGCCGCTGCCGGAAATACCATGTATGGCCTGGCCCATAAATATGGCGCTGGCATTTAACCCGGATGGATCCGTGCTTAAATAAATATTGTCCACCCAATAGCTCGATCCAAAACTCGTACTGTCTGCAAGGCGCAACACGTTGGGCGAACATACACCCTGTGGAATGTAAAAGTGTCCTTTGTTCTTTTCGATGTTATCAGTGAAGCCTGTATTCAGTACGTTCCAGTTTACCCCAATAGTTTGTGTACTGCTGGCAGTAGTGACCGGTACGATAAGAGAATTTATAGTAAGCTGTGGTGTAGGCGTCAGGAACACCTGTAAAAGATTACTGTTGAGATTATTGCCTGCTGCCGCTCCTTCATACAAAGAATTGGTAGCATTGCACCACATATAGATATAATAACTGCCTGAAATAAAATTGGGAATAACGGCTTGTACAGAATGGGTATAGAAGCTGTCTGGCTGCAGCTGGGTATTGTTCATCACTACAGCCGGCGCCGCATTGGAATAATAAGTGCCGTTCGGTTTTACAAACATCAGCTCAGTGGCGTTATTGATATTGAACAGCGGGCTTTGTGAAATATATAGTTTATCTGCCCAACTGCTTCCCGAAGGTGTAAGCGCCCCGTAATTTTTTACTTTATAAGTAATATTCACAGTACTGCCGGAGAATACAGAAGAAGGAGTGAAAACAGTATCTACCCTGAGGTCAGGCGTTGGTGAAAGCGTTACCGCAATAGCCTGCGGCGCCTTTGCTGTATCCGTAATATACGTCATTTGTAATAAGGGATTATTACCGGCAGCATAATTCGTGATCACATAGGCATACAAGGGCAGGCTGTAATTCAATGGTAATGTAAAATTGATACTGTTGTCATAATGCTGGCCGCTGTCCAATGCGCTTACATTAGGTTTCGTTCCTATCAGCAAAGGCCTTACGGGAAAATCAAGCTGGCTCCAGGCTCCCGCACTGGTATTTGGGGGGATATTAAAATCGGGCACAGTATCAAAAGAAAGGAATACCGCATCGGTCCAGGTTTGATTAGTACTGGTATTGCCGGGACCTGTATTGGTTACTCTCCAGTTCAGCGTGATAGTTTGACCGGAAAAAGCAGCAGCAGGCACCTGTACATTGCTTACTACAAGATCAGGCAAAGGTTTTAAACGGAAGTACTGTACAGGTCCGTCGGTTTGTAAGCAGGCGTTTTTAGAAACGACTTTCCATTTATACGCTTTATTATAGGACAGTATACTTTGAGCAAGGTTATAAGATACCGCGATAAGATTTGCTGCAAAGGGAATGGTTGGCTGTACAGCAGCAGAATCCCATACATACAGATCATAGGTCCAGCGCATTGCTGCCGGCAAACCAGGAAAGCGTCAATGGTAACAGGAGACCGGTAGTGCCATCCGCCGGTAACATATTGGTGACTGCGCCGGGTGTTATGGCGGTAATGATATTTACTACCAGTGAATCATTGGCGCTGGCTGCTCCGCAAGGCCCTGATCCGGATACGATCAGTGTCTTGCTGCCGGATGCTCCCCAGGTAATGTTTACACTATCATCCAACGAAGAAAAAGTAGTGCCATCGGATAAACGCCAGTTATAAGAAAGACCGGGTATATTATTTATTTTATAAGTAGCGGTTTGCCCGGGGCATACATACTGGGGACCGGATATACTGGTCAGCGCAAATACCCTTACACAGAAATCGCGTACAACGGTTGTCGCCGCCAGGTAATTAGTATCTCCGGCTTGCATAGCTGATACGGTTACAGTACCAAGGCCGGTCAGTGTTACCTGGTTTCCTGATAACAAGGCGGGCCCTGAGATATATGTGTATGTGACAGGTAAAGCAGATGTTGAACTGGCAGTAAGATTAAATGGCGCTGTACCAAACTCCTTATCTGTTACCGGTGTGAAAGTGATTGTTTGCGATGCTTTATTGACAACAAAACTTTGCGTAACAAAAGCAGCGGGTATCATATACATCATCACCTGCCTGTGTAGCCCTGATCGTAACAGCGCCTGAAGAAGTGATGGTATATGTATTGCCTGTAATTGAACCCGGTCCGCTTACTACAGTATACGATACAGTAAAACCGGAACTGGCTGTTGCACTCATTGCAAATGAAGCATCACCATAGGTTTTATCTGTAATAGCAGGGAAAGTGATCGTTTGAGGAATAGAATTCGCCGCAAAAGAAAAAATAGTTGACGCCGGGCTCTCACCGCACAGGTTATAATACTTCACGTTGTAAGCTCCGGCCAGTGAAGCGTAATAAGAAGAATTAACAGCGCCGGTTATCAGCGTATCATTCCGGTACCAATGATAGCCCAATGAATTTTGTCCGGCATCGGGAGCAGATGAATATAACCAGCGGCCTGTTTATTTACTACAGGCGTTGCTGTTGGTGGCGGATTACTTATCGTCACCTGCTTGTTAACAAAAGATCCGCTACCACATATATTGGATGTGTTTAATGATATGGTACGGATACCGGGGTTGGTCCAGGTTACATACATCGTATCCTGGTTGGTGGTAAATGTACCACCACCGCTGAGTGACCAGTTATAATTAACACCGGTTTCTTTCTGGCTTGTATAATATTTATTGACACCGCTGCCGATACAACCTGGCTCAGGTCCTGCAATAGTAACCGCTGCAGGAATAGTGATTATCCTTAACGGACTTGTGTTGATACTGGTATCGGGAGGTGAAGTGCCGGTAACCCTTAACCGGTACAGGTTAGATAAAGGAGCGTTGTACGGAATATAAGCCGTTATCGAATCGGCATGATTTCTATTACTGATGGTACCGATATTCTGCGGGTTGCTGAAGCTACCGGCAGAATCGGATAACTGCACAGTGAAATTATTCCCCCGAGAACATTAATGTATCCGTTGAAAAGCGAACCTTGATAGCACCGCCCCTGCACGCTACGGTATCACTGTTGCCAATGGTAATAACAGGGATGATCGGCGGTTCTATATAACCGAATGTAAGCGGGTTGTCAAAATCGGTAATGATCGTTGCAGAGGTAAGAGAAGCACGCTCAAGATTGCCGGATAAGAAAATGCCTCCTTTGTTCTGCCATTGACTACCGCTCCACTGGCTCACCCGCAAACTGTAAATGGAGGCAGTCTGATCGCTTCCCGTACTATCATAAACAAGAGAAGCCAGCAGGTCTGAGCTGCCCGGGTCACGTTCCAGTTTCCAGTATTCTTTTGCCTGATATTCTCGACAGGTTGGCTTCATGCTGGGGCTGTATCGTAACCGGCAGCAGTGGGGTTGTTATGATAATAAGTGGCTGTATAGGCATTTGCAGCATCAGACGTTGATAAGATCGTCATCACTCCCTGGTGACTGCTATCACCTACAGGGAATGTAAACTGCTGGTTACCGATTTTTTTAACAGGCCCCCATACCCAGCTGGAACTGGAGAACTGGTTGACAGTAGCATCCCTGAGAAAAACAAGCGGGTTGGAAGGAGTAGTTTTTATGATACCAATAAAAAAACGGGCAGCATATTTAATATAAATAGTTTGTTCGGGAATGATATAAGCATACGATGCGTTCTTAGTGGTAAAAAGAGTATTCATAGTGATAGGTGTCGAACCTGTTTGCCTGATATAGCTATAAGATCCGCCTCCGAAT
This sequence comes from Bacteroidota bacterium, assembly GCA_037200265.1. Taxonomy (GTDB): domain Bacteria; phylum Bacteroidota; class Bacteroidia; order Chitinophagales; family Chitinophagaceae; genus VBAT01. The sequence goes on from JBBCIL010000027.1 coordinate 69,593, forward strand.
TCTATTTCACCCAGGTAAATATTATCGGGGTCAACATCGGTATTCAATTCCAGGTCACCGTGTATCCGCAAGGAGTAACCATTACCCGCGCTAAAATGAACAGGCTCCTTTATATTAAATATTGCATTGCCATAAACCTGGTCAACATAATTTGATGATATACTTGTTTCGGCGCTGCTGGCAGGACTGTTAGCGGTAAAGTTCAGGTTACCATCAAAATAATTGCCACTGATATAGTTGGGGCCAAGCCTTTCGATATCATCTGAAATGGTAACGTCGCCGGTAAAATAATTATAACGAAGTTCCATTGTTCCCGTATACCGTTCAATTTTGATATTGGAAGCATGCAGGTCAGCATCTTCTATACGCGGGTCAACAGCATTCCTGAAAATAATAGAATTGCCACCGCCATAAGACCTGATTTCTGCATTGATGATCTGCACGGGTCCGTTATTCACCAGGTTATATTCGTGAAGGTCCAGCACAGAAAACTCATCCATGATAAGACCATGAATGGTGATATTTGAATTTACTACCGGGTAGTCTGCATTGACTTCGGGAATATATACTGTATCGCAGGTTCCCGGTACAGATGCAGGACTCCAGTTGCTGGCATCATTCCAGTCCGAACTGTTCGCGCCTGTCCATGTTATGAGCATTCCGCTGGCGCAATTAGTACAGGATGCCAGTATTTCCTCAACAGAGTTACAACCTGCACCATTGTTGTCTACCGTGGCAGGTCCGCCGCCATTGAGATAATTGCAAAGAGGTGTGAGAGAACACAGGGCCAGTTGTGGGTTTCCTACTATTTTGACTTCGTCGCCATTATTATTTTCTATGACCAGGTTGTTGTTTAAATAGCTTAGCGAATTTAAATTTGAGTTGTACCATATCCACAAACCACCACCGATCTCAGTAATATTACCAAGACCGGTAAGATCAGTCAGTATGTTATTCTCACGTATTTCTAAAGTACCATCGTCAACCGCTGTGATATTACTCAAAGAAGAGATATCTGTAAGAATATTATTGCCGAAAATGGCAATGCCTCCGCCAATATTTCCCTGCAAGCCGGCCAATCCCTGTAAAGAAGTAAGGTTATTATTGAACCATATATAAAAATTGGCAGCGCCGGTAATATTGTCCAGGCCAGTGAGGTTGGTTAATCCTGTATTCATCATCCAGAATGTGCCGATTTGTGTATTCACCAGGTTGTCGGTAAGCCCCGCCAGGCTTGTTAAGTTTGGCATAGAGCTAAAAAGAAAACCCCATACATCCGTCAGGCTGGTAAGACCGGTATGAGTAAAATCCGGGTTGGCATCCAGTCTTATATACCCTGTGATCGTCTTAAGATTAGTAAGATCGCCCAGGCTGGTAATAAGTGTATGAGAAATGTTCAGGCCGCCATTTGATATCGTGATGCTTTCAATGCCTTCGAGCCCGTTAAGGTCAGTGAGGGCTGTAGAATCAATGGTAATGGCACCAATCGTATTAATATGAGCGCTCAGCCCGCTCATGCTTGTCAGTACAGGCAGATCCCTGAAAGAAATACTGCCTAATAAAGTGAGATCATTCAGCCCGATACTGGCAAGCAGCGCATTATGTTCTGCCTGCAATACACCGCCCACCTGTGTAAGTCCGGATAATCCTGACAGATCAGTGAGCGAAGTGTACATAACAGACAGATCGGTGGTAACCGCCGTTATATGTAGTAACGAGTCGAGGTTGGTTATCGCAGGGCTGGCATCCATACCATTAATTACCAGGTTGCCGATAGTAGTGCAGCCGGGATGTAAAACATTGAAGCTGTCTATTTCAGACTGGCGGGTAAGTGTGATCAAGTCACAATCATCCAGCACTCTCAACTGGTTGTTGGCGGGCGGCTGGCTGCTCACGGCAAACTTTCCGCGAAACCGGGAGTCCGTTCCGTAAATCCTTAACAATTGGTTTTTGAACAGGGGCTTTCTGAGCCATCAGCGCAGAATGGCTTATGCAAATCAATACAAAAACGCAGGATAAAAATCTGGCCATCAGTTAGTATTTATTGGTCGCAAAAAAGTATCAGCCGTCAGGGGCTGACCGTTCTCTATTCTTTACAGTAATAATTTTCCAAACCACAGACCGGCAACGGCCTGTTCTCATGCGGGAATTCAGATAATTGGATCGAATGCAGTTTCTCCGGGAACAGTAATTGACGCTATAAAAATTATATTTAAAGCGCTAACAGGAAATACTCAATTTGTGGTATGCGCTTCCGGTAACGGCAATAATTGAATATTTTTAATGCAGGATCTTATTTTGAATATGCAAAGACTTATCTGCCTGTCACTTATCTTTTGGCTGGCCCGGTTGCACCCTGCGGCGGGGGCAAACGGTACATATTGACAGCCTGAAACACAGCATCCAGGTATCCGGCGATAAAGAAAAGCTGACCGGTATTCTCACCCTGGCGGAAGAATCTATCAATCCCGACTCGCTGTATCCTTATATCATAATGGCAGAAACTATCGCCGCATCTACCGGAAACAAAAAAGATGTGCATACGGCGGCCTATTGCAGGGCCTTATATTATGTACGGAAGAATATTACGGACAGCGCTATGACGATCATAGAATCTCTCCTGAAGAATTATAAAAATGATCAGCAGCAGCAAGAAATTTTTATCTCCAGCTCCTCTTTTTCAAAGCCAAGATATTCGACAGGGGCAACCAGTACACCAATGCCCTTACACAATTAGTAGAAGTGGTGCAATATGCAGAAGTATTAAAAGATACATTGGTACAGGTGCAGGCAAAAACCGGTATTGGCTGGGTGCAAATGGAATTGCGGCAATATGATGAAGCATTACGCTGGCTCTATATGGCTATGCATACTTCGGCGGATAAAAAATTTTACAGGAACTACGGAGCTTTATACAGCAATATAGCAGCAGCGTACAATTCACTGCATAATGCCGACTCGGCTGAATACTATATTAATGTTGCCATCAATGATGCCCGGAGAACAACAATCTTGTGTTCCTGGCTACCGCATTGAGTATGCAGGCTAAGATATTTTCCGATAATAAAAAGCCGCACCTGGCAGAAGCGCCGCTGAGTGAAGTACTGCAGATACGTAAAAAACTGGATGATCCCTTTTATACCGTGTTTGATATGGCCAACCTGGCCAGTTATTATGCCAGGAATAACCAGGCTCAAAAAGGAATTGCGTTATGCAAGGAAGGTATTGCGATAGCCAAGCGCAGCGGACTCACATCACAGCTGCTGATGATCTATGAAGCGCTGGCGGCAAATTACAAAGCAGCAGACAGTATAAAGGAATATGGCCATACGCTGGAGTATGTTATCAGCCTGAAAGATTCTTTTAACAGCCTTAATTCCTCGAAGCAAATAGCGGATATTATGGCGGCTAATGAAACGCAGAAAAAGCAGCACGAGATCATTGAGCAGCAACTGAAACTTACCAAAAAGAATTACTGGCTATTTGGCTCCGCCTTATTCATTGTGATGGCAGGTATCATCAGCTGGCTTGGATTAATAACTACCGCCGTAAGCAGCAGTTGAAAATGCAGGTAGCGCTGGAAGAAGAAAAGATATTATCTGCGCAGGCCGTTATCCAGGCCGAAGAACAGGAACGAAAAAGAATTGGCCGCCGACCTGCATGATAACCTGGGAGCCTATGCCGCTTCCATCGCATCCAATATTGATCATCTTTCTTTTAAGGATGGGAGCGCGGGTAATGCGGTGCCATTGCAGGAACTGAGAAATAATTCACAGGCAATAGTATCGCAATTGGGAGATACAATCTGGGCATTAAAAAAAGATGCCTTGTCTCTTACGGCGATCAGCGACAGGCTCAAAGTTTTCATTCAGCGTATTCAGCCCAGTTACCCGGATGTGACGATAGACGTAATGGAAAAAATTGAAACGGATCATTTGTTGCCACCGTCGCAGGCGTTTCATTTATTCCAGATATCGCAGGAAGCGATCAACAACGCAATTAAAGCACAGCGGCAGCAGGAAGATCATCATACTGATAGAGAGTACCCGCCAATGGAAGATCAGCATTAATGATTATGGAAAAGGAATGAACGGCAGTAAAAATAGTAATGGAGGCGGCAATGGGCCTGGTAAATATGCAGAACAGGGCTACAGAAGGCGGTTGGGACATTGACTGGCTGGAAAATGAACAGGGCGGAACCTCCGTAGAGATAAGGCCTACTACAAATTGATTATTTTTTATAACCGCAGGGGAAAGATATTTATATTTATTACGTATGAGTTTTACCATTGCACTTACTGAAGACAACAAGATCAACCGCAGCACATTTATGCAGAAAATGCAGGGTAGCGGGAAATCTGCAACTGGTATTTTCAGCTGAAAATGGTAACCAGTGCCTCGAAGAACTAAAGGGGCTTCCGTACAACCTGCTTCCGCAGGTCATCTTCATGGATATCGAAATGCCGGAACTGGATGGCATTGAAACAATACGCCTGGCCAAAGCACTATATCCCTCGGTTCATTTTATCGTGCTCACTGTTTTTGAAGATGATGATAAGATATTTGAAGCGATAAAAGCAGGGGGCATCGGGGTATCTGTTGAAGCATGAACCGGCCACTGTATTGCGGGATGCTATTATCAATGTACTCGAATTTGGCGGTGCTCCCATGAGCCCGGGCTGTTGCCCGCAAGACATTTAAAAATACTCAGCCTGGCCACCACCCAGAAGAATTGCCGCAGGGCGCCATGCCGGATGCTATCACCGACAGGAAAAGGAAATACTGCAGTATATGGTAAATGGCTGGGATGCAAAAAGGATATCATCGGTGTTGAATATAAGCGTACTCACTGTCAGAAAACATATTGCTAATATTTACGATAAGCTGCATGTAAACTCCAAAGCGCAGGTTATATCGCTGGCGCATAAGAATAAGTGGGTGTAACAATGATGTTGGAGGTTGGATGTTCAGAACTTCAAACCTCCAACCTCCAACCTCCAACGTCGAACCTCCAACCTCCAATAGAATTCCCCTATCTTCGCAGCGCTAAACAGGCGATCTATCATCTAAATATTCAGTCGGCCCATGCTTCCTAAGTACAAACGTATTCTGCTGAAACTTTCCGGTGAATCATTAATGGGAGATAAGAATTTTGGCCTTGATTCTACTGTTATCAGCCAGTATGCACAGGATGTCAAATCCATTACCGAACTAGGCGTACAGGTAGCTATCGTTATTGGCGGAGGTAATATTTACCGCGGTATGAACGAAGCGGAAAACAGGTATTGAAAGAGCGCATGGTGATTATATGGGCATGCTGGCCACCGTTATCAATGGTATGGCATTGCAGGCTGGTTTGGAAAGGGTAGGGATATATACCCGTTTGCAGAGTGCGATCAAGATGGAACAGATTGCGGAGCCTTATATCCGCCGCAGGGCTATCCGCCACCTCGAAAAAAGGCCGTGTAGTGATATTCGGCGCCGGTACGGGTAATCCTTATTTTACTACCGATACTGCCGGTTCTTTAAGAGCTATCGAGATCAGCGCAGATGTGATATTAAAAGGCACAAGAGTAGACGGTATTTATACAGCAGATCCTGAAAAAGATCCTACCGCTACCAAGTTCGGCTCTATTACTTTCCAGGAATGCCTTTCCAAAAATCTCCGGGTAATGGATATGACGGCCTTTACCCTTTGCATGGAAAACAGCCTGCCCATTATTGTTTTTGATATGAATAAGGAAGGTAACCTCCGCCGTGTTGTTACCGGCGAGAAAGTGGGCACCCTTGTAAGGGGCTGACCATAATTAATTTTACCCATTGCCGGGTACCGTCTCTTCTTACCAAAGAGATGATAATAAATACCAAATCCTCATTGTTTTAGAAGCAGGTCAAGTTGTAAACATACCTGCACATACTTCTGGTATCGCTTTTGTGAGAAACTAGGGATTGCCATTTTATCATTTTTTCCTATTTTCAACGAAGTTTAACCACCATTATGGGCGATACCACTCTTACACTTTCTATACTGGAGATCATACTGCTTTTTTTCGGGGCGATCATACTGGGTATTACCATTCATTTCACTATCGCCAGCCGTCGCAATCTTAAATTATCCATGACAGAAAAAGAAGAACTGGATAAATTCAGGGATGAATGGAAATCACGTTATTTCAATGATGTTGAACTGAAGGATAAAGAACTTTCCGGCTTAAGAGAGCAGGTAGCACAGGCAAAACACCAGGCATCAGTATTAAAGGAACAACTGGCCGAATCAGAAGAGAACTTAAATATTTATTTGATAGAAGCGGAAGAAATGCGGAAGGAGAACAAAATACTGCTGTCGGAAATGGATCATTTGCAAAAGGCAGCACCTGTTGTTTCCATAGCTGCTCCTGTACAGCATACAGCAGAGAAGCCACCCGATTACCTGGAGCAATTGCGACTGGCGCAAAGTGGTTTGCTGGAACAAAACGAAAAGATCAATCAATTGCTCGGCAATATAGATGTGATTACAGAAACGGAAGAAAAGCAAAGAGAGATACTGAAGTATAATGAAGAACTTTCTTTACAAATATCCGAACTGCAGGCAAAACTGACAGATAAAGAAAGAGAGATCACCGGCATCAAACAGAAAGAACAACTGACCAAGGAAATGACCTCGATGCTGGATAATGCCTATAGCGAGTTTAATGTATTACAGGGTAAGATGCAGAAGCTGGAATTGCAGGTCAGTTCTTCCAGGATGATCAATATGGAGTATGAAGACCTGAAAGAAAGCTACCAGAAAATGAACCGTGAACATGAGGAGCAAAAGTTAAAACTGAATGTGACCACTTCGGATAACCAGCACCTGCAAGCCCATTTGCTGGAGACAGAAGAAAAGCTGCGGGAAGCTAATTTCCAACGGCAGCAATTACAAAAAAGAGTAGCGTACCTGGAAGAACTGAACAACGATCTGCAGGCCGTTACCGATGCCAATAAAAAGCTGGAAGTACAACTAAAGAGAATCGGCGAGTTGGAAAGCATGCTGAATGTGGTAGCGGAAGAAAGAGACCAGTTGGTGCAGAAACCGTCGAAATAAGAAAGAACTATTTTTATGAATAAGCCCGTTAAGGGCTTTTGCCGTTTTAAGACATGACAGAAGCGATTAACTTTGCCATCTTAAACAGGTATTATGCAAAGTGATATTGCCGGCATCCGCAAAGATTATTCACAAAAAGCGCTACTGGAAACGGCCGTAAGACCAGATCCTGTTCAGCAGTTCGGCCAATGGTGGCAGGAAGCTATGGATTCAGCGATAGATGAAGTAAATGCCATGACATTGGCTACCGCTTCTGCCGACGGCCTGCCTTCGGCGAGGATTGTATTGCTGAAAGGATATTCGGAAAAAGGATTTGTTTTTTTTACCAATTACGATAGTTTCAAAGGAAAGCAACTGGCGGAGAATCCTAAAGCCTGTCTTGTTTTTTTCTGGAAAGAACTGGAAAGACAGGTACGCATCACCGGGTTTGTTCAAAAGGTAAGCGAAAAAGAAAGTGACGAGTATTTCTCTTCAAGACCTGTTGCCAGCCAGATCGGTGCTGCTGTATCCCCGCAAAGCCAGGTAATAGCCAGCAGAGGTTGGCTGGAAGACCAGTTTAACCAGGTTAAAGAAGATAAAAGCAGGGCTTCTTCACTTGCCAGGCCCCATCATTGGGGCGGATACCTTGTACGGCCGGTAATGGTTGAATTCTGGCAGGGCAGACCCGGCCGTTTGCACGACAGGCTGGAATACTCCTTAAAAGATAGCGGGGAATGGAAAATTGAAAGGCTGGCGCCCTGATCAATAAACTACGGCTTACGAAAGCCATTGTTAATATAGCCCATGGTTTAAACTATGGGCTATATTAACAACTGACCGTTATATATTTTATTATTTGCTTTTCTTGGCTGCTGCTTTCTTCTTTGCGGCAGGAGATTTAGCCGGACGGCTTTTACCGAATGAACCTTTAAAGCGTTTTCCTTTTGCTGTTTTTTTATCACCTCTTCCCATAAAATTATTTTTTCAGTTTATTAATAAATGTAAAGTTAACCTTCTTCATTAAAAAAGCTCCGTCTCGTTTTACCGGAGATGGAGCTTTTAATGATGTAATGGTGCAATTACAGTTTTGCAGATAATTCCTTACCAGCTTTGAAGCGTGCTACTTTTCTTGCTTTGATCTTGATCGGAGCGCCTGTTTGCGGGTTACGCCCGTTACGGGCAGCTCTTTTAGATACCGAAAAAGTACCGAAACCAACCAGGGTAACTTTACCACCGCCTTTCAATGTTTTAGTCACTGCTTCAATAAAAGAATCCAATGCGGCATTCGCCTGTGTTTTTGTAACACCCGCATCGTCTGATAATTTTGCGATTAATTCTGCTTTGTTCATAAAAGTGATTTTATAGTGTTTTACTAACGGCGACAAAATTAGACGGATTTTGATTCCAGCAAAAAAAAATATGACGGTTTGAAATTTATTTTAACAGCCCCGAACCCGCAAGGGGTAAGGATTTTAAGGGATTACCATAAAAGATATAAATGAGCTATAATTTTTATATCTCCTGTAACCATTGGTGGTGGCTGCTTTCAGCAGACATGGGCTGAAACTCAGGCGGGATAAGCCTTTCGTTGCAATATCAGGTTACTGTTAAAGGTGTAAAACCAACAGGGCCATCTTTTGCACAATCAATTCACAGATTGCATGACAGTACGGAATGAAATGAATTTATTGCCCCATTTGTCAATTACTTTCTTACGCATGTCGTCTGCATATTGTTCAATATAACGATGGTAGGATGCCATACTTTGAGCATGATATTGCACGGCATAAGTAAGACCTTCTGTATTGTCTGTTTCTATTATCTGCAGAATAGCAGCCTGTGTAAAACAACCTGTTGCCACCAGGTCCGGTATATGTTCTTCTTTCAACCACCTGAGCCATGCATCTGCTATGCTGTGATCCACTTTTGTTGTTACATTATATACTATCATCGGTGATCAGGTATTTATGTCAAGATAAACAGGGCAATGATCAGAATGTTTTACATCCGGAAAAATATCGGCGCCTTTGAGAGATGATTTCAGGTTCTCCGTAACATTGATATAATCAATCCGCCAGCCTTTATTCTGCAGTCTTACGCTGGGAAAGCGCTGGCTCCACCAGCTATAGCGGTGCGGTTCGGGATGAAATTCCCTGAACGTATCTACCCAGTCATGCTTAAGGAATTTATCCATCCATTCTCTTTCTTCCGGTAAAAAACCGGAGGATTTTTTATTGCCTTTGGGATCATGAATATCAATTTCCTTATGAGCGATATTGTAATCACCACATAAGATAAGTTTGGGATGTGTTTTCTTCAATTTATTAACGTAAACAAAGAGCTCATCCAGCCATACATATTTAAAGCTCTGGCGTTCATCACCACTGGTGCCGGAAGGAAAATATGCATTGATAAGCCTGGTATCACCAAAATCAAGCTGGATCACCCTTCCTTCATCATCACTTACTTTATGGCCGGTACCGTATTGAACATTATCGGGTTTTATCCTGGTAAATACGGCTACACCACTATATCCTTTTTTTTGTGCGCTGAACCAGTAGTCGTGATAACCCAGATCATTAAATAATTTATGATCCACATTCTCTTTCAGGGCTTTTGTTTCCTGTACACAGATCACATCTGCCGGATCGGTTTTTAACCAATCCACGAATCCTTTGGTAATAGCCGAACGGATACCGTTCACATTGTAAGAGATTATACGCATATGTTTGTGATAGTTATAATTAATAGATTGATAAGGAATTTTTAATCTTCTTCAGAGATTAGGGGTTTTAATGATTAAATTGTCCGGCAATTTACAGCATACTATGGAAGCAACAACAAAACAAACAATAGCGCCGATAATTCCACCCAAAGAACATATTTATCTCGATGGACCGAAGAGCCGCGGGTATGAATTGAAATTTGCATGGCGGGTGTTCACTCAATTTATCAAGGGCTTCCGTACACTGCATTTTGTAGGTCCCTGCATCACTGTATTCGGGTCTGCATGGTTCAAAGAAGATCATATTTATTACCAGCAGGCAAGATCAATGGGTAAACGTATCGCTGAACTCGGCTTTACTACTATGACGGGAGGCGGTCCCGGTATCATGGAAGCGGCTAACCGCGGCGCTTTTGAAAATGGCGGCATATCTGTTGGCTGTAATATTCAACTGCCATTCGAGCAAAAAGAAAATCCATACCTGAACAGGTCTGTTACGTTCGAACATTTTTTTGTCCGTAAGACCATGCTGATCAAATATTCTTACGCGTTCATCATCATGCCCGGAGGTTTTGGCACCATGGATGAGTTTTTTGAAACGCTGACATTGGTGCAAACCAAAACGATTACCGGTTTTCCGATCGTACTGTTTGGAAAGGAATACTACAAGCAACTGATGGAAGCGATAGAAGGTATGGCCAATGAAGGAACGATAGCGAAAGAGGATATGTCGCTGGTATTAGTGACAGACAGCGAAGACGAGGCCATCGAACATATCCGGTCATATATTACTACGAATTATAAAATAAAGCCCCGGAAACGTTTGCGGTGGTTATTTGAGAAACGCTGAACGTGTACTTGTTACACCAAGTCCCTATCTTCATGCCATAAACTATCATATTATGGCGCTCAAAAGATGGCTTGTCGCTCTATCGGTTATTTTATTTTTTCAGTATGCCTATGCAGACCAGTACATTAATCTTAATTCACCGGACGGTAATATCCGGTTGGGTGTGAACAGCCGTGATAACGGAGATCTTCTTTACCGTGTCCTGTACAAAAGCAAAACAGTTATTGCTTCTTCCGGGCTTGGCTTTAAATTAAAAGTACCGGATATCATGCTGATGAGATTTACGCTTGCCCGTATTGATTCATCAGGTGTTGATGAAACATGGAAACCGGTATGGGGTGAACAAAGCGTCATCCGCAACAATTATAAGCAGCTTGTTTTAAAGTTGAATGACCATTCAGGTTTGACTATCAATATTATTTTCAGGGTATTCAATGATGGCGTTGGTTTCAGGTATGAATTTCCCAAACAGGATTCCCTTAATCATTTTATCATCGCTGATGAACTGACACAGTTTGCTGTAACCGGCGATCATAAAGCTTTTTGGATACCGGGCGATTACGATACCAACGAGTATGGTTATTATACGAGTAAATTAAGTGAAGTAGATGCCAGTGGTGGCGGTTTTGCCCAGGAAATACATGCCAAAACCTCTTTTGATAACAATGCGGTGCAAACGCCTTTGATGATGAAATCGAATGATGGTTTGTATATCAATATCCATGAAGCGGCATTGGTAAATTACCCGGCTATGAACCTCGTGCTCGATAAGCCGTCATTAACATTCAAAGCGCATCTGGTACCTGATGCCGTAGGTAATAAAGCTTATTTACAAACACCCGCTGTTACACCCTGGCGCACGATCATTGTAAGTGATAAGGCTACTGAGATACTGGCCTCCAAAATGATATTGAATCTTAATGAACCTTCTAAAGTCGCGGAACCTTCCTGGATCAAACCGCAAAAAATGGTGGGCGTATGGTGGGAAATGCATGTGGGCAAATCAAGCTGGGATTATAGCGGATTGCAGGTAGGTTCTCAGCAAAAGACCAAAGTACCGCATGGCGCCAATACAGCCAACGTAAAAAGATATATTGATTTTGCAGCAAAGAACGGCATTGAAAGTGTGCTCGTTGAAGGCTGGAATACCGGTTGGGAAGACTGGTTTGGTCAGTGGAAAGAAGATGTGTTTGATTTTGTAACGCCTTATCCTGATTTTAATGTGAGTGAACTATCAGCGTATGCCAAATCAAAGGGAGTAAAGATCATTATGCATCATGAAACCTCGGGCTCTGTTACCAACTATGAAAGATGGATGGACACCGCTTATCGTTTTATGAAGAAATACGGGTATGATGCTGTAAAGACGGGTTATGTTGGCCGCATTATTCCGAGAGGCGAGCATCATGACGGGCAATGGATGATCCGTCATTTTGAAAGAGTAGCGAAGAAAACGGCGGACTATCATATCATGGTGGATATGCATGAGCCTGTACGGCCTACCGGTTTGCATCGTACTTATCCTAATTTCCTGGCCTGCGAAGCGGCAAGAGGAAATGAATTCAATGC
>JBBCIL010000028.1:0-29815 GCA_037200265.1 Bacteroidota bacterium
TTGGTATCGGTATCATGGGCTTTACAGACAGGGCCCGGCGACGGCGCTCTTACCAATAACTATATCGGGTTATCTCTCGCTTATCATAAAGGGCTGGATGAAAACGGCTACCACCAGATCGGTGCCGGTTTCCAGGGAACGTATGTCAATAAAAGACTTAATACCGTCAATCTTAAATTCCAGGACCAGTTAACTCCCTTCGGTTTTACAGGTGTAACGCAGGAAATATTTACCAACAAACAGGTTAACGTCAGTTATTTCGACCTGAATGCCGGTTTCATTTATAATGGGTCTACCAACGGGTATAATAATTTCTATTTCGGCGCCTCTATGTATCATATTAACCGCCCCAAAGAAAGCTTCCAGGGTGGAAATTTTGTGCTGAGCGCCCGCACTACTTTACAGGCCGGTGCGAAGATCCCGATGGGTACTTATAATTACCTGCATTTTGCAGGCAATTACAGCATGCAGGCAAAAGCGCATAATACCATGATCGGTGCGGCCTATTCACTCAATGTAAATAATGATGAAGAGAACCCTACCAATGTTTATCTCGGTAGCTGGTATCGTTTCAAAGACGCTATCATTCCTTACGTCGGTCTCGAGTTCGGCGAATGGCACCTCGGCGCTTCATACGATGTAAATACTTCTTCATTAAAACCCGCTTCCAATTCAAGGGGTGGTATAGAAATGTCGCTTATCTATACCAGGAAGTACACTGATCCGAATATGAAGAAACTGAACTGTCCGAAATTTTAATCAGTCAACATTATTGATAAAAAAGAGAGCCTTAAAGCTCTCTTTTTTCATTTTATCAGCACGATACAAATGGTTACTTTACAATTCAATTGAACGATAGCGGCTATTTCAATGAAAAGACTTTTTACCAATCTTACATTCTGGGTATTACTGGCGATAACAGCCGGCATACTGATAGGTCACTATATACCGGGCCTTGCCCAGTATCCTATCCTGGAAAATAAATACCAGTTCAAACTGCTTGGACAGGAAATAAAGTTCAGCAATGTTCTCAGTGAGTTCCTCGGCGATTGTTTTATTGATCTCGTTAAGATGTTCATCAACCCCATTATCTTTCTCACCATCACATTGGGTATAGTGAACATGGGCGATCTGAAAAAAGTAGGACGCATAGGCGGCAAAGCATTATTATATTTTGAAGTAGTGACCACGTTCGCCCTGCTTGCCGGAGTAGTGGTAGCGATGCTCATTCAACCCGGTCATGGCGTAGATACCACATCCGTTAAAGGCGGGGATGTTTCAAAATATATAAAGGGCAGCCAGTCATTTTAACCTATGGCATTTCTTTTTAGAAAATTCTACTTTACAGGTATTACTTGTGGCTGTTTTGTCTGGCATTGTACTTAATTATTATGCCGGAAAAGAAAAAGTTGTTTCTATTCTGAAATTATTGTCAAAATATATTTTCAAAGGATTGCACAAAGTGATGCTCCTTGCTCCCATCGGCGCCTTTGGAGGAATGGCCTATACTATCAGTAAATATGGCATTGATACGCTTTACCCCGCTTGCCAAATTAATGGGAACGGTGTATATCACGATGGCTGTTTTCATATTTGGCGTTCTCTACCTGGTACTACGTATGTATAAGGTCAGCTTATTAAAATTTCTGAAATATATACGGGAGGAATTGCTGGTAGTGCTGGGTACCTCTTCTTCAGAGTCCGCGCTTCCTTCCCTGATGGAAAAGCTGGAAAGAATGGGTTGTTCCAAGCCTGTTGTAGGGCTAGTAGTGCCTACCGGTTATTCATTCAACCTGGATGGAACCACGATCTATCTTTCCATGTGCATGATCTTTTTGGCACAGGTATTTCATGTTGATCTTAGCTGGGGACAAATAGCTTCTATCATTGGTATACTTATGTTAACATCAAAAGGAGCGGCAGGCGTTACAGGAAGCGGATTCGTAGTACTGGCATCCACATTAACTACTATAAAAGTAATACCGGTAGAAGGATTAGCGCTGCTGCTTGGGGTAGACAGGTTCATGTCTGAAGCAAGGGCGATTACCAATTTTATCGGCAATGGGGTAGCTACGATCTGGCTGGCTAATAATGAGAAAGAATTTGACCGTGATAAAATGAATATTGCTTTCAGCCGTGTGCATGAATCAGAAAATATCATTACGGATAATCTTACAGACAGAGTGTAGATTTCACGCAAAGACGCAAAGGATAGCACGCAAAGGCGCATGTAAGGACTATATTATTACGTCTTTGTGTACAATTTTACATCTGGTAATATGGCAGATTTTTAAAATATAGCACGCGGCGGTGCAAAGACACCACGTTGCGCCACCGCGCCTTTGCGTGCTATCCTTTGCGCCTTCGCGTGAAATATAAAATGCTTTTACCGCGGCTTCCCGCTCACATACGGATTACCCTTTATAAAAAAACCGGTAAGGAAGCAGCGCATCATTGCCTGCATAATCCACACCGATACGGGGCGAAGCGCTGATCTCTTTCTTTGTATACCTGAACCCATCATCCGCTAAAAACAAACTCTTATCCAGCAATGACGTACAGCTATGCATGGTATAGATGCCCAATGCTTTTGACAGATTGCCCGGGCCGCGGGTAAGCGTATTGTCTGCTTTCCTTTTGCCCGTACGTTTCAGCATTTCCTCAATTCCTTTAATGGGTTCTCCCGCACGGATAAGAATGGCATGCGGTACTCCATCAATATTGGTGACAACATTAAATAAATGATGAATACCATAACACAGGTAGACATATGCAAATCCTCCCTGTCCATACATAATATCATTACGGTTAGTCCTTCTGGCCCCGTATGCATGTGAGGCTTTGTCCATTACTCCTGCATAAGCTTCCGTTTCTACGATCCGTGCAGAAGTAATGATCCTATCCCATTTAGTAATGATCACTTTTCCCAGCAGTTCCCTGGCTATTTGCAATACATTCTTTCGCTGGTAAAATGAAAATGCTAGCTTCTCCATTTTGCTGGTCTGTTTATTTAATTGTAAAGTAATCATCCCGCTCCCATTCACTGTTCACCACTTCCAAAGGAGTCCTTTCGGCCACTTCCCGCTATTACCGTTCTCTTTACTATATTTACCCACTCAAAATTAGGTCTTGCTTAAGGAAATAGTAATAGCCTTCCAATCCTGGTCAGAAGCCCATCGTTTTATTCAGCAGCATAAGCTCTGGAAATGGATCGTTATACCCGGTATTATTTATACTATTCTGTTTGTGGTTGGTATATATTTTTTCTGGGCTTCGGCGGATGACGCTGTTTCCTGGGTAAGCGAGCAGATGAGGATATAGAGAACTGGCTGCAGCAAAAAAGAAGTGAATGGCTGAGTTTCTTTTTCGTGATGATGGGCATGATGCTCCGCCTGGTCCTTGTCCTTTTCTATTTTTCTCTTTTTAAATATATCATCCTGATCATCGGATCACCGGTTTTTGCTTATCTCAGTGAAAAAACGGAAGCGATCATTGATAATAAAGAATACTCGTTTAACTGGAAAGAGCTGAAAAACGACGCTAAAAGAAGTATACGAATGGCGTTGCGTAACTGTCTTGGCCAGACGATCTATCTCGTTGGCCTGGTATTGATGTCCCTGCTGCCCCTGGTCGTTTGGATCACCCCGGTTATCGCTTTGCTGATGGAATGCTACTATTTTGGTTTCTCGATGCTGGATTACAGTTTTGCCAGGAATGCCTTTACTCCGCAGCAAAGTTTTCTATTCATTGGCCGCCACAAAGGCCTGGCTATTGGCAATGGTATTTTATTTTACCTGATGCATATCGTTATCATATTTGCGCCTGCGTATGCTATCGTTGCCGCTACATTAAGCGTTCATAAAGTGAAAAACAGTCAATAATGGATCCTAAAGGAATAGTGTACCTGATCCCTTCCTGCTGGATGAAAATGGGCTGGAAGTTATTCCTTCGTATATTCTTCCGGCGGTAAAAGACTGCCAGGTATTCTTTGTAGAAAATGAACGAACGGCCCCGCCGCTACCTGAAGCAATTATGGAAAGAAATGGTGATTGACGACTATGAATGGTTCACGATCCATAAAGCGGAGGAAGGAGTTCAGCACCTGTTCAAAGAAAAATTAAACGAGGGAAAGCATATCGGTATCATCAGCGAAGCAGGCTGCCCCGGCGTAGCCGATCCCGGGCAATTATTGGTGAGCGTGGCCCAGGATATGAATGCTGCGGTAAGACCGCTGGTTGGGCCCAGTTCAATATTACTGGCACTGATGGCAAGCGGTATGAATGGTCAGCAGTTCCAATTCACCGGCTACCTGCCTATAGATAATCAGCAGCGGATAAAAAGCTATAAAAGAACTGGAAGCCGAATCGCAAAAGAAAAACTGCACGCAAAATATTTATTGAAACGCCTTATCGCAATAACCAGCTGGTAGAGACCCCTGGTCAAAAACTGTAAATCATCCACCAGGTTATGTATCGCGGCTGATCTTACAGGAAAAACAGAATGGATCAGCACCAAAACAATGGCTGACTGGAAAAAAGAGAAAGTGGATATTCATAAGCGACCGGCTATATTCTTGTTGCTGGCACTTTAACCACATAGGCACATAGAAACAGAGTAGTTCCTTTAGGCGCAGAATAATTGCCAGAGACAATGATAATAGTACTATAACTGTACGTAGTATTTATTTATTCTACCTCATTCGTCTCTCATCGCTATTACAACTGTCCACAATGTATTCGTATTACCACGCCACGGCAATCTGCCGTGATACTCTTTATAATGAAGATCGAACATCTTGCCGCTGTTCACTTCCAGTATTTTAAACCACCCGCTCATTAGCTATTGAAAATTCAAACTCCGTAAGATTGAATGCTTCCCACTCCTGGCTCTTGATGCCCTGCTGTATCAGTTTGCCTTCATAGGTTTTAAAGACATTCCCTTTTCTTAACTGCATAATTCAAATGACCAGACTTTACGCCTTCTCCAAATACAAATAAATACTTAAAATAAAAGATCAGCCCTAAACCAATGACCAGCACTGCGATAACGATCCAGAATATCTTTTTACCTTTTGTCATGTGGATAAACTTTTAGTACATTACTTCCGGTCAAAACAGTTGTTAGCTTAACAAAAATTTTGTGAGGTCAAAACCAATTATTCATTATACATTTGTACCCAATTTACAATTTGTTTGTAAACATGAGCAATATTCTGACACATACCAAGCAATTCGCCTTTCATGCACCCATCACAAGTGGCGTGTATGCGGTGGGTTTTGATGTGTTTACTTTTTCCCGCCCGCGACGCCGCCCTGTATTCTGACAGGACGAACCGCTGACCACGGTCCCTGTCAGTTGAACAATCCCCGGAAAGGCAAACAAGGGACTGGTCGTCCCATATACAATCTAATATTTTTTCAAAGTGGACAATCAACAAATTATCGTCAGGGTAGCACAACCAGATGGATAAAGTTTATTCAAAGATCATCACCGATGAAATGGAATCATCGGCCATGGCCAGAGGTACAGGCATCGCCAAACGTTCTCCTGAATATATTGAAGAAAAGATAGATGAAGGTAAAGCGGTGATAGCGCTTACCACCGATGGCAAGTGGATCGGATTTTGTTATATCGAAACATGGAGCCATGGTGAGTATGTAGCCAACTCAGGGCTTATAGTTGTTCCTGATTACAGGAAAAGCGGTGTAGCCAAACTCATCAAGCAAAAAATATTCAACCTTTCAAGACAAAAATACCCTGAAGCAAAGATCTTCGGGCTGACCCACCGGTTTAGCAGTGATGAAGATCAACTCCGATCTCGGTTACGAGCCTGTACCTATTCTGAGCTTACACAGGATGAAGCGTTCTGGGCCGGTTGTAAAAGCTGTGTGAATTACGAGATACTGATGAGCAAGGACCGGAAGAACTGTATGTGCACCGCCATGCTTTACGATCCGAAAGATCACTATGAGCCGGAGGAAACCAAAGAGTTCTTCAAAGAAAATGTAAAAGGCTTTGAACGGTTACTCCGCTTCAAACAATGGAAGCTGCTCCGCCCGTTCATTGCGAAAAGATAAGGCCGGCAAAAATACCGGTAAACTCAAATCGCTATTTCATTTATTACATTTCTGAATCGCTGTTCTCTGAAAAAGAATCAGCATACACTCAATAAGATAAAATAAACAACAAATTGATGAGCAGGCCTGAATCAGATACGGATATATCTTCTCCTTTAACAGCGGGAAGCAAAGTTGTTTTGGGTTTCAGCGGCGGCTTAGATACTTCGTACTGTGTGAAATACCTGGGTGAAGACAAAGGCTATGAAGTGCATAGCATTATTGTAAACACCGGTGGCTTTACAGAAGAAGAGTTAAAACAAATAGAAGCACATGCTTATAAGCTGGGGGGTTAAATCCCATAAAACCGTCAACGCTGTAAAAAGCTATTACGACAGTATCGTCAGGTTTCCTCATTTATGGCAATGTATTAAAGAATAATACTTACCCGCTCAGTGTAAGCGCCGAAAGATTAAGCCAGGCCCTGCATATTGCTGATCATGTAGAACAACTGGGAGCAGTGGCTGTAGCGCATGGCAGTACCCGCGGCGCCGGCAATGACCAGGTACGGTTTTGATAATGATCTTTAATATTATGATCCCCCGGCGTAGAGATCATCACTCCTATCCGCGACCTGAAACTGAGCCGTGAACAGGAAATAGAATACCTGACAAATAAAGGAGTCGAAATGAATTTTGCCCAAAGCGGCTTATTCTATTAATAAAGGCCTGTGGGGACCAGTGTAGGCGGAAAAGAAACACTTTCATCCAAAGGAATGTTACCCGAAGAAGCATGGCCAACACAGGTAACCAAACATGACAGTGAAGAAGTAAAACTGCATTTTGAAAAAGGTGAATTAAAAAAAATTAACGACAAACATTTTCATCATCCGTCTGAAGCTATCCCAGTACCTGCAAACCATCGCCGGTCCATACGGTATTGGCCGTGATATACATGTTGGCGATACGATCATTGGCATAAAAGGACGTGTAGGTTTTGAAGCCGCCGCACCAATGGTCATCTTAAAGGCCCATCATGCATTGGAAAAAACATGTATTGACCAAATGGCAACTGACATGGAAAGATCAGCTTGCTCAATTCTATGGCAACTGGCTGCATGAAGGACAGATACTCGATCCTGTGATGAGAGATATTGAAGCGTTTTTGGAAACAAGCCAGCGAAATGTAACAGGCGATGTATTCGTTCAATTGCATCCTTATCGTTTCCAGGTCATCGGCATTGAGTCAGACTAATGACCTGATGAGCGCCAAATGAAATGAATAATGGCTGGAGCGGTGAAGGACGTAAGAGGTTTCAGTAAAATATTTGGCAATCAAACAATGATCTACCACCAGGTAAAAGATGCATTAGCCCCTAAAAAAATATGAAAATCAGGACAGGCATAATAGGCGGAGCGGGTTATACCGGTGGCGAACTGATACGTTTGCTCATCCATCATCCGCATACTGCTGTTTCTTTTATTCATAGCCGCAGCCATGCAGGCAAGCCTGTACATACTGTGCACCAGGATCTGCTGGGAGATACTGACCTGGCATTTACCGATAAACTATCTGATGATATAGACGTATTGTTTCTTTGTCTTGGTCACGGCGAATCAAAAAAATTTCTTTCAGAAAATACGATCGCTGACAGCGTAAAGATCATTGACCTGGCAAACGATTTCCGGCTGGCCGAAAACGCGCAGACTGGAACACGCAGTTTTGTATATGGTCTGCCTGAACTCAACAGGGGATAATATAAAATCGGCAAATAATATTGCCAATCCCGGTTGTTTCGCTACTGCTATCCAATTAGGTTTATTGCCACTCGCAAAAGCCGGTTTATTGAATGATGTATATACCACCGGGCATCACCGGTTCTACCGGTGCAGGCCAGGGCTTATCACAAACATCTCATTTCAGCTGGAGAGCTAATAATATACAGGCATATAAAACGCTTACACACCAGCACCTGGGCGAAATTTATCAATCGCTTAATCAGTTACAGCAAAGTTTTCTGAACACTCCTTTAGGGGATGGGGGCATCAGCTTTGTTCCCTGGAGAGGCGATTTTACGAGAGGTATATTTACCAGCTCTACCCTTCATTGCGACCTTAGCCTGGAAGAAGTGAGCGTGTTATATACTTCTTTTTATGAAGGCCATCCTTTTACGCATGTAAGTAAAGAACCTATCTTCCTGAAACAGGTAGTCAATACCAATAAAGCGGTGATACAACTGGAAAAAGCCGGCAGTAAACTGGTGGTTCATTCGGCTATTGATAATCTATTGAAAGGCGCCAGCGGCCAGGCCGTACAAAATATGAACCTGTTATTTGGCCTTGATGAAAAAACCGGCCTTCAACTCAAACCCACCGGTTTTTAAACCGATGAAAAAAGATCCTTTATACAAACTGCTGAAGAAAAAGGAATCTATCGGTTTACTCTGCAATCAATCCGGCTGGCATACACATACAGGAAAATATACTTTTCAGTTACTGGCTGAGCAGGGCCGGCTTAAAAAAGTGTTTATCCCCCGAACATGGTTTGTTTGGCGAGCTGCAGGACCAGGTAAAACTGGACGACACTTCCTCCTATACACATCTTGCCGATATCGAATGGGATATCGCTTTACAATTCCACCGATCATTCTCTCACAGCAAGCCGGGAACAACTGGCAGCACTTGATACGATCATAATAGATATACAGGATGCGGGAAGCCGCTACTATACCTACACCGTCACTGTCTGGTTGCTGTTGCAAAAGATAACGGCTCTTCATCTTGATCTTACCATTATCGTTCTCGATAAGCCTAATCCCGCAGGAAGACAGGTGGAAGGAACAAGGATCAATAACGAATATGCTTCTTTTATCGGCCTGGAAGGTTTGCCTCATCGGCATGGACTTACGATCGCAGAGCTTTGTAATTATTTCAGGGAAAAATTACAGGGTAAATGGGAACTGATCGTCAGCACGATCCGCAAAAAAGAAATCGTTTTTATTCCGCCTTCCCCGAACATTCCCTCCGTCAATACTTGTTGGGTGTACAGCGGTCAGTGTCTTTGGGAAGGAACGAATATCAGCGAAGGACGGGGAACAACCTTACCGTTTGAAACGATAGGCGCCCCGTTTCTGAACTGGGTGTTTGCCGAAGACTGGAATGCTGCTCATCATTCTCTTTATAATAAAAACTGTTATATAAGGCCCCTGTTATTCATTCCCCGTATTTCACAAATTCGCTGACCAGGCATGCTATGGTATTTCGCTGGTAGTGCGGGAGAAAAAAGAGTACCATTCACTGGCTCACTCTTTGCAACTGATGCGCTATATAAAAGAAAAAACGCCTGCCTTCGAATGGCGGCAGGGAAAGTATGAGGCTTTTAATAATAAAAAAGCGATTGAATTACTGGTGGGCGACAGGTTATTGCTTGACTATTTAGACAATAAAGCAGGCTGGAAAGAAGTAAAACTGAAGTTAGATGAAGAAGAAAACGAATGGATAAAAGAAGTTTCGCCATTCCTTATTTATAAATCACCTTTGCAAAAACTGAAAATTAAATAAATGAACTTATTTGACGTTTATCCGCTCAATGACATCACTATTGTAAAAGCCAAAGGCTCCTATGTGTGGGATGATAAAGGCGAACAATACCTTGATCTGTATGGTGGTCATGCTGTTATCAGTATCGGTCATACGCACCCGCATTGGGTACAGCGGATTGAGGAGCAACTGGAAAAGATCGCTTTTTATTCCAACTCTGTCAAGATCCCGTTGCAACAACAGCTATCCGACAAGCTGGGCAAGATCTCCGGCAAAAAAGATTACCAGCTTTTTCTTTGTAACTCCGGCGCAGAAGCCAATGAGAATGCACTGAAGCTCGCCAGTTTTCATAAACGGAAGAAAAAAAGTGATCGCTTTCAGCAAATCATTTCATGGAAGAACTTCGCTGGCGGTTGCTGTTACAGATAACAAGAACTATACAGCCCCGGTAAATGAAACGGACAACGTGATCTTTCTCCCGTTCAACGATGAAGATGCGCTGGAAGAGTGCTTCAAAGAAAATGGTAAAAAGATATCATCCGTTATCATAGAAGGTATCCAGGGAGTAGGCGGCATTAATGTAGCCGATGATTCTTTCCTCCGCAAGATCCGTTCACTATGTGATGAACATGGTGCTGTTTATATCGCCGATAGCGTACAGTGTGGTTATGGCAGAACCGGTAAATTCTTTAGTCATGATTTTGCCGGTGTTAATGCAGACATATATACCATGGCAAAAGGTATGGGCAATGGATTCCCTGTAGCAGGTATCATTATCGCCCCGCATATCAAGCCTAAACATTTTATGCTGGGCACTACTTTTGGTGGCAACCATCTTGCGTGTGCCGCTGCACTGCCGTGCTGGAAATAATTGAAGAAAGAAAAACTGATGGGCAACGCGGTAATGACAGGCAAATACCTGAGAGATCAGCTGGAAGAAGTTTCCGGGGTCAAAAATGTTCGGGGTCGTGGCCTTATGATCGGGTTCGATGTACCTGAAGAATTAAAGGACCTGAAGAAAAATTTATTGTGGAACCAGAAGATATTTACCGGTGAATCAAAACCGAATGTGATCCGTTTACTTCCGTCGCTCGCGCTGAAGAAAAGAGATGCTGAAGATTTTATTGAAGCCCTGAAAGAGGAAGTGGAAAAGATATTGACAGGAGAAAAAGTTGCTGGCTGATTTAGAATTACAGATGACAGATAATGCGGCCCAGTGAAAAAATGATAATGTTTTTTTGATTCCATAAATAAAAACCGGTCATAAAGTGAAACAGTTTATCTCAGTTAATGATGTGACTAATATAGACGCACTCGTACAAAAAGCGCTGGCATACAAGGCCGATCGTTTTAAAGACAAAACATTGGGCACTAATAAACGCATTGGTTGCCTTTTCCTTAACCCCAGCATGCGTACACGGCTCAGTACACAGGTGGCCGCTCAAAACCTGGGGATGGAAAGCATCATATTTAATGTAGGCAGTGAAGGCTGGGCGCTGGAGTTTGAAGAAGAAGCGATCATGAGCGGCAGTTCAGTAGAACATGTAAAGGATGCAGCGCCGGTAATGGGAAAATATTTTGACATACTCGCTATCCGGACCTTTCCTTCTTTGAAGAACAGGGAAGATGATTACAGCGAATTGTATATTAAACAATTTATTAAATATGCCGGTATCCCTGTAGTAAGCCTGGAAAGCGCAACGCTTCACCCATTACAATCCCTTACTGACATTATCACTATTACGGAAAACTTCAAACCGAAAACGCCAAACCCGTCATTGCAGGGAACGAACCAAAAACCTAAAATAGTCCTTACCTGGGCCCCGCATGTAAAACCACTGCCCCAATGTGTGGCCAATAGCTTTTCTCAATGGGTGAATGCATGGGTAAAGCAGATTTTGTGATCACCCATCCTGAAGATTATGAACTAAGCGAGCAGTTTACAAAAGGAGCCACTATCACGCACGACCAGGATGAAGCATTGAGAGACGCGGACTTTGTATATGTAAAAAACTGGAGCACGTATACCGATTATGGGCGGATCTATTGCAACGACCCTGAATGGATGCTGACAAATGAAAAACTGGAACTCACCAATCATGCGAAAGTGATGCATTGTCTGCCTGTAAGAAGAAATGTTGAACTAAGCGATGAGATACTTGACGGACCCGATAGCCTGGTGACACAGGAAGCAGCGAACAGGGTATGGGCTGCACAGGCTGTATTGTCTGAAATTCTGAAGCCAACATTATAAATGGAAAAGTTACTGGTAATAAAGATCGGCGGTAATATCATAGATGATGAGGCAAAGCTCATTTCATTTCTTCAATCATTTTCTTCCATTGAAGGAAAGAAGATACTGGTGCATGGCGGGGGAAAGCTCGCTACCCAGCTCGCAGAAAAATTAGGCGTTAAGCAACAACTGGTTGACGGCCGGCGGATCACAGATGCAGAAACACTGAAGATCGTGACCATGGTATATGCCGGTTATATCAATAAAAATATTGTAGCCAAACTGCAGGCCGGCGATTGCAATGCGATCGGGCTCTGCGGTGCTGATGGCGATTCTATACTGGCGCACAAAAGAAATCACCCGGTACTGGATTATGGTTTTGTTGGTGATGTAGATGCCATCAATACTGTTTTATTGAAAAGCCTGCTGGATCAGAATATCGCTATTGTATTTGCCCCTATCACACATGATCAGCAGGGACAATTATTAAATACCAATGCAGACACCATTGCGCAGGAAGTAGCCAAAGGCATGAGCAGCCAGTACGACGTGGATCTTATATATTCTTTTGAGAAAAGCGGTGTATGCTGGATGCCGATGATGATGATACTGTGATCGCTGAACTTAACCCAGCCTATTATCAGCAATTAAAAGCCAAACAAAAAATATTCGCCGGCATGATCCCCAAACTGGATAATGCATTTGCAGCGTTGAGCAGTGGTGTAAAAAAAGTGATCATCGGGAAAGCAGAAAACCTGGAACAATTGGTCAAAGGAAGTTCCGGCACAACTATCACGAGCTCTTCAAACTCCTCCGAAGGAGGGGCTTAAAACCCTAAAGTATGAGCGAATCGGAAAATAATCAGCATCTTTCAAAAGTCTCCCCGGTTGCGGGAGATGTAGCGGAGGCTGCTATTGAACTTTTAAAAGAACTGATTACTACTCCTTCCTTCAGTAAAGAAGAGGATGAAACGGCAGGCATTCTTTGCCGTTTTATCGGCACGCGGGCTATTCCCACATTCAAGAGTAGGCAATAATGTATTTGCCCTGAATAAATACTATGATGCCGGTAAGCCAAGCATCTTGCTCAACTCCCACCACGATACGGTAAAACCCAATAAAGGCTATACGTTTGATCCCTTTAGTCCTTTTGAGAAGGACGGTAAAATATTTGGCCTGGGCAGTAACGATGCCGGCGGTTGCCTGGTTTCTTTACTGGCTGTTTTTCTTTATTTCTACGACCGGCAGGATACGAAATACAATGTTGTCTTTGCTGCGAGCGCCGAGAAGAAATAAGTGGGGTGAATGGTATTGAACTGGTATTACCTTATCTCGGAAAAATTGATTGCGGTATTGTTGGCGAGCCTACTAAACTGGAAATGGCGGGTTGCTGAAAGAGGCCTGATGGTAATAGATTGTATTGCCGAAGGCAGATCAGGCCATGCCGCCCGGAATGAAGGGGAAAATGCCTTGTACAAAGCGGTGGATGATATTAACTGGATACGCGGGTATAAATTTGAAAAAGTAAGTCCCTTACTGGGAGAGTCAAGATTAACCGCAACTATTATAGGCACCGAAAACCAGCAGCATAATGTAGTGCCTTCTCAATGCAAATTCGTCATTGATGTACGGGTAAATGAATTGTATACGTTTGAAGAAATACTGGAGGCTTTGCAAAGCAACCTGAAAAGCAATTCAAGCCCCGTACTACAAGAATGAAATCTACCTCGATCCCATTAGATCATCCTTTGGTAAAAGCAGGTATCGCATTGGGAAAAGGTTATTATGGTTCACCAACCACTTCTGATAAAGCGCTGATGCCTTTTCCAACATTGAAAATGGGGCCCGGTGACAGTGCAAGGAGTCACACAGCAGATGAGTATATTTACATACATGAAATAAAAGAGGGAATTGAAACGTATATAAAGCTGGTAAATCAATTATTATGAAGCTTTGGCAAAAAGATAAAGCATCACTAAAGGAGGTGGAAACTTTCACTGTTGGAAAAGACCGGGAGATGGATATGTATTTAGCTGCTTTTGATGTGATGGGTTCTTTAGCCCATATCCAGATGCTGCAATCAATCGGCTGCTTACCAAACAGGAACTGCCAAGGTTGCAAACTGAACTAAAGAATATTTACGCCCGGATAGAAGAAGGTGATTTTGCCTTGCAGGATGATGTGGAAGATATTCATTCGCAGATAGAACTATTGCTTACCCAGCAACTGGGTGATGTAGGCAAAAAGATCCATTCTGCCCGGAGCCGCAATGACCAGGTGCTTGTTGATATAAAGCTTTTCCTGAGAAACGAAATAGAAGAACTGGTAAAAGCAACACAGCCTTTCTTCGAATTATTACAATCCCAGGGTGAAAAATACCAGGAGCATTTATTACCGGGATATACCCATCTTCAGCTGGCCATGCCTTCATCCTTTGGCTTGTGGTTTGGCGCCTATGCTGAAAGCCTGGTGGATGATACGATTACGCTGAAAGCAGCGTATGATGTAGTGAATAAAAATCCCCTGGGTTCGGCGGCCGGTTATGGATCTTCTTTCCCGATCAACAGGACGCTGACCACCCATCTTCTTGGATTTGATGATCTCAATTATAATGTTGTGTATGCCCAAATGGGAAGAGGCAAGGCGGAAAGAATTACCGCTATGGCTTTGGCGAATGTAGCGGATACACTGAGCCGTTTATCCATGGATGCCTGTCTTTATCTGAACCAGAATTTTTCGTTTATCAGTTTTCCCCGCGGAACTGACAACGGGCAGCAGTATCATGCCGCATAAAAAAAATCCTGATGTATTTGAACTGATACGATCGCATTGCAACCGCATCAAGGCATTGCCTAATGAGATCATGCTGATGACCACCAATCTCCCTTCGGGTTATCACCGCGACCTGCAATTACTGAAAGAACATTTATTTCCCGCTTTTAAAACGCTGAAAGATTGTATTGAAATGGCCGGGCTGATGTTATCAAATATTGAGGTAAAAAAAGATATACTGGCTGATGAAAAATATAAATACCTGTTCAGCGTGGAAGAAGTAAATAAACTCGTTTTACAGGGTATTCCTTTCAGGGATGCCTATAAGAAAGTAGGGCTGGATATTGAATCCGGCAAATTTTCCTATACTACTGATATCTCACATACACACGAAGGCAGTATCGGCCACCTTTGCAACCCGGAGATAAAACTACAGATGCAAAAAATACTCGACAGCTTTCCTTTTAAGGCGGTGGAAAAAGCTTTAACAAAGCTTCTCCGGTAGTTTCAGCCTGGCGCGTTTTTACAAGGAATACTTTACTTATATTGCTTTTCCAAAGCAGCTTTCACATGTGTAAAAACTCCTTACTCTCTGTCCTGCTTTTCTTACTGTCATTTCGTTGCATGCACAGCTGCCGGCCAATGACAACGCCGCGTGCCGCGAGAAATGTTCTTTCAGTCATTCCAACCATCGCGAACAGCAGGTAAATTTCTTTCAATACCCTTCCATGAATAAATATGATGTCAAATATGTAAAAATTGACATCGCTGTTGAAGCTAACAACCGATCAATCGAAGGCACTTCATTGACAAGAGCCAAAGCCGTACAAAGTTTAGATACGTTCATTGTCGAGTTAAAGAATACTATGACACTGGATTCGGTTTTTATTAATGGAGTAAAAAAGGTATTTACGCGTGCCAATGATCATGTACAGGTAGCCGTATCGCCGGCCATAGCTGCAGGCTCAATGGTGGATGCGCTTTTCTACTACAGGGGTATTGCCAGTACCAACGGTGTTTTTGCCGGCACAATGATTGATGAAGTGGCAGCGCAACACCTCATTCTTCAATGACATTTTTCAAAGCCCAGGTCAACAGCCATTTTCCGGCATTTTACTGTCACAAACAGGTCTTCAACCTGGGGAGGCACCGAGCCAAAACGGTCAGACATTTCGAGTTTAAGTTCGGCCAGTTCTTCATCATTCTCACAATTATCCAGCCGCTGGTACAAAGACAGTCTTTCCGCAATGCTTTCTACATATTCATCCGGTATCAGTATTTCCAGGTCGGTATCTATGGTACAGTCTTTTACAAAATCATCCTGTTTGGATATCTCTTCTTTGAAAAGTTCTTTGAATTCAGTTCGCTTCAATTCGCGGATAGATTCATCTAATATTTTCTGGTACATTTCAAAACCGATTTCCGCCATAAAACCGCTTTGCTCGCCACCCAGCATGTTACCCGCGCCTCGGATATCCAGGTCACGCATAGCGATCTGGAAACCGCTTCCCAGTTCACTATGCTGCTCCAGTGTCTGCAATCTTTTCTTTGAATCGGATGGTAACGTACTCATTGGCGGCGCCAGTAAATAACAGAATGCTTTTTTATTGCTGCGTCCTACCCTTCCTCTTAACTGGTGAAGATCGCTTAACCCAAACTGGTGAGCATTATTAATGATGATCGTATTCACGTTCGGAATATCAACACCGCTTTCTACAATATTGGTACATACAAGTACATCATATTTCCTGTCAATAAAATCCAGTATCCTTTCTTCCAGTTCATGCCCTTCCATTTGTCCATGTGCATAGCCGATGCTCAGGTCAGGGCAAAGCCCCTGTATGATCGAAGCCATTTCTGCCAGGCCGCTGACACGGTTATAAATAAAGAAAACCTGGCCCCCGCGTTCCGTTTCAAAATAAATCGCATCGCGGATATTATCTTCATTATATAACTGTACTTCTGTTTGTATCGGCTGGCGGTTCGGCGGCGGCGTATTGATAATACTGAGATCCCTCGCACCCATCAACGAAAACTGGAGGGTTCTTGGAATAGGAGTAGCTGTTAAAGTAAGGCAATCAACAGTTGTTCTGAGTGTTTTAATTTTTTCCTTATGCCCTACCCCAAATTTCTGTTCTTCATCTATCACCAGTAAGCCAAGGTCTTTAAACTTTACTTCTTTACCCAGTACAGCATGCGTACCGATAATGATATCAATTTTTCCTTCTTCTAATCTTTTTAATGTTTCCTTTTTCTCTTTGGCGGATTTAAAGCGATTGACATAATCTACCGTAACAGGAAAATCCTTTAGCCTTTCACTGAAAGTTTTATAGTGCTGAAAAGCGAGGATGGTTGTGGGAACAAGTACGGCGGCCTGCTTACCATCAATACAGGTTTTAAAAGCTGCCCGTATAGCCACTTCTGTTTTACCAAAACCCACATCGCCGCAAACCAGCCTGTCCATCGGTGATGGAGATTCCATATCTTTTTTTACATCGGCTATAGCCTTGCTCTGGTCAGGCGTGTCTTCATAAATAAAAGATGCTTCCAGTTCGGTTTGCATATAATTATCCGGCGAATGAGCAAAACCCTGCTGCGCTTTTCGCTGCGCATACAGCCTGATAAGATCGAAAGCGATCTCTTTGACCTTTGTTTTTGTTTTCTCCTTCAGCTTGTTCCATACATCACTTCCTAATTTATTTATCTTAGGCACGCTTCCTTCCTTACCTGTATATTTTGCGATCTTATGCAGCGAATTGATATTGACATACAGGATATCGCTGTCTTATAAATGATACGCACCGCTTCCTGCACTCTTCCGTTCACTTCCATTTTCTGCAAGCCGCTGAACGTACCTACACCATGATCAATATGTGTAACATAATCTCCCGGCTGCAGTTCGCGGAGTGTACGGAGTGTTAATGCCTTGTTCTTATTATATGCCTGTTTTACCCTGTATTTATGATAACGCTGAAATACCCTGGTGATCGGTATAGCAAACGATCTTCAGGTCTTCTTCAATAAACCCTTCGTGAATAGAAGTAGCAATAGGATTGAAAATGATCTCTGCCTTCAGATCCTGGAAAATGGTACGTAAACGTTCAAGCTGTTTTGGATTCTCCGCAAAAATGTATAAGGCAAACCCTTTGCCCACCCAGCTTTTCAGGTCTTTGATCAGCAGATCGAACTGGCGGTTAAAGGCCGGTTGTTCTTTCGTAGAAAAATGAATGGGAAATGCCGCCCATTCACTGCGCCCGGGGTGAGCAGGGAAAGTATCTTTGAATCCAAATCCCACTACATGCTTTGGCAACAGTTGTTCTTCAAAGAGAGTTGCTGTAATGAAATCATCTTCTTTTACTTCATTCTTTACCGACCGGTCATCTGCTTCATCCTGTAATCTTTGTCTTTCTGCATGGGTCCTTTGGTTTTTCCGCTGCTTCCAGCCCCTGCTTTATCATCCTGATAAATAGTTCCAGGTCTTCTTCGCAGTCTTTCAATCTTTCTTTGCACCATTCATAGTCCTGCATCCACACAACAGTATTTTCCGGGAGAAAATCCAGTAAAGAAACTTTGTCTTCGTTTTCAAACTGTGTATCTACATTGGGAATGATGCTTACCTGCAATAATCTTCTTTCGCTCAATTGGGTTTCGGGATCAACAATACGGATCGAATCCACATCATTGCCGAACAATTCTATGCGATAAGGCTTTTCATTGCCAAAAGAATAAATATCAAGGATGCCGCCACGGATAGCGAATTGCCCCGGCTCGTATACAAAATCCGTTCTTTCAAAACCATAGTCAGCCAGTTTCATAATGTATCATTTACATCCAGCGTATCACCCGTTTTGATATAAATGATATTAGAAGAAAGAATATCGGGCACTACTACTTTTTCAAATAAAGCTTCGGGATAAGTGACCAGTATTTTTTTATTTCCCCCTCCGGCGATCTTGGTCAGCGCTTCTGTTCGCAGCATTACATGCGAAGGATTGAGCAACCGGTAATTTTTCCTGTTCTTAAAAGACGAAGGAAAATAAAATATATCCAGCGCTTCGGTCAGGTTTTCCAGTGTATTGTGGAAATAAGCGGCTTCTTCCGCATCATTCAATATAATAAGATGATTGAGCTGTGAACAGGCGTCATGTAAAAAAGCAGCGCCGACAACGAACTGTGATGAACTGCCCCGGAGGTTTTGAAGGTAAATTTTTTGAGGCTGGGAAAAAGAGAGCCTGTCCGCCAATTGAAAAAGGCGGGGGTTATTCTGAAATTGCTTCAACAAATCCTGACTCATAATTCCTCGGGTGCAAAGGTAAGGATATAAGAGTTGCAGAAAAAACTCATATGTTCAGAATGGTACCCTGTTTTAGATATTGAAACACATAGGAACATAGATACATAGGAAATACACACATAGAAATCCTATGTGTTTCAACATCAATGCTGTCCGCAGCTACAACTTTCTTCTGTCGTGTCGTCATGCCATGGAAAACTATCGGCATTCTTATTTATTTCCCAGTAGAATTTTGCTCTTGGTTTATTATAATTACCAATTTCATTCATCTGTTCTGCATCATACAATCTTCCGTTCACCATCGTATAGCGCACACTTTCTGTATTGCGGATATTTTCTAACGGGTTTTTATCCATTACGATCAGGTCGGCGAGTTTGCCTGCTTCCAGCGAACCGATCCATTTATCAAAACCAAGGCTGGTGGCAGAATTGATCGTTGCGGTTTGTAAAGCCTGCAGGTTGGTCATACCGCCCTGCTGTATCATCCATATTTCCCAATGAGCGCCGATACCCTGTATCTGTCCGTGTGCTCCCATATTTATGGTCACCCCTGCATCTGCCAGTTTTTTTGCACTTTTAGAAACAAGGATATGGCCATTTATATATTCTTCTTCCGGCAACATGGTACGATGACGGCTGCGGGTATCTATTATAGAACGCGGGGTAAAACGAAGCAATCTTTCATTTTCCCATACATTGGTATGCTGGTACCAGTAATACTCCCCGCTTACCGCTGCATAGCTTACGATCAGCGTCGGCGTGTAGGCAGTCTTTGCATTCTTCCATAATTGCACCACATCATTAAACAGCGGTGCGACGGGCATATTGTGTTCAACAGTCGTATGCCCATCCAGTATCATACTGGTATTATGGTAAAAGAAAGAACCTCCTTCCGGTACTACTTCCATCTGCAGTTCTCGCGCAGCCTGTATGATCATTTGTCTCTGCTCACGGCGCGGTTGATTATAACTTTTTACCGAGAAAGCGCCATACGCTCTTGTTCTCCGCAATGCGCTTCTTGCATCATCAATAGAATTGATCACCGCTTTGAAATCACCGTCAGCCCCATATAGAATTGTTCCGGTTGAAAATACTCTTGGCCCCACCATCAAACCGGCTTTTACCAGTTCACTTTGCCCAAACACCATTTCACTGTTAGCAGAAGGATCATGCATCGTCGTAACCCCATACGCAAGATTGGCATAATATGCCCAGTGCTTTTGCGGTGTGATACCGCTGCGGAAATGATTTCCGTGTGCATGCGCATCAATAAAGCCCGGGAGAATGGTTTTGCCGCTGCAGTCAATTTGTTTGGCTCCCGCCGGTATAGCAATATCTTTACCTACCGCTTTGATCAAATTACCTTCTACGATCACGGTGCCGTTTTCTATTACTTCAGCGCCTTTCATGGTAATGATCCTTGCATTGGTAAATGCAACCACCCCTTTGGGTTTATCTACGGCTACTTCAAGACCCACTTCAATTCCTTTTTCCGGTACTTTAAATAATGAGTCAGGCTTATTGGCGATGAAATCAAAACGCTCATCGAGATTGATCGTATAATACTGGCTGCCGAGCGTATAGTGCAATTGTTTGTTATCAGCCGACCAATGCAGGTTGATCCTGCATCTTTGGAAACGATCTTCAAAGGAAAATCTTTGGTACTGCTGCCGATATCAATCGTCTTGCCTGTCTTCGGAAATGCGGCCACATATACTTCCCATAAATCAATAAATGCGATCCATTTTTCATCAGGCGAAACAGTGAACTGGCTGCCATACGTACTTTTTAAATGGATACGCTCATCGCTTCCATCCAGTTTACTGCTTGCAAAGTTCCTGTTCATACCGCCGCCAAGCTGGTAATATATCCTGTCGCCCGTTTTATTGAATTCCGGCAGATCACCTCTTTCAGTTACCAAATTCTCATTACCACCATCAGCCGGCATCGTATAGATACCCGGTTTGGCGATATAGGATTCTCCCAGTCCGTCGCTGCCGCCTTCGCGGCGATAGACGATCCATTTTCCATCAGGTGAAAAAGAGGGTAACCGGAAAATTCCTTTTGACTTATTTATCTTAACAGGTTTAGCGGCTCCCTGTGTATTTACTTTCCAGATAGCGCCGGACGCTGTATCATTCCAGGTAGTATATAATAATGTTTTGCCGTCAGCAGCAAATGAAGGTTCAAATTCAAAGTCAGTTCCGGTAGTGATACGCTGCGGTTTACCGGCAGGCAATTCTTTTTTCCATAAAAAACCAACGGCATTGAATACAAGCCATTTTCCATCCGGTGAAGTGGTAGCCTGTCTTATTACATTCGCATTAAATGAAGAAGGATTAATATCCTGCTGAAAACGGACCGCATCATAGATACGTTGTTTTACATTACAGGTAAAGGGAATGTCTGTTGCTTTATTTACGCCATTCACATCTACTTTCATGATCTTTCCGTTGCTCCAGATCACGATGCTTTTGTCGTCAGGCGTCCATGAATAACCGGTATACAAACCAAATACCGACCAGGCTTCCTGCTGGTCTTTGCTTAACTGGTCGTAGATGGGCCATTCTTCAGCCGTCTCTAAATTGCGGAGATATAGGACTGTTTTTGTTCTTACTCTTTTTACAAAAGACAATAACTTACCATCATGTGAGATCTGCGGGCGAACAGCGCCACCCGGCCCGCCGGTAATAGTTTCTACAGTACCCTTCTCCCTGTCCATACGCTTGATGACGAATATCTGGTTGTTAGGATCTTTATTGTATTGAAAAAATCCTCCGGGATACATATCCTCGCTGAAATAAACATAGCGGCCATCGGGTGACACGACCGGTTCGTTCACATCCTGCTGATCATTCTTTCTTACTGTCAATTGCAAGCCACCGCCACCGCTTATATGATAGAGCCACATTTCGCCGGCGCCCAGTGAGCGGGTAGAAGTAAAATGTTTGCGGGCGACAATATATTCACCATCCGGTGACCATACGCCATTATTCAATAAGCGAAACGTTTCTTTGGTGACTTGTTTGGCATTGGTGCCATCACTGTTCATTACCCATACATTATCACCACCGCCTGCGTCGGAAGTAAATAATATTTTCTTTCCATCGGGACTAAACCGGGGTTGCACTTCGAATGCATGACCGCCTCTCAATACTTTTGCCTCGCCACCACTTGCGGGCATGCTGTAAATATCTCCGAGCAAATCGAAGACAATCTCTTTTCCATCAGGCGATATATCTACGTTCATCCAGGTGCCTCGTTAACGGTAAATGAAACTTCTTTGTAGGGCCCTTCTGGATTGGAAACATCCCATTTTTTAGCATCCTTTTTTTCCTGGGCATTTACGGAGGAGATAATAAACAGCAAAGCAATAGCAGCAAATAGTTTTTGGCGAATCATGGAATGAGTTTTAGAGGCGGGAAGATAAATAAAAGTTAGTAACATGATAAATTTTACCATTTACCGAATATGAAGATGGATTTTAACTTATCCCTGTATGATTTACGTTGCAGGTGAAGTACTTTGTTATCACTTAGTACACACTAATGAAACCAAACCTGGCGCTGGTCATACTATAACGGGCATCTTAACAACCGGATGCAGCAAATTCCGCTTCAACTTTCTGCAGGAAAAAGATAAACTGGTTGCCATACAGCCTTTAGGAGATTTCGACACTTCAGAGTCAGTGATTATACGTAAAGAGATCGAGCGATTTTATGACAAAAAGGTTATCATATTAAATCCCATCGCTATTCCACCGGGTTATATGGTATCTCAAAGCAATGGGTTGTACGAGGCTGATTCCATACTGAATCTTTTATCTTCTTTACTAAATGATACGATAACAGAAGTAGTAGGGTTAACGCATACTGATATTTGCACACTAAGGGAAGCTCCGGATATGCAAGATCGGCCGGCGTTTTATGACATAAAAAATATCTTTGGGATAGCTCATTTACCCGGCCATGTCTGCCTTATATCCGATTACCGGCTGAAAGATCCTGATCCATCGGTATTACAACACAGGATAAAAACAGTGCTGCTGCATGAGATGGGTCATAACTTAGGACTGGCTCATTGCCCGGCTACGCAATGCCTTATGTCAGACGCCAATGGCAAAACATCGGTGCTTGACAGGAACGAAGGCTATTATTGTGCTAAATGTAAAAGTAAATTGAAATAGAAGATATGCTTTCAGCATTAACGGCTATACAATCAATATCGGATACTAAGGAACAAATTGCAAAAAAGGGTTTTGCGATCATTGATAATGTTTTTACAACTGAAGAAATGAATTCACTGCTTTCTTTCATTTCGGGAGCAGACTCTGCCAGGCCCGCCTTTCGTAAAACCAATGACCTGTTTGCTATCCGCCGTTTTTTTAAAGAATTGCCTGAAACAACAAACCTGGTTTTTAATGAAACCCTGCACTCGGTCATAACTAATCTTTTCGGCAATGATTATGTTGTTGTCAAATCAATCTATTTTGATAAACCGGCCCAATCAAACTGGTTTGTAGCTTATCACCAGGACCTTACTATCTCCGTTGATAAAAAAATACCGGCCGAAGGTTTTAGCGCATGGACGGTCAAACAGGATCAATTTTCAGTTCAGCCACCCGTAGAGATACTGGAAAATAATTTTACCATCCGTGTTCACCCTGGATGATACGGATGAAAATAATGGCGCTTTGAAAGTTCTTCCGGGATCCCACCTGAATGGAATATACAGGTTGCAGGACAAAGACAATGCAATTGAAACTGAAGTGACCTGTAAAGTGAAAAAAGGCGGTATAATGATCATGCGGCCTCTACTTTTTCATGCTTCCAGCAAAACAACCAATAACCAGAAGCGGCGTGTTCTTCACCTGGAATTCAGCAATAGCGCTTTACCCCGCCCTTTGCAATGGTCAGAACGGGTATAAATAAAAGACAAAAATGGACTGCCTGCTTATCTCCCCTGCATCTCACCCCCCATTCTCCCCCATTCACCGAGTTTTCTCTCACTATGGCCCATTGCCTGTTGTCCGTTCACTGCTCACCCTATAGTTTTACATAAAATTTGAACAGAACATGAACGACTACAGGAATTTTAAAGAAGACATGAAGAACAGGTGGGAAGAGCGCATGGAGCGCCGTGGCAATAGTCATATCTGGACCGGACTTTTCCTTTTGATCATAGGTGGACTCGCCCTCACAAAAAGCTACGGCGTACCAATGCCCGTTTGGTTATTTACCTGGCAGATGCTGCTGATCGGCATCGGTTTGTTCATCGGCGCCAGGAAAGGTTTTCGTGATGGCGGCTGGTTTGTCCCTATCATCATAGGCGGCGCGTTCTTAGCCAATGATTATTTCCTCGACGGTGATCTTCGCCGCCATATGTTGCCCCTGATATTGATTGTAATTGGTATTTTCTTTATCATCCGGCCAAAACACAAACACCGGTTTCAAAATTGTGGTGAAAAAAAAAATACCGGCGTAACCGCGGAGACTACTACACCGTTGAATGAGGAAAAGTATAGCCAGGACGACTTCGTCAACAGTACCTGCATCTTCAGCGGATCCAAAAGAGTAGTCCTTTCCAAAATTTTAAAGGCGGCGATCTTGTCAATGTATTTGGCGGATGTGAGATAGACCTGATGCAGGCGGATATAACAACCCCGGCCGTGCTTGAAGTAACAGCCATTTTTGGCGGGGCTACCCTGATAGTTCCTTCCAACTGGGCGGTCAAGTCAGAAGCTGTAACCATCTTCGGCGGTATCAGCGACAAAAGAAGATTTTCCGGTACGCCGGAAGCTACCCCGAGAACACTTGTTGTGAAAGGAGCCTTGATATTCGGCGGCATGGAGATCAAAAGCTATTAGCCTGGCTACAGACCATCCTGCGTTTACCGAAGGTCCTCGTTTCCTGAACGTCGTTTAACAGCCTATTGTTACTGTATAATCATTTCAAGCCACCCAAACCAAATTGTAAACCAATCAACAGAGCTCTTATGAACTGGTATCTCGCAAAAATGGTATTTCGCATTGTATGCGGTGAGGGTGAACATACGCCGCAGTTTGATGAACAGCTTCGCCTGGTAGCAGCCGGCAGCAAAGAAGAAGCGTTTCAGAAAGCGCAGGATATGGGGCAAAAAGAAGAAGAAACATTTTATAACCGTAAAGAACAACTGGTACAATGGCAATTCATTAATGTAAGTGAATTGTATAAACTGAGCGACCTGATAGATGGCGCCGAATTGTATTCACGGATCGAGGAGAGAGAAAATGCAGAAGCTTACATCTATACCGTTAATCAAAAAGCAGAGAACATCTTCTTTACGCAAACACACCAGTTGCTCAAATTGGCTTAAACTGTTTATGGCCGCATCGTTATTCTCAGTAAGGCGCTTTCTTTTCATCTTCATTATCGCATGGCTGATACTGATGACCGACCATGCGATATTGTTACACTGGTTCGACCTGTCATGGGAAGCGGCGATCATAGACAGCGCTATCAGCAATACTTTGCTATTACTGTTCTGCCTGCTGGTAATGACCACATTCAGGTATTATGCACCGGCCATTGACCAGTACGTGAATGTGCTCGGCATGTGTATCGTATTGACCATTTTGTGGGTATTGCTTAGTAAATGGCTGCTGGGCCTTGCCTTAAATGATTACCCCGATTACCTCTCGCTGCTGAAACGTTCCGTAATGATCCGCTCAAGCATTGCTTTCCTGATACTGGGCATTGTTACGATGATAAGTATCATCTGGCTCAACTGGCAGGATCAGCAAAGAAGCGACCAGCGAAAATCAGATGCGGAAAAACTCGCTAAAGAAGCGGAACTGTTTAAACTCCGCCAGCAACTGCAGCCGCATTTCTTATTCAACAGCCTGAACTCTATCAATGCGCTGATCGGCCTGCGGCCCGAAGAAGCGAGGAAGATGGTACAGCAGTTGTCCGATTTTTTGCGCGGCACTATAAAGAAAGAAGAAACACAATGGGTGAGCCTGCATGAAGAGATGCAATACCTGCAGCTTTACCTGGATATAGAAAAAGTGCGTTTTGGTAACCGGCTGGCCACTTCCATTGAAAGTGATGAAGCCTCTTTGCAGATGAAATTACCGGCTTTGCTGCTGCAGCCTATTGTGGAAAATGCGATCAAGTTCGGGTTATATGATACCATCGGTGAAACGATCATCAGTTTACAAACAAGCAACCAGAACAATGAATTAATCGTAAGAGTGAGTAATCCCTTTGACCCTGAAACTTCTTCACCGAAGCAGGGAACGGGGTTTGGGCTAAAATCTGTGCAACGCCGGTTGTACTTATTATTTGCCCGGAACGATCTGCTGGTCACTGAAGCAAAAGAGAATATTTTTACAACGGTAGTAAAGATACCGCAACTGACAACTGAAAAAGTAAAACATGAGTAAAGTAGTTATTATAGACGATGAGCCGCTGGCAAGAAGTATGGTAAAAGAATACCTGCAAAAACATCCTGAACTGGAACTGGCTGCCGAATGCGGTGATGGTTTTGAAGGAGTAAAAGCTATTCAGCAATACCAGCCTGATCTTGTCTTTCTCGATATCCAGATGCCCAAGATCAACGGGTTTGAAATGCTCGAACTGATCGAACAACCTCCGGCTGTTATTTTCACCACGGCTTTTGATGAGTATGCTATCAAAGCATTTGAAGCGCATGCGATAGATTATTTATTAAAACCGTTCAACCAGGAACGTTTCAGCAAGGCAATAGCAAAATGGAGTGAGCAAACGAATGCGGTATCCGAAAATAAAACAACTGAATTGCTGGAAACAGCTTCACTGTCGCCGGCACAGAGCCAGCGCATCGTAGTAAAGAATGGCAGCAAGATCAAGATCATACCGGTGCATGATATATTTTATCTCGAAGCAGCGGATGATTATGTAAAGATCCATACGCAGGAAGGCTACTTTCTGAAAAATAAAACGATGAGCCACTTTGAACAGGTGTTGGATGAACAGCATTTTGTACGCTCACACCGCTCGTATATCATCAATATTCAGCAGATCACAAGAATTGATCCGTATGAAAAGGATAACCATGTAGCCGTTCTTCGTACCGGCGCTAAAGTGCCTGTAAGCCGTAGCGGGTATGGAAAATTGAAAACGGTTCTCGGATTATAATTTATTTAATGCTGAACGCCCTGGTAAGATTTCGTATAACAGAATAGGCGCAGTATATAAAAATAACCAGGCAGATATAGAGCCATATATTAGTGGCTTCGGTTTCCATCAGGAGTATAATGGAGCACGCGAGGAATAATGACATAAAAATTCCCGCATATAAAGCGCCGGCATAATAAGAAGCTTTGAATTCTTTCTTTATCTCCCCGACTAATTTCTCCGCTTCACTTTCCGGTATCTTATTATCATGAATGAGAAAAGACAGCGTTTTATCCGCACCGTCTTTTAAATACTTATTAATGGACTGCTCTATCAGCGTCTCATTCAGTCCGGGCGATTTTGTTTTATTGATTATTTCTATATATGGGTCGTTTATCATTGCCAGTATTTTTTTACGCTTCCTGTCCCATCCACAATGCGCCGCCTACACTAGCCCTTGCCGCGCCGGTCACGGAAGAAATAACATTGTACTCTTCCCGCCAGCGAAGCACTCCCATCAGCGCCATGATCATGGCTTCTTTATAATTCACCAGGTCTTTACCGGGTATCACCACTTCGATATGCAATTCCGCCAGTTTGTCTTTCAGTTGTTGTACCAGGAATGTATTGAAGGCGCCGCCACCGGTGGCGAGGAGGTTCGAAGTTGGAGGTTGCAGGATGGAGGTTGGAGGTTGGACATTGGACGTTGGGCGTTGGAGGGTTTTTAAACCAATGATGCTTTTACTTATTTGTATCACTATATGCTCAATAAAAGTCCTGAGTGCGTCATGTATACTGATTCCTTCTTTTTTAATAACAGGATAAACGATATCAGTTCCGAAATCATTGGCTAAGGATTTGGGATAAGGTTGCCGGTAATAATCCAGCGCATTTAATTTATCCAGTAAATTATTATTCACTTTTCCCTGCGAAGCCATTTCGCCGTCTTTATCGTATGCCGCACCCGCTTCATTGGCCAGCATATTCAGTACGCGGTTTGCCGGGCATATATCAAAAGCGATATACTCACCGGCATTGACTGAAATATTAGCGATACCCCCCAGGTTCAGGAAATAATCATAATTACCCAGTAATAATTTTTCTCCTATCGGTACGATCGGCGCACCCTGCCCGCCAAAAGCCAGGTCCAGCGCCCGCAGATCAGATACAACAGGCAGTTGTGTTTCCGAAGCGATAGCAGCGCCATCACCTAACTGAGCCGTCATCTTTCTTGCAGGAACATGAAAAGTAGTATGACCATGTGAAGCGATCAGCGCTATTTTATACTGCAATTCATTTTCTTCGATGAATTTGTTCACCTGCTGACCCAGGTAATGACCGTAATCAGTATGTAATAACTGGTAGTCCAGTGCGGGTAATGTAATGGCGTTTTTCAGGCGGGCCATCCATTCTTCCGTGTAAGGATAACAGTCTGCTTTCAATATCTCATAACTCCATTTGCCGCCGTTTTCATGAAACTCTGCAAAAGCAATATCCAGCCCATCGAGTGAACTGCCGCTCATTAAACCAATAGCCCTGTAAACCATACAATTTTATATTTCAGATTGCAGATTTTAGATTCTAGATTTGCCAAAAGTACAAGTCTCTTCGCAAAGACCGGTTGACAGCTTCCATCGTCAGCCGCCAATCGAAAATCTGCAATTGTATGATTGTAAACCTGAGCCAGCAACATTCCCTGATCAGCAACTGGGTAAGTGAATTGCGTGATGTAACCATACAGCATGACCGGATGCGTTTTCGCCGCAATCTTGAACGTATCGGCGAAGCCGCCGCTTACGAGATCAGTAAGATATTACCTTTTAAAGAAGTCGAAGTAGAAACTCCGCTGGGAACGGCTACAAGCAAAATCCTGAGCACACAACCTGTTATTGCCACGATCCTGCGGGCCGGGTTACCGCTGCACCAGGGCATTTTAAATTATTTTGATAAGGCTGACAATGCTTTCATTTCCGCCTATCGTAAACATAATAAGGACGGCAGTTTTGAGATCAGCCTTGATTACATTTCCTGCCCCGAACTGGAAGACCGGGTACTGATCATTTCCGACCCCATGCTGGCAACAGGCGCTTCCCTCGTAAAAACAATCCATTTTCTCAAAGAAGAAGGACACCCCAAAGAAATACATATCGTGGCCGCTATTGCCTGCACGGTTGGTATTGAATATGTTAAGCGGGAAGACCCCTCTGTTACTATCTGGTGCGGCGATATAGATGACGAGCTTACCGCCAAAGGGTATATTGTTCCGGGTCTTGGAGATGCCGGGCGACCTGGCTTTCGGGGTAAAAGTACAGATGTAAACCAGCAGCTTTTCGGGTCATCCGGTTGTCCTGTTTACTAAGGAGTAAATTTTTCCTGCTATCAAATTTGTTGTATTTTCCGTTTTCGTATCCGGACATTGGAAATAACCATTAGAACGGGGCAATTTCACAGACAATAAGAGCGTTTTATCAAAGATCATGGTTTGGGTTATTTTGCCTGTCTGACAGTGAAAAAACTTAATTGCTGAGATGAAAAAAACTTTTTTTTTACCCTGACTACCTGTGTGGCGCTGGCAACGGTATCAACCGCGCAGGATCCGAATTTCTCCCCAATTCTTTGCCTCTCCTCTTACATTGAACCCGGCTCTTACCGGTAAGTTTGATGGAGTGTATCGTGTTGCCGGAAATTACAGGAACCAATGGCCTTCGATAAGCAATGCTTATACTACCGCTACCGTTTCGTATGATATGGGCATCATGAAAAACCGCATACCGGAATACGATCAGT
>JBBCIL010000029.1:0-29411 GCA_037200265.1 Bacteroidota bacterium
TTGGTCGAAGACACTATTCAATATCCCGAAGAAACGCATTTTAAAAATGTGCAGCAACTGACCTTTGGCGGTGACAATGCAGAAGCCTACTGGAGCTTTGACAGCAAGTACATCGTTTTTCAGCGTACCAATCCAAAAGAAGGATTGAACTGCGACCAGATATTTATGGGGAAAGCGCCGCAAAAACCCGGTGATAAGTTTGAATACAAACTGATCAGTACCGGCAAAGGCAGAACTACCTGCCCGTTCTTTACCAAAGACGGTAAACATATTATTTATGCTTCTACTCATCTTGGCGCTGATACATGTCCGCCGGTACCGGATAGAAAAAAATATGGCAATAAGTATATCTGGCCCTTGTACGATAGCTATGATATTTTCATGGCAGACCTGAATGGGAAGATTGTAAAACAACTTACCCATTCAAAAGGGTATGATGCGGAAGCCACTTTATCACCTGATGGAAAGAAGATGCTTTACACAAGTGATAAAGAGGGCGATATTGATCTTTACATTATGGACCTGGCGACAGGCAAAGAAAAAAGAGTCACTAATATCATTGGATATGATGGCGGCGCCTGGTTTAGTCCTGATGGAAAAAAGATCATCTGGAGAGCTTCACGTCCGAAAACGGAAGCAGAGATCAAAGAGTATAAAGACTTCCTCGCTGAAAATTTAGTAGCGCCTACCAATATGGAAGTATGGGTAGCCGATGCGGAAGGAAATAATCCCCGCCAGGTCACTTCTTTTGGCCAGGCCAACTGGGCCCCGGCTTATATGCCTGATAGCAAGCGTATCATTTTTGCTTCCAATCATGAATACAAAAGAGGATTTCCTTTTAATCTGTATACGATCAATGAAGATGGAACCAACCTGCAGAAGATAAGCAGGGATAAAGGCTTCGACGCTTTCCCGATGTTCTCACCTGATGGAAAGAAGATCATTTTCTGCAGCAACCGTAATAATGGCGGCACCAGGGATACCAATGTGTTTGTGGCGGATTGGGTGGAGTGAGGATGTGAGTAGGAATGGTGAGTGATGAGTGGGGAAACAGCCATGATAATAACATTTGAAGTTGCAGAAGCCCTGTTGTAGTTTTGGCAATTAAAATTAATTGCCATGGAGACAGGGATGCTTCATTTACATAGTCTGCTTCGCTGGATTATACTCATTCTTTTACTGGTTACATTGTTACTTGCCCTTGCAAAAAAGCAAGGCATCCGCAGTAGTAGTTTGTGGTTGCTGATCTCCGCACATACCATGTTTGTCATCGGTATTTACCAGCTTATTGCAGGGAGATATGGCATTGCGAAAGGATTGCCTGAAGGTGTTGAACTGATGAAGAATTCTTTTTACCGCTTCTTTTGGGTAGAGCATCCCCTGATGATGCTCCTGGCTATCGTTCTTATTACTATTGCCCGCGGCAAAGCAAAAGCGCTGAATTATAAAGCTACCGGGTGGTTATTGTTTATAGCATTGATCGTTATCCTGGCTGCTGTCCCCTGGCCGTTCAGAGAAATAGTGGGAGCTAACAGGGCCTGGTTTCCGGGTATGTAAAGATTTTATTTCACGCAAAGGCGCTAAGTTTTGATCAAAAGGCGCAAAGATTAGTAACAGTAGAATACTCTTTATATTTCTTTGCGAAAACTTTGCGTCATTGCGTGAAACCTCGTATCAGGCTTTCAGCGCATCTGCCACCTTTTGCATTTCTGCCACCGTGCCTACGCTCAGGCGAAGCCATTTACTTCCTTCTTCAAATGTCCTGGCCCCGATGATCTGTTTTGATTCGAGCAGCAGTCTTACATCTTTACTATAAGGAGTGGAGTCGAAGTACACAAAACTGGTATGCGATTGTATATAAGGCATACCCGCTTTTTCCAGCGATGAAAAGAATACAGCACGGGCTTTTTGATTTTCTTTTTTACAGAAGCTCACAAATTCCTGGTCCTGCAAAGAAGCCAGGGCGCCTGCTAATGTAACAGCGCTGGCGCCGGCATTGGCCCACGGCTGCAGTTCATTCAATTGTTTGATGGTCTGGGGATGTGCTATGGCAAAACCGGCACGGGCGCCGGCCATACCATATATCTTGGAAAATGTTTTTGCTACAATAAGATTGGGATAATCATTCACCATCTTAGCCATCGAAGGCTCATCACTGAATTCGGTATAGGCTTCATCCAGCAATATGATCGCTTTTGGCGATACTTCTTTAATAAATGATTCCAGTTCATTGGCAGGGATCACTGTTCCGGTAGGATTATTCGGATTGCAGATATATACCATTTTTGTACCCGCATCCATTGTATCTTTTAGTCTTTGCAGGTCAACAGCTTTACCGGTTGTAAGCGGAACTAATTTAATAGGCAACCCTGTTTTCCTGGCGGCAGGCATCCATAAGCGAAAAGTAGGGTCAGGGGCAACGGCATTTCCTTTTTGTAAAGCGGCCATCGCTGAAACAACACCGAGCAATTCTGATGAGCCGGCGCCAATGACTATATGTTCCTTTGTAAGACTATATAAAGAAGCGATCTTTTCCCTCAATTGCGTTGTCACATCCCATGGATAACGGTTAGAACTGCTCACTGCATCCATCATCGCTTTTTTGGCCATCGGGGAGGGGCCATGCGGATTTTCATTTGAACTGAGCTTGATAATATCAGCAAAGGGGCCGTTATCAGCAATGAATTTTTCCGCTTCGCGGGAAAAAG
Source organism: Bacteroidota bacterium (assembly GCA_037200265.1). Classification (GTDB taxonomy): domain Bacteria; phylum Bacteroidota; class Bacteroidia; order Chitinophagales; family Chitinophagaceae; genus VBAT01. Next base: position 2,709 of record JBBCIL010000029.1, read on the forward strand.
CATCCCTGCTGAATGCAAATGCGGTAACAGCGAGAGCACTTTGTCTTAAAGCCTGGCGACGATCCATAAAAAATTAATTTATGCCTTTAAGATACGATAAAGTCCGTTACCTTTTCCGCTGTAGCGTTTCATTTTGACGAAAGGAAATATTTCGCACTTAACAGAAGTCTTTTGAGCAATGATACTAAGATTACAGATCAGTTACAATCAATTAAAATTTCTTAGTGTTCTTTGTGCCTTTGTGCCTCAGTGTTCCAAAACTTCTTCAGAAGAGCCAAATGGTTATTCGTATTATCTTATTCAATAGCCTTGAGAAGGTTGTTCTCTTTAACTATACGCTATTTATCCTGTGTCAACACCCCTCCTTATTGGAACACAAAGACACCAGGGCACAAAGACACGGGAGAAAGTTTATTATAATGTAAAGGTCTTTGGACAAGGGCCCCTGTGCAGCAGGAATAATGGCTGAAATTAGTACACTACTTTTTTCCCAATTCGATGACTTTGCAATCTTTCATGTCCTTCCCATCAATAGTAAACGTAATAATGGTTCTTATCTTATGCCAGCCCTGTTTGCCGGCAGCGCCGGGATTCATATGAAGGCAATTGATCTTATCATCATACATCACTTTTAATATATGCGAATGACCGCTGATGAATAATTGCGGCTGGTGAAGTGCCAGTTCTTTTCTTGTTTCCGGGTTATACTTTGGAGGGGAGCCACCTATATGCCGCATCATCACCTTTACTCCCTCACACATAAAAACCAGTTGTTCAGGAAATTCAGCCCTGATATCCTGTCCGTCAATATTTCCATAAACACCTTTTAAATTCTTTTTCTCTTTCAAACTCCTGGCTATTTCAATAGCACCAAAATCCCCCGCATGCCAGATCTCATGGCAGTTTTCAAAATGTTTAAATTACATTATCATCAAGATATCCGTGTGTGTCTGAAATAAGACCGATACGTGTCAAATTTTGCAGGTTTAAGTTTTGTAATCTGCAAATTTACATGCACGGTGCGAATTAGTCAGTAAGATCATCACCATTCATCTGCCAACGGATAGAACTGCTGGCCGGCCATGTCCACTGGTAGTGCATGGAAGGGCCGGTAGGCGGACCTCCGTAAGATCCCCAATAACCATTAAAGCGGGTAATGATCATCGCTTCAATACCACGGTTACCCGGTAGTGTGCCGGGATATTCTACTTCTCCGAGGTTTAAGCGGAATACTGTTAAAAAAGAATAGCTTGTTTCCACTGTGTGTAGGCACTGTTGGGTAGAAGCCGGCTTCTGTTGGCCAGAATTCATGACGCGCCCCATTCTATGTATACAAAAGGATGAGCGTATTCCCGCGTTACCGGATCTTTAAGCATGCGCAGTGTATTGTGTGAGAAATTGTCTTTGAGTGCGCCGATATCGCCATATTTATCATAATTCCTTCCACGGTATTCTTTATACACTTCAACCGGCTGCTTTTGCGGAGGAGTCGCAAATCAGGAGCAGATACGGCTTCACTTAAAATGAAACGGGAATTCAACCTGGCCATGTGCGTAATGAAAAACAGCTTCTGCTTTATCCGTTTGACGATTATATAATACTTGTACGGTTGTCCAGTCACCTTCGTGGTTGCCTGCTCCGCCAATTCCTGTTTTCGTTGAAACCAAAAAACTGCCAGTATTCAATTTTATAATATTCTGTCAGGCCTTCAGTAGCGGCCACTGGTATCTTTTTGCGATCATAATCCCGGGGGCTTTGCAGCCAGATAGGAACCACGTGTCCGTACAGGCCGATATTTTTTGTGATAGTTCTTCCTCCCAGCTGTTGCCGGTTCTTCCGGGCTGAGATCCTGAAATGCCCTCTACATTTTCAAGTGGATTGAGATGATAGGATGTCTTGTGTGGCTGTTGGGTGATCATAGCACTGCGAAAGGTTTATACGTAGAGTTGCTTAAAAAGATCTCATTGGGAAATGCAGCGAGCCGCTTGTTTTGTATGATCGTGTTATCACCGCTTTCCTCTCCTGATGAATTTAATTCAGAACACCGGAGATAATACATAACATCCGCAGGCCTGTATTTGTCGTGTGAACCGCGGCTGTAAGAAAATTTATAATAAGGACGAAAACGTTCGAGTAACCTGTTTTCGAGATTATCATCTATGCCATCCACATCGGTATCCAGGACAGAAGTGTTTCAGCGGCATCCGTTTTTTGATCTTGCGGTGTTGCCTGTGCGGGCGGATGATACGTTGACGGTTGTTGCCGGGCAGGGTGGTATTCTTGTGCGGACCTGGGCAAAGGCCAAAAAGGGCGCCAGTAAAATAATCCCGGGCAATAGCAGGGATATATTTTCTATTAGTTTTTTTTCTTTCATACTATTATTTTTTATCAATTACAATATGATTTTATTGAGGCCCGATGGCAATGATCTTAGCTGAAAAATTAAATAAGGTAGAAGCCGGTTTTGAGTTATAGACATGAAGGAATCCCCCTGTCACGCTGCTGCTGGCAACATATAAGATAACGCCCATAAAACTGGTGCCTGTTGTAGAACCTACATACACATCTGGCAAACCGCTGAAACCTTCTGAAAGGAAAAGGGAATGCTGGTGGTAGCTCCTGCGGCGATCGTTGTATTAACGTTTACTGTTACAGACAATTTCTTTTCCTGTGTTCCATCAATGTTTCGTATAATACCCTTTCCGTTCTGTACGGTGATATCGCCATAGGTATTAACAGTTGATACATTTGCGTCTCCTAATTGTATATAATTTGACTGTTGTACGGTAGCGCCATAGCCGATAGCCGTTGCATTGGCTACACCATTACTACTGCCTGTATTCGCACCCAGGAAAGTGCTTGTAGTTACGTCGCTGGTAAAGCCGGCTTTAAAACCGATGGCCGTGTTTCCATTTCCATAAATGTTGAAATACAGGGAGGAGTCCCCAACGGTAGTGTTCTCGTACGAATTGTTATAATACTGCGAAAGGTTGCCAATGGCGGTATTGTTATTACTTATACTATTGAACAATGATCTGTCGCCAATGCCAATATTGGAATTGCCTTCGAAATTATTAAAGACGGCTGCATACCCAATAGCCGTATTGCCAAATCCGCGTACATTATTCAGTAAAGTTTTGGAACCAATGCCGGTATTGCGTGTGCCGCTTTCTTCAGTTTGTACTCCTGTTCCTCCATTTTTGAACAAGGCAGAATCACCGATAGCTACCAAATTGCTGCGGCTGATGTTTGCCCTTAATGCCCTTGCGCCAATAGCTACATTGGAATAACCGTATAGATTGCTGAACATAACATCCCGGCCCAGTGCAATATTATTATTCAGGTCCTGGTTGAAAGCAAGTGCATTATTCCCGAATGCGATATCATACCCGTTAAGATAGCCTGCGCGGATATTATTAACGCGAAAAACAAGCGGCTGATCATTCACCGTTCCTAAAAACTGGGATGTACTGCTGATATTATTGCCTGTCAAACCCCATGCGCTATTAAATGTTATGGGTTGCCAACTGCCGGTTCCACCGTAGACCATCAGTTGATTTTTTACAGAATCATATACCAATAGCCCGTAAGCAGGATTGCTGATGGATGTGATAGCCGCGGTACTCATCCGTGGAATGAGCAGGCCTTTTGCGTTGCTGCTGACATCGAGTATCGCAGAAGGATCTGCGGCCGACAAATCGTTATTAATAGCAACGCTTTGCGCGAATGCACTCTTGCAGCAGCATAAGGCTCCAAAAATCAGCAGGGCAGTAATACATTTTTTCATACAGGCAGTTATTGTTTTTATTTTACAGGATCTATCTATTGTATTTTAGGTTTTGTTTTTATTGAGGCCCGATAGCAATAACTTTCACGCTGAAGTTGACCAGGTAAGAGCTTGTCCTTGGGTTATTGACAAAAAGTGATCCCCCGGTAGCAGATATATTTGCTACGGACATGACCACTTCTGCAAAACCTCCTCCTCCCGTCACATTACCAACGTATGCATCCGGGGCACTACTGAAGCTTTCGGGAAATGAAAAAGATATATTGACGCTTGACCCCGCAGCAATAGTGGTGCTTACCGTTACGAGCACAACCAGTTTTTTCTGTTGCGTACCATCGCTGCTTCGTATGATACCTTTCCGCCCTGAACAATAAGATTGCCAGATGTTCGTACTGTCGTTACATTAACATCTCCTAATTGTATGCTATTGGATTGTGATGCAGTTGCACCAAAGCCAATCGCTGTAGCATTGCTGACGTTGCCTGTTATATTTGCCAAAGCGCCTAAAGCAGTATTGTTACTGCCTGTACTGTTCGATTCCATAGTTTGTCTCCCAATGGCCGTATTACCGCTGCCCGTGGTAGTGGAGTAAAGGGCCATAGTGCCGATAGCGGTATTGGAATTTCCTGTGCTGTTATTATAAATGGCCTTACTTCCTATGCCGGTGTTGTATTTGGCGTCATTAACTCCTGATGCGCCAATGCCATTTTTGTATAAAGCGGAGTCGCCTATCGCTACCAGGTTGCCACGGGTAGTATTGTTATAGAGGGAATAAGTACCTATGGAAACATTTGAATAGCCCGAGGTATTGTTAAAAGCCGAATAATTTCCGATAGCCGTATTGCCATTACCGGTAAAATTGTGCGCAGGGCAAAATTACCTATGGCAGTATTTTCATCCCCGGTATAATTCGACTCCATACACTGGGCACCCATGGCAACATTATAAGAGCCTGTACCATTTAAACCAGAGTGACGAGTATCCGAATGCCGTGTTATCACTGCCGGAAGAGTTATAATAAAGGGAAAGCGAGCCGGTGGCTGTATTGCCTGCACCGGATATATTATTCATCAGGGATAAAAATCCTGTAGCCGTATTGGAACGACCGTAGTATTGGCGAATAATGCTTTTGAACCTACTGCCGTATTTTCCAGGGCATGTGTAGCCAGGGTGGCACCGGTTCCATTATTGTACAAAGCTGAATCACCAATAGCCACCAGGTTACTGGCCGTAGTATTGAGATGTAATGCTCTTACGCCAATAGCCACGTTTGAATAACCTGTAGAATTTATATTGAGCGACTGGTATCCTGCGCTGGTGTTATTATCCCCGGTAGTATTGGAAAACAAGGCGCCTGTTCCCATAGCTGTGTTATTGCTGCCATTGGTATTTACAAAAAGGCTTGCATTGCCTATGGCTGTATTACTGGCGCCGCCGGTATTTGATGTTAAGGATTGCATGCCTGCTGCCGTATTATAATTGCCGGAGGTATTTTTGCGCAGCGCATTTGACCCTATGGCAGTATTCTGTATACCCTGTTTATTACTGGTTAATGCCTTGTATCCAAAACCAGCATTATTAGTTCCGTTGATAATTGAATCCAGTGTTCTGAACCCTGCCGAGGTATTTTGAGAAACCGAATCAATAATACCAGCCCTGGTATTATTTACTTTAAAAATAATGGGTGATATATCGGTGGTACCGATAAAATTGGTAGCGGGATTAATTCCGCTATTACCCGTTAAACTCCATGCACCGGAAGAAACGATCGTCTGCCAGTTGGGTAGGGCCGGCGTTCCCATATTCGACATCAGCTGGTTTTTTACAGAATCATACACTAATAAACCTTTTGCAGGACTGCTGATAGAAGTAATAGCAGCCGTGCTCATTCTTGGAATAAGCAAACCTTTGGTAGCACTGCTTATATCCAGCATAGCGGATGCATCTGCAGCAGCAGCGGTATTGTTAATGGCTACGTTTTGCGCTTGTATCATGTTTGCAGACAGGCACAACAGCCACAAGAGTACTTTTTGTAATTTCTTTTTCATGTATGAGTGTTAAAGAGTGTATTTAATTTTTCCTTTTCCGGAATAACGCCCTGATATCAGGCCAGAGCATAGCGATAATGGTAACAAGGCAAACTGCGATAATGCCGGTAATAATGCCATCCGGATCTTTTAATTAAACTTAACCAGTAAACAAATGAGCTTTACCGGCATTATTAAAGGGTGAGAAAACGGTAGTGAATGGTAATAGGGGTTTAGTTATATCGCGGGTAACCGGAAAATGAGTAATGTTCATTTCGATAGAGGGAGATATGTCCCTGACTTTCTTGCCAGGGAGGCTGCAAATAACCACCTGGCTTTTATGAAAAAGTTTTGGAACACTGAGACACTAAGGCACAAAGACATGGAGAAAATTTATTATTGATCTAAAGGTTGTTGTGGAACATTGAAACTGGCGCATCGAAAAATGCGGCCCTGGGATTTTTTCCATGATGAGCACTGTTGTGTTATGAAAGCGGTCAGCTCTTTCTTTTGATGTATAATGTGACTTTGGTTCCGGCCGGACTGTCATCAGCAGCGAAAAGATCCTCAAAGAGAACAGGCACGCGATTTTTGTCATCATTAAAATCGGTTAACCGCCTCGTGGTTATACTGATAGCTTTTGATTGATATTGTTCTGTATGCTGTGTTTTCAGTACCGCCGCTTTTGCCGGCCCAATGCCGTTGTCAACGATGGTACATACCAGCCAGTCGTTATCAATGCTGACAGTTATATCAATCTTCTTGTCGCCCTCTTTTTTACTTAATCCATGCCACAGGGCATTCTCTGCAAAGGGTTGCAATAAGAGTGGAGGTATCTTTTCTGAATGCGGTTGAATCTCTTTATCTATATGCAAACGATAGGTGGGCTGCATATTCAAACGCAGTGCGTCCAGGCTGATATAGAGCTTAAGTGTTTGCAATTCTTTTTCCAGTGTGATCACATTTATTTCTGAATTTTCCAATACCTGGCGCAGCAGCCGTGAAAAAGTCCCTATGTAGTGAACAGCTTCATCTTTCTTTTCTTCTACTACCAATGCCTGGATACTATTCAGGGCATTATAAATAAAATGCGGGTTCATCTGGGCTTTCAGCGCCGTCATTTCCAGTTCCAGTAATTGATTATTGATGAATGCCTGCTGCTCGATCTTCCTCACCCTGCGCCGGTAAAAGAAAATTATCAAAGAGGCCGCCATAGCAATGATCAGTAACCGGAACCACCAGGTGTTCCAGAAAGGCGGCCTGATCGTAAAGGCGAATAAAGCCGCCTCACTCCAGGTATTATTATCTGCCTTGCATTTTACACTGAACCTGTATTGACCGGGTGGTAATTTGGCAAACAATACAAAATTATTGGCAGATGGGTTGCTCCAGTTTGTATCGAGGCCTTCCAGGCGATAAGAATAAAGAAGGTCAGCGGAAGAGGTAAATGAAATACCGGTGAAATTGATCTGCAGGGTATTTTCATTGTATCTCATAACAGGTGCGACAGGCATTTGCCAGTAACCGTGTAATGAATCAGTATATTTTTTCCAGCCGGTATTCTTTGATTAAGCTGTATGTTTTCAATACTTATTCCGGGTATGGATGTATTGAATACTATTTTCTGCGGGTCAAACCTGTAAATAATGTTCGTAGCAGTAAACCAACATAGCCATCGCTGGCGCCATACAACCGGGAGTTGATGGGGTTTTCAACGCTTACATTCATGTGGTCGGCCAGGGTAAATATCTCAACTTTTTTAGACGCATCTATTGCAATGACGGCAGGGCCGGCCATAGTAGAAACCCATAAGCGGTTTTGTTTATCCATGCACATATCCACCACGATAATCATTGGGAAGGCCATTATCAGTTGAAATCTGCATATCCTTTTCAGGGAAGCCGCTATTGTTCCATGTAAAATGGCTGATCCCGCCTCCAAATGCATACATCCAGAAATCACCCGAGCCCGTTTCAAAGAAACGAACCTCTTCTATACTTTTGCTGAGATCAAGTTGTTTATAGATGTCAGATAAATGGCCCTTTTCATCTATCATTTGCGTACCGCTTGTTGCGGAAGTGAAGATCGTTTTCCCGTTTTAAAACAATGAATAAAATCCGGGCGCAGTATTAGTTGTTGCGTATTGACCGGGTGAATATTTCTATACCCTCATCTGTGACTGTTTTTAATGTATCCTGGCTGGTGAATAATTTACGGGCAACCGGGTTATAACTTATCCAGGCGAGGTAATTTCCTTTGCGGGGAATGAACCGGGAATAGTCAATTAATTTTCCGTTGTCCAGGCAAAAAAGCCTGCTTTCACGGGTACCTAACCACAGGCGGCCTTTATCGTCTGCAGCATAAGAGTCCGGGAAATCATTTTTTGCTTCTTTATTAGTTTGATAAAATTGAAAAGGCGTTTTTGCAAAACCGGTTTTATTGAATTGCAGGATGCCGTTTTCCCTTGAAAAGGCATACATCGTTTTGCCAGGACTTTCTGCCACATTCCTGATATCATTGATCAGCGGATTTGTCTCAATGGTATATTCACTTGTGTTTTGCTCCTGTATCTTTAGTAATCCCTCACCGGAAGCGATCCAGATATTATGATCTTTATCTTCGAAACAACCGGAGACCAGTGGTATGTTCAATGCGATGGAATCAGTAAGTTCCAGTTTGTTGGCGGGAGCAGATATTAAAACATGAGCACGCTCGATCTCGTTTATCCAAAACCGCTTTTTTGAATCCATAAAAAACCCTCTCCAGTTTTTTTCAACCAGGCTTTTTGAAAAGAGCTTTTGAAAAGCAGTATCCCCGGTAAGCTGGTAAATGCCATCGTAGTTAGCTATATACAGCGTATGATTGAACCAGCGCATCGAACTAAAATACATGCCGCGGTTGGCTTCCGCATGACTCCAAAGGTTAGTGAAATTGCCATGCCTGTCTTTAAAATAACAGAGGTCCGGTAATTATAATAGGTGCCCCTTTTCAGTTTCGAGTATTTGCAGGCAGATCTTATTTTCAAAACCGGGCACCAATGTCCTTTTGGCCCAATTGCCGGTTTCAAAACGGTACATGCCGGAATCCGTTGAGACCCATAGTTCGCCATTATTCAGTTCCTGTAAGTTCAATATGTACCGGAATTTGGCGGAGTCGCTGAAAGGGTATTCAATAAACCTGTTGTCAGAAAACCGGAATATTTGTTTGCCCATCGTGCCTGCCCAGAGCCGTCCTTGCTTGTCTTCCAGTATATGATTTATGTATTGGCTGGTTAGTCCCTGCCGCAATCCGTAGCTCACAAAATGTTTTCCATCAAAACGGCTCAGGCCATTTACTGTCCCGACCCACAGAAAACCCCGGCTATCCTGGTAAATGGCCAGCACATAGAGATCGGGGCAAACCATCTTTGATTGTATATTTCTTTATAAAATGATGGCCGGTTTGTCCAAAACTTTTTTCCTGCCAGGTGATCATGACAAACAGGAACAGCAAATAGTATATGCATTTTAAGTAGCCCAATCGTAACCTGTATTTTATTATCCTTTAAATAAGCGCATAAAATCAGTTTTATGATTGCGGGCAAGCTCTATTTCGTCGCCATTGGTCATGATAATGTAGCCGCCTTCTCCTTTTTTATAAGAAGTGACATGCGAAATGTTTATCAGGTAGGAGCGGTGTGTTCTGAAAAAAGTACTGTCTGTTTAAAAGTTCTTCATAATAACCCAGTGTCAGGCTCGAAGTAATTTTTTTTCTTATCAGCCAGGTGGATGATAGTGTAATTATTACTTGCCTGGCAATAAATAATGTCCCTGGTATGCAATACCACAAAACCTTCCGAGGTGGCAATCGTAATGGTGTTTGTCAATGCTTTGCTGATAAATACCTGGTGGTAAAGGCGGTTCAGGTTATCACGGGAACTGCCGGGATGACCGTTTGGTTTTTTTATGGCTTTGGTTACCGCTTCTTTAAGTTCGTTAACCACGATAGGTTTTAATAAATAGTCAACTGCGTTGAAACGAAAAGCTTTTATAGCATAGCTGTCGTGGCGGTTACAAATATGACTTCAAAAGTATAATCACCGCTTTGCTGAAGCAGGTCAAATCCTGTTTCCCCCTGCATTTGTATATCCAGGAAAACGATCTGCGGCTGATGTTCACGTACCAGTCGCAGGGCCTGTTTTACTGTATCCGCCTGGTATATTGCACTGATAGCAGGTGCATGTTGCTGCAGCATCTTTTCAGCACAATACGGCTGTGGTGTTCGTCATCAACGATCAATGCTGTCAGTTGGGATGACATATTTGTATAATTAAAGGATGCAATGAAGTGCAATATATTCTCTTAAATTAAGAAAGAAGTACGCAGCTGCCTGAATTTATTGTATACACAGGAAGCTGGTTTGAATGATAGTTATTGTTGAGGGAAGGCATAATCAGTAAAGCGGTCTGGCAAAGGATCATTACAGCCGTGGGTATCTTATTGCCGGGAACCGTTAAAGCCCGTGTATGTAGGTAAGTAGTTTCTCGAGGTCGGCCTGTTTGCTGAAATTAATGGTATTAGCGGTTAAGAAACTTTTTATCTCGTTTTCATGTTTGGAAAACAGGCTGTAAAAATTCTTTTTTGTGGCCTTGAAAAAATTATTGAATGCATCTGATATAAAAAAATCATTGGTGAATTTATACACCTGGTTTTCATTCAGCGCTATGGACTGTGTTATCTGGTCATCTGTAGTGACGGTGGAATTGGAATTACTGGATGAAACCGGTGAGTAGCTTCCGTAAGGGCCTGCCTTTTCTTTCCCGATAAATTTTATTGTTTGCTTCAGCAAAAGATTGTGTGCCGGGTAATGGGTGATCTTCCGGAGGTAGTTTTTATCAGAAAAATAAAAGGTATCAGCGCCGAGAATGATGCTGCTGAATGTTTCAGGATTGGCCAGCGCCATTGTATCATTTTTGGGACTGATAAACAATATCTGTCCGTATATCCGCTGGTAATTCATTTTGCATCAACACTAACATTGTCTTTAAAAATAACTTTACCATCAACAAACTTGCGGTAGTGGTAGATACTTCCTGTCAGCTCACTCGCCGTATCTCTGAGTTCGTTGACAGTAAAAGTTTTATTTTCCTGGGCTGATAGTAAGCCGCCAAATAAAACAAAAGACAGGATAAGTGCAGTTAGCTTCATTTGAAATGGTATTACAGTAAAGATAATTCAATGCCGGTCATTAACCAATACAGGTTCGGATTTGTGTCCCACAAAGCCACTAAGCGTACAAAAGAATGCTGATTGGTTGTAAACACTTTGTGGCATTAGTGCGGCAGCCTGCCCTGGCAAAAGAAAGGCGGCAAATATTTTCGCCAAACCGGGCACTGCTAAAATTCGGGGTTACAGCCAGAAGTCCTACTTTTAACCAACGAATTGATATGCCCTTACACAGAAACTTTACCTACTGGATAGATAAAAGAAAATGGAAATACTATTTTCTGATGGTATCACTTGAACTAGTGCGGAAGCCGGAAAGACGGAAAGGCCGGAAGACTATTCAATAATCTTGCAGATTCTTTCGGACTTCCTGACTTTCCGATTTTCGGTCTATTTTATCACAGTAAAATCCTCAAACTACAATGCCTCACTATCATACACTCGGAGATATTCCGCATAAACGTCATACCCAGTTCCGCAAACCGGATGGAAGCTTATACAGCGAACAGTTATTTTCTACTGAAGGGTTCAGTAATGATTATTCGCTGCTGTACCATTGTCATCCGCCTACACAGATCATCAAAACGGAACCGCAGCTGGATGTAAGTCCGCAGGTAGCAGAAGAAAAAATGCTCAGGCACCGGAGTTTTGAAGGGTTTAATATTAAACCGGAAAAGGATTACCTGCAAAGCAGGAAAGCAGTGCTGGTAAACAGTGATTGTCATATTGTACTGGCCGCCCCGCAGGAAAGTATGAAAGATTATTATTACAAGAATACGGACGGTGACGAAATGATCTTTGTACATGAAGGAAGCGGTAAAGTAAAAACACAGTATGGCAACCTGCCTTTTAGCTACGGCGATTATATCGTATTACCGAGAGGCACTATTTACCAGATCGAATTTAATGATGACAAGAACCGGTTATTTATCGTTGAATCTTTTTCGCCATTACGTTTTCCAAAACGATACATGAGCAAGTTCGGGCAGCTGATGGAGCACTCCCCTTATCAAACACATTAGTGTTCAGGTGATCTATCCCATGTTCCGCCAGCATTTTTCTCATTACTTTATTGGGCTCGCGGAATAAAGCAATATCAGCGATCGCCCTCAGTACAGCGTGTTTTATTTTTCCAAACAACGAATAAGAAGGAGTAATGCCCAGCCCGGCAGGCGGAAGATCTTTGGATGTTTCGGTCAGCGGAAATACACCAATGGAAATAAGAGGGATATTCATTTTATCGGCTATAAATGGTATGCCGGTAAAAGCGCAGTCAGCTACTACCGCATCAAAAGGAAAAGCTGTATATATATCCTGCAGGTCTGCATAGTATTCGGGTCCGCGGAGTATAAAAGCATTGATGATATCGAATTTCAGTTTGGCTACCTGTCCCTTTATTGCATCACGTTCCGGGAATACATTTTCGATTTGGGCAATATCCATCGCTTTTTTAAAAAGGAAGTGGGGGAATATTAAGCCGTTGCAGTTTGTCTTCGTATTTGACAGAAGTATACCAGCGTACATCGCAGCCCAGTTCTTTTAAATGAACGGCTAGCCCGGTTAGCGGGTTAAAGTGGCCATCCGCAGGAAAGGTGGCGAAAAGTATTTTTTTGCCTTTTAAAGAAACGGCAGAAAATGTATCGTTCTGCAGCGAAAATGAATTATTCATATTGATGATTTTTAGCGATAAGGTGTCAACGATGCATCAAACCTATACGTTATATGCTATTCCGGTAAGCGGGATTTGTATAAACTGCCAAACCGCCGGGGTCAATTGACCGGATGGCTATATGAAATGTTTTGCGCTAATTCCTTTTAATTTGCACTATGATATCTTCTATCCATGATTTTAAAAACCCTTTCTTTATTGGTATAGCCGGCAGCGGTATGAGCGCTATTGCCCAATACCTGCAGGGAACGGGTAATAATGTATCGGGCAGCGACCGTTTCTTTAAAGAAGGCGAATACAACGACACGAAGACTAAACTCGAAGCAGAGGGCATTGCCTGTTTTGTACAGGATGGCTCAGGTATTACAACTGCTACTGACCTGGTGGTTGTTTCTACTGCAGTAGAAGATACCGTGATTGAAGTACAGAAAGCGAAGCAGCTGAATATCCCCGTCATCAAACGTTCGGAACTGCTGGCATTGATCGCTGATAGTAAAAAAACAATTGCGATCGGGGGAACCAGCGGAAAAAGCACGACTACCGCCATGTTATTTGATATACTGGAATATGCCGGGTTGCAACCCAGTATTATCAGTGGCGCCGGGCTTGTAAGTATTATCAGGCAGGGAAAGATCGGTAACGCAAAAGTAGGAGCAGGAGAATGGCTGGTGATAGAAGCTGATGAAAGTGATGGCTCCATTGTTCAATACAGATCTGAGATCGGCCTGTTGCTGAATATTGATAAGGACCATAAAGAGATCGGCGTCCTGCTGGATATTTTTAAAACGTTTAAAGAAAATTCCAAGCGGTTTGTTGTCAATCAGTCTCATCCGCTGGCAAAGGAGTTCTCACAAAACAGGCAACAGGATTTTTCATGGAATGATAACGAAGCCGGGTATAAGGCCAGCCATTTTTCCCAGCAGGGATTGACTATTTCTTTTACGATAAATAGTGTTTTGTTCAAACTGAATGTGGTAGGAAAGCATAATATGGAAAATGCATTGGCGGCTACAGCTATTGCCGCCCGGTTGGGTGTTGACCTGGAAGTGTGTGCCGGGGCATTAAATAAATACGAAGGCATCTATCGCCGTCACCAGGTATTGGGGAATAAAAATGGAGTATGGGTGATAGATGATTTTGCACATAACCCGGTAAAATGCGCGGCAGCCATTGAAGCCTGTCAGCCAATCGCTCCCAAGGTCATTGCCTGGTTTCAGCCACATGGCTATGGCCCCACAAAATTTTTGCGCAATGATTTTGTTGAAGAGATAGGCAAAGTGCTTCGCCCCGAAGATGAGATCTGGATGAGCGAGATATTTTATGCGGGAGGAACTGCTGTAAAAGATATTTCTGCCAATGACCTTATCAATGACCTGGAGGCGTTACATAAACCTGCTTTTTTTGTTGAGAACAGGAGTGCTTTGCTGGATGCCGTCCGGCCGCATTTGACAGGTGACTGCGTATTGCTGCTGATGGGTGCCAGGGATCCGTCGTTGGAACAGTTTGCAAAAGAAGTATGGAATAATTTATAATGCTGTTGAATCAGCCTGCATGTCAACAACCAGCCCGCGGTTTAAATCGTGGGCTGGTTGATTTGTTAGAACTGCGTATTGTTAAAAATATTTTGAAATCCTGTTTATCAGGCAAATTCAGGTACATTTTCCTTTGCTACAACAGAAAAAAGATACCAGCCGAGAGCGAGCAATAAGCTATGCTGTGTAGCTGATGTTTTTACCGCAGGAAGAATGCTTTTTTCATTATCCAGTGTAAGAGCGCATACCGCCAGGGGGAAATCGGGTGATTCCCTGTAAAGTATTACGCGGGGATCTTTATCATCAATGATAGTATAAAAAAGCTTTTCATCATCTAGGTCAATAAAGTTCTCTTTGTTTTCGGCGCTTACTTGTCCCAGGCGAATACCATATTCATTGCGCATCACCATTTTATTCTTGAACATACCTTCGTACCGGATGGTAAATGCTCTTTTTTCATCGCCGTATTCTATCTTGGCAAAATTGGAAGAAGAGTTAAAAGCTAATGTCAGGAGTTTGCGGCCATTATTCCACAGGGCATATACTTTATGACCTAAACCGGAAGTGACTGTTTCCCATTTCATATGAATTAATTTTTACTGAGCCTTATAATCTTTGATAAATTACGAAGGTTTACACAGCTGCAAGCACGATAACTTAAAATTAATGCTAACTTCATATTGAAAGCTTTTTGGTGAATAAACTGTGTACAACTACGAAGTAATGCACAGTGAATCTGGAAATTCTCGTTTAAAACCGATCAAATTATGCTTACTGCAAACGAAAAGGTTTTCCTGGAAAGAGCCATTGCTTTGTCAAAACAAGGGATGGAAAGCGGATATGGGGGCCCTTTTGGCTGTGTGATAGTAAAAGACGGGCAGGTGATTGGCGAAGGAAATAACAGGGTTACCTCTTCCAACGATCCTACGGCGCATGCAGAAGTAGTGGCCATTCGTGAAGCCTGTAAACAATTAGGCACTTACCAATTAGACGGCTGTGATATTTATACGAGTTGCGAGCCATGTCCCATGTGTCTCGGCGCTATTTACTGGGCAAGGCCCCGCAAAGTGATATATGCTAATACCCGGGAGGAAGCGTCTGCGATAGAATTCGATGACGATTTCATTTACAGGGAGATCAGCGCTGCGATAGGCGACCGCAGGATCCCTTTCATTCATGTGCCTGATGACGGAGCGAAAGCCGTATTTACTGCCTGGAAAAACTGGAGCGGTAAGAAAAAATACTGATCAGGGTTTCTGCATGGACTTATGTACGACCATGTACGAAATGATAATAAGCAGGATGATGATGACAATGGAAATATATAGCCAGGATTGATCCGGCAGTTTCATTTTTTCCCTTCGTTGTTTTTTTCTTTTCTACTTTTTTCTTCAGGTCGCGGTTGAGCATCTCCACCATATAAGCGATCTGCTGTTTGTCTTTGAATTCCTGCAAACCTTCCAGGGCATCATTGGCAAATTCATTTTCCAGTAATACTTTTTCTACTTCATGCTTTTTTTCTGCGGAAAGTTTATCCTGCAGGTAAAGCAGTAGTGTTTCCTGGTCAATATCGCCGGACAAATGGGATAATATGTCTTTAAGGTTGTCTGACATTTTACCGGTTAAGGTTTTCTTTCATTTTTCTTTCGATCAGTATTTTCAGGTTTCGTTTCCCGTTTTGTATATAGCTTTTTACCTGCAGCATAGAGAAGCCGGTTATTTCATTTATTTCCTGGTAGCTTTTCTTTTGCAGGTAAAACAAAGTTACACATTGCTTTTGCTCAGGATTTAGTTCTTTTAACGCTTCTTCCATTACTTCCAGCGTCTGGTCATTTTGTAATAAGGTCTGCCTGTCGGTTTCCTCGCCCGGCGCTGACAATACTTTTTCATTAAGCTCTGCCGATACCTTTCCCTGTTTATCTCTCAGCTTCATCAGGCAATGGTTTTTGGCCACCATATATACCCATGATTTAAAATACTCTACCTTGTATTTATGCAGCTCCTGTATCACTTTTAAAAAGATCTGCTGCACACTGTCTTTGGCATCCTCTTCATTTTTCAGGTATTTCATGCAAACACCTAATAAAAGTAACGTGTAACGCTCCAGCAGAACCCCCAGCCATTCATTATCATGATCGGCATGGAATTTTTCCATCAGTTCCTGGTCGGTAATATGGTTATACTTTCCCGTGTTCACAATTCGGAAAATAGGTATTTTTTCTTTAAGGAGGAAAAGATGCTGGATACTAGATGCTGGTTACTGGATGCCAAAAGCAGAAGGTTCCTGATTGTAGAGTATATTCCTGCTATAAGATCCAGCATCCAGCATCCGGCATCCAGCATCTAGTATCCAGCATCCAGTATCCAGTATCAGCATCAATATCTTTCCTATTTTCGGGAAAATATTCAGGTATGGAGTATGCAGTAGTCGCAGTGCCGGCAGCCCCGGTCAGGCGAAAAGCAAGGCATCAGAATGAAATGGTAAGTCAGTTGCTATTCGGAGAGATGGTGAAAATAATCCGAACAAAAGGCAGCCTGTGGGTGAAGGTCAGAAGCCTGCATGATGATTATGAAGGCTGGATGACCCATACATTGCTCAAAGAAGTGAATGAGAGAGAGGCAAAAAAAATAAGTGACCATGCGGCATCCGATCTGCTGAATACAATTCTTGTCAATGAAAAGAAAATGCATATTCCTTTTGGTGCATCACTGCCGGGATTTGACGATGGAAAGGGCAGGCTGAATGATATTGGCTACAATTTCACAGGCAACTATATTAAAAGAAGCGAAGTAAGCCCGGGCACAGAAAAAGTGCAGCAGCTCACCACGCCATGGTTGAATGCTCCTTATATGTGGGGTGGCAGAACAATACTGGGAGTGGACTGCAGCGGTTTTGTACAGGTGAATTACAAAATGATGGGTATTGACCTGCCAAGAGATGCCTGGCAGCAGGCGCAACGGGGAGTAACGGTAAAAAAACTAAAAGAAGCTGTTTGCGGTGACCTGGCTTTTTTTGATGACAAAGAAGAGATCGTACATGTGGGAATTTTATTGAATGACGAGCAGATCATTCATGCGTCGGGAAAAGTAAGAATTGATACCATTGATAAAAAAGGGATCATCAACAGCGATACCGGGAGGCGAACTCATTTTCTAAAGAGCATAAAACGGTATTGGTAAAATGGCTTTATTGCCATGAGTGCTGAGCCGGATAGTTATGATCAGGCACATTTCTTTGTCTGCGTTAGGCCCGGCCCATGTAACAGCGAATGGAGCTACGCCATGTAAAGGATCGAAAAAATTATACGTAGCGCTGGGTAGCCTGCTGCCAGGTTGGGATTCGGTATAACTGGTTTTATTAAAACTTCCTTTGTGACGCCGGTAGATCTTTTCAAACTCCTTTTTTAATTCTGCTGCCCCTTCCTTCGTGTCGTTGGTAAATGCCCGTAATTGATACGTATAGATCGTATCAGCGTTCAGCGAGTCTAAACTTACAGGCGTTTCGGTCAATACCACTTCTACTTTTTTAGGCTTGAAGAAAAAAGGATTATAATTTTTATAATACGCCCGGAAGAGGAATAAGCTGGTGTCCGTCTTTTTTTCAAGCACCTTGTCTGTAAGTGCAGGGTCATTCAGCAAATGACTCACAAACGCACTGAATGTTGTTTCAAACGGATCTGAACGGAAATAGCTATGCGTAATTTTATAAACGGGAGACTGGCTGTTTGAACTGAGACAAACGAATAAAACAGCCGGTAAGAAAAAGTAAAGTTTTCTCATACTCTATGTTTTCATAAAAGTATTGATACTTGTCTTTTCATTCTGTTAAAAAATACTTCTTACCCATTTTACCAAAAGACTATCCAAGTGTAATAGCCGGAAGGCCGTATAGAGTAAAACGACCGCGAATATTTTTTTGACAGTTTCCTGGTCAAGGCTCAGCGCCAGTTTACTGCCGATCCATCCACCGGCGATGAATGCAATGCTCATGAATCCGACCACTTTCAGATCAATATGCCCGGCTTTGTAATAATTAAGTACGGCGAATATACCTACGGGTAATAATAATAATCCTAATGAAGTGCCCTGTGCCTGCAACTGGGTGAAGCCCAGGAAAAATATCAGCGCCGGTACAACGATAATGCCGCCGCCTACACCTACCAGGCCGCTTAGCATACCTGCGGCGAGCCCGACTGTCATCAACAGCAGGATGGATTCTACGCTCATTTTTTTAAATTTATTTTCCATGAATATTATTTAGCGAAGCTTTCTTTATAAAAGTCTATCGCTTCGCGAATGACCTGGCAGGCAGTATCTTTATCCTGGAAATTATCTATCTCCACTTTTTTATTTTCGAGCACCTTGTATTGCTCAAAGAAATTGCGCAGCTCCAGTAAAAAGTGCGTTGGCAGGTCGTCTATCTTCTGGTAATGGTTTACCGACGGGTCTTTGGAGGCTACGGCAATGATCTTATCGTCTACCTGGCCTGTATCTATCATCTGCATATTACCGATCACGGTGGCTTCTACAAGGCAAAGCGATTGTATGGATTGGGAACATAATACCAAAATATCCAGTGGGTCGCCATCCTGTCCGAGTGTTTGGGGTATAAAACCATAATTGATCGGGTAGTGGAAGGAAGAATAGATAACCCTGTCAAGCCTGAGCAAACCAGTCGCCTATCTACTTCATATTTCGCTCTTGATCCCTGGGGTATTTCGATCAGGGCGTTTATTTTCTCAGGGGCATTTTCTCCGTAGTGGGCGCCATGCCAGGGATGATTGACTGTTAGCATATATGATGAGGTTTACAAGTTGATAAGTGTATAAGTTCACAGGCTCAGAAGCTGAAAGATCCGTTGTGTTCCATCCTATTCAGATACGGATGATTTTCATACCTGCATAGGTAGCTAATAAGCCGGCCAAAACACTGCCTGCGATATAAAGAAAGAATAAACCTGTTTTTTGTTCTCTCAACAGGCTCATACCTTCCAGTGTAAAAGCGGAGAAAGTGGTAAAGCCGCCGCATATTCCTGTCATCAGGAACAATTTCCAATGTTCATTACCCGTAAATGATTTGAATGCCAAGCCCCAGAAAATACCGATCAGCAGGCAGCCCGTAATATTTACCGCAAAAGTTCCCCAGGGAAAATGATGGGGATAGTTCAATGCAAACCATCTCTGGCAAAGATAGCGGGCCATGCTTCCCAGGCCGCCGCCCAATCCTACCAAAAGAATGTTTTTGATCATTTACCAAGCGTGTCTTTCCTGTTCATCAGTGTATCTGTATCATGGTCAAAAAGATAATTGAAATCTACCAGCCACTGGCCTTTCGTTCTCAGCGCCCGGAGGGTATCCCGGTTATTCTTAAATGAATTGGAATAAACAACGATCGTCGTTGAATCGTTGGTGCGGTTGATATCATGAATATTGATACTCGCTGCAGCTAATCCTTTTTTTTCATCGGGAGAAAGATTCACTCTTTCTATATTATTCATCCTTTCCATGCTTACGGAATCGGGAACCATAAAAGTTTTGGCTTTTTCATAATTGCCTTCCAGTGCAGCCTGGATGAAATTTCTTACAGCATCCACATCATTTTCCGATGCGGGTTTCTTGTCTTCATTCTTACAGGCATATACACAACAAAGCAGGAATGAAGAGAGGTAAAGTATCTTTTTCATTCCTGCAAAGTAAAGAATTAAGTTCGGAAGTTCCTGTAGTTCAAAAGTTCAATACCGGTGAAATGCGTCCTGCTTACAGCACTTATGAAGCGGGTAACCTTTTAACTAATAAACTATTTCTGCCCCGGATTTTCTCTCTCATGCTCTTTGTTATAGGCACGGAGTATCTGTTTTACGAGGCGGTGACGTACTACGTCTTCCTCATCGAGTTCAATATGAGCAATGCCGTCTATGTTTTGTAAAATGCGGACAGCCGTTACCAAACCGCTTCGCTGGTTCCTGGGCAGATCCACCTGCGTCATATCGCCGGTGATAATCGCTTTGGCATTGGCGCCGATACGGGTCAGGAACATTTTTATCTGCAGGTCGGTCGCGTTCTGCGCCTCATCCAGTATGATGAAGGCATTATCCAGCGTACGGCCGCGCATATAAGCTAATGGCGCTATCTCGATCGTTCTTGTGGTCATATAATAACCCAGCTTATCCGCGGGGATCATATCATCCAGCGCATCGTATAGCGGGCGGAGATAAGGGTCAATCTTTTCTTTCAGATCGCCCGGCAAAAAGCCAAGACTTTCGCCGGCTTCTACAGCCGGTCTTGTCAATATGAATCTTTTTGACCTGTTTGTTTTTCAAAGCCCGTACGGCGAGCGCTACGGCCGTATAGGTTTTACCGGTACCGGCAGGCCCGATAGCAAAAACGATATCGTTCTTTTCTGCTTCCTGCACCATTCTCTTCTGGTTGGCTGTCCGGGCCCTGACAGATTTGCCATTGGGGCCAAACACCAGTACGTCATTCGGGTGATGGTCTTTGAAATTGTCAACTGTTTCGCTGTCGTCGCCACCGAGTACCTGTTCAAAATAATTATCACTCATGTGACCGTTACGTTCCAGGTAGGTGATCAGGAGTTCAATCTTTTCGCGGGCATTTTCTATCTGCTCGGGCGCGCCGCTCAGTTTGATCTGTGTACCACGTGAAAGGATCTTTAAAAGAGGAAATTTTTTCTTGAGGATGTCCAGTTTGCCGTTATTTACACCAAAGAACTCAATAGGGTTAACGGTTTCGAGATTAATGATCGTGTCTGTCAATTCGGTCGGTTTAGTGTTTCGGAAAGCCGGCGAAGGGTTGCCGGATTCTTTATGTCGTCTTCTGAACCATTTACAGAAGCTTTACCCCCCTGATTCCAAATATACCTTATTGGAATTTGTATTTCCTAAAGTTAATTATTAACAAATGTGAATAGAAATTTTTAAGAAGAAATTTTAGTTAATGTATACAAATAAAGGTATGATACCGGCACAGGGACGTAAATGATATTCACGCGGCGGCGCAACGACGCAACGAATGCGATGGTACTCAGGCTGCGCTTTTGCGGCGTGAGCATTTGTACTTGCTTTTCGTTATTCAGCTTTTATGTCACACAGGACGTTAATGATACTCACGCGGCAGCGCAACGACGCAACGAATGAGATGGTACTCACGCTGCGCCATTGCGCCGTTGCGTGAGAATTAACTACCTTTTTGCACGGTATTACTGAAAGTATTTTCCATTTACTCAACCTTACTCATCTAAATTTGTTTATGTTAATAACCCTTAAAATCATAAATCATGGCAATAGCAGTCGGATCAAAAGCGCCGGTATTCAAACTCTACAATACAGATAGAAAAGAAATCTCTTCCGCTGACTTTGCCGGTAAAACCGTTGTTCTCCAGTTTTTTCCTGCAGCTTTTACCGGCGTATGTACCGCACAGATGTGCAGCAGCCGCGATGAACTCAGTTTTTATAATGATCTCGGGGCTACTGTTTTCGGTATATCAACGGATATGCCTTTTTCCCTGAAGGCATTCAAGGAAAAGAATAATATCAACTTCGACCTGTTATCAGATGTTAACAAGCGTACCATACATGATTACGATATGTACCATTGCAATTTTATCTGCGATATCAAAGGCGTGGCGAAAAGAGGCGTAATAGTAATAGATAAAACAGGTACGATCGCTTATGTGGAAGAAACGGCGAACCCCGGTACACAGGTAAACTTTACTGCGTTAAAAGAAGCACTGGCTGGCCTGAAATGATTTTTCTTTATAAAACCTTTATACAACCGCCCCGTTATTTAAGACTTTACTTATAAGCCGCAGGCTACCGTTGTGTCATTAAGTAAAAGCAGATGTTTGTCATCTTTCAAAAGCCCGGGAAGTGCGTTAATATCAGTATCAAAGCGAAACTACCATCTCGCCACGATCTTAAAATTCAGTAATCTTGGCGTAAGCCTGTTAGGTAAAGTATAGGTTGTATTGGAGAAATCTTTGATCAGCAAATAAGAAATAGTATTGGGCCTGTCAATCAAATTAAACACTTCGAGGCTGGCCCAGATATTATCAAAACCCATAAACGGGCTATGACTGCGGCGTTTGCTGCGGTCACCGTCCAGCAGCAATGCACTGAAGCCGATATCTATTCTTATATATGGAGGTATTTCTAATCCATTCCTGTATTTCACATTATTGGGAATATTATAAGGAAGATTACTTCCATATAATAAATTGAGGTACATCTTTATATTCTTATTGGTAGCCAGGTAATCCTGGAAGAACATGCCGAAGGTGATCAGTTTATCGGTTGGCCTGCGCACCCATCCTTTTTCTTTGGTTACACTGTCAATCGGTTCGTTGAATTCGTTCAATGTATAATCTTTATAAGTATCGCCTTTAATATCTTCTTTGGTCTTCATAAAACCAAGACTGATCCAGCTTTCGCGTCTTTTACCAGCTCACCGAATAACCGGAACTCAATACCTGTTGCATACGCTTTGGCAATATTCTCCCCGAAATAACGTACACGCACATTGTCTATATCATAAGGCACCACATCCGTCATGCGTTTATAATAAGCTTCCGTGGTGAAACGCATGACCCTTCCCCAACCACTGAAATTGTAATCAAAGCCCGCAACGGCCTGCCAGCTTTTCTGTGCTTTCAGGTCTTTATTCACCGTACCATCATACCTTCTTAGTTCACGATAAAAAGGTGGCTGGTGATAAGCGCCGACCGCCGCTCTGAAGATGATATCTTTTCCCAATTGGGTTTCCAGCTTGCACCTAATCTTGGCGAGATCAAAAGCTCCTGGTTGAGTGAATTATAGTTGAAACGAACACCCGCTGATAAAGTATAAGCATTCAGTGAATCGCCGAAACGGATATTATCCTGCAGGTACCCGGAGAATTTATTGATGTCAAGGTTGGCTGTTGATTTTATGACTTTACTTAGCTGGATCTGGTTGGGATTAAAAGGAATATTATAACCTCCGGAATCCTGTGCCTCCCATTCATTCAGTTTGTCCGCAATAGC
Source organism: Bacteroidota bacterium (assembly GCA_037200265.1). Lineage (GTDB taxonomy): Bacteria > Bacteroidota > Bacteroidia > Chitinophagales > Chitinophagaceae > VBAT01. The sequence continues at coordinate 25,964 of JBBCIL010000029.1, forward strand.
TGTTCTGTCAAAAGCAAGGCCCCATTGCCAGGCATGTTTGCCCATATCATAATTGCCTTTGTGAGAAATATTCCAGTTCTCAATATTCAGCTTATTACGGTTGAAATTCTGAAATACTCCTGCACCCAGCGGGTTAACGATCTGCCCGTAAGTAGGCTGGCTTTTATCAAAATCCCTTTCACCAAATAAATAAGCGCCGGCAATATCTACATTCTCTCTTTCATCATTCTCAAAACGGGAAGCCATCCATTTTAATTTCAGTTTGCGGCTTACCTGGTTGGTCAGTGCAACACCGATCATGTTGGTACTGTATTCATCTTTCTCCTGTCCGTCAAAATAGATATCAATACCGAGGCTTTGGGTAAAGAAAGGAGAGAATACGGAGGAACTGAGCTGGCTGAACTCGGGATTGAGCGAGAATTTTGTTTTCGAAATATTTCCAAACAATTCGGCCTGCCATTTTGCATTGAACTGGTAGGTCATCAATAACTGCAGGTCAGCGGACGAGGGAACATAATTGCCCTGCGTTTCCTGGCGGCTTAATAAATTTTTATTGCTGCGGTTACGAACGCCAATGATATAACTCAGTTTATCTTTCGCCGTGATACCTTCCAGGTGCAGTCCCTGTTCGAGAATACCTACATAGGCCGAACCGCCAAATTTTTTAGGTTTCTTATATTGGATATCCAGTACGCTGCTCATCTTGTCGCCATACTTGGCAGAAAAGCCGCCATTGTAGAAATTGATATTGCGAACCAGTTCAGGATTGATAAAACTCAACCCTTCCTGCTGCCCGTTGCGAACAAGGTAGGGGCGGAATACTTCAAAATCGTTTACATAGATCAGGTTCTCATCATAGCTGCCGCCGCGGACAGAATACTGCGAGGTTAATTCATTGTTTGAACCCACAAACACTTTGATCAGGCTTTCAACACCCGTAACAGCGGAGGGAAGATTGATGATCGTTTTGGGATTGGGGCGTATCAGGCCAACCTCTGTTCTGTCTTTTTGATCAGTGACTATTACTTCCTGTAATGTATTGGAGCTTCTTTCGAGGCGGATAGTTATGGTTTCTTCTTCATTCTCATTCAACAAAAAATTCTTTTGTTCTGTCAGCCTTCCTGTATAACTGAAGATAATGGCAAATGCTTTTTCTGCCTGTACTTTTATCCTGAAATAGCCTGAGTCATTGGTGCTGATACCGGTTTGTTTGCCAAGAATAGTTATGGAAACGTTTGGTAAAGGATTCTCATTCTCATCAATCACTTTGCCGGATACGAAGGCTGATTTTTTTTGAGAATAGGAGATAAGCGAAAGCAAAACAACAAGGGTAGTCAGCAGTATTTGGCGGAGGATGATTTTCATAAGAGAATTCCCGACAATATACAATTGTTTTATAGTTTTTTCAACCGGGCAATTGTTGCCATAGGATCAGCTGACCTGAAGACCGTATTCCCCGCCACCAGCACATCGGCGCCGGCATCAATAATGGAACCTGCATTCTGAAGGGTAACGCCGCCGTCAATCTCAATATGCACATTCAATCCTCTTTCGCTGATCATTTTGCGGAGCTGTTTGATCTTTTCTAATGTATGCGGAATGAATTGCTGACCGCCAAACCCCGGGTTTACACTCATCATACAAACGAGATCTATTTCATGCAATACATCATACAGGCCGGCAACCGGCGTATGCGGATTGATAGCCACCCCCGCTTTCATGCCCAGCGATTTTATCTGTTCTATATTACGGTGCAGGTGAGGACAGGCTTCGATATGTACGGAAAGCTGGTCAGCGCCGGCGTTTTTAAATTCCTGGGCATAGTTGGCCGGGTCAAGTATCATCAGGTGTACATCACAAACTTTTTTGGTGGTCTTGCGCACAAACTCAACGATCATCGGTCCAAAACTGATATTGGGAACAAAACGGCCATCCATGATATCAAGGTGAAACCATTCCGCTTCACTTTCATTCACCATTTTACATTCGTCTTCCAGCCGGAGAAAATTACATGCTAACAATGAAGGAGCAACAATAGCCATTCTTAGGATTTTGGGGTGCAAGGTAACGTTAAGTTGAGAGGCTGACAAGTTGAATATGGTTGAGAGGTTGATAAGCTAACAGGTTAATAGGTTGACAAGACCGGCGTGAACCTGCTATCCTTTAGACTTGTCAACCTCTCAACTTGTCAACTATTTGGTCAGTCTCTCCGCTGCTTCTTTTGCTTCCGTAAAACTTTTATCAAGGCTATACGCTTTTTCATAGTTCAGTTTGGCTTCATCGGTTTGCTTCAGGGCTTCCTGGCAAACGCCCATCCAGTAGTAAGCGTCCGGGAAAGCGGGCTTGATCGTATTCGCGAGTTTGAAAACGGTAAAAGCTTCCACCGGTTTTTTCTGATCCACCAGTATTTTACCTTTTTCGATATAGGCATTCAGGTAATTGTAATTATGCTTTATCGTTTCATCAAACAATTGTATTGCCTTTGTTTTGTTGCCGGTATTGGAATAATAAATGCCTTTGATATAATAGGGCTCTGCATACAACCGGAGCGAATCTTCGCTGATCAGCGAATCACAAAGACCTGTCGTTTTTGGGTTTTTACTTTCTGCATATTTGTAAGCGAGTTTAAAACCCAGGTCAAAGCTGGCAGGAACGGCCCTGTATGCTTTTTCCAATGCCAGGGTTGAACCGGCAGTATCTCCTTTTTTATCCAGCAACGATGATTGCAGCACCAGTACATCCGGCTGATCAGGCCTTGCCTGGAGTATCTCGGCGCAGGTTTTTAATGCATCATCTGTTTTATTCAGTCCATCATAAGCGCGGGCAAGACTGAGGCGCAGCAGGTAGCTTTCGGGTAGTTCTTTCAGCGCTTCGGTCAGAAAAGTAACAGCTGAATCAGGTTTTTTATCAATCCACACATTGGTAATACCATAAGCATATTTTTCGTGCTTACTTAGCGACCAGGCTTTTTGAAAATCGGCCAAAGCCGGCTCGGGCAGATTATTTTTGTTGAGTAATACAGCCCTCCGGAAATATAAGTCGTCATTTTGGGGCTGTTTCTTTATACTGTCTGTTAAAGAGGCATACGGAGGCTGATCAAGTATTTCGCTGAACGGGGAAGGATGTTCGTCACTATTGTTACAGGCAGTGCCCACTGAAAGTATACAGGTAATGGCGATAAGTGCAGGATAGCGGAATAAGAAGCGGGATGTACTCATGATGATCTATGAATGGTATGACAATTATCTGACAAAGGTAATGACTAACCAAAATACCTTTGCCGGCCTTGCCTCTCAGCAGGCAGGCGCTGAATATAAACGCATAAAAATGAAAAAAACTTATTTCCTTTTCACTGCTTCTTGCCATCGTAGTATCCTTTGCTTCTTTCAGGATATCCTACTCTTCAAAGGAGCCCTTTCGGACACCATTCACCATTCACCACTCTCCA
>JBBCIL010000030.1:0-56271 GCA_037200265.1 Bacteroidota bacterium
ATGGTATTGAGTCACCTTTTACCGCTATCATTACTCGTCGTGCCCATTGCCTGGGGATTGTACGGTTATTTAAAAACGCGTAAAGAGGCAAAGCTGTCTTTTGAAAAGGCAAGTTCGCCATGGCCGCTGATCATCAACTCCTCTGTATTATATGCACTGGCGTTTAACCTTATCTTCTTTATACAGGAACTCTTCCTCGCGCTGGGCAAAAAATGGCTGGGATTGAAAGCCTATCTCTATCATAACAACCATAGCTGGGAAGGCCATCACCCGATGCAGGACCTGGCACAGGGTTATGGCGCAACCGCTATTTTTATTACAGGCGTTATTTGTTTATTGATAGCACGCCGTATCAAGCTATCTGCTCACTGGCTCCAATTATTCTTTTTGTGGATGGCTTTCCAGGGATTGGCGCAATCATTACCCCAGTTCATCACGGCGTCAATGGCGCCTGATACAGATACAGGGCAGGCATATACCTATTTAGGCATTACAGATAAAGTGGGTACGCTGATAACGATCGCCGGTATCATACTCATGTTACTCACCGGCATGGCTTATAGCCAATACCTGCTGCAACTGGCACCATCTGACAAACATATTACCAACGCTTCACACCGGTTTAATTATTTATTCCGGGTAGCCGTAGCAGCCGCTGTCATTGGTATTATGCTGATCATTCCATTCCGGATCATGCCGTGGAGCCGGGCAACAGCGCCGGTATTCGTTACACTTCTATCCATCCCTATGGTATTTGCGAATGCATGGAAAGTTAAAGCCGGCTATACTATAAACAGTAAAGTGAACAGGAAGGTATTTGTATGGCCTGTTATCCTTTTATTGATCCTCTTATTCATCTTCCAGCTAATACTTGCGAAAGGAGTAGAGGTCTGAGCCATGAATAAGTGCCCGGGATAACACAGGAATAAAAGCATTTATTTTTATTATACTAATTTTATGGCAAACATAATATACAATTCCATATGAATTTGATTAGTCACCCCCGTATCATGATAGTACTCAGCTTCGCAGGATTTATAATTTCCTGCAGCAATAAAGCCGATCTTGCTAAAGAAGAAAAACTGATCCGCAGCATATTGCAGACAGAGCGTAAAGCTCATTTTGACAGGAATGCTGACCTTTTTGTTTCATTGTTTGCCGACAGCATGATCTCTGTGAACAAAGGCAAAGTAACGGTTAAGTCACGCGAAGAGAACAAGAAACGTTTCGGTTCTTACTTCGGCAGTGTTGAATTTATTAAATGGGATGATACGGCCGACCCGATCATCCGCTTTTCTGATGACGGCACCCTCGCTTACGCTATTGTACAAAAATTAGTGATCGTGACGTACCCGGACACCCTGGGCAAACCTATTATGATACCACGCAGTTTGCTGGACAGCTGTTTACCGTAAACAAAAAGGAGAGTGGAAAGGAGAATGTAATACATCTACTAACACGCCGCCTTTCATTCATTAAGGAACCAGGCAACTATTTTCTCCATCTCTGCCTTCCATCCGTTAAAGCCCGGCTTATCTTTATCATTAAAGCTATGATCGGCGTTTTCGAGCCTGTCATAAGTTACGTTCCTGTTCTTTGAAAGAAGGTGTGCATACAACTGGTCGGCAGACAAGGGATCGAGGTTTTCATCTTTAAATCCCTGGCCGATAAAGATCTTCGCCAAACAATTCTCTAACTGTGCGAGGCAGGACGTTTTCATAAAAGTTGACCAGCGGAAATAGCTGAATCCAAAAAAGAATTTTTGGGTATTGAAAGGATCGTCCAGTATCTTTTTCCACTCATCCAATACATATTGAACACGTTGATTGGGTTCGGGAGAAATATGCATAAAGAAATTTCCCTTTCTTGCCAATGCCAGGATATCATACAACTGGGAGTCGCCACCGCCTGCAAGATTGGCAACATGCGTAACAAGCCCTCCGAGGTCATTAGCTACTTTACAGGCAACCAATCCTCCTTCTGAATGACCAATAATGAGTATTCTTGAAGAATCCGTCAGGCCTTCACGGATAGTAGCCTTAATAGCCGCTTCAACAGCTTCAGCCCATCTTTCTAATGAATGCTGCTGATTAAATTCTATGTTCTTATCCGATTCTTCCTGTCCCGGATTATCCAGGTAATGCACGCCGGGCTTTTCTATAATGAGCAATCTCGCTTTTTCCTGCATTGCTTCATACACGTATATATGCCCGTTACGCGGCGTTATCTTATCGTTGATTTTGGCAAAATTGGAACTGGATCCCGACCCTTGTACATAAACGACTAAAGGCAGTTTAGCCGTTGAATTAGTTTCCGTAATATAAAATGTGACCTGGCGGTCATACCTGTCCTTTGTAAAATACCGGAGATAAGGCTGACGGGGAACCTTTACAGAATCCTTCCTGGCAGCATAGATGTCCTGCGCTTGCAGGAAGAAAGAAAACGACAGAAATACAATACAGGCTATAAAAGCTGCAACCGCTGATAATCTGTTCATGTCTTCTTAATTTTTGATTAAGATAAACTATGACAGACTGATACCTGCTAAAATTTGTATGAATGGTCGGAACGTATTAATAAGGGTGAAATCATTATTTAATAGACCATTAAAGTTCCTGAGCCGGTTACTTCCTTTTTTTCATTATACACTTTGTAACGCAATATGCCCCTTGTATTGGATAAAATATCAACGGGCACCTGGCCTGACGATGTAGTAAGTTTCGTAACCAGTTCACCGGTATAATTATAAAATTGTATGCTCAGTTTTTCGTTACCGGCATTCCGGATGTTTAACGCACTTCCTTTTTTCCATGGACTGGGATATAGTGTAGTCGCGTTTTCAATATTTTGCTGAACAGTAACTATTTTCGAATAAGAAGTCTTCCCGTCTTTTTCGAGGATCTTTAAACGGTAATAAGAAATACCCTGCAATGGCGCATAATCATTAAATGCATACGCAGTCACTGTCCTCTGGTTGGTGCAGATAATTGTACCAAAGCTGCTGAATTCTGTTCCGTTTGCCGACCGCTGTACTTCAAAGCGATCCATATCTGATTCCTCGGCAGTTGTCCACGACAATCTTACTATTTCCGTTTTTGCCTGCGCGGAGAAATTGATAAGTTTTACGGGAAGCGTCGAGATAACATTATAATAAACAGCGATACGGATATTGTCAATACGACCATTGGTACCTGTACCGGTTTGTGATCGTTGTGCAGCTACGGCTACACCAAATCCGGAATTATTTATGGCAGTAGCTGTCCAGCTTTCATTCCACAGGTCACTTTCTCCGCCATAATCCTGGTAAGTATCTTTTATCGCGAAGCTGCTGCTGACAGAATAGGCTGCGCCGCTAGAACGGTCCGTAGTGCCCATTACTCCGCCCTTTACAATGCGTATGCTATAATCAGCGAGTACTAAGATTAACATCCGCTCTTTCTATCGTCACTTTAATACCGGTGATAGTATAGTTAGCCGGAATATTAAATCCGAAACCGGTGGCAGTAAGATAATCAGTGTAGCTGCCCATTGAACTGGAAAGGTTACCGAAAGTGGCATATACATTATCGCTGGCGCCGGCATTGGCGGCATTTATCCATGCCCTGCTTGAACCGCTTTTGGTTGTATTACTAAATATAGTTCCGTTTTGGGGGCCCGCAACCTGGGCGACCAGGCATAACGATATGCCGGACAGGGTGAGAAGAGACAGCAGTTTTTTCATAGTGGTGGTGATTAACATGACTGGATTCGTACCATAAAAATACTACGGGTATATGTGATTTAGTAAAAACCACAATAAAAAAACTAATTAAAGTCTTGTAAACAGTACTATCCCCTAGTAGTAACACGACAAATCTTTAAATTGCGTACATGCTCATTGCTATTCGCTTTGCCACCAAAGAAGATGCTGAACTCTTCGCCGATCTCAGCCGCCAGACATTCTATGATTCTTTTGCTGATCAGAATACAAAAGAAGATATGGACAGGTTCATGAAAGAACAGTTCACCAAAGAAGCACTGATGAAAGAAGTGGGGGCGGAGGGGAATATTTTTCTATTGGCGTATGCGGATAATGAGGTTACCGGTTATGCAAGAATGAGAGACGGTGAGGAGCGACCCGAATTTGGCAATAAAACTTCGATAGAACTGGCAAGGATATATGCTACCCGGTCATCTATCGGTAAAGGAACAGGCAGTGCCTTACTGCAACGATGTACAGAGGTAGCCAAAGAAATGAACAGGGACATGCTATGGTTAGGCGTATGGGAACATAACCAGCGGGCCATTGATTTTTACACGCGATGGGGATTTGAAAAATTCGCAGCGCATGATTTTGTGTTGGGCAATGATGTGCAAACGGACTGGCTGATGAAAAAAGAAATATGATCAGTCCGCTATTTATCAGTAAAATAATCGTAACGGGCGGCCTTACCGGTCACCATGTCAATGCACCATAATACATTCATTTCCCCGCTGCTGAGTTTTTTATTATCAATAAGTCGCTACTATATGAATGGTTTGATCATCGCTGTCAAAACATAAAATCTTCTTTCCATCGGAAACCTGTCCTTTAACTGCGGGTTTCTTTCCTGCAATAGTTCCAGGTCAGCTTTTTCTTCAAGGGTAAAAGGATCGAAAGCCATCAGCTCACCCATAAAGACCCAGGCCTGTTTGTTCGCAGCTCCCATTAGTTCTACGGGATGATACTGTCTGCGGGCAAATCGCATGCAAATTGGTTTTAAAAAATAAGGAGAAGAATATCTCTCATCGTCTCGCCGAGGCGGCAATCAACAGTAAAGAAAAGATCAGTAATACACTGTACTCCACACCGCCTGACTGATAGCCTACCACAAACCAACCATTCGTCGCATGAACTAAAATGATCCCCATTATTAATTCAATGATGAACACCGCCGCTATCCACTTTACAAAAAAACCAGCTGCCATGACCAATCCACCGGCTATTTCAAAAATGGTGAGGAACCAGGCGATACCTACGCCAATAACGAACCCCTTACTATTCAGGAATTCGCCAAAGCCACTTATGGTGGCAACTATCATACGGATGACCCCATGTGCCATCAGTAAGCCGGAGACGACAATCCGCAATAATACCGCTGATTGTGAAACTGAAATGAATGGAAAACTTTTCATGCGTGGTGGTTAGATTTTATCCTTTTATTGATAGCTGCCATGATCTTTATGGCATGCTCTCTTGAATTTTCTATGAACAGCCTGTGTGTATTCATTCCCCCGCAGATAACTCCGGCAAGAAAAATACCCGGGATATTTGTTTCATGGCTTTCTTCATCATACACCGGTTTTCTTACATCATCAGCGGATAATTCGATTCCTGCTCCCTGCAGAAATGCAAGATCTGGCTGGTAACCGGTTAAGGCAATGACCCGGTCATTGGCAATGGTGACCATTCCTTCCGGCGTTTGAATATCCACTTCCTGCTCACGTATCTCCGAAACAGCAGACTGATAATACACTTTTATCGAGCCTTCTTTGATGCGGTTGATGATATCAGGCCTTACCCAGTATTTTACCCGCTGGCCTATCTCTTCACCACGGATCAACATGGTTACATCAGCTCCTTTGCGCCATGTTTCTAATGCTGCATCCACAGCTGAGTTTTGCGCGCCGACTACCAATACTTTCTGGAAAGCATAGGAGTGAGGCTCTTTATAATAGTGAGTTACCTTAGAAAGATATTCTCCCGGTACATTTAATAAATAAGGGATATCATAAAAACCGGTGGCGATAATGATATGATCAGCGGTATAAGATGATTTATTAGTAATAACAGAAAACGTTGTTAGCGATTGCTGATTGCCCTTAACCGGCAACACAGCACTTACTTCCTTCACTTCTTCAAACAAATGAATATTCAATTGCCGGGAAGCCGCTACACGACGGTAATACTCCAATGCCTCGGGTCTTGTTGGCTTTGCATTATTGGAAACAAAGGGCACTTCGCCAATTTCCAATCTTTCCGAAGTAGAAAAGAAAGTCATATTGACCGGGTAATTGTATATGGAATTGACCAGGCAGCCTTTTTCAAGAATAAGATAGCCCAGCCCTGTTCGCTGTGCTTCCAATGCACAGGCAAGACCTATCGGGCCTCCGCCAATGATTATAAGGGGAAAATGCGCCATCAGCAAATATAGAAAAGTCCGCTGCGTGTTTATTTGAAATGGTTTGAAGGTTAAAGTCGGAAAGTCCGTTGCATGATTGATTGAAATGACTGGCTACGAAAGTCCGAAGACGAGTTTCATAGCTGAAAGGGGCTTTACGGTTAATAAAACTCGTCTTCCGACTTCCGGTCTTTCCTTATAGACCCTTTCAAATAAACACGCAACGGACTTTCCGTCTTCTTCCGGACTTCCTGACTTTCTTTCCCACACTCACTTTAGGTTTTATCCCCCTTCTCGCTTATTTTTGCCCCCTCTAAAAAAGCATCAAATAACATGGCAAGATCAATTGCATTTCGGGAAGCCCTTCGTGAAGCGATGAGTGAAGAAATGAGAAGGGACGAAAGGGTTTTTTTAATGGGTGAAGAAGTAGCTGAATATAACGGTGCCTACAAAGTGAGCCAGGGGATGCTGGCGGAGTTCGGACCCAAAAGAGTGATAGATACACCTATCTCTGAATTAGGTTTTACAGCAGTAGGCGTGGGTGCTGCACAAAACGGGCTTCGCCCGGTAGTGGAGTTCATGACCTGGAACTTTGCCGTATTAGCCTTAGATCAAATTCTTAATACTGCCTCTAAAATGCTCGCAATGAGCGGCGGACAGGTATCATGCCCGATCGTTTTTCGTGGAGGTAATGGTTCTGCCGGCCAGTTGGGAGCGCAGCACTCCACAGCTTTTGAAGCGTTATATGCAAATATCCCGGGCATAAAGGTAGTATCGCCAAGTAATGGCTACGATGCAAAAGGATTATTGAAACAAGCGATCAGGTACGAGGAAGATCCCGTTATGTTCATGGAGAGCGAGCAGATGTATGGCGATAAGAGCGAAGTGCCCGAAGAAGAATATTATATTGAACTGGGAAAAGCAGATGTAAAGAAACAAGGACGTGATGTTACCATAGTTTCTTTCAATAAGATGATGAAAGTAGCACTGGATGCTGCTGCTGAACTGGAAAAAGAAGATATCAGCGCGGAAGTAATTGACCTCCGCACGATCCGCCCGCTTGACTGGCAAACGATACTGGAAAGTGTAAAGAAAACAAACCGCCTGGTGATAGTAGAAGAGCAGTGGCCTTTTGCCTCTATCTCATCTGAGATCACTTACCGCATACAGAAAGAAGGCTTTGATTATTTAGATGCCCCTATACGCAGGATAACCGCCGCTGATGCGCCTTTGCATTATGCCCCCAACCTGGTAGCAGCAGCATTGCCTGATGTGAGCAGAACAGTAAAGCTGGTAAAAGAAGTAATGTACCTGAAAAAATAACTTTGATACGATTGTTAGGAAACCCATCTGGCCTGATGCTTGATGGGTTTTTCATTTTAAACATCGCTCGTAAAACTACTCTTGATAATTATTTTTAAGAGCCATGCAGCTATTTGCCACTAAAAAGGCATCTTTGTAATGGTTTTTCATAGGATATTGGATTTTAAAACGAGGCTGGATTTCTATCCGGCCTCTATTTTTTTTATACCCCTGGCCTGCTAACAAATTTTCATTTCACGCTAAGGCGCAAAGTCTGCGCAAAGACGCAAAGAAACGGCTACAGGAAAGGTCTGCGCCTTTTGCTTTCACCTTAGCGGCTTTGCGTGAAATCTACCCGCCGATTGGGGGTTTTCAGTTACTTTTGCCGCCTAAACTTAGTTTGTAATGGCTGATATACTGATCATTGATGACGAGAAAGCGATCCGTAAAACACTCACAGAGATTCTATCATTTGAAGGATATAAAATAGATGAAGCTTCTGATGGAGAAGAAGGGCTGAAGAAGTTCAAAGAGAAGAACTATGATGTTGTGCTGTGTGATATCAAAATGCCCAAACTGGATGGTATTGAATTTCTTCAAAAAGCGGGTGAAAGCAATGGCGACACCCCGATCATTATGATCTCCGGTCATGGTAATATAGAAACGGCCGTGGAAGCGGTAAAGAAAGGCGCTTACGACTTTATCTCCAAGCCGCCGGATCTCAACAGGCTGTTGATCACGATCCGCAATGCCATGGAGAAAAACAGCCTGGTAACGGAGACCAAGGTCTTAAAAAGAAAAGTATCGAGAGTGCAGGAAATGGTAGGGGCGTCGGCGCCTATCAAAAAGATAAAAGATACGATTGACAAAGTAGCGGCAACCGATGCCCGTATTTTGATCACCGGTGAAAATGGAGTGGGCAAAGAACTGGTGGCCCGCTGGGTACATGAAAAAAGCAACAGGGCGACTGGCCCATTAGTGGAAGTGAACTGCGCGGCTATTCCCACCGAACTGATCGAAAGTGAATTATTCGGTCATGAAAAAGGGTCATTTACCTCCGCGATCAAGCAACGCATAGGGAAATTTGAACAGGCCAATGGCGGTACATTATTCCTGGATGAAATAGGAGATATGAGCCTGAATGCACAGGCCAAAGTGCTTCGTGCCCTGCAGGAAGGAAAGATCACAAGGGTAGGCGCAGATAAAGATATCAATGTAGATGTGCGTGTGATCGCGGCTACCAATAAAGACCTTTTGAAGGAAGTAGATGCCAAAGCTTTTCGTCTTGACCTTTATCACCGCCTGAGTGTCATCTTAATTCATGTTCCTTCTTTGAATGAAAGAAAGGATGATATCCCCATGCTGGTTGACCAGTTCCTGGAGGATATTTGTACAGATTACGGTATCGCGAAAAAGACGATGGATGAAGAAGCTATCACTTTGCTGAAAGAATACAACTGGACAGGAAATATCAGGGAGCTGAGAAACGTAGTCGAACGTCTTGTTATACTTTCAGCTAAAGAAATAACGGTGGAGGATGTGAAGAGTTATGTGATGCCGAGGTAGAACCGATACTGGATGCCAGATGCTTTACCTGTAAGGACTTTACAATTTTGAATATCCAGCATCTGGTATCTGGGAACCATTCACCGGCTATAACCAACCTTTCACCGTTCTTTGCAAAACTTTTAGATGCCCGATTTTAAAAAGAAGATTATTATAATAAATTTGTCCGCTATAAAAAAACACGGTTCATGCCTTTACAAGATTTACTGATCATTTACTTTATCGGAACGCTGCTCGTTCTGCTGCCTTCCTGGGGTTTGTCAAAGCTTTTTGTAAAAGCAGGGGTTCCTGCATGGAAAGCGTATGTGCCATTTTATAATACCTGGGTGATGCAGGAGATCGCACAGCGGCCTAAACATTGGGTATTCTGGCAATTTATTCCTGTGGTCGGATGGTTTATAACGCCGGGTATCTTTATCGAATTCGCAAAGGTATTCGGACAATTCTCCCTACGTCAGCATACGATGGCTTCGTTATTTGCTTTCGTTTACTTTCCCTGGCTGGCCGGTAAAAAAGACCTGAAGTTCATTGGCCCCGAAGCCGTCAAAAAATATAAAAAGAAAAGCTGGCGCGAATGGGTGGATGCCGCCATTTTCGCCATCGTAGCCGCTACATTGATCCGCACATTCATTTTCGAGGCGTATACGATCCCTTCCGGCTCTATGGAAAAGACATTACTTGTCAGGGATTTTTTATTTGTGAGCAAACTCAGTTACGGTCCGCGTATTCCCAATACCCCATTGTCTGTTCCTTTTGTACATAATTACCTGCCCATATTCAACACTAAATCGTATTCTGAAGCGATCGAATTGCCTTACAGGCGCTGGTTTGCTTCTGCGCCAAAAAGGGGAGATGTAGTAGTGTTCAATTTCCCTGCAGGTGATACCGTAATTCATCACCCCGACTTTGAATCATTCAATCCATATATTGATATTAAAAGAAAAGCATTGGCAGGAAGCCGTGAAGAGCAGGCGATACTGGCTGATCCTGTTAACTACCCGGTTGTTGTTCACCCGGTAGACAAAACAGATAATTATATTAAACGCTGTGTTGGTGTCGCCGGTGATGTGCTCCAGATAAAAGATGACGAGGTATATATCAACGACGTTAAACAGCCGCTTCCGCCATACTCCGAACTGAACTATATCGTAACAACAGCTACCCAATCTTTTGACCAGGACGTAATGAAGGATGAGTACAATGTTGATTTTGATAAAATGGAATACAGCAGTACCGGCAGGCCTAATGAATACAGGATGTTGCTTACCGGAAAGGCAAAAGAAAAAATGCTGCAAAATGGTTTTGCCAAGAGTATTGTGGTAGATGCAACGTACAATGCAGGGGGAGGAGATGTGTTCCCGTATGATACAGTGGCGGCACACAGGCAATGGAACAGGGATAATTTCGGCCCGGTATGGATACCGAAAAAAAATACTGCGGTGAAACTGACAGCGGAAAATTTCGCCATCTATGAAAGAGCTATCCGCGTATACGAAAAGAATGATTTCTATGCATCCAATGGAAAATTCTTCCTCAATGGAAAAGAAGTGACCGAGTATACCTTTAAAATGGACTACTACTGGATGATGGGAGACAACCGGCAGGGTTCACAGGATTCACGTTACTGGGGCTTTGTACCGGAAGACAGGGTAGTAGGTAAGGCCTGGATGATATGGTTCAGCTGGGAAGGAGGACCGAGATGGAAAAGGTTATTCAACATTGTAAAATAAACTAACTTTAAATGCCCCTTATGAAACAGGGGCATTTGTCTTAATAAACAGCTATGAAAGAAAATAAATTTGAGTTTAGCTACGAAGTCTACAATGATATTAGCGAGTTGACAAAAGAAGACGCCGCTCTTCTCTCCTCAGCCAGAAGTGTCACTAAGCAGGCGTATGCACCTTATTCGAATTTCTTTGTTGGCGCTATGGCCAAATTAGGTAATGGCGAAACAGTAGCCGGCACCAACCAGGAAAACGCATCGTATCCTGTAGGTATTTGTGCAGAAAGAGTTTTATTGGGAAATGCAGCTACCTTATACCCTGGCGTCAGCGTTGATACGTTAGCCATCAGTTATGACAGTAAAGAAGTACCCAGCGATCATCCTATCTCTCCCTGTGGTATGTGCAGGCAGGCTTTGTTAGAATATGAAACAAGAACAAAGAAGCCGATACGTTTAATCCTCGCAGGCCAGGAAGGAAAAATATATATTGTAAACACGGTTCGTTTCTTATTGCCGTTTGCGTTTGATAGCAGTGAATTGCTTTGAGTTGCTGGCCTTTTGTTTGTGGTTTTTTGAATTTGAGACCTTTTATATTGCGGGCGTTTTGTTTTATCTTTTACCACACAGGCACATAGAAACATAGGGTTTCACATAGATTTTATGTGTGTATTTTCTATGTATCTATGTGGTAAAAAATTAGTGTTTTATACGCTTAAACCCAATTGGATAAAACAAAATTAAAATAGCGTTTGAACTCCGTATGCAATTTTCATCTCATGCTCCAGCAACCACTTCTTTCTCCATAAACCTCCGCCATAACCTACTAAAGTTCGATTAGCACCTATCACACGATGACAGGGAATAATGATCGCCACATTATTTTTTCCGTTGGCACTGGCCACAGCTCTTGTTGCTTTGGAATCGCCGGTCTTTACCGCGAGTTGAATATAACTGATCGTTTTGCCATAAGGAATAATGGCCAGTCCATTCCATACTGTCTGCTGAAAAGCAGTACCCGGCTGGTTAATCGGCAATTCGAACACCCTTCTTTCTCCATTAAAATATTGGATAAGCTGTTCGATACACTGGATAACCATCGGAGGCAAATCCTTATTTGCGTCTTCATTCTTTTCCGGATTATCGTGAAAGCTTACTTCCGAAATATAATCTTCCGTACCGGCTACTCTGAGCAGCCCCACAGGCGAGTGATAATATGTAACAAATAGCTCAGCCAATTTTCATCCCGTTGGCAACAGGCTTACCGGGTTGCAATAAAATTACGTCTTTGTTTTCGTCATACACGCCTAATACAAGGCATTCACTGATAAAAGTAGCTATCTGTTTGGGTGGAAAGTTGACTACTGCTATTACCTGCCGGTTCAGTAGTTCTGGTTTGGAATAATGCACAGTCACCTGGGCCGAAGATCGCAGGATACCCAGCTCGCCAAAATCAATGATGAGCTGGTAAGCAGGCTTTCGGGCTTTCGGAAAATCATTTACTTCAATAATAGTTCCTGTGCGAATATCTATTTTTTCAAAATCACTCCAGCTGATCGGTGTATTCATTCATCGAAATTTAATATCAAATGTAACCGGAAATTTTTTTGATGATTAATCCGGTTACAATTATCTTCCTGAAAAGTTTGCCACATGAAAGATAAGAACTTCATCAGCTCATCCCGCCGCCGTTTTATCCGCAATACCGCGATTGTCGGAAGCAGTTTCTTTATTGTGCCCCGTCATGTACTCGGTCGTGGTTATATCGCTCCGAGTGATAAGCTGAATATTGCCGGTATTGGCGCTGGTGGCAAAGGGGAAGGTGACCTGCTGGAGTTTGCCAAAAGCCCGAATGTAAATATTGTCGCTCTCTGTGATGTAGATGACCGCCAGGGAGCCAAGAGCAGGAAGAACTTTCCTGCTGCCAGATATTACAAGGATTTCAGGGAAATGCTTGAAAAGGAAAAGAACAATATTGATGCCTGCTCCGTTTCCACACCTGATCATACGCATGCTGTAGCCACACTGGCTGCTATGCAACTCGGCAAGCATGTATACACGCAAAAACCATTGACACATGACATCTATGAAGCAAGGATATTGGCGCAGGCTGCTAAAAAATATAAGGTGATAACACAAATGGGTAACCAGGGCGGCTCCGGGGATGGTGTAAGAAAAGCAAAGGAAATGTATATGACAGGTATGATCGGTGAGGTGTACGAAGCGCATGCCTGGACAAACCGGCCTGTATGGCCGCAGGGTATACCAACTCCTTCCGGCAAATTTGATATCCCATCAGAATTGAATTGGGATCTGTGGCTGGGCACTGCAAAATTCAAGGATTATAATCCTGCTTATCTTCCTTTTAACTGGCGCGGATGGTGGGCCTTTGGTACAGGAGCACTGGGAGATATGGCCTGTCATATCATGGATCCGATTTACCGGATTTTGCCGATAGATTATCCTGATTCGGCCGAATGCAGCGTCAGCAATGTATGGAAGGATATGTGGGCGGAAGGAAATTATATTGATAGCTGTCCGCCTTCCTCTATCATTCATCTCAATTATCCCCGTAAAGATGGAAAAGGAAATATAAAAGTATCATGGCATGACGGGGGTCTTTTACCCGAGCGTCCTGATGAATTATTACCGGGAGAAGATTTTGGAAACTGGGACGGTGGTGTATTGCTCATTGGTAAAAAAGGAAAGATGCTGCTGGATTGCTATGGTGCCAACCCAAGATTGCTGCCTACCAGGCTGATGAAAGAAAAAATAATGCCTAAACCCACATTGAAACGCGTACCTGAAGGACATTATATACAGTGGGTAAATGCCTGTATGGCCGGTTATGACAATGGTGTTACCAGTTCTCCTTTTGAATATGCCGGGCCATTTACAGAAAGCATATTAATGGGCAACCTTGCTATCCGCAGCTGGATGATGCAAAACCCCAAACTGACAGGCTGGGGCGATAAATATCTTGGGCGTAAAAAACTGCTATGGGATGCAAAGAATATGAAGGTCACGAACTTTGATGAAGCAAACCAGTTTGTAAAACGTGAATATAGAGAGGGGTGGTCTTTGAGTTTGTAATGCTTATATCGTTTAAAAGGTTTAAAATCGTTTAAGGGTTTAATGGTTGTGAAAGCAATAAGACTCTTTCCTGTAGCAATTCTTTCCAATTAAAGAACCATTAAACGTTAAACCTTTAAACGTAAAATCTTACCTCAGGTAGCTTCGTAACATCCACGCCATCTTCTCATGCTGTTTTAATAAGCCGGTAACAAAATCGCTGCTGCCGATATCTTTATACTTTTCATCAAAGTCTTTGATCAGCTTCCGCAATCTGATGATGATCGTTTCATGATCGGAATCGAGGTTGGCGATCTGTGCAGCCTGGTCAGTAGGAGCAGCGGGTTCTTCGAGGCTGGCGAGTTTCAGAAGTTCTTTTAATCTTCCTTCTGCGAAATGGCCGATCGTGCGGATACGTTCGGCGATCTGGTCAATGATCTCGGCGAGTTCATCATACTGCCCTTCATACAATTTATGAAATTCCATGAAGCTGGGTCCCTCGATACTCCAGTGATAATTGCGGGTTTTATTGTAGAGAACATGCTCGTCTGCGAGCAATTGATTGAGCGCGGCAGCGACAGCCTGGCGATTCTTTTCGGTAATACCAATATTTACTTTCATAACAAACGTTTCGCTAAATTAAGCAAAATCGCTACCAATATGCATTAATCTAAAAGCCGGGCCAGGTCCATCAGTTCTTTCTGCTTGTACATTTCCTTATCGGTGGCGAAACATTTGCTGAATTCTTCCAATAACTGGCGGATCACTTTTTTATTCGGCTGAGGCTTAAAATAAGCGCCCACTGGCGGTACCGATATCCGTTTGAAATAATTGTCAACATCCTGGTGAGTAAATACCTGCCCCGAAGTAGGATCAATAAAGAATTCAATCTTATGAAAAGGGTTGGGCAGATTTTCTTCTGAATAACCGGGTTTAAAGTAAGCGATAATGAACTGCTTGGGGATATTGATAGCCCTTACCGGGATATCCAGTAATTCACAAAGCATCAGGTATAGAATACCATTACTGACCTGGTTGCCTCTTTTTGCTTCCAGGGTTTTATGTAATAAGAACTCGTTGGGCTCTTTGTAATTGGTCTCATTCCCTTTCAACCCGTAATAACTATAGAGGATGCTGGTCACAATATTGATCTGCTCCAGAGGGGTTAGATAATTATTCAATTCCAGCCAGATATTGCGGCGCACTTTTTCTATTTCCTGTAAGACGGGGGTCGTAGAAAGATCGGGGTATTGAAATTTGCAGGTGAGTAATGCGCCAAGCATCAGGTCATGATGACCGGATACATTCCATTGGCGAAAATCTTCTGTCAGATCACGGTAATGAAGACGATGAATAAGCAACTCAATGCGCAGTTGCGTTAATTCATCAGGCGTTGTTTCCCAAAGATGCTCCAGGTTCGGAATGATGGGCTTTCCGTAATCAACGATCTTTTGTGATACGGCATCAAACACTTCTTCATCGGGGTCATCTATGAGGAGAAACAAAGCAGATATTTCTCTATTGTTTTCCATGGTGGCGATTATCATGCAATTTATGCGAACAGTGACCAAACAAAGTAGCTAAACTTTTCCACAGGTGGTAATATATGGGAATGATCCTGGGCAAGCCAACGATTTTATTTTGAAAAGCAGGAGGGGCAGGTCGTTTCTGTCCGTTAAAATTAAATAATCTCTGCCGGTTTTATAATGGATGTCATAGCACGAAACGTTCTATGAAACGTAACGCGGGATAACGCCAACTGGTGCTACCCACAAAATGTCCCGCCGGGACATAGTAAAACCCTGTAACTACATATTCATAGTAATATCAGATGATTTTCTACCATCATTACTTTTCTGTGTTCCTGTGGAGTACCTGTGGGTTGCCCCAAACCAGTGAATTTTTCATGAGGCTGTCTCAGAAGTCAAATAAATCTCGCAATGGCGCAACGGCGCAAAGAATGTCCTATTGAAAATCAGTCGTTGCGGCTTTGCGCCGTTGCGAGAACATTGATTTAAAATACTTTTGAGACAGCCGCCTCGTGCAAGACTTATTGAGTATAAAAGATCGTAAAAAGCAGACCCCGGATCTCAACAAAATCCGGAATGCTTTAAATGATAGCAGGTTCTGATAAAAAACATTCCTTTTCCCGGACAGCAATGATTGACAGAAGTTTATTTCTTCCTGGCAAGAACCATCCAATCCCATGGCCCGGGGTCTTGCAGCCAGCCCGGAGGTTTTACAAATTCTGTTGTCCAGGCATATTCAATTTTCCGGGTGTCTTCAATAATAAAACCTTCCTGTGATAACAGTAATAATAACTCTTCACGCAGTAATGCTTCGTCGCTACATTGTCAAGATCAACATTACCCTGCTGAATATTGGTATATTTTTTTAACCCTTCCTTACCTGTGAATCTGTCATTGAATAATTTCGGGTCAATCTTCCAGCGGTTTTGTACGATCCTTGTCAGCAACCATGATTCCAATGACGGAACAACAAGAATAAGATGACCGCCTTTCTTAAGACAGGAAGAAAGGTTGTGAAAGAAAACAGTCCGTTTTTTTAATGAACCGGTAAGTATCGCGTTGATACAAACAGCGGCATCGCATTTGGGCAACCTGGTCTTTGCCGACATATCCGTTCGTAAATATTTCACATTGGCATACGCCGGGTAATTCTTTTCAGCTATGGCCAGGTTCTTTGCTGAGATATCAGCTGCGATCACTTTCTTAAAAGCAGGGGAGAGGACGGGCAGCCATTTGCCGATTGCACAGCCGGCATCTATCACGGTTTTAGACGAAGAAGCGATTTGCCGATTGCAGAACGGATAATGGCTTTCTTATCATTATGCAATACATCAAAGATCTCTTCATTATAATCAGGGCTATCTTTTCCCAGTAGGCTCTTTCCATTTATTGATTGATTAGTTGGGGTAAATGTAATGATTTCCCCTTTGAAATATAATGGCTGCACCCATACAATAAAACCCCGCCGGTTAATTTTCTTTTTTATATTTATAAATTAAAGAACCACAATCAATACTTTTTATATGAAAAAGCAACTATTCATTTCCCTGTTTTCAATATGTATGGCCGCTGTGCTTTTATCTTCCTGCAAGCAAAAAGGAGGATCAGGCGAAGCTTACACACTAAAAATGCGGCTGAGTAAAGGAGATAAATTTGGGCAGGAAATGGACATGGATATGAAAATGCAGTTTGAAATGATGGGGCAAAACATGAGTATGAACATGAATATGCTGAGCGGTACTGCATTCGAAGTGACCGGTGCGGCTGCAGAGGCAAAAGAACTGACATTGACGTATACAAAAATGAATATGTCTATGGAAATGAAAGGAGCGGACGGCAAGACCCAGAAAATGGGAGACCAGAATGCCGGGGAAAAAATAATTGGCAAAAAAGTAGTAATGAAGATCAACGATAAAATGAAATCATTGAATCAAGCGGCATTGAAGATGCAGTATGGGGCGACTCCACAGATGCAGCAACAAGAGAGCAAATGAAAAAGATGTTTTCAAAAGACCAGTTAAACAGTATGTTTGGAATAATGTTCCAGGTATATCCTGATAAACCGGTGAAAGTAGGGGGATAGCTGGGAAAGAGAAAACGAAATATCAGTGGGAGGCATTGCCATGAAATTAAAGCCACGTATACGCTTGCGTCTGTCAAAGACAGTATCGCTTATGTTGATATCAACGGGGAAAATTGATGGTAAGGGAAATATGGAACAGGGAGGCATGAAAATAGATATGGACATGCGCGGTGAACAAAAGGGAAAGATCAATGTCGGTCTTGCAGACGGATACCTGAAAGACAGCCAGATAACCATGGATCTGAATGCGGACATGAATATAATGGGCCAGAAAGTACCTATGACAATGAAAGCTTCTTACCTGATAAAAGGCGATCTCCGCTAACGACCTATTATCATTTATATTCTTTCTGCTATTATTAAAATAGCAATGACAGTCAATTGTAATCTTTTTGCAATATGTGAATAACTATTTTCGTTAAAATAAATTGTGGCCTATTTTATGCCAGTAAGTTTTAACTAATTCTTCTGACCTATTGATCATTTCTACTCGTAGCAGGCCGCCAGTGCATCACCACCACATTATTATTCACAATTAAATCATTTGATATGAAACACCTGCGTCGTGTGTGCCTCGCACTGGGCATAATTGCCGTTCCTGTTATTATTTTTATTTCGTGCAGAAAAGAAAAGTCCGATGCTGTCGCGGTTCCCGAAGGGCAACAACGGGTAAAAATAAGATTGTCCGACAACCCTGTTAATTATGATGCTGTATATGTAGACATTCAACAGGTCGTTGTACAGATCATCCCTGACAGTTGCCGCGGCAGGGGAGATAATAATAATAATGACTGTTATGATGATGATGAATACCGTTGCTCTGTATGGGATACACTTGATATACGTGCGGGTGTATACAACCTGCTTAGTCTTTCCAATGGTGTAGATACTTTATTGGCCAACGGGCTTACACTGGAAGGACGCATCAACAAGATCAAACTGATACTGGGTGATAATAATTCAGTAGCTATTGACAGTGTTTCTTATCCCTTATCCTTATGGAACAACAGTCATACTATCAGTATACAGGTGCGTGGACGCGATATCGTAGAGATCACGCCGGGTGATCTGCAGTTGTGGCTGGATTTTGACGCCGGCGGTTCTATTGTAAAAGTCAGCAATAACCGGTTTGTGCTGAAACAAGGATAAAAATCTTTGTGCCCTCGCAAACTGCAATTATAAAAGGAAAAGTATTGCCTAAACAAGCCAAAGCAGTAGTAGCGGCCATCGTGAATGGCGATACGCTGGTAGCTATTCCGGATCATCATGATGGAAAGTTTAAGATCCGCGGACTGATCGTCACGCCGGGATCAACAGCCGTTGTATTTATCAATGCGACAGCCGGTGGCTACCGCGATACAACGATTAACAATGTAGCGCTGCAGCGGGGCGAAAGAAACGGATATAGGTAATATCCAGCTGCATCAATAAACAACAACATCCCTGGAAAACGATAAAAAGTCCTGTCTTTATTTGCACAAAGACGGGACTTTTTTTTTATTGTCCTATTAATAAGCGCCGTATATGACCCGGCTCACCTGTTTTTTTTGATTATTCTTCTGATGGCAGAACGCTTCAATTTTCTGCTTGAGTGGTGAAAGGTTAGAATGTGTATCAAATTCTTATTTACTATTCTATAGATAATTCTGTAATTGCCTTCAATCAGTTCTCTTATAGATTTAATTTTTACCTCCGGTACCATCCGGCCAATGGATGGGAATTCCTGAAGAATATCTGTCCTTTTTAGAAGCTTTGTATATGTAAGCCTGCATAGTAAGCAGAATCTTTACTGATATATTCGGCAATATCTGAAAGATCACCAACAGACTGATCAGTAAATTTTACTTCAGCCATTTCTTCAAGCGTTTCTTAGCCTGATCTTTAGACATGACTTTACCTTCGTCAGATTGTTGTAAACCAATTCTGATCTTTTCCAGCAGTACAATTCTTTCAATAGCATCCTCAGCCTGAAACTGATCGGGAAGTGTTTTTAAAGATTTCAGGACTTCATCTTTAGTAAGCATGAAATTATTTTTTTACAAGGTACAAAATTTCTTTTCTACACTATTCTGAAATAAAGATGAAAAGAACGCATATTAAAAGAAAAATCACTTCTTTTTCTTCGGTGCCGCTTTCTTCGCAGCTGCCTTTTTCTTTGCCGCTGGTTTCTTTTCCTTCTTTGTAAAAGCGCCGGGCACTTCTATCTCGATCATCTTCTTTGCTTCTTCCAGCGGAAGATCTTTCAGTTCATCTGCCGTGTATTTGCTTTCATCAGCTTTCCGGGGGAGTTTGATGATCTTCTTGCCCCATTTAAGAATCGGTCCCCAGCGGGCGTTCTCTATAGATATTTTTTCATCCGGCCATCTTTGTATAAAACGATTAGCTTCTTTCTTTACCTTGGCATCTATCAGCTCATTGATATCAGCCGGTGATAACGCATCGTGATTGTAGCGCCTCGGCACATTGATGAACATACCATCCCATTTGATATAAGGACCGAAACGTCCCTTGCCCTTTGTTACCGGCTTTTCTTCATACATGGCAATGGGTGCATCCGCCTGTTTCTTTTCTTCTATCAGCCAGATGGCTTTATCCAGGTCAACAGTAGACAGGTCTGTTCCCTTAGGTATAGAAATATATTCTTCACCCCATTTTACATAAGGGCCAAACTTTCCAACATTGGTAGAAACATCCTTGCCTTCATACTGGCCAAATGTTCCCTGCAGTTTAAAGAGTTCCATCGCCTCATCGTAAGAAATGGTCTCGATACTTTGCCCGGGTTGTAATTTGGCAAACCTTGGCTTTTCTTCATCACCCACGCCGCCTATCTGCACCATCGGTCCATAGCGGCCCATTCTTGCTACCACGGGCTTACCGCTTTCCGGATCGGTGCCCAGTTCTCTTTCTCCTTTTATACGTTCTGCTGTTTCGATGGTCTTCTCTACATCTTTTTTGAACGGCTGTAAAAATCATCAATCATCCGGTTCCACTTCATCTTGCCCTCGGCTACTTCATCAAATTCTTCTTCTATACGTGCCGTGAATGTATAGTCCATGATATCGTCGAAGTACTGCTTGAGAAAATCAGTCACCACTAACCCAAGATCAGTAGGGAAGAGCTTCGATTTTTCAGCGCCGGTATTCTCCTGCTCGGTTACCTTATTAATGGTATCATTTTTCAGGAATAAAACACGGAAATCCCTTTTCACACCGTCTTTATCTCTTTTCTCTACATACCCTCTTTTTAAGATAGTAGAAATAGTAGGTGCATAAGTAGACGGCGGCCAATACCCAGCTCTTCCATCTTTTTTACCAAAGAGGCTTCTGTATAGCGGGGGAGCGGGCGGCTGAATCTTTCGGTCGCTTTCATCGTCGTCAGTGGCAGTTGCTGACCAACCGTCAATGGCGGCAGCATGCCTTCCTGCGCTTCATCTTCCTCATCGTCCCTGTCTTCACGGTATACTTTCAGAAAGCCATCAAATTTCAGCACTTCTCCAGACGCCGTTAACTCATCATTATTGGTTGAAATAGAAATTTTTGCAGTGGTTTTCTCTAATTCTGCATCAGCCATCTGGGAAGCCATTGTTCTTTTCCATATCAGCTCATATAAACGCTGCCAGTCCGGCTCATCAATGGAAGCATTACTCGTATAAGTAGGTCGTATTGCCTCGTGCGCTTCCTGTGCGCTTTCATTCTTGTCTTGTACTTGCGGAACTGGTGATACTCCTCACCATACATACTTTTTACCGTATTGGTAATATCGCCCAGGGCTGTGTCGCTCAGGTTCACACTATCCGTACGCATATAAGTAATGTACCCGTTCTCATACAGCTTCTGTGCGATAAGCATTGTCCTGGACACACCATAGCCTAACTTTCGCGAAGCTTCCTGTTGTAAAGTAGATGTAGTAAATGGGGGAGCAGGCGTCCGTTTGCCGGGCTTTACCTGTATATCGGCTACTTTATAACTGGCGCCTATGCAGCTTTTCAAAAAAGCTTCGGCGTCTTCAGCCGTTGATTGTTTCTTTCCTTCGGCTGAAAAAGTACACTCTTATCTGAAATATCTTTTGCTGTAAATAATGCTTCTATCCTGAATGTACTGACCGGCACGAATGCATATACCTCTCTTTCCCTTTCAGCGATCAGCCTGACGGCTACACTCTGCACACGGCCTGCGCTCAGGTTGTTGCGCATGCTCATTTTGCGCCAGAGAACAGGGCTTAATTCAAACCCTACGATACGATCCAGTATTCTTCTTGCCTGCTGCGCCATCACCAGGTTCATATCCAGTTTCCGCGGGTTGGCAACTTGCAGCTACGATAGCAGTTTGGTGATCTCATGAAAAACGATCCGCTTGGTAGTTTTGGGGATCGAGGCCAAGTACTTCGCACAGGTGCCAGCTGATGGCTTCTCCTTCACGGTCCTCATCCGTTGCCAGCCATACTTCGCTGTTTTGAGAAAGTTTCTTTAATTCATTAACCACTTTCAGCTTATCGTCAGAACAATATAGCGGGGCTTAAAATCATTTTCAACATCAATACCCATTCCGGCTTTTTCCAGGTCACGGATATGACCAAAACAACTTTTCACCTGGAAATCTTTGCCAAGTATCTTTTCAATGGTTTTTGCTTTCGCAGGGCTTTCGACTATCAGTAGGTTTTTCGCCATATTCAACTCCTTAATTTTGCAATACAAACCGTTTTTCCGGCTGCAAAATAGAACAAGAATAATAATTTTTTCTGGAAACAAAGCGTTGAATCTTGATTTAGCGCTTTTTACACTACTCACTACATCGCGCTAAACCCTTACCAGTTAAAGGTTTCAGGAGTATTAAATCTTTTTTATTTATTCAATGTTGTTGTGCATTGTTTAATTATGGTTTTACAAACCTGCAAAAAAATACACATGCGTTTGCCAAAACGGGATGCTGCGGTAATTATTGACATCAAAGAATGAAATACAGGCAGCTTGAAAAAATCAAAAACTATATAGTTTAACCGTCTTTATATATGAAAGCAATAAGGCCGGACTTACAATAATAATTGCCGGTAATTAACCTAATCTTTCATAGCGCTATCCATGCGGCTATCTTTTCAGCCCAGCGTTTATATTCTTTGGCGGAAGGATGTAAACCATCTGTTGTAAGTAATGAAAGATCAGCAGCGGCTTCCCTTGTCCAGGATGTTATGTTGATATACTCTGCGCCATACGATAATGCTATCTGCCGGTTGGCTGCATTATAAGCATCAATCTCTTTTTCAATCTGCCTTTTGTCTCTGCCCTGTTCGTCCGGCAGGTGAGAGGCGGCAAGGGGGTAACGCCCCAGTCGGATGGAGAGTACGATCACATGGCTGGCATTGTTTCCGGCAAACTGAACAGCTGCTTCAGCAATGATTCAAACTCCGGCGCATACTCTTCTGCTTCTCTTCCGCGGTACTGGTTATTAACGCCGATTAATAAGGTAACAAAATCATAATTTGACCGCAGACTGGTCTTTCTGATCGCGGCCTGTAATTCATCTGTTGTCCAGCCTGTTTGGGCGACGATCTCAGGAGAAGAAAGATCAAACCCTTTCTGCTTTATTATTGCAGCGACCTGGTTGGAAAATTTTCCCGGGCTTCCACATGCTCTCCAATGGTGTAGGAGTCGCCGAGAGCCAGGTAGGTATAAGCCTTTTTTTCAGGTTGTTTCATTGCCACTATGAAAATAAGAATAACCAGCAAACCATAGGATGCAAACCCGGAAGAATTAATAAAGTCAATTAATTTTTGCCTCATAGCCTTACGGAGCTGTACTCACAGGAAATCAACAACGGCACGGATAACCTCCGCATCACGGTATATCCTGCTATGACCAAGACCCTTAGTAACTACGAACTGGATATTCGGGTAGTTTTCTTCTTTTATTTCAACGCATCCCGTAAAGAAGTCACCTGGTCTTCTTCATCGTGCAGCCACAGTATTTCGCTTTTATATCAGTCATAGCCCTGCCGACGGCAAACCATGGAAACAGGGTGACCACCCTTCTCCATAATGACCTTTTCAAATTCCTCTCTTATATTTTTGTCAAGATGCAAAAAGTTGAAAAAGTTATCAATCGCCGTACTGGTTTCAGAAGAAGGAGCGATGAATACAGCGCGGTAATGACTGTCATGCGGTATTTCCGCCAGGGCAAGACTAAGTGAAAGGGCACCGAGAGAATGGCCCATATATGATAATACCGGTCCATAATGTTCATGTACGTACCTGATAAGATCCCTGTAAACAAGCATCGTTATCTGTTGGCCACTGCTGCGGCCGTGTGCAGGCGCGTCAAATGCCAGTACTTCATATCCTTTATTGATAAGAGGATGAATATACTTCTCGAAATTGACAGCAGTTGACTCAAATCCATGAATGATCAGCACCTTTTTCTGACCGCCTTTATTCCAGCGATAACCAACTATCTCATACTGGTCAAAATGAAACCGGATATCTTCTGCCCCGTGAAAGACTGCTGTAAGTTCTTTTACATCCCTGGTCGGCGGTGTACAAAACAACTCAAAAGCCGCTTCCGCAGCTTTCTTTTTGGAGATGGCGGAAAGAAGCTTGAATTTTGCGCGTATATAGCTTAATGCAAAACGCTGGCTTAATCTCATAAAAACAAATATAGGCTATGATGACTTTTTGTAGTTTGAAGAATGTAAATGTCTTCCCCTGCCGGGGGAGGTTTGGAGGAGGGCTTATGGATATTGTAATAATCGGCTCTGGAAATGCAGCGGCGGTGTGGGAAGAAAATTCAAAGCTTCGGGACATACTATTTTACAGATAGTAAGCCGGAATGCTTCTGCCGCCAGTGCACTGGCATATGAGTGGGATACAGAATCAACGAACTATCTGAGCCTTATCAATAAAAACGCAGATGTTTATATTATCGCTGTTTCAGACGGAGCTATTAGTGAACTTGTGGCTGATCTGAAATTGCCGGGCAAAGTAGTAGCCCATACAGCAGCTTCTGTTTCCAAAGAAGTTTTAAAAAATGTATCGGCACATTATGGTGTTTTTTATCCCCTGCAAAGCCTCCGGAAAGAAATGACTGTTCTGCCTGCGATCCCTGTTTTCTTTGACGGGAATGATGAAGTAGCCAAGTCAAAATTAGAATCACTGGCCCAATCTGTTTCAACAGAACAGGTAGCGGCGGCGGGGGATGAGCAACGGCTGAAGCTACATGTCGCTGCTGTGATCGTCAGCAATTTTACCAATCACCTGTATACATTAGCAGAAGCCTATTGCCGGAAAGAAGGACTTGATTTCAAACAGCTATTGCCGCTTATTGAAGAAACTGCGCTGAGAATAAGATCCGTTCCGCAGTACAGGCGCAAACAGGCCCGGCGATACGTCATGATAAAGAAACATTACAAAAACATCTTGAGTTGCTGAAGGATCACCCGCAACTGAAAAATATTTACGTGGTTTTGACGGAGAGTATTCAGCAAATAAAGTAGTCAATCACCCCGTATCTTTTAATGAAGATACGGGGTGATGCAAACTGATAAACCGGCTTTAGCCTCTTGCATTCCTTCCATCCCTGTTCTATTCTTCAATTTTTCAAACAAGTAGGCCTTTTTATTGTTTTTACAATACTTTTGCAGCCCCGTCCAAAACGGGATAATAACCGGCCGGCACTAAGCGCTGGCCGGCAAACCTGAACTGAAAAAGGAACAGATGTATACGATCAAGTTTAAATTTGAGCAAAAGGGACTGGAACCCATTACACTTACCAACGTAGAGGACGGGCAAAGCCTGCTGGAAATAGCACTGAAGAATGATATCGAACTTCATCATAACTGCGGTGGCGTTTGCGCCTGTACTACCTGCCACCTTTATATCGAAAAAGGAATGGATCATATTGATGAGATCAGCGATAAAGAAGAAGATTTTATTGACAGGGCGGTAAACCCGAGATTGAACTCAAGATTGGGTTGCCAGTCACTATTACTGGAAGGAGACGGAGAAGTAGAAGTCATCCTGCCTGACCAGACACAATTTTTGGGAGAATAAACAGAAGTACGGGGTCAGAAGTAAGAAGTCTGAATTCTGACCTCCGGCATCATACCTCAGACATCTATTTTATACTATGAATCACTTTGAACCACCGATAAACTGGAGCGATCATGAAGACATTGCGTTAAAACTATACGAACGTTTCGGCGATGAATTCAATGAGGGCCGGATCTACCGTGTCCGTTTTACAGACCTGCTCGAATGGATATTGCAGGTACCCGGTTTGTCGGCACAAGAGAACAAAGCACCGAGGGCCACCTGGAAATGATACAAAGCGCCTGGGTATATGAATGGAGAGACAGCCAGAAATAAACAAGGTTGGAAAGTATAATTGCCCTCCCTCATTCATCTCAGGGGAAATTGAATATCATTTAATTTCAACATTTTCCAATTCCAAAATTTCAAAATCGTAATGAGCGTTCCTGCATTTTTTAAACCCATTACCACTTTCATCTTCGACGTAGATGGTGTACTCACCGATGGTACAGTATTGGTACTGGAGAATGGACTGCAGGCGAGAACAATGAGTATCAGGGATGGCTTTGCTTTACAACTGGCCGTTAAATGTGGTTACAGGGTGATAATAGTTTCAGGAAGTACACCTTCACCGGTAGTTGATCGCCTGAATAAACTGGGCATTACAGGTATTCACATGTCTGTGCTGGATAAAAGAGCTTTTATTACCGGCCTTATAGAAAAAAATAAATTACAAAAAGAAGAAGTGCTGTTCATGGGAGATGACCTGCCTGATCTGCCGGCTATGGCGGTCGTTGGATTGTCCTGCTGTCCAATGGATGCGGCCCAGGAGATAAAAGAAATCGTAAAATATATCTCACCGGTAAACGGGGGCTTTGGCTGTGTAAGGGATGTTATCGAAAAAGTCTTACGGCTCAATGATCACTGGAAATATCATCCTGAAGTTGCTTCCCGCTGATTATTGCATTTTGATGAGCCTGCTCTGTCAATTTCTTTTTATCTTTCACAAATTTTACGCATGAGATGATAGCAGCATTTTTCCGCCTCGTACGCCTGCCCAATCTCTTTTTTATTGCGCTTACGCAAGTACTTTTTCAATGTTGCATCTATTACCCGCTGTACAGGGGGGGTGATTACTGAAAAAGATATTTTTCATTTCCTGTTTCTTGTATTTGCCTCCTTGTTTATCGCAGCGGCCGGTTATGTGATCAATGATTATTTCGACATCAATATAGATGAGGTAAACAAACCGCAAAAGATGGTAGTGGACAAGATCATTCACCGCCGCTGGGCCATTGCCTGGCATTTTATCCTGAGCGCCAGCGGCATTATTTTAACAGCGCTTGCGGTACCCATATTACAAAAATGGTACCTGGTACTGGCTAATATCGGATGCGTCGCGCTGCTATGGTTTTATTCTACCAAATTCAAAAAAAGCCTGCTGATCGGCAATATCGCTATCTCCCTGCTTACTGCCTGGACGATACTGATCGTTTTCTTTTCTAAAGTAACAATAGACAATGCTATTGAACCTGGCAGCCATACCCAGCCAAAATTATTCCGCTTTGCTTTTCTCTATGCCGGTTTTGCTTTTATCACTTCGCTGATCAGGGAGGCGATCAAAGACATGGAAGATATAAAAGGCGATGAAAAATATGGTTGCAGAACAATGCCCATCGTATGGGGCATCAATGCGACCAAGGTATATATTGCCGTATGGATGATCGTACTGATCATCATGCTGCTTATCATACAGGTATATATCCTGCAATTCCAGTGGTGGTGGCCTGTCGCCTATACCGTTCTCCTGATCATCATACCATTGATACTGATCTTTCATAAATTGTTTAACGCGTCATCAATGGAAGATTATCACCAGTTAAGCAGCCGTATAAAATGGGTGATGCTGACAGGTATTCTATCCATGATCTTTTTCTATTTCTACTTATGAATAAAATTATTTTAGCCTCGCAGTCGCCGCGCCGCAAACAATTACTCGAATGGGCTGAAGTGCCTTTTGAAATTGTGGTCAGCGAAACAGACGAGAGATTTCCACCGGGACTGTCACCTGATAAAGTAGCACTTTATATCGCCAGGAATAAGGCATTAGCCGTACAGCAAAAAAGAAAAGAAGATGAAATAATAGTAGCTGCTGATACCATAGTTGTGCTGGGAGAAGCTATTATCGGCAGCCGGTACACCGCGAAGAAGCCGTCAGTATACTTCTTGCATTATCAGGAGAAAAACACCAGGTGATAACAGGTGTGGTAATAAGAAAAGGAGAGCGGGAGACTGCATTCGCCGATATTACTGAAGTAGAATTTCATGACCTGACCATTGAGCAGATCGAATTCTATGTTGATAAATACAAACCTTACGATAAGGCCGGTGCCTATGCTATACAGGAATGGATAGGAGTAGTAGGTATTGAAATCAGTAAATGGAGATTTCTACAATGTGATGGGACTGCCGGTGAGCAGGGGTGGTGAGGGAACTGCAGCGGTTTAACGTTTAAGAGTTTAAGGGAGCAACAGTTTTTAAAGTGTTTTTCTTATTTAAACAGGTGAAAAGACGTAAAAGATTTTATCAGCCGTCAATAACTTTAAACCGTTAAACCCCTAAACAATTAAACCTCTCAACCTCCAGGCGTGACGGAACGGTTGCTGCAATTCATCTGGCAGTTTCAATACTTTAATAAAAGTGATCTGGCTACCATTTCCGGTGAAAGTGTCCGGGTCATTTTTCCCGGCCGGTACAATACTAACCAGGGCCCTGATTTTAGTGATGCAAAGATCAGGATAGATAATACTATATGGGCGGGTGCTGTAGAATTACACATCAAAACTTCTGAGCTACAATGCACCCAACTGTCTCAAAAATTTCTCTGAATTAGCCTTCACCGCTGCCGCCGGATTCATTGTCAATGATTTCTTGAAACTGGCAATAGCATTTTTATTATCACCCTTTGTTACATATCCTTCCCCGAGACTATCGAAAGCGTTTGCACTTTTTGGGTTTCTCTTTGTATTAAGAACAAATATCTCAATAGCCTTATCCGGCTGCCCGCCCTGCAACAACTGGTATCCATACATATTCAGTTCAGCCTCGGAAGCAATGACCACCGCATCATTCATGATCTTATCTGCTTCCTCCGTTTTACCCATTGCTTTCAGGATATTTGATTTCACACTCAGCGTAGCAAAGGCATTGTTCTGCGCTATCGCCTGGTCTATCCATTTCAACGCCTGGTCATAATTTGTTTTATTCTGAAGCGCATAATTGGCGGCACTGGCAAATCCCTGCCAGTTAAATCCTGTCGGCCCTTTCAGTTCTTCAGCCGCATTGGCCATGACGATATCATCTACGGCAAACTCAATCTTCACAGGAAATTGCTTTTTCTCCCAGCTAAGTACAGTTCAGATGAGGTCTTTGAACTGTTCATAAAATCGTAGGTAAGCATTTCCGTAGCAGGTCCTTCACGCACCTGTATTTTTGCTCTAAGCTGGTCATGAGCCGGGTCATAAAAAAAGCTGCCCCATGAACGGCTGTCTTTTGATAATATTACTTCGCCTGAATTATCGGTATTGATCACAAAGAACAATCCATATTCACCAGCGGGCACCGGCTTGCCTTCTATTTTTGCATCATGGGAAAATGTAATCGTAGTATTTTCATTGGCGCCTGCCCGCCATGGCGCGGAATTGCCTGCACCAAATGCCTGTACATTCCATCCGTAAGGCACAAGTTTGCCCCATACTTCACGGCCTTTTACCGACGGCCTTGAATAGTTGATCAATACCGTGGATATCCCGATCTTTTGTGATACGGTAGCAGCAGGGCTCGGTGTCCTTGGTGTAGTGATTGCCTGGGCGCCGGCGTTGAGTGAAAACAGTATGACCAACAATAATAGCGTCATTCGTGCAGCATATAGTTTTTTCATCTTCCTGGTTTTGGTAAATAAAATTATTAGCCATAAAAATGTACGATACATATTCATCGGCCTGACAAGATTATACGCAGGCGGTTATAGAAAATGCCGGAAGGTTAAAAAGAGGAGAAAATAAATAATAATCGTTGTGGCAGCTTTGTCATTTCCTGCTCAATCGAGATATCATTTCTGTTGTATCCCACTCACACAGGAGTCTTTTGAACAAAGACCTTTAGATAGAAATAGTTTATATGCAAACGTATACCTTCCGCGCACAGAGATAAAAGGGCCGCAGAAGAATATATTAAATCGCTAAAATCCCTGTGGCCCTCCTTTTTCTCTGCGGCTCTGTGACCCTGTATTTTTTATTCATGGAGAGACACAAGCACATGAAGCAATCGGAATATTTTATTTCGTTAAATATTTTTTCATGAATGCCAGTGCAATGGTCCAGTCTGACGGAACAGTACCATGACCACCGCTATGCATAGAATAACCCAGTGTATTCAATACCGGCTGACCGGCAGCAGGCATCACATCCGTTTCCATTCCCTGCTTATCAAATAAATGATAGACCGGTGTAGCGGCTACAGCAGCTGCAAATTCTCCCCTGGGATCTGACCAGTAATCAACATCGCCTGTCTGCAATAGCAAAGGCCGTGGCGCTATCAATGAAATAAGCAGGTGACCGTCTACCGGCAACTGATCCGGCCTGTCTCCATACTCCTGGTAGTTGGCGCAAAACTGGTAGGCATAGCGGGCAGGAGCGGAAAGATGTTTGATCGTCTCTCCATAATTGCGACGGCTCAATGCAGCACCGCCTTCACCGGAACAATTAGCGATCACCATAGCAAACCTGGTATCATGCGCACCTGTCCACAAAACAGTTTTACCTAATCTTGATACACCAAACAGCGCAACCTGCTTAGCATTTACCTGCTTATCTGTTTCAAAATAATCCATAGCGCAGCTAAGTCCCCATGCCCATGCAGAGATAGTGCCCCATTCGTCAGCAGTTGGTTGCGTAGCGGCTTCTTTTAAATAAACACTTCGTATACCATATTGAATACCGGCGATAAAATCAGGTTCTATATCACCATAATAAACGGTAGCCACAGCAATTCCCTGTTCAATAAATGGCTCAATATTGAGCTTGTTAGGATAGTTAGCGCTTTTTGCCGGTATCTTTTTCCCTTCTTTTGTCCATACTTCTCCTTCCTTAACACCCGGATCGCTGATCACATTGCTATTGGCGGAAAAAGCAACATGTAACAGGAGGGGAGAAGGTTTTGTTGTATTCACCGGAAGATAGATCAGCAGATCCATTTTATATGAAGCAGTGTCTTTGGTAAAATATACTGTCACCTGTTTGCGTATGGCTTTCCCCATCAAAGACTGTTGTGCCCTTATCAAAAACATTAAAATGCAGGTCTGCCGGCCGCGGCGGCATTTTACCAAATTGGTTTTCTTCATAAAGACGAACTATTTCCGGTCTGCGCTTTTTGATCCATGTATCAGCATTGGTCACAGCTGTACCGTTGCTTAAGCGCAAGGGGTCGGGCAGGGTATAATCGCCGACGGAATCCTCGTTATAATTAACCGGTATGCCGGCTACCATTTTAGCCGGTTCTTTCTGGCTGTATATAGCAGTAACAAAAAAGTACCGGTGACCGTAAGGAGTAAATACAGGGAATAAGTTTTCATCGCAATCGTTAGTTTAACTGGCATAAGAAATCAGTAACCTAAAATAAGCACTTAAAGGAAGGAGCCCTTAAAAATCTACGGAAACGTTGCCGGGATCAATACATCTACCAGCCAACTATACCGTGCTGCAGAAATATCATATAAGATTATTTATATTTCCAGGCAAGCAGGCGGGCAATAAACCATGCAAAAAATTATAGCGTATATTTATTCATTAAAACAAATTTTCCGTCAATGAAACTTTTCTCCTTAGTAGCAGTTGTACTCAGTATTTGCTTTTGTTCTACTCAGCAACATCAACCGCAAAGCGCGGCAGCTGATAACAAAGCTTCCATCAGGACAGGAGCGGATCAAACTGAAAAATATATCCCTTATCTCAAAGGAAAAAGAGTGGCCATACTCGCTAATCTTACCTCGATCATCGGCAAAAGTCACCTGGTGGATAGCCTGAAATCTTTAGGTGTTAACATCGTAAAAGTATTTGGCCCCGAGCATGGCTTTCGCGGCAATGCCAGCGCCGGCGTACATGTAGCTGATGAAACCGATCCTGCTACCGGTATACCGGTGATCTCTTTATATGGCACCAAGAACAAACCCAGCAAGGAAGACCTGGCTGATGTAGATGTATTGATCTATGACCTGCAGGATGTGGGCTGCCGTTTTTTATACCAATATCAATGCGCTGGTCCGTTTGATGGAAGCCTGCTATGATAATGGCAAAGAATTACTGATACTCGACCGTCCCAATCCTAATGGATATTTTGTTGATGGCCCGGTACTGGATATGAAATTCAAATCAGGTATCGGTATGTTTCCCATACCCATATCGCATGGGCTGACGGTGGGAGAATTTGCACAAATGGCGAATGGCGAGGGCTGGCTGGCCAATAAAGTAAAATGTAATATCAAAATCATCCCGGTGGCTAATTATGACCATGATATGCCTTATACATTACCGGTAAAGCCATCGCCGAACCTGAATACGCAGCAGTCAATTATGCTGTATCCTTCTACCTGTTTGTTTGAAGGCACTTACCTGAACCATGGACGCGGCACTTATTTTCCGTTTGCTGTAATAGGTAGCCCTGAGTTGAAAGGCAAATATGCTTTCTCTTTTACGCCGACAGGTATCAAAGGCATGTCGGAAACACCGCTATTTATGGACCAGCTTTGCTATGGACTGGATCTCCGTAATTATGATATTGAGCTGCTGAGAAAAAGCAAAAAGATAAACCTGCAATGGATGATAGAACTGTATAAAGCGTCTCCCAATAAAGAAAAATTCTTCGACTCGAAGCTAAGCAA
Organism: Bacteroidota bacterium; assembly: GCA_037200265.1. GTDB lineage: Bacteria > Bacteroidota > Bacteroidia > Chitinophagales > Chitinophagaceae > VBAT01. The sequence continues at coordinate 32,366 of JBBCIL010000030.1, forward strand.
GGAGATGGGTGTCATTGAAAGACTAACCGGCTCGGCATTGTTCAGGCAACAGATCATTGACGGTAAACCTGAAAAAGAGATACGCGATAGCTGGGAGCCTGGTCTAAGCAATATAAAGTGATGCGGAAAAAATACCTGTTGTACCCGTAGGCCTATCCAACGCCGAAGAAGCCCTTCAGATCAAAGCCAAAGCCCCAGATTAATAATAAATTCTTCTCTGTGCTTTGTGCCTGAGTGTTCCAAAACTTCTTCATAAAACGTAAGGTTCATTCATCTTATTCAATGTCTTTGGAAAAAATTGTTCTTTTTCCCTGTCTGATATTTTAATACTTATTTTTTATTGGAACACAAAGACACCAAGACACGGAGGCACAAAGGAATTTTTATATGGTAAAGTTTAGCATGCTGCCGGGGCATTATTTTCGCTGAACCCTGCGGAACAATACCCTTTTATTACCCCAAAACCAGAAACCGCTAATCTTGTTTTTTTCATTGACAAAGCGGAGCTCTATATTTTATCCGGTTCTATAAAAAAAGTATTTTCAGCTGATGCCTTTAAAGGAATCATTTCATTGTCTGTTTTAACGGTGAGTCCGTTACCATCGGCAATGATTTGCACCGAGTCGGTACCGGAAAAGTAATACCCTTCAAATTTTTTCAGCAGGGCAGGGCTGATATTCTTCTCTGTGTAGACAAATTTACTGTGTGCTAAAAACCAGGTATACAGTGAATCATTATTGTATGTCAGATCCCAGCTGTTGTGATTGGCATTGGGGTAAAGAGTAAAACGTACCGATGGATTATATCGTTTCGTTGCTTTTACCAGGTTTTCGCTATTAATGGGTAACACCACATCATCCTTTGCTCCATGAAAACACCAGACAGGTATATTGCGCAGTTTCCATGCATCGGTAGTATCACCGCCGCCGCATACAGGTGCAATGGCCGCAAACTCATCAGGATGCTTCATCGCCAGTTCCCATGTGCCGTATCCACCCATACTCAATCCTGTCAGGTAGATTTTCTTTTCATTTACCCGGTAATTCTTTTGGTTTGCTGAAGGAGTTTATACAGCATTTCCACATCCCAGCCTGAAGGCGCATCCGATTGGGGCGATATGATAATAAAAGGAAACTGTTTCCCTTTATCCGCCAACTCGGGTGGCCCATGCGCTTTTACTTTTTGAATATCACTGCCGCTTTCGCCGCTGCCATGCAGAAACATCAGCAGCGGCCACCGGGTAGTCGTGTCTTTCCCATAATCTTCCGGCAATGAAAGATAATAATTTGTTTCCCGTACGAATTTCTCTGCTGTTTGCTGTGCCTCTGCAGCAAACAATATGCAGCAGGTAAAAACAGCGATACAAATTGTGCGGGTAATAATTGTTATTCGCATGATAATAATTTCTTTTTGAAGCGTAAACTGGTAGTCAGGAAAGCATTTTTCACACAGATTTTTTGAAGAGGCAATAAATTCCGGTGTATGACGGCAAAATCATACACCAGGTTACAGTAAAATACAGGCGGATCATCATTATTTTAAAGATCCGAATAATCAGCCGGCCGCAGGAATGTAATATCAATATGCGATACATTATGCTGGTATTCCGGCAAAGCGGAAAGCTTTTTCCAATCCGGATGGGCGGAAAAACTTTTCCAGTGCGCATCCCTGTCGGTCATACTTTCAAAACTTGTCATATACAGCAGGTTGGGCATTTTGCCGCGGCGATCACTTCACTGTAAAAGACAGCATTAAAACCCAGTTTTTTAAACAGGCCGATTTCATCTCCTTCATTGAACATCTGAACTTTGTTCTTAAATATTTTCTCCGTGGCGCTTTCATAGCTGCGCAATTCATACACCCTGTCTTTCTTCTCCGCTTTCAGCGCGGGTACCTGTAATTTTGGAGCCAGCGGAAATGCCTGCATTAAAACAGTTTCCATACGGGTATACGGTGATGCTGTAATAAACGGCGTTGATATATTCAGCGCCGGCCGATTGATATTCTTTATCGTTACTTAGTTTGACGGGAATCTTTGTCAGCATGTCCAGTGACTTCACCGGCAACAGTACATACAACGATTTGGTAGCGGATGTATCATTAGCGATCGCTTTGAAAACACCAATATAAGTGATATCCATGCGGTGCAGGGCCGGCAATAAAGCCTGTTGCAGGTAATTATCCAGCATTTTTTCCTGTACATCGTTGCTGTAATGATAGACGGTGAACTGGTAGTATTCCCGCCCGGGTTTCCCTGCATGCGACCAGGACAAGAGCACCCATGCAAATAATAATAAGCTACCACGAAAGAGGAAAGTGCTTTTTTCTTTCATACCTAAACAGTTTAATGTTTAATAAGAAAATAAAAGTAAACAAATTAAAAGCGCTGCATGTAAAAGTCTGTTGGGCGGGTACTGACTGTTGTTCTCCGGGTCATTGGAGGGCTGCTGTTTTCTTCCAATAAACCGCTTAATGGCAGCATCCTGTCGCATGAGGCTGGTAGTTGAACGTCTACAAATCGCTTTATTTTTCCAGTACAACAAATCCATACAAGGTTCTATTTTTTAGGGCCCGGTTCTTTCGTTATTTCACATTGTAATTGAGCGACGAAAACCTGACCCGGTGAAAATGTAAAATCCAGCTAATAAAAAAATCAACCAAATGGAAAATTCAGCTATTGCCATCACTGCTACCCTTGACGAACTAAACTGGTAACAAATCTCGTGGAGAAACTGGCAGATCTCCGCTACACTGAAGGCTATCCGACCGGAAAAGTGCAGGCCGGATGGCAGGCTAAAAGGACTTCTTCGATTGAAGCCAGCGTAAGCGGTGATATGTTCCTTTCATCACAGACAGAACTCATCGGTATGCCCTTCGCCACCTGCTTTTTGTTTACCTGTACGAAAGTAAGGGGGCAGGATTACCGCCTAGCCTGGATAAGTTCACTTTCCTGAAATCTATATAAGAGACAATCCTGTGAAAAACCCATCATACGTAAATTCCGTATTCACATCAGGTATATATCCTCTTGCAGGGTATTGCCAGGTGTCCTATGTTTACATCAGAAGTTGATTGATACACTCAATCATTTGAATCCAATATCGCACTGAAAAACCCAAACCAATTTCCCTATAAAAACCAATGGGTGAAAGCCCGAAAATCCAATATCGGTCAACTTCTTTCTTTTTACTTTAGTAGTTAATAATAAACCCCGCCTGTTCAGGCGGGGTTCTTTTTTAGCTTATACTAAGTTGACTGGTTTCCCTGTAGCTTATAAGAAAATAATAAACTATGGATTGCTTATCGTGATGGTAATAGCCGCCAAATCCGTCACCGGCAGGAACAAAAGGCTGATTGGAAGATATCCTCACTTTCAGGTATTTTTTTCCGCTGATCACTACATTCACATCCGTTCCGTTGACATCATCGTACACGGTTGCCAACTGGCCGTTTGTATTGTATACTTCCAGTGCAAGATCACTGTTACCGCTTGATACAAGCTTTATACGTCTTGCATTAGTTTCATTTTTCAGAAAAGCGTCTTTATCATCTGCGTTTTCCAGGATACCTTTCTTTGTACCGGAAGAAGGAATTTGCACTGTATTATTATTAAGTGTACCGCCGTAATCATCCGTTTTAGCGCCGGCGACTGTTCTGATCACATTCATATCATTTTGCGGTTGATCGCAACCCAAACTTGTTTGCCCTTTATGCCAGGTCACCAGGTTCTGGTAATAGGATATGCCCATGATCGGAGCCCAACCAAGCGCATCCCAGCCAAAACCGGTATGATATTCTTCTATCTGCCCGCAATCTTCCCCATATCTTGCCTGGTGTTGCAGCCCAAATGTATGGCCCAGCTCATGAGAGACAGCCCCGGCAATATATTTCTGGTTAAACTGCAGCACATCACAAAAGACAAAACAAGGTGTATTGTCTCCCCAAAGCATACTGCTGACAAAAGAAATACCTCCGACATTCCCAAACTGGTTCATCATGTTATATGTAATAACACAACGCATCCTCCTCGAAGGCGATGCAGCCTGGTAATCCTGTTCGTTCTTCGTGACTGTTACAAAAAACCCGCTGTAGTCTTCGGCAACGCTTTGAAGAATATAGTCCTTCATAGAGTTGGTGAGTAATGATGCCGGAGCTGCCGGGCAACTGATCGTTCCGGGAGAACTCCATGCACTGTTTGTTACCTGCTGCCCGTTAAAATCAAGCAGGAGCACAACAGGCGTCTGGGGAACAGGCTTGGCTGCTTTTGCTTTATAGGCTGCGGCTGTTTTTGCCACATCCTCCCGCACTTCGCAGGATACAGGCAGTTTTTGAGAATTTACTGTAGGAGAGACGCTTTCTTCGTTTTTAATGATCGTTTTTGTACACGCTGTAAAAAACAATAGGGTGGAAATAATAATTCCCGGAACATGTTTGCTCATTGATTAGGTTTAAGTGAGAAAAATTTGGTCCGGTCGTTCCAGGAATTCAGATAGTAAGGTTGTTTCTCACGAAGGATCTTTGTTTATTGATACAAAGCCGTAACCGATGTATGGTATACATGCAATAAGCTTCTTCAACAGAAAAGGGGCTGACACAGGAGATCAGTAATAAAAGAAAGGATTGATAGGGAAGGAATAAGCAGTTAGTTCTGTTTGCGATGCCAAGATATACTATTTAAACATTTAACAAAGCATACGGGTAAAATCTTGATCGTACACAAGTATGTAGGGGTTTATATTTATATGATCTGAATAACTATAAATATTCTCACGGTAAAAAAAATGGGTGCATATAGCACCCATTTCCTGAAAAACCATTTTGCCATCTTTCCATTTCGATAATAAATTCCATTCAGGGCATCCATGTTTCAGGATGCCGGCATAACTATATTTAAGGCATTTTTGTTTTTTGCTTAAGAATATTTCCATCATTATCCAGTAATAATATTACCCTGGTATCATCTTTCTTCAGGACGACTTCATAGGCAACTTTTTCTTTATAAAATTCCCTGTTAGCACTTGCAATACTGTAAGTGGGGTACATATTGTTGATTGTAGTATTGACACCCACGGGAAGCTTAGTATAATCTTTTACTACGTAAGCTGTACCTACCCAGGTACCATCACTATCATACCATGCGTAATAATTTTCATTATCCATGTCGAATCGTACTACATAATCGCTGGCATCCATCGCCTGCCAGCCGGTTAAATCCCAATCGTTAAGCACTACGACATCGGGGTCATAATTAGTCCATACGACATTAACGCCATTGGGGTATTGTTCAGCAAAGGCTCTCTGGGTTTCATCAGGCACAACAACTACCGTAGTAGTATCTGTTGCCTGGTACGGTGTTTCGCAGGCCGCGAATATACTTATTGCCGCCACTGCAAGAAAAGTTCTGAGTTTCATACAAACAGATTTAATAAATTAAAAAATATACGATGGCAGCCTGGTTATTAAGTACTACAACTATGCCAGCCCTTTACAGATGCAATATTCTTTTTGCACACCCTGTAATGGGTATTTCATTGGGCATAATCCCGTTATCCGGGAACCCTTTTACGCATCCCATCCGTAAAAAGGGCAGCCTGAGGGTGAAAAGTATTGACCCGTATCAATAGAAATCCAGATTATTTACCATTTTCTTAAAAAGAAGATGAATTAATTTTACTTTAATATCCAATAACCTGTCACCAATGAAACAAGCCATTCTCTTTACAGCATTTATTGCTGTCTTCCATGCAGGTCATGCCTGTGCATATCCTGCTACCCATAAACGGTTTCCAAAAGGAATATATAATGATACTACCTCAGCCGGCATGGCCGCCACCACGCAGATATTATCAGCAATAATAAACGTAGTAGGCCTGCAACCCAATTTTGAATTAAAGCAGGCAAAAGTGCTTAATATAGAAGCATCGGTCTCTCACCGGAAAAGATATATTTTATACAATCCTGACTTTATCACGCGTATCAATAATGTAACAAAAGATAAATGGGCAGCTATAGCCCTGGTAGCGCATGAAGTGGGCCATCACCTGAACGGGCATACTATCCGCAAAGGCGGGAGCACTCCGCAACTGGAACTGGAAGCCGATGAATTTGCCGGTTTCGTACTGCGTAAGCTGGGCGCTTCGCTGAAACAGGCACAAGAAGTGATGAAATATATCGCCGGTACACAAACTTCTAAAACACATCCCGGAAGGAGTTCCCGTATGCTCGCTATTCAGCAGGGCTGGGATAAAGCAGCTGATATAAGGGGAACAGACGCTGTGGCAAAGAATATTCCTTCGGCCGTGACTGATAACGCGGATAATTAAGCGGGATAATGATTTTTGAGCTGCAAAGCATGCACGGAAAGCAGGAAAAGGGGATTAGGCCATCGCCGGGTATTTTCATACAGGGCTTAAAAAAATAAGGGCCAGAATAGAAATTCAGCCCCGTTTTAAAATCCAATATCCTATGAAAAACCGATGTAAAGATAACCGTTCATTTGATAGTTCATATACCACAATGATGGTATTTTTTATTGTATTCGCCTCCATTATTGAGTAGTATTACGATAAACTACCTTTTACAACAATTACTGAGCTTTATACACCCCTTTTTTGCATGCATGAGCGGGTTTTGGGGTCATCTCTCCTGAAATTCTTTCACCTTTTCAACGAGGCTGTCTCAAAAGTATTTTACATCAATGTTCCCGCAACGGCACAAAGCCGTAATAACTGATTTTAAATAGGACATTCTTTGCGCCGTTGTGCCGTTGCGGGATTTAATAAAACAGTAAAGCCATCAACCGGTAATACACCTATCGCAAGCAGTTATAATACCTGCTGTAAACGGCTGCCTGGTTATTGTTTGTCATAATCTGCCTTCTTTTTGACGTGATCTGTCATTATTTACCGGCCCTATTCTTTTCATTTTTGCATAAATAATTTTTACATGAAATACTTATCTAATTATCGTTTTCTTGTCGGAGCCATCACCATATTATCGGGTATACTGGCATTGCTATGCATGATTACCGGGGGCATGGCTGTTAATTATAATTTCGACGCCTTTTCTGATCCTGTGCTGGCATTGAACTATTCAGCCAATCATCAGTTGGTTAGCTGGTTCTTGCTGCTGGATATGTTTGGCTATTACCTGTTGCTGCTGCCCCTGATATTCTACCTGCACCAGCAATATAAATACCGGTCGCCATGGACATCGCTGATCACTTTCTCCGGCCTGGCTTACGTACTGATCGGTGCAGTGGGCGCCGCCATACTCGCTGCGGTATGGCCGGATATGATGCAGGAACATCTTACCGCCACCAGCGAACAAAAGGAAATGATCGGAGGCCTTTTTAAAGCCATTACGCTCGTAGTGACGAAGGGCATGTGGAATGTCATCGAAATGCTTTTTTCCGCTGTCTGGTGGATTGGTATCGGAAAGCTATTATACCGTGAAAGTAAGGTACTGGGTGCGCTGACGATGACCACGGGCATATCTACTTTACTGGATGCAGCGGGTAACATTACGGGCTTTCATTCTCTCGCGGAAGCAGGGCTGAATATTTACCTGCTGCTGGCGATCGTATGGGCGATAGTAATGGGCATTTCAATTATGAGAAAAACAGCGTGCAGCCAGTCTGTACCTGCCAAAACGGTCTCCGCATCTGCGTTGAAAAATCAATTGGCTTCCTTGTTTTGAGTACCAGGGCTAAACAACAGCAATCATTAAGCATTGCTGCGATAAGAAGCAGGGGTCTTGCCCGTCCATTGACGAAAAGCTCTTTGAAAAGTACTGGGTTCGGCATAGCCCAGCTTATAAGCGATATCAGCGACAGAAAGATGATCATTTCCTAATAAACTGCAGGCGAGTTCTTCTTTAATAGCATCTGTCAGTGTTCTGAAGCTGGTATCATCTTCCTGTAACTTCCGCTGAAGTGTGCGGGGTGTGATATGCATCAGTTCGGCTATATCTTCCAGGGATGGAAAAGTGAATTGGGAATGCTTTAAGATCATTTGTTTCACTTCACTGGCAAAGCTGGTTCCGTTCTGCTGCTTTTTCAATTCAGCATCAAGCAGGTTCTTAAAAACATTGTTCAGTTCTTTGTTGTAACCGATCACGGGGAATTGAACATCAGCAAGAGGGAAGACGATACAATTGCAGGGCTGGTTAAAAAGCGGCCGGCACTTTAATATCTTTTCATGCTCTGTAATATCCGCCAGGCGCGGGTAGCGGTATAATATCTTTTTAGGTTGAAATGTGCGGCCCGTCAATAAATAAAGAATATGCAGCGCCCCGGCAAAGGCAATATCCACGCTATGCCTCGCCGTTTCCGGCGACATATCATTCCATACTTCCAGGGGTTCACAATAATAACAGGCTTCGTTATCCTTTACTTCAAGACGGAATGTATACAGCCGGGTAAAAGCCGAAGTGAATTGCTGCAGGTTGTCCAAAGCTGTCAGTGCATCCTTACTGCTTTGCATCAGGTGGCCGGTGATACCCAGCACCACGGGCGTTGTTTTTTCACCGATATGCAGGCCAAGCCACGGGTTACCTGAAATGTTCAGCGCCGCTTCCATAACGGCGCAGTTCTGATCGAGAGTTAATTTGTATTCTGCATCATCTAATTGTTCTGAGGTAATACCACCCATCTTACAGATCACCTGCACATCCTGCGGATCACGCACCGCGCCCATTACAATATTTCTGATAATGGGCATACTTACCCATAAAGCAGGTGTCATAGATGAATTTGTCAAACTAAATTATGCAAAATCATCTGCGAACGGAAAGAGGGAATAAAAAAAGGTAGTAGTTAATGCCAGCATTATTCCTGGCAATACTCTTTTTGGATAGCCTGTACAAAACTCTTGTAATGATCAACGGCTTCAGCATACCGGCCATGCTGTACAAACTGTACGGAAGGCTGCACGAGGTGATTGTACATATACTCATAAATGTCCGCCTTATTGCTGAAACGATTGACCGCATGTATAATAGCCGGTCCAGTGATCCTGTATTCTTTTATCAGTTGCCTGCCTTCAGCATCAGCCGTCATATACCCATCTCTTAAAAAACGCAGGGTGGTCAGTTCTTCACAATTATCCGGCAACCCCTTATGATGCACACAGGCCGTCGTTAAGAAACACATACCGTCGTCGTCTGAAGGGTCGTGATAAGTAAGCACTACCAGCGGGTAATCTTTTTTGCTGTCTATACTTGCGGATACATTCAGTGTGCAGGCCAGGTTCATTTTTTTACCCAGGTCTTCAGGCAATTTGAACCCGCCTGTTTTTGAATCAGCCTTGGCTTTTACCTGCCATTGGCCTTCTTCAGCATTAACCAGTTTCGAATCAGTGATCTTATATTTGAATTCAGAAGACTCTTTGATGATTTCCGGGTCAGTCGCTGCAGTTGTTTGTGCCCCAAGTGTAATGATCTTTTCATTGTCCGCAGCGGCTTTTAAATTTTGAATAGCTGTATGATAAACAGATAATTTATAAAATACATGGGTGTCTGCGTCAACTGACTGGGCGGTGCTTGTATACACAGATGGTTTGTTATCCTGTTTAATACCTTTGGGAAGTATAAAAACAGTAGCTGCAGCCAGGCTGCCTTTTTGCAGAAAATTACGACGGTTCATAGCGTTTGATTTGTGGCTCAAACTAATGAATCGCCCGACAGCCCGCCATACCTTCAGCAGGGTATTTAATAAGATCAATGCACCTGCTACAAGGAAATCTATGAGGCAAACATTTGTACATTTACTATTTTTATATAAAATCAATCGCTATTCAGTGAAGACCTTCTCCCTGCTGCATTTATAAAACAACTTCCAGGATGATGCCCGGCGACATCTATTATAAATTAGACAATCCTGTCTGGTATTCATTAACGGAAATACATCAATGTTTTGCCGCCGGCAACGATGAGATAAAACGCTATGAAAAAAACATTGCGCCTTTTGCCGCCTGTCATCCCGATAAAAAAGATATACCCGGCCAGCCGGAACAATGGATCATTGCGGGAGACGCTTTTTTCCTGCTCGGGAATATTCCTCCTTTACCCGCCAATTATATTATCGAAAGCAGGCTGGATTGTGTACAGATGATCAGTCATACCCCGATAAATAACACCGCCGCCGGTGACCTGCAAAAACTCGGTGAATCCGATGATGAGGAGATGGCAGCACTGATCAACCTGGTGCAACCGGGTTATTACCATCCCGGTACCCGGCTGATGGGAGATTATTTTGGCATCCGCGTCAATGGCCAACTGGTAGCTATTGCGGGTGAACGTATGCGCATGAATGGACTGACAGAAGTAAGCGCTGTAGTTACACACCCCGGTTTTACCGGCCGCGGGCTGGCGCAACAACTCATTGCCCATGTCGTCAATAAAAATCTATCCGCCGGCATCCGTTTATTTCTCCATGTAGCCGCTACCAATGAAAGAGCAATAAAATTATACGAACACCTTGGGTTTGTTCAAAGAAGGAGCATTGATGTGAGGAAGATAAAAAAAGAAGGGCAGAAGGTAGCAGGGTAATAATTTTAAACCAATAGCCTACATTCGTATGAAACCGCAATCACAGTTTTCAATGTAAAAAAATGGAATTAAAAAAACGTACAGACTATATTTCCTGGGATGAATATTTTATGGGAGTGGCTTTATTATCCGCCAAAAGAAGCAAGGATCCCAGTACACAGGTGGGAGCCTGCATTGTGAATAATAAGAACAAGATAGTGGGAGCGGGGTACAATGGTCTGCCGGCCGGCTGCAACGATGACGAGTTTCCATGGAATAAAGAAGGAGCATTTCCTGATACAAAATATCCGTACATCTGCCATGCGGAACTGAATGCGATCCTGAACAATATAGGGATGGATCTGCAGGGCTGCAGAATATATACGGCTCTTTTTCCCTGCAATGAATGTGCGAAAGCCATTATTCAATCTGGTATAACAGAAGTGATCTTCCTGTCTGATAAATACGCCGGCACTGATTCTTCAAAAGTTTCGAAGATCATGCTGGGCAAGGCCTCTGTTAAATACAGGAAAGTGGAATCAAAGATTATGAACCTTGTATTATCTTTTAATGAAGCGGATGTGTAGTTCATTGTGATTTCACGCAAAGACGCAAAGATTCGCTAAGAACGCAAAGAAATGCCGATTGAAAGCTTGCGCCTTAATTTTTTTAGCTTAGCATCTTTGTGTGAAATCAAACGAAGAAACTACCAATAGCCAGGACCGCTGAGATAAATAAATTTTCTTAAATTCGCGCATGCTTTCAGGTAAGCAACTTATTCCTTACTACAAAACCGTTTGCCAAAGAAATTTATTGGAAAAGCTGGTATTATACCTTTTCTCTTTTTTTTTGCTGACAGTATCTCTTTTTGGAACTTATTTCGCGCCCTGGCTATGGGCGAAGATCGGTTGCAGTATTTTCAGCGCCCTCATGCTGGCACGCTGCTTTATGATCTTTCACGATTACCAGCACCATACTATCTTACGTAAATCATGGCTTGCTAATTTTATTTTTACTGCTTTTGGCATGTATATACTTACGCCGGCCAGTATCTGGAAACGTTCGCATGATCATCATCATAACAATAATTCCAAGCTATTCAGCGCCAGTATCGGGTCATTTCCTATCATGACCAAAGAAAAGTTTCTCGAAGCTTCCGATAAAGACAAAAAAATATACCTGGCAGTACGCCATCCGCTGACCATAGTATTTGCTTACTTTACCATGTTCCTGTATGGTATGTGCCTGCAGTCATTCATAAGCAGTTCACGCAGGCATTGGGATTCACTGGTAGTACTGGTCCTTCATTTCGGCGTTGCTGTTCTCCTGGTCGTATTCCTGGGAGTGCAGGCCTGGTTTCTGACGCTCTTCCTGCCATTATTCCTGGTACATATGCTGGGAGCTTATCTTTTCTACGCACAACATAATTTTCCGGGAGCTGTTTTCCGGAATAATAAGGAATGGTGCTACGAACATGCAGCGCTCGAATCTTCCAGTTATATGGCCATGAATCGTTTTATGCAATGGGCCACCGCGAATATCGGTTTTCACCATATCCACCACATTAACTCAAAAATTCCTTTCTATCGCCTGCCGGAAGCCATGGAAAAAATACCTGAATTGCAAAAAGCCACTGTTACGCGGCTTACTCCCTCAGCTATTATTAATTGTCTCCGGTTAAAATTATGGGATGCCGGACAAAATAAGATGATCACGCTGGCAGAGATGAGAACACCACAAAAGAGGTAAGAATACAGGCTCACAGAGAGTCGCGGAGAAAAGGAAATCCACAGGGATGATAGCGATTTAATGTATTCCCCTGTGTTCCCTTTATCTCTGTACACGTACACCTCTGCATTCATGTAAACTATTTCAATCTATAGACTCTCCGTACCTCTGCGGTTCAATATTATCCAAATTAAATTGGTCGCTTAACTGCTGGCCGCTTTATTTTGTCTTTCCAAAGCTGTGATCCTGTCCACGACAGATTCAAGGTTACGAAAATGGATATATGCTTTCCTGTATTTATTGGCATCAAATGCCGGTGAACCCATATATACACCTCCGGGTTTAGTAATGCTTTTGGAAATGCCCGATTGCGCGGTGATAGTAGTGTTGTCAGCCACCTGTAAATGACCCACTATACCTACCTGCCCGCTGAACATACAATTCTTGCCAATCTTGGTAGAGCCTGCTACCACACCTGCTGCGGCATAATAAGTATTTTCCCCGATTTCTACATTATGGGCGATATGAATAAGGTTGTCGAACTTCACGCCTTTGCGAAGAATGGTGGATCCCAAGGTCGCCCGGTCAATAGCACAGTTGGCGCCTATCTCTACATCATCTTCGATCACCACATTGCCGATCTGCGGTACTTTTTTAATATCGTTATTAGGATTGAACCGGAAACCATCGCTTCCCAGTACCGTACCGGAATGGATGATGCAGTCTTTGCCGATCACTGTTTCTGAATATATTTTTACACCGGCAAACAAAGTAGTGTTATCACCGATCACAGCGTTGTCTCCTACATATACCTGTGGATATATCTTTACGTTATTGCCGATCTTCGCATTTTCGCCGATAAAGGAAAATTCGCCTGCATAAATATCTTTTCCTATGGTTGCTGTCTCAGCAATGAAAGCCAGTTTTGAAATACCTTTTTTGTTAAGCTTTACCTGGTTGTACATTTCCAGTAATTTGGAAAAAGCATTCTCAGCACTTTCTACCCGTAATAATGCCGCAGTAACAGGGGCTGTCACTACAAAATCCCTGTTGATGATAACTAATGAAGCTTTGGTGGTATATAAATAAGGGAGTGTACAACGGGTTGGCCAAAAATGAGATGGCGCCGGGTTCCCCTTCTTCTATCTTAGCTAATTTAGTGATAACGGCATCTGCATTTCCTTCTAATTCTCCCTGGAGCAGACCGGCTATTTGCTGGGCGGTAAATTGCATGAGTTCAGTTTTTAATAGTTAAATATTTTGATGGCTAAAGGTAAAGGATGTTTGGATTAGTTGGGAGAGACAATCCGCTCAGAAGATGAAAGGCAAATGATTGCGTCCCGCTTCAAAAAGAAAGGGGTCGAATTTGATTCCTTTGAAAGCGGGCTAAATAATTTCTCTCACCAGCACTAAAGACCGCCTGCCAAACAGAACTACCGTACTTTTGCCTCCATGTCCACAAAAAATATTTCTACCGCCGGTATACTGTCAAAATTAAATATCAAGGCGCTTAATGAAATGCAACTGGCTTCGATAGAAGCAGTAGAAAAGCATAATAATATATTACTGTTATCAGCTACAGGATCCGGTAAAACCCTGGCCTTCCTCTTGCCGCTGTTCAAATTATTAAACCCGGCAAATACCAAAACACAAGCTATCATCATTGTACCTTCCCGTGAACTGGCCCTGCAGATAGAATCCGTATTCAAGAGTATGGGCACCAATCTGAAAGTCACCTGTTGTTATGGCGGCCATTTAAGAGAAACGGAAGAGAATAACCTCAAGCAGCCGCCTGCATTACTGATTGGTACGCCGGGCCGCCTGGCTGATCATATCCGCAGGGGAAATATCACCACCGATACTATTGAAACGCTGGTGCTGGATGAATTCGATAAATCACTCGAACTGGGTTTCTCAGATGAAATGTCCTTTATCGTTGGTTCTTTAAAGCGATCAATAAAAGAATACTGACCTCGGCTACCGAAGCGGTTGAAATACCTGGTTTCATCGGCATGACCGATGCTATTAAACTGGACTTTCTCGATGATAAAGATGAAGAGACCGGGCTCACGATAAAGACACTCCTGAGTGATGGAAAAGATAAACTGGAAACACTTTTCCGGCTGATCTGTATGCTGGGTAACCGGTCAACCATTATCTTTTGTAATCACCGAATCGGTAGAACGTACCAGCAACTGGCTGAAAGAAAAAGATATCGTCAATGTATTTTATCATGGTGCCCTGGAACAACCTGAGAGAGATGCCGCTTTGTGTAAATTCAGAAATGGTACATCCAATGTATTGGTAACAACTGACCTGGCATCGAGAGGCCTTGATATCGCGAATATCCGTTACATCATACATTATCATTTACCGGGCAGCGAAGACATCTTTACGCACCGCAACGGCAGAACTGCCCGTATGGATGCAAGCGGCACGGCTATTCTTATTTTATCCCCTGAAGAAAGTTTACCCTCATATATAAATACAGGAGTAGAAAAAATAGAACTACCGGCAACTATTGACCTGCCGGAAAAGCCACAATGGTCAACTTTGTTTATCGCCGCCGGTAAAAAAGATAAGGTGAATAAAATTGATATCGTCGGATTCCTTTCCAACAGGGGTCAACTCAAAAAAGAAGATATCGGTTTGATCGAAGTAAAAGATTTCTTTTCTTTCGTAGCAGTAAAGAAAATAAAAGTCAGTCATACCCTCCAACTGATCAAGGAACAGAAAATAAAGAATAAGAAAGTGAAGATAGCAGTAGCAAAATAATACCGTTTAAAATACCGGATTAATACTTCTTTGGTTCCATAGCTGTATGCCTTAGCCTTAATACGCGGATCACATTCGTTGTAAAACGATAAGTTATTCTATAACGATGCTTTTCAAAGGCCCGGTAGCTGCCATCATTGCTTCACTACGACCTTCTCATTCATTTATAATATTAACCAGGCGGAAAACTCCCAGCATTATATTAAACAAAATTGTAATTTAGTATAACCTTCACCATTAAACCACTTCACATGAAAAAGACACTTCTTTTGTTGCTTTTGCCTTTGCTATCGTTCATCACACCTGCTGGTAATAAAAAATCAATTTATAACTGTTTTCATGGCCGCAGGGAATTAATTGGGTATATACCCGATGTTTTTTTTCAGGCCTCATGTCAGTAAAGTGATAAGGGCAACTTATCATTATCAGCAGTTGGATTCAACAAGGGGTTTCTGCGGCGTGTATGCCCGCTCCATCACACCGGAGTTTATCTTATGCCTACTTACGGAGGCGGGTCAGGAGCTACGCCGGCTCCGCCATTCGAATGGGTACCTATCGGGCCGGCTAATGGTGGAGATACGCACTGGACAATCGAACTTCATTTTAACGGGTCGGCACCCGATGGAACAGTTGGAATGGTCGAAATCGCCAGCCTGGGATGTGATGCCTGTGAATTACCCAGAGTATATTCTTACCTCGGCAGCTTCAATGTTTATATATCTGCTATAGCCCGTCCTACGTGGTTCACTGTGGCTGCTAAATCCACCAATATTTCAAGCCACCGGTTAATACTCGATCATCCATATCTTAATGATAAACCAAATGCAAAATTGTTTATCACGCCTGTAATGAATTCCGCAACCGGTCCCGGCGTTTATGATAATCACCCGGTTTCTGTATGGTATAATACAGCTGCCCGGAAATGGAACATTCAGCATGATGATCTTTCCGCTATGCGTACGGGCACTACCTACAATGTACGTATTGATCCATCTGCGGAAAGAGAGACTGCCACCAGGGGAGGTAACATTCTCCTTACATCTATGTTTATCAGGAATGTAAATACTGACAATAATCCTAACGCTGTCTTTTCGTTACACCCGTTGATAATGGGGTAAAGAATCCTCACCCGATAGCTGTCCGTTATATTCAACCTTATTGGGCAATATACAATACAGATGGAGCGGCCATGCCTGCAGGCGCATCATTTAATATCCGTGTAATGGGCTACGCGCAATATATTTCCGAAGCAGCGGGAACGACGGGCTCTGCTTCAAGTTCAGGAGCAAGAGTAGATGTTGATGGCGCATCAAGAACCAATGCAAATAAACGCTCCTTCAACTGGGCATCATTGAATGGTAGCCAAATACACAGGTAATCATCACACCAAACTGGAATCCTCTTAATATCGCAGGTGTAACCAATGCTAAATATACCGGCGCCAGCTATATAACAGTTTCGCAGAAATGGTGTGTATTTAATGAAAGCCAGTCGCAATGCCGGGAAATGCCTCGTTCAATGTTTGGACTCCTTATACTTTATGGGAAACAGTTAGCCCTATTGTACATCAAACGTGGCCTCAGCAAACGCAGTAGTGCATAATCTGTCCTTTTTACCGGTATTAAAGTTGTTGGAGGCTGGAGGTTCGATGTTGGATGTTTTGAAAGTTGAAGAGGACTGATTGAGATTTCTGAAACCGGAAGTCACATATAAGCATTGTGTCTCCGGTGAGAGAACCTAACCTCAAACTTCCAACATCGAACTTCCAACCTTTTCCTGCTTCCGCTATACAATTCATACTCCAGCAGGCGGCAATCAATTGTGCTGGTATAAAATTCTATCCGTCGTTTGGCTTTCAATCCTATTTTTTTAGCCAGTCAAGGTTACCGGTAAATACATAACCAAAATAACCACCACATTTTTGTTTCATAAAATCACCGATACGACCATAGGTTTCTGCCAACTGGTTAATATCGCCCAGTCGTTCGCCATATTCCGGGTTCACATAAAAAACACCGGAACACCGGGAGGGATTTCTGTCGCCGCAAAATCACATACGGCAAAATCAATCAACTGGGCTACACCGGCGGCAATTGCATTCTTCTTTGCATTTTCAATTGCCTTTGCGCTGTAATCCGTAGCGATGAATGAAGACCGGGCACATCTATGATCTGTTTTTCGAGTAAAGCATCTTCCTTCAAATAATAGTATCATCATATCCCTGCAGGTGCATAAAAGCATAATTGGTTCTGAATAACCCCGGTCGCCTGTTCGTAGCAATCATGGCGGCTTCAATAGCCACCGTACCCGAGCCACACATGGGATTGATAAACGGTGATTGTTTATCCCAACGGGTAGCTAAGATAGTCGCTGCCGCCAGTGCTTCGAGCATAGGAGCCTGGCCCGGTATTTTACGATATCCGTGCCGCCCTAATGAATCACCTGATGTATCAATGAATATTTCCGCCTTGTCGTTTTTCCAGAACAGGTTGATAACAGCACCCGTTAGCGCCGAGCCTGTTGACGGACGTGTACCTCTTTTATCGCGCAGCCTGTCTACGATCGCATCTTTTACCCGGAGGTTAGCGAACATACTATTATTGATAGTAGGATTGCTTACGTTGCTGGTGATAGAAAAATAGCCGGGATCGGGTAAAATATTTTCCCATGGATAGGGAAGGAGGGTGTTGTAAATAGCGTCGGCATCTGTTGCTTCGAATTGTTTCAGCCTGTATAAAACCTGGCTGGCGCAGCGCAGGTTGAGGTTCAATTTTATACAATCGTTAATAGTGCCGGATAGCTTTACACCTGTTATAAATGTTTCTTCGATATCGAATCCCAGGTCTTTTACTTCCTGTTCCAGCCAGGGAGCGAGCCGTTTGGGGCAGGTAATGATAATAACTGCTTTATCAGTAAATAAATTCATGAGGCCCAAAGGTATATGTTCCTGGATGATTAGAGGTAGAGTTGCCAACCTTTAAAGGTTGGCAACTCTACGATCACTCCACTCAATCATCTTCAATAGCAATATCACTCTCCCCGTAAGCTTTAGCCATCTCTTTGTGAATTGAAATGAAATTAGCCCTGCCACCAACCAGTCAATTATTTCTTTACGGAGCAATTGGGTAGGTGCATCCGAAAGAATGCTTTGCCAGGATGACCATGGATACTGGGTAAAGTCTTTTATCAGTTTATGCTTAAGGGGATTAGCATGAATGTAAACGACAGCCTGCGTCAAATGACTGTCTTTCGCGACATGAACCCGTTTAAATGGTTTATAAAAAAGGTTGCCCTTCCTGTCATGTGCTTTGTTAAATGAAAGCGCATAGGACTGAAAGAAACGTTTAAAGCTTTGTTCAAGCAATTCGCTGGTTGAAATCTTCCTGTCAAGAAATCTTTTTTCGGTTAATGTCAGGTCTTTATAGTCTTTGCTTTCCAGGCTGCTATAATTGAATTGATATATTTTATCCGTACAAGCAAATGAAAATGATTGGGTAACAGGCACCAGCTATAAGTATCAAGAAAGGAGGACAGGTATTCCCTGTACTTTCTTAAAAAGAAAAGCGGTTTTCGTCGGAAAGAAAAAAGCTTCTCCCGGTTATTGGTCCGGTTGTATACATGGTAAATTCCTTGTCTTCAAAATCTGCAAAGTATTTTTCAGGAATAGGCATATTATGAGTTTGGTGTAATCACCGGGGTAACCGGTTGCCAACCTTTAAAGGTTGGCAACCGGTTACCCCGGTGACCTAAGTTCGGTACAAACCTCCCTGCTATCCAATGTGAAAACACCAAAATTTCAGGAGTTTCAACATAGATATGCCGCGCCAATCTCACTTTGCGTGCTGCTTTCCCGGCCTCCGCAAATTTGTAATGCCGGAATTTTACTTTGCTCATTTTCTTATCCGGCGAAAAATGATAACTTACTTTTATTATGAACATAGATACTATAGCTTTTTATAGCCAGGTAAGTTCGATCGCCATGACCTTTCCCCGCGCTGAAGCATCCACTTCTTACGGAACACCCCGCTTTCAAGGTCAATAAAAAAATGTTTGCCCGGCTGCGGGAAGACGGCAAAACACTGGTTGTTTATACGGAAGAACGCGAAAAGTGGATGAAAGCCAACCCGGCAACTTTTTTTATTACCGATCACTATAAAAATTACCCGCTGATGCTGATAGACCTGGCTACCGTGAAGAAAAAGGATCTGAAACAATTATTACAGGCTTCCTGGGAAATGAGAGCACCAAAGAGCCTGTTAAATAAAAATGCTAAATAGATTTGATTGTTATTATTGGGATGCCCTACCATATCCTATTCCCTTTTCAATATCCCACCATTATACTGATGTAAAGCAGCTGGCGCAGAGATAAAGACTGCGGCGAAAAATATTTTTTGAATGGGAAAAGGTTTAGTAGCTTAGAAAACGAACCAACCTTATCTTATTATGAGATTCGCCAAAACTACCGCCACCGGGCATACTATTTTGTTATGCTTTCCAACACCAACAAAAAATCTTTCTTCCATCATTAACTCCCGGGTATCATAGCTCCCAATCCGATTATTACTCCACTGGCCCTTTATTATACCTATAATGCCTGTTATACTGAAACAAAATGCATATCCTGCCAGGGTTGCGCCGGCAGATACAACGTTATACTTCATTATTTCATAAGTACATTATTAAATTAAACAAATGAAAGTTCGAAATAGTCCCGAGATAATGACATCCAAAGGGTTTTGCGATTATTTTAACAGCGTGGCCTTAGCCAATGGAACCAGGAAATTTTGCTTTATACTGGCGCCGGAGCCTCAAAGCCTTCCGGCGTGCTTACGGGCAATGAACTTGCACGTTTATGGTTTGAAGAAATAAAATTAAGATTTGATGAAAATGAAGTGAAGGCCTGGATGAAAAACAAAAGAATCAATGAAAAAAACCTGGGCTTTTTTTATAGCGAGATTTATCTCAAAAGATTCTCGATTGATAAACTCGAAGGATTTGAAATATTACAAAAAGTATTAGAAAGAAAAGAACCCAGTTATGGCTATACAGTCCTGTCACAAATACTTTCTAACAGCCCGCACAATATTGTTATAACAACAAATTTCGATTCCCTGACCGAGGATGCTTTGTATTCGTTTACTACGGCCAAACCTTTTATATGTGGTCACGAATTTCTTCTGCAAAATATATCAGGCTATCGCAAAACAGCCTATTATTATTAAGATACACAGGGATCTGCTTCTCGAACCTAAAAGTGAACCCAATGATATAAGGCAAATAGACAACCAGTGGGTAGACTCCCTGAACAAAATATTCCAGGAGTTCGTACCCATTGTTATTGGATATGGGGCAACGACGGCAGCCTGATGAACTACCTGGGAAGGCTTAAAAACAAACAGGGAATGTTTTGGTGTTACCGTGAAGCAGGAGGACTTCCCGGGCCTGAAATACAGCAGGTAGTCAAAAAATTTAATGGGAAATTTATTAAAATACGTGGCTTCGATGAATTCATGTATGAACTACAGTGGTCCAATAAATTTAATTATTTGTTCGATGAATTTGAGATATCGCCACAAGAAGAGCAGAAAAATACAGAACACAATACCAGGAATTAGAATTCCTGAAAGACAACAACGATACCCTGCTACCGCAGAAAAGAAATGCAAAGGACTTAAAAACCAAATGGAAAAGCTGGTGGGACGTAATTACTGATATCCGAGTGAACAGGATATTAAAAAGAAAAAAAAAGCCTTTTTTTGAAAGGCTTACAACGCTTTCCTAAAAGCGGAGATCTGTATATGTATTTTGCCGACTTTTTATTCATGGAATCAGGCAACCCGGTAATTGCAAACTCAATGTACCAGAAAGCGCTGAGGCTTGAGCCGGACAATATAAGATTTAACAACAATTACGCTGCTTTTTTATATATCTCAAATCAACGAAAGATATCTTCACATAAGGTCTTAAAAAAGATCGAAGCCCAGTTTGAAAAAACGTTCCGCCTGGATCCGGACAACTCGATCATAGTGTCTAATCTTGCCAATTTTTATTACCGCTTTAAACACGATATTGAAAAAGCTAAAAATACATTCAAAATAGTATTCGAAAAAGACTCGTTCAACCCTAACATCTTGTTTCCCCTATGCGAAATTTCTGCTGGAAAACAACGAGCCGGCATTAGGCAGACTATACCTTGACAGGGCCTTTATCCTAAACCAGGAAAATGAATACGAATATGATTTCAACGCCCTGGTCATCTGGCTCATCAGGTACGCATACTTGTTTTCTTATTACGAAAATGCAGAATCGAAGATCCGGGAGCTTATATCAAAAAAGATACGGGTGGATGGGCAGATTAACTGGGAATTTGTTGTAGAAAAAGCTACCAAACTTAATCATCCTGATATCGGCAGGCTTGAGTCGCTGCTGAAAAAATCAACCACTCCAAGAAGCTAAACATTTATTGAAAGAACACAAATAACAACAATCTTACTTAAATGATTTATTATGGATGAACTAATAAAATCTCTTCAGCCCATTTTTGCAAAAAATCGCTGACTTTTTTGATCTTTTTGACCTTTCATTTATTGTGTCAGGTGTAATATCCTCATCAGCCGTATTTTTTATACTGTATCAAAACGGTATCGCATTACCCGGTTTTACTGATTTAAGCGGGTTGCAGGTATTTTTCCTGATCGTCAATTGTTATGTTGCAGGATTAATATCATGGATGCTGGGAAAAAGAATACGTGGTCTCAACCCGAAATTTTATAAGATCAAAGAGAAATTTGCCTCGCACAATTCACTAGGTGATAGTCTTTATACAAATATGCCCATAATGGTAAAAGAGAAGAGAGAAAAGATATCGAAGACGGGTTAAAGGCACTATACGGATTATTACGGATTATTATGGGCAAAAATAAGAGAGAACCCAAAAATCATAACTTCATTTTCTCTTCTGAAAAGATATTGGGTCATGACAGCGACTTTTGATGGACTCGTCGCTTCATTTTTTTTTATGGGCATTGGTAATGCTGGTAAACTCATTTTGCTCGTTTGGTACATTTTTCCAACTCAAACGCATAGACACTTTCACTGTGTATGGAGTTTGCGGGGCGATATTATTTTTTCTGATTGGACTTTTGGCCAAAAAAGAAGCTATGCGCTATAAGGAATATCAAATGGGAGAACTGGTTGACACATACCTCGAATCAAAAACTTAGTAATTGATCATCACTTCCCACCCTTCCTTTCTCAGCGCAGGCTACGCCACTAAGATTACAAAAGCTTACAATTAATTAAAATCTCTTTGTGTTCTTAGTGTCTTTGCGGGAAAATACTGCTTAAATAAAATTGACTCACCACCCGGAAAGCATTCTTTCTTTCCGCAGGATAACAATTATTATCTTTGCTCCCTAATCTTATAATAAAAGCTTGCTATGTCTAAAGAAGTAGTTATCATTTCAGCTGTCCGTACCCCCATAGGCAGTTTCGGAGGTTCACTAAAAAGTTTATCCGCCACTCAGTTAGGTGCTATCGCTATCAAAGGTGCATTGGCAAAAGCGGGGATTAAACCAGAACAAATACAGGATGTATTAATGGGTTGTGTGATACAGGCCAACCTTGGACAGGCTCCGGCCAGGCAGGCAGCTAAATTTGCCGGCTTACCCAATGAAGTAAATTGTACCACTGTCAATAAAGTCTGTGCCAGCGGTATGAAAGCCATTGCACAGGCAGCACAGAGTATCATGCTTGGCGATGCGGACATTGTAATAGCAGGAGGTATGGAAAGTATGAGTAACGTACCTTTTTATGCCGACTCGGTAAGATGGGGAAATAAATATGGCAATACCTCCTTAATAGATGGATTAGCTAAAGACGGCTTAACAGATGTATACGATGGCAAAGCAATGGGCAATGCCGCCGAACTTTGTGCAAAAGAGTGCGGAATCAGCAGGGAAGACCAGGACAAATTTGCGATAGAAAGTTATAAGCGCAGCCAGGCAGCCTGGGAAAAAGGCTTATTTGCCAATGAAATAGTACCGGTAGAGATACCACAACGCAAAGGGGACCCGGTTGTATTCGCCAAAGACGAAGAACCGTATAATGTAAAATTTGAAAAGATACCTTCACTTAGTCCTGCTTTCCAAAAAGACGGATCGGTGACGGCGGCCAATGCAAGTACCATGAATGATGGCGCTGCTGCATTGGTACTTATGAGTGCAGATAAAGCAAAAGAACTGGGAGTAAAACCCATGGCAAAGATCCGTTCGTATGCAGATGCGGAACAGGCGCCTGAATGGTTTACCACTTCACCTGCTATAGCCGTGCCCAAAGCGGTGGCAAAAGCCGGTCTCAAAATGGAAGATATCGCTTACTGGGAGCTGAATGAAGCTTTTGCTGTAGTAGGTATCGAAAACAGTAAACGTATGAAACTGGATCCTTCAAAAGTGAATGTGCACGGTGGTGCGGTTTCACTGGGGCATCCATTGGGATGCAGCGGCGCGAGGATCATTGTTACCCTGATCAATGTATTGAAAGCAAATAATGCAAAATATGGCGCAGCGGGAATATGTAATGGCGGGGGAGGAGCGAGTGCAATGGTGATTGAGAATATGAGTGGTGAGTAGTGAATGCTGAGCGGGTGCGCTTTTATGGAAATGAACTATTAAAATGAAACTCTGCTGACCGGAGAGTTTTTGTTTTCCAGGACTATAGCTAAATATAGAACAAGAGATACGTAA
This sequence comes from Bacteroidota bacterium, assembly GCA_037200265.1. Taxonomy (GTDB): domain Bacteria; phylum Bacteroidota; class Bacteroidia; order Chitinophagales; family Chitinophagaceae; genus VBAT01. The sequence goes on from JBBCIL010000030.1 coordinate 56,142, forward strand.
ATAACCTGGTGCCTTTGCGCCTTCGTGGCTTCGTGTTCCAAAACAGTAAAATCCTTTACTACGCTCTTTGTAATGATACCTGTAACCCGGATGCTCATCCGGTAGTCTGATATCCAAATCAACTGCTGTC
>JBBCIL010000031.1:0-75455 GCA_037200265.1 Bacteroidota bacterium
ATGGTGGCTTCGCCTAAGGTAGCTACTTATGATCTGCAGCCTGAAATGAGCGCTTATGAACTGACGGATGCACTAATTCCGGAAATTGAAAATAAGACCGCTGATTTTATCTGTCTGAACTATGCCAATACAGATATGGTAGGACATACCGGCGTATGGTCAGCAGCTATTAAAGCCGCGGAAACAGTTGATAAATGTGTCGGGCGACTGGTAACAGCCGCCCTGAAAAATGACTATACTGTTTTTCTGACCGCCGATCATGGTAATTCAGATTATATGATCAATGATGATGGTTCTCCCAATACGGCGCATACGCTCAACCCGGTTCCATTTTTTATCATTGACAATGAATGGAGAGGCGTTATCAAACCGGGAAAGCTGGGAGATATCGCCCCTACTATTTTAACGATGATGAACCTGCCCATTCCCAAAGAAATGACTGGTGATATTTTGATCAATAAGCTTTAATTTCAGCGGCAAAAATCGCACATGATAAAAAAAGATATTGCTCTTTCTTCTGCTCGCGCTGATAGTTATCCAGTTCATTCATCCTAAGCCAAACAAGGCAACCGGCGATCAGCCCAATTATATCGGGAAAATATATGCAATTCCCGCAGATGTGGAATCTATTCTTGAAAAGGCCTGTAATGATTGTCACAGTAACAATACAAAGTATCCCTGGTACAGCAATATTCAGCCGGTTGACTGGTGGCTGAATAAACATGTAAAGAATGGGAAAAAGCATTTGAACCTGGATGATTATTCTAATCGCAGCCTGCGCTACCAGTACCACAAAATGGAAGAAACCATAGAGATGGTAAAGGAAGGAGAAATGCCGCTTGACTCTTACACCTGGATGCATAAGGATGCAAAACTTACCGCTGAGGAAAAGAACAAACTGATAGATTGGGCCGGCGGTGTGATGAGTACCATGGAAGCGAAATACCCGATTGATAGCCTGAAAAGAAAAAAATAAACATAAAATCGCTGTAATTAAGGCTGAAATTTTAAAGTTCCATGCAGCATTTGTATTGGAAAATTGTCTAAATTACAGGCAACCAAAGGGATTTATGACCGAGGAAGCCATTTTAAAAGGTTGTTTGAATAACGAGGCCCCTGCACAGCGGGAACTATACAACAGGTATAGTTCCAAGATGCTCGCAGTTTGCTACCGTTACGCACACAACAGGGAGGATGGCAGAAGATATGCTGCAGGAGGGCTTTATCAAGGTCTTTTTACAGATACATACTTTTGAGAGCCGCGGCGCATTCGAAGGCTGGGTTCGCAGGATTATCGTTCATACCTGCATCAACATCCTCAAAAAGAATAAGAAGTTCAATGAAAGCGTGGATATCATTCATGCCACTGGTGTACAGGTAAGAGAAGATAGTGTGCCGGCCATTATCCAGGCCAAACAGGTGGTAGAATGTATACGATTATTACCCATCGGCTACCGGACAGTGTTGAACCTGTATGCGATTGAAGGGTATAGTCACCGGGAGATCGCAGGGGATGCTGGATATTGAAGAAAGCACCAGCAGAAGCCAGTACACAAGAGCGAAAGCAATGCTGGAAGACATTTTATTAAGGAAAAAGATCTTACAAAAACCAAAACAAGATATTGATTGGCTTGTCGCAGTTAGCCAGCGGTAGTTTTTCGTATCCTAAATTTCAGGACTGGTTATGGAGAGAATTACAATAACAGAGAATTTGAACAGCATGTAAAAAGAAATGCTGATCAATACCGGATGATTCCGTCGGAGAAGGTATGGAAAGGAATAAATAATTCATTACATACCCGCAGAAGATGGTATGGTATTGGGCTTGCATCGCTTTTATTGCTTACCGCTGTTTCTGTAACGTGGGGTGATGCGCAGTTACCCTGGTTCCAAACAACAATCAACAGACAATTCTGCCAAAACGCTTACATCAACTGTACCTATACAGCCTGTTAATCCTTTGCAGCCGGTTTCCCATATTCCGCCTTCCGGCGACATCAACAAGCTTTTATCACTTAATAAGTTTGACAAAGCAACAGATATAGCTGCCGCTGACAAATCGCTTGCCGTACAGGATGCTGATAACAGCCAGCCGGAAATTACCAGCGGATCATTGTCCTCCAATCTGGCTAATGATGATGCTGTAGCTGAAATAACGGTTAAGTCGTCGTCTGTTGCAGTGGAAAAGAAACAGCCTGTTACAGTAACTGTTCCCGGCATCGTGAATAATCCAGTGGCCACTCCGGGCACAGTCACCGGAAATGAAAATGTTTCGCTGAATACATTTTCTTTCGGCAGTGAAACAACCAAATCAAAGCAAAATGCCATTTACTACCCCCTTACTATTGAAAGTGTAGTGAATTCGTATAAGCCCAAAAAAGAACCGCAAAAAGCTTTCCTGGCAGCTATATGTTACTCCAACTGTCAGCTACAGGAGGTTAAAAAGCTAATAAAGGATTCAGAAACGAAGGCCCTTTTGCTGACCCGATAAGTTATCCTTTCACTTCGCTAACAGATATAAACAAAGCCGTAACACATAAACCTGATATGGGATTAGAGCTTGGTTTCTCTACCCGTTACCCGCTTTCCAAAAAACCTGAAACTGCGCGGTGGTCTCCAGTTCAATATCAACCGGTATGATATCAAGGCGTTTGTTTATAACGGTGAACAGGCAACGATTAATTTAAGCGGGAATAATAGTTCTGTAACCACCTGGACGAATTACCGCAACTATAATGGTTACAAGTCTGACTGGTTAAAGAACTTCTACTTCTCCGTTTCCGCACCGATTGGTCTTGAATACATGTTATTCGGAAACAAAAAAACCAGCTTTGGTATTGCAGGTACTGTACAGCCAACTTATATTCTCAGGGAAAAAGCATACCTCATATCTACAGATTATAAGAATTATGCAAAAGTGCCCTGGCTTGTACGTGACCTGAATGTTAATACCAGCTTTGAAACATTTGTCAATTTCACTTCCCGTAACAATACCCGGTGGCAGATTGGTCCGCAGGTCGTTACCAGGTTCTTTCCAGTTTTCATAATAAGTACCCGGTCAGGGAAAACCTGTTTGATTTTGGCATGAAGATCGGCGTTACACTCAATCAATAATTATCTGCTATTCAGCAATACTGAACATCCCGCTTCATTAAAAGAAGCGGGATGTTTATTTTACCCCGGTTATGTTAATTTTGGGTGTATGAAAAAAATTGTAATCCTGCTGTTAGCACCTGTTTTCCTCCTTGGTGCCTGCAAATCAAAAAAGAAAGAGAAGCCTGAAAGCGAAAAGTTCTTCCTGTTCTCTCTTTTCTTAAAAGCCAGGTGGCGCATATAGATACATCCCTGTATTCTATCCGCCAGATCATTTATGTTGACAGTACAAGAACGGATACTGTTTATTTTCGCCGTGAACAATTTCGTGAACTGGCGGCCGACTTTTTGGCGATACCCGATTTATCAGAACCGAAATACGAAGACAGGTTTACAGAAGACAGGCAGTTTGATGAAACATTAAACAGGGTCATTATAACTTATACGCCGGTAAAAGCGGATAAGGAGGAAATACAGCGCCAGGAAGTATTGATTCATCCCGAAGGATCGGGCGATAAAGTAACCAGCATAATCATTGATCACTACATAAATAATAAAGACAGTTCCTTACAAAAAAGAATGCTGTGGCAGGTAGATAAAAGCTTCCAGGTCGTTACCACACGGCAATTATTGGGTCAGCCTGAAACCACTTCGACGCTGAAAGTAATCTGGAACGAGGATGAGAACTAATGACCAGTACCGAATTTCAACATATCGCTTCTTCCGTACCCCAGCAGCCAGGGATCTACAAATATTATAATTCAGCCAATGAACTGATCTATGTAGGCAAGGCGAAGAATATCCGTAAGCGGGTCAGTTCTTATTTCAGCAAAACGTATACGTCTTATAAAACGCACGAACTCGTTCAGCGGATCAATCGTATTGAATTTACCATTGTTGATTCGGAACAGGATGCATTCTTACTGGAAAACTCGCTGATCAAGCAATTTCAACCATTATTCAATATCAACCTGAAGGACGACAAAAGCTATCCCTATATCGTTATTAAGAATGAACCATTTCCAAGAGCTTTTCTTACAAGGAGAAAAATTGATGACGGCTCAGAATATCTCGGCCCTTATACTTCTGTAAAAAAAGTAAGGGAACTGCTGGACTTTGTTAAACAGGCGATCCAGTTACGTACCTGCTCACTCGACCTTTCACAAAAAAATATTGAGAAAAAGAAGTTCAAAGTTTGCCTGGAATATCATCTTGGTAATTGCAAGGGTCCCTGTGAAGGGCTGCAAAGCTCCGGAGATTATACAGAGAACCTCATCCTGCTGAAAAGCCTGTTAAGAGGAAACCTCTCGCCTGTTATCCGTCATTACAAAGAAGAGATGAAAGAATATGCCGTCCGGCTTTCCTTTGAAAAAGCGGAGATCACCCGCAAAAAGATTGAATACCTCGAAAACTACCAGGCCCGGTCGGTAATAGCCAATGTAAGAGAAACAGATGCGGATGTATTTTCTATAATCAGGGACAAGAATATCGCCTTTATCAATTACCTGATGGTAAGAAACGGCACTATTGTACAAACCCAGACAAACAAAGCAGAAACCCATCTCGATGAAAGCGCGGAGGAAATACTTAGTTTTTCGGTCGCCCAGTTAAGGGCAACCTTTAATAGCGATGCGCCGGAGATCGTTGTTCCTTTCCCAATAGAATTTCCACAGGCGGGTGTGACAATAACCATTCCCAAAGGAGGTGATAAAAAAAAGCTCCTTGAACTTTCAGAAAAGAATGCCGGTTATTTTATCGAAGAAATCAGGAACAAGGAAAGGCTCAAACTGACAAAGAATGTGGACCATATAAAAGTACTTGAGCAATTGGAGAAAGATCTGCAGTTGCCGGAACTGCCGGTTCACATAGAATGCTTCGATAATTCCAATTTCCAGGGAAGCTATCCTGTCTCTGCCATGGTGTGTTTTAAAAATGGGGAGCCGAGCAAAAAGGACTACCGGCATTTCAATGTTAAGACGGTAGAAGGCATCAATGACTTTGCCACCATGAAAGAAGCGGTTTACAGGCGTTATAAACGGCTTAAGGAAGAAAACTCAGCATTTCCCCAGCTCGTTATCATAGATGGCGGAAAAGGGCAGCTAAGCGCTGCTATCGAGGCTGTAAAGGAACTGAACGTAGCAGGGCGATCTACCCTGGTGGGCCTGGCTAAAAATGAAGAAGAGATCTTTTTTGCTAACGATAAAGAATCTTTGAAACTTCCGTATACGAGCGATAGCCTTAAACTGGTACGCCGGATACGAAATGAGGTACACCGGTTCGGCATTACTTTTCACCGCAACAAGCGAAGCAAAGGAACATTTAAAAACGAACTGGAAGATATTCCGGGCATCGGTAAAGGAACGGCTGAGATGTTGCTTAAAGAGTTCAGATCTGTAAAGGTTATCAGGGAGAAGACCGAAGAAGAAATTGCAGTAGTAGTTGGGAGGTCAAGGGCCAGGGTCATTTATTCCTATTTCCACCCGGCTTAAGTAAAAGATACGCTTGCGTTATCTTGACAATTGTCAAAAAAAATGGGGCCAGGATAGAAATCCAGCCCCGTTTTTAAAATCCAATATCCTATGAAAAACCGAGACGAAAATACAACAATTATCCAATTTTCCTATAGGGTTTATACGTTTTTTGAAATATTTTTCAAATTATTTAGGGTTTTCCTGTAAATGATAAATGAGCCATTTGAGTTATAGAATTCAAATGTTTTTTTGTTGTGAGATGATTTTGAGTAATGTATTTGATTGATTTTTCAGTAATTTTTTCTGCCAGGGGCATACAGATTTGTTTCCCCGGTTTTGAGGAAAGCAAACAGAAGGTTAGGCGATTGCTATGCAGCCCTTGCTGTTTGGCGGGATGCAGCTATACGGTCAGCGATCCTTACTGCATTGCTGGTAAAAATGCCAAAGAAGATCCAGCAGGTTTCAGTGATTTGATTTCGGGCAGGTATTTTTTGTAAATAGTAATGACATTTTTCGTTACCAAAACTTCCTTCCAGAATAGTGGCCCGGCCGATATTGAGCGTTTTTCTTAAAACTGCAGATTGTTCAATGTGCAGTATTTTTTGTTTGCCTTTGGGAATAAAGTTAGTAGCGATGTTATTTTGCCGGCAATAGGTACGGTTAGCATTGGTGGCGTAGATCTGATCAGCTGACTGGTGGGTGCATTTGCCAAATAATTTCCTTTGCAGATAAATGCCGCTTTGCAAGCGCGTTCCTTCATTAAAAGCATCATAGCTAAGGTGCTCTATAAAATTGATACCGTCTATCTGAAGTACGTTTACTTTAGCGCCAAACTCGACGGCTTTAGTTTCTTTGCCTCTTACAATAGGCCGTATGTAAGGCTTGCTCAGCGATACAATCCGATCTTTGATCTCATTATTATCCCCATAGAGTTTACGGTGGTGTTGTTCATATACTTTGATAATAGTGCGCAGTTTGCCTTGATCTTTGTTCGATAAGGCGAAGTGATGCTTTTGCTGCAGGTCATCGAGGCGCTGCAATAATTTGAGCAGGAATTTCAACAGCTTTTTGCGCAGCTTTTTTTCGGCCCGCTTTGTCTTTTTTCTTGTCTTCTGGTAGGATTGGAAATTTTCTTTCTGTCGCGGGTAGTTCATCCGGCTTTTGCGCAATTTCAGCTCTTTGCGCCTGTGTTGTATAAACAGGTATACTTGCTGACAGCAGTTCCAGATCAACTTTACATCGGTAGGATAACTGATCCGGCTTTCATAACACGTGGCATCCTGCATCCCTATACCGGTTTGCTCCATAAACGGCTTCCAGTACTTTGCCAGCGCCGTCTGCATCGCATCTATATCCAGGCGCTTTCCAATGTAGGTGCGCCACCAACTGGGAAGGTTAGTATCCCTGATCCTTTGCTCAGGCCGTAGTAAAATACCGCAGAATAACTGCATGCTCCAATCAGTATTGATCCGCTGGATCAGCAGGTCATCGCTAAGCTGCAGATAGTGCTTGAGCACTAATAATCCAATCCCGCCTTTTACATCAAACCAGGACTTACGGCCCAGGCCACTTTTACTTCCATCGGGAGCTGCAACAGTAGCTGCCAACTGCTCAAATGGAATGGCCACATATAATTCCCCTAAATCGGTTTGCAAAAATTTCTCGTGTAGCAATTGTTGGTGAGAAAACAATAAATTTGCCATAGTTCTTATAATAAAACCTTGCCCCACTTTGAACACTTTTTGTGCCATCGTGGGGCTTTTTGCTTTATTATTTTCTTACCAATCCGCTTCCAGTAAGCAGTTCATATTTACAGGAAGTCCCTATTTAAAACGAAGGGCTTATATATGGAAAATGCCCTTCATAGAAGGGCATTTTCCAAGTCATTTTTATAAAGTTTAAACAGCGATCAATAAGACCACAAATCCTGTTCGTAATTGAATATTTTATCTTTGATATTGTCGCCTTCCAGTAATGCCAGGATCGGATCTTTGATGTACGCCCTGATATTCCTGTTAGCCGAATTATCCAAGGTTGATTTTACGATATAGCTGCTGAACATACGGCTTTCAAACAATTCTTCCCATGTCATCCTGCTTTGACCCATGTTCTTAGGATTATACACCTCAGATTTGGCAAGCATCGGGCGAAGGTCAGGATAATAAACCCAGAACATTACAGATGATCCACGCTCCTGGCCATTTGGCAAATATTCTGTTTTTAAAGGCGCAATACCGAGTATACGGCAGAACATACGGCTGGATTCGCGGTCAAACACCCATTCTTCCTTTAGCCTGATCTTGGTAACAGCTTTAGGATCAAATGAAGCCCTTGTAACCCTGTATCCGATGATCTTATTAATATCCTTTGGATCGTACTGGGCAACAGTATCTGCCTTACCAACTGTTAATTGGGTAATATCTGCTATAGACTTGGGTGTTGAAAACCTGTCGTCTTCAAATGCTGTAACCTGTCCTGAGTTTACAGATCTCATCAGCATATCAATGAAGAGCTGGCTTCCATTATCATCTCTTGCTTCGTAGCGGAATGTCTGGTTCATCTTTTCCCTCAGATCAAGCTCTCTCCATACTTTTTCCGCAAACAAGGCGTCATCAGCCCTTAAGTGTTCATACACCAACGGAGTGCGGGCGCTGACACTGCTTTTATCAAAAGCATTATCATTACGAAGCGACTTCCGTACGGTTGTATCACTTATTCCGGATGAATCTACAGTAATCGGGAGATTACCGTAAGGATCGTAACCAGAAGGCTGATTATTATTAGTTTGCTGGGTGGCTTCCTGGGTAGTAGCCGGAGGCTGCGTTCCTCTTTTCTTGCTGCCACGCTGTGCATTTGCCTGTGCTGCTAAAAGAGCAGTAGCAACCAAAAACAATCCACCTTTTAAAAAAACACTTTTCATGTAATGATTATTTAATATAATAGATCAAAGATGGGGCTGAAGTTGTTCTTCCATCCGGCCCTTTCACCCTGATATTATCTATTGTTACCAATTTGCCAGCCTTTACATGCTGATCAATTGCTTTACGAACAGGTCCCTGGAATAAATAGCCGCTTACAGGTACTGAAATGATATCACCCTCGTCAGTATCGCATGTAAATGTAAAGCTCACTACTTCATATGCCAGTTCAAACGGGAAATCCTTGATACCAGCACCAACACCACCCTGCGCTTTGAAGGCACCAGCCAGCACATTTGCTCCGCTCGGCTGTCCGCCTACATAAGCCTGTGACTGAGGTACCGTACGAACACGGAACTGGGAAACACCGGCCACTTTTCCATCTACAGAGACTGTGATCTTGCAATCATCAGTTACACTGCCAACAAATACGTTATATTTTCCAGCGCCTGTTTTCTCATATCTGCCGCCACCACCGTTGATAGCGAAACTTACTTTATCATCACCACCACCGCTGGCTGCTACTGAAACAGGGTTGGCAACACCGATATAAAGCACGTTCATCTTATCCAAGGCTATGGAAGCATTGGCCTGGCCCACTTTATACTCAACGTTCTTTTCAATTATTTGTTGCTTACCATCCTGGTCTATATAAGAGATCTTAACAGGAACTGAATGGTTTCCTATTCCACCACCCTGCATTTTAGCCATAGCAGTACCTTCTGTACCGATAGGATAACTTTGCCCGTTGATAGTAATAGTTGGAGCGGCTGCTTTACTGAAGCGCCGACACCGGCAGTGATTTCGAGGTCCTGGCCAGGCATCAGGTAATTTGAATTCTGACCAACGATTGCTGCGTATGTATCGAAACGTACAACCACTTCACCTACTTTATTATGGCAGAACTGTACAACACTGTTTTCAGATGTCTTAATATCATTCTGAAATTTGCTCAGGATCGTAAGAGCGGCCACTGTGGGAACCATGTGAAAATAGGCGCCTTCCCATGTTTTTCCTGCCCTGTTTTTAGAGATAGGTTTTTCCAGGTTGACCGGCAATACGTCTTTAAAAGCTGAATCAATAGAAGGATCAATGCCGAGTACGCTTTTCTTATAATCTGTAAGCATGGCCAGCAATTTGGGTCCTTCTCCTTTTTCAACCATTATACGTGTAGCGATATCCAGGTTATCTTCCTTGAACTTCTGCTCAAGGTTAGCCGGATCTCCGCCTGCTTCACGTAATATGCGGTCTTTCAGCTCCTGTATCTTCACAACAACCGCTTTACTTAAAGTCTGCACCTGTTGTGCTTTGGGATACCATATTTGCGCTTTTGCAGCTTTTGACGGATCAGTTAATTTATCCTTAAGTGAGGCAAGGATCTGCTCTGTTGATTTATTAACAGTAGTATTTGTAGTTTCTAAGCTCTTATTGACAGTCTTAAATGCATTCAATATTTCTGATGAAACGTTCAGTGCCAGCAGTGCTGTCAGAACGAGATACATCATATTGATCATCTTTTGCCTGGGCTCGCGAGGTAAAGACATGACGAATTGGTTTTATTTTGAGTAATGGTAACTTTCAAAAGTCACGGGATATGGATTATTAAAAAACGAAACCTGATATACCGTTAGTATTAGTTGCGACCCTGCATGGCACTTAACATATTGCCATAAATATTATTCAGGCGGCCTAAGTTATTTGCCAGTAAAGCAATCTGCTCCTGGGTTTTCTTAGCATCTACTACGCTTTCCTGCATAGCTTCAGAAGCCTGTGTAAGGTTGCTGTAGAATTTATTCATCGCCTTCAGGTGATTGTTGGTATCCTGTAGTTCCAGTTCATAAATGGTGTTCAGTGAAGACAAATTCTTTGTCAGCACCTGTACCTGCTCGTGAAACTGTTTGGTACCATCAGCAGCCTGGTTGAAATGCTGTATGCTTGAAGCAGCGCCGAGGTATGCATCTTTCATAGTACCTAAAGCTGTAGCCGCTTCACGTGTTTTAGCCGTATAATCGCCGGTAGCAGCTACTACATCTGTGATATCAGACATTTTATCTACTGTTCCGCCTAATTTTTTAAAGTTTTCACCCAGCCGGCCCAGGTTAGCAGGAGTAATATCTGCATCACGCAGCATATCCTCCAGTTTAGTCAGTGCAGGATTACCGCTGCTGTTACCGAGTGCAAGAGGAGTAACTTCGAACTTACCTGTACGTGCTTTTTCAACATCAGGATGTTCATTGATATTAGGGAAAATAACGTTGCCAGTGTGGTTCTTCTGGTGGAGGTACTAGAAGGCCATTACAAGAAACACGATAGCTTCTGATATCAGTCCGACCATGATCGCTTCATCAGCGCCTTTCCAGTGAAGAATTTTCATCATTGCGGCAAAGATTACTACCGCTGCAAAGAAGCTGAAAAGGAAGTTAAGTACTACCTGGCCTCTAGAGGTTTTAAAGAACAGCATAATGGGTTCGTTTTTGGATTATTAAATTTTAAAAGAAACGGGAATAACTATAAAAAAATTGTTACGACAATAAGAAAAAAAGAGGTCGCAGAGACCTCATGGAATTAACCTCTGCGACGACCTTTTTGCGGGGCTGCGGGCAAATCAATAACATTACGGAAACCGATGTAAGATTTGGCTGAATCCTGGTACTCATATGTACTGGTACCTGTCTGCAGGTAATAACCAACATCTTTCCAGCTTCCACCGCGAATTATTTTACGCTTCATCAGCGGGAGATCATCATCTTTTGCATTCCAGCGAACATCAGGGTTCATATCGTGCTGAAAGTTTGTACGTCCTTCGTAATAGATAGAAGATGTCCATTCAGCTACGTTACCTGACATGCAATACAGACCAAAATCATTGGGCCAGTAAGCATCAGCACGCACTGTATAGAAACCACCGTCTTCAGGATAGTTACCACGGCCGGGTTTGAAATTGGCCATTAAACATCCTTTCTTATTACGGAGATAATAGTTACCCCAGGGGAACATAGATTGTGAACGTCCGCCACGGGCTGCATATTCCCATTGAGCTTCTGTAGGTAAACGGAAATCTGATTCCTGTACTCTTTTCTTGCCATCGAGCCATGAGTTCAGGTAGTGCGTTCTCCATTCAGAAAAAGCAGTTGCCTGTTTCCAGTTCACTCCTACAACAGGATAATTACCGAATGCAGGGTGAGAGAAATAACGTTTGGTCATCGGCTCATTGTAAGAATAAGCGAAGTCGCGTATCCAAACTAATGTATCGGGATAATAGGTACATCTTTCCTGATGATAAATTTAGAACGGGGTTTACCGGCATTCTCTCTTTTAGCTGCTTCTTTCAGATCAAAGATTTCAGAGTGGTAAACTATCTTGGAAGGATCTATTTCTTTTTTGCCAAATATTCTGTCCTCAGGAGAGAGGATCAGGTCGGTATTGCCAAGTGCTTCAACCGTTTTGGGATCATCCCATTTTAATGTTTTCATTTTTACCCTGTCCACGTATTCGTTGCCATCAGGACCGGCTTTTACATAGCCAAGCTTACGGGCTGCTACAGAGTCACGAACCCAGAATACAAACTGCCGGTATTCGTTGTTAGTGATCTCAGTTGCATCCATCCAGAATCCACTGATAGATACGGAGCGGTTACGGCACTAAAAGCATAGGCAGGATCCTCATCGCTGGGACCCATATGGAATGTACCCTGGGGAATGTACACCATGCCCGGAGGTTTCGGGAGGGAGTAACGGTTACCCGGAGAAATTCCGTGCACCTGGCCATCATTGGGCAGGGAGCCGCCTTTGTTTTTCTTTCCAGTATTCCACAACTTGAGAGCATCACTATGCAAACAGCTGCGAGCAGGGAGTAATAGGGGGTTTTCGGTTTATTCATACACTTAGAGGGTATTGGGCAAATATAATATTTGGTTTATTCGCTACCACAACGTTACCATTTATTTTTTTATATTCAAATCGGGTTTTACGACGTAAAAGTTCTAACGCATATTAAGGCCGTTTTATTGTATTAACAGAAAATTAATTGGCCATTTTGCACTGTTTATCAGTGACATAAAACGGGCAATTGTGTCAACAGGTTGCTGACAGACAAAGTCTTTACACAAATAAATCAGCGAGCTTCCGGTCAGTGCTTTATTAGCTAATAACGGGAATTGATCGTCGTTAGTATGAGCGGTCATTAATACCCTGTGGGGGAGATATTGCCCGTAAAATTCCGCCTGGAGCACCCCGTTTATCCTCTCCGCCGATGACCACCTCAAAAGTGCCTGCCACCATTTCCTGGATCAAACAGGCCCAGATCCAAAAGAGGAGGGATGCCTGCAAACTGCCAGTCCAAGCGCTGAAAGCATCTGCAGGGTCCTTTCCCGCCATTCCGGCTTATCGAACAACACAGAGAGCTGATATAAACTATAGGCCATGACAGCATTGCCGGAAGGCACGGCGCCATCATATACTTCCTTTTTGCGGATGATAACATCGGTCTGCCCGGTTTTAGTATAATAGAAGAAACCCGTTTCCACCTCGCTGAAATTAGCTATAACATGCTCTGTAAGCTCCCTTGCTTCCAGTAGCCAGCGTCTATCCCCGGTTATTTCCTGCAACTCGATAAGCGCCTGAATCAAAAAAGCATAATCGTCGAGAAAGGCAGGGTACTTTGCCTGGTCATTTTTCCAGGTATGGTTGAAATCTTTGGAGCCGCCGGCTTGAATTTTTCGAACAGGAAAACCATATTATCAATAGCCAGCTGCCGGTACTCCTGTTTGCCGGTCGCGATAAAGGCCTTGCTGCACGCAGGTATTCATCAGCGCGTTCCACCCAAGTATGATCTTATCGTCCAGTAAAGGACGGATGCGTTATTTCGTTTGGCTAAGAGTTTTTCCCTTCCTTTTGCCAGCATTTCTTTTAATTCATCAGCCCCAATGCTATTTTGCCTTGCGAATTCTTTCAAGGGAGTTTTTACCCTGAGAATGTTCTTGCTTTCCCAATTTCCACTCTCCGTAGCGTCATAATATTTGCAAAAAAGAGCCGCCTCATCACCCAGCAGTTCTTTTATTTCATTTACTTCCCAAACATAAAACTTACCCTCCTCTCCTTCACTGTCCGCATCTAACGCTGAATAAAACCCGTTCCCGGGATGAAGTAACTCGCGCCGGATAAAACTCATCGTTTCATCCATCACTTCCCTGTACCGCTCTTTTTTGGTGAGCTGGTATGCTTCGCTCAGTACAGCAATAAGCAGCGCATTGTCGTACAACATTTTTTCAAAATGAGGAGCCAGCCATTCGGTATCTGTGGAGTAACGGGCAAATCCGCCGCCCACCTGGTCGTAGATCCCTCCTTCTATCATTTTATCGAGGCTAAGTAATGCCTGGTGCAATGCTGCCCCCACCTCCCCTCCGGAGGGGGTGGCTTCAGAAGATTTTGATAATTGAAAGCTAGTTGCATGATGATACCTGAGTAAAAATTGTATAGTAAAAGTCTGCGGGAACTTGGGCGCTTTGCCAAAACCACCCCATTCCTTGTCCGCCGGTTTCATGCTATTCTGAAACGCTTCATCCAGCTTTTCTTTTGTAAATACCTGGTCTGGGTCGGTTGTACCAAGACCAAATGAATTGGATTGAACAAGATGATCCGTCAGGTTTTCCGCCTGTGCATCTATTTCATGCCTTCTTTCTTTAAAAGCCTGGATTACATTTTGCAACACCTCCTGCCAGGAAGCCCGGTTAAAAGCCCTTTTGGGCGGAAAATAAGTGCCTCCATAAAACGGTTTGGCATCAGGGGTCAGGAAAACATTTAACGGCCATCCGCCGCTGCCGGTCATCGCCTGTACAGCATCCATATAGATATGATCAATATCTGGTCTTTCTTCCCTGTCAATTTTTATATTGATGAAATGCTCATTCATGAGCTGTGCCGTGGCTTCATCTTCAAAACTCTCTCTTTCCATGACATGGCACCAATGACAGGCCGCATACCCGATACTCACCAAAACAGGTTTATTCTCCGCTTTTGCCTTCGACAATGCTTCTTCTCCCCAGGAATACCAGTTGACTGGATTGTGGGCATGCTGCAACAGGTAAGGGCTTGTTTCGTGAATAAGGTGATTGGTATGTTTATGCATTCGTTTCCCCGGTTAAAACAACGAAGTTGAGTGAATAAGCTTGTAAAACAAAAAGACGCCCTGATCAGGACGTCTTCGTATTATACGTTTACTATTTTATTTTTTCTTTCCCGAAAGGAATTGTTCCAGCGCAGCTACCATACTGGGAGTTTGCGGTTGGGGAGCTTTGATCTCCAGTTTCAGCCCGGCTTCTTCCACTGCTTTGGAAGTATTGCTGCCGAAAGCGCCGATCACGGTACCGTTTTGTTTGTACTTGGGAAGATTATCAAAAAGACTTTTTACACCACTGGGGGTGAAAAAGCAGATAACATCATATTCCGTATCTGTCAGCAACTCTTTTACATCATTACTTTGGGTGCGGTACATAAACGCCAGGGCATATTCGCAATTGTTAGCTTTAAGCCAGTTCACGATCTCGTTATCCTGCTGGTTCTCCGAACATACATACAGGAATTTCTCATTGCCTTTATGTTTGTTGATAACATCAAACATGCTTTTGTTGGTGCCATCTGCGCCATAAAAAACCTTGCGCTTGCGGTATAGAATGAATTTCTGCAGATAGAGGGCTACAGCTTCTGTAATGCAGAAATATTTGGTATCCTGTGATACGCTGACCTTCATTTCTTCACAAGTGCGGAAAAAGTGGTCAATCGCATTACGGCTGGTAAATATCACACCAGAGTAGTTTTGTATCTCTATTTTTTGTTTGCGGAATTCCCGTGCCGGTATTCCTTCCAGCCGGATAAAAGGCTGAAAGTCGAGAGTGACATTGTATTTCCTTGAAAGCTCAAAGTACGGCGACTTATCGCTTTCAGGTCTGGGTTGGGTAATCAGGATTTTTTTCATGCTCTTTGGCGGTGTTTCTGCTTTGACCCCGTTTTTTACCATGTGGTTCGGCTAAAGTTGCCTGCAAAGGTAAGTAGTTCTACCGAAAAAAGAAAAGTAAAGCCTTGTAAATCAGTAATAGGGGAGCTATTTCAAAAGCGCACAGGTATAAAAAGAAATGAAAGGGGTTGAATCTGACCTGATTACGAACTGCTGTATAAGTCAATAAAAACCTGTAAATGAGCAGCACGCCAATCCCGCACCAGGAAAGCACCAGCGCAATTAAAAAAGCATTTCCCTGCATAAAGGTCAGCAGTACCAGGAAAGGCAGAAGGAAAACACCTATGACCTTATTAATAATAAAGACGATAAAGATATATGTATCGGCCCCCTCCTTCATATTGAAGATCCATCCTGATATTTTAAGACCGATGAACTTAACCGTATACACTATGGCAAGGCCCAGTACACAATAAACAAACAAAAGCCAGAAATTAGCTACCGGCGCATGATTAAAATGCCGTAATAAGACAGCAATATACAGACCTGTACTGATCACGAAAAAGCGTTAAGCAACAAGGAAGGTAAAGGGGTCTGCATCAGCTGTTCGCGTACCTGCTTTTGTTTGAGCGTAGTGCGGAAAAGCAGGCGGAAAAGATCATTAAAATATTTAGGGAAAGCCTGCCTTAAAAAAGCAAAAGCCAGTAACAATCCAATAAGCAGATAAAATAGCCCGTCTTTTCCTTCAAATTTTTTTCGCCCGGTATATACTACTACTGACGGTGAACCAAAACCATAATAAGGATGGTGCTTTAATACCTGGATTGAAAGCGGGATTGCCATATTTATATCCCAGGCCGGGTACAACCAGGGGGTTTTAGATACTGAATCTGCCGTTTGAACAACGGGTAACGGTAATGAATCCTGTGCTATAACAGGAGTATCTGCCGCAGGCAATGAATCGGCTATGGGAACTGCCACGGAATCCGTAACAGCCTGCCCGGAGGCGGCTTGCATCAAAAACAATACAAATAGGGATAAAACAACAGACCGTATCAAATAAGCAGATTGTTTGGCAAAATTAAAGGGCATGGTAATGAAAGCAATGACAAAATAATAATGATTGCGAAATTTTGGAATTAATATGCCTCATTTGCCAGGAGTGATCAAAATTAAAAATAGCTGACAAACCCGATATGAATTTTAGACTGCCGTAAATTCAATTCTGTATCATTTCTTTTTCCTACTGCCCAGGCAATATTAAAAATACCTGCTTTTACATCGAAGGCCAGGCCGGCACCCGTTCCGAAATAGGTATAATTGACATTTGCATTCTGGCTATTGTTCCTGCCCCACCCGCCATCTGCCAGTACATAGAAAAATGAATTTTGATCCAGTAAAAGACGGTACTCGATAGTGGCGATAGCAAACTGTGAAAGGTATTGGCTCTCTTCATCAAAGCCACGCAATGATTTATAGCCGCCGATCTGGAACAATTCGTTCCTGAAAATATTCCCGCTCTGAAAAAAGCCGGCATTCACAGCCGCTTTGATGGTATTCTTATTTTGCCTGCCAAGCGGAAAATATTTTGCCGCAGTCACCTTTGCCCGGAACTGGTATGTTTTAAGTTTCACCGTATCATATAACCTGTCAAAATCATAAGAAGGGTCACCCGGGTCTTTCAGTTCAAGTATCTGGGTATTCTTCTTCAGTTTTTTTGTACCTGCCGATGTAATAATGCGCAGCTCATTACCTGAACTTGGATTAAGACTATAGTTCGTATTGTTATACTCATAATCAATACCCAGGTTAAACGAACTTACATCCGCTTCATCCGGCAACCGGTGGTTTTGTAAAATGAAGTTTGTATTTACTCCATTAACAATGGTCTGAAAGCGCTGAATGAATAATTTTCCGGATTGATGAATATCGAGAATATAACGGGCGCCCTAATTGCAGGTTTACATTTAAAAATGTACTGTCTTTCCGGAACATATCAAAGGCAAAGTCTAACCCCACAGGTGAATTAAATAAATAGGGATGCTGGTAAAGAAAATTCAGCCTGGGTGATTTTAACTGTAATTGCTGCCAGTTCAGCCCTATCGTTTCCCGGCCCCGAATGCATTCTTCAAATTAATATTTGCTTCACCGGTAACGAGCAATTTTTTAGAGGATAACTGATCTGTATTAGGCAAAAAACCAATGAGTACATTGACCTGGCTGCTGCGTTTTTGTTTCAGGTACATTTCCAGGATAGAACCGGTGCCCAGCCATATCAGCCTCGACGGATGTTCTTCTTCTACATACGTAAGTTCTCTCATCCTTCTGCTTATCCGCCGTAATTTCTCTTTATTGAATGTACTTCCGTTGCGTATATCAAGGTAACGCTGCAGGTATTCATTGGAGATCTTCGCAGTTCCCTGCACCCGTATGCTGTCAATTTTATATAAAGGCCCTTTGTTCACTTTCAGCTTTGCCCACACCTGTTCCTTATCTATTTGTAAACTGTCGAGATACACTTTGGCAAACGGATGCCCGTTATTTTCCAGGTAATTCAATATCCTGTCCTGCCATACCTGTACTTCCGAAAAATCCATGGGCTTATCGCTGAACATTTTTTCCCTCCACCCTATCGCCTGCAATAGCGAATATCCACCTGCTTTGCATCCAGTTGTGCCCATTTGTAAATATCTCCTATATACAAAACGATCCGGGCAAAAGACGAATCATACCGGATACTGTCCAATGAAGCGGTGACATATCCTTTTGACTGAAGAACCTCAGGCAATTTATTAATATATTCTATACAGGCATTGCGCGTTGTGAAAGAAGTGGATATACCGAGGTCATTGGTGAGAAAAGCAGAGTCTTGTCAACCCCCCGGATAATAAGGTTATAATTAGTTTGCGCAGCCAAATGAATATGCAGCAGCAAGCACACAAGCACCGATATTTGCAGTCTAAATTTTATCACGGATCATGAATTCAACATTCAAAGTAAAAATTAAAAAACAGTTTATACCAGCTGGCAGGAGGTTTCGTCTTTTTAGTGTTGAATTTTTCATTTCTACTTTATCAAATGGCAGGTATTTATATTCATATTCCCTTTTGCAAACAGGCCTGTCATTACTGTAATTTTCATTTTGCCACTTCATTAAGACATAAGAACGAACTGGTTGCTGCTTTATTGAAAGAAATGGAACTCCGGAAAGAATATTTAGAAAAGGAAGTAGTGGGAGACGATCTATTTTGGAGGCGGCACTCCTTCTTTACTGCAGACCGGGGAGCTGAAATGGCAGATTGATCATATTCGCGCTGCTTATTCGGTGCTGCCTGGTGCCGAGATCACCCTTGAAACTAACCCTGACGATATAAATGAAGAGAAATTAACCGCCTGGAAAGACATTGGCATTAACCGCCTGAGCATCGGCGTGCAAAGTTTTTTTGATGAAGACCTGCAATGGATGAACAGGGCGCATAATGCCGGGCAGGCGATTAATAACCTGGGCCTGGCAAAAAAACATTTTGACAATATTACTATTGATCTCATTTATGGTACGCCGGGATTGACTGATGAAAAATGGAAACAAAATGTGGAACGGGCGATTGCGTACGGCATTCCCCATCTTTCCTGTTATGCCCTTACGGTAGAACCTAAGACGCCTTTACAAAAAATGATCATGCTGGGAAAGTCAGCGGATGTAAATCCCGACAGGCAGTCTGAACAATTTTTATTACTCATGCAATGGATGCAAGAAGCCGGGTATGAGCATTACGAGATATCCAATTTTGCCAAACCTGGTTTCAGAAGCAGGCACAATACATCTTACTGGCAGGGGAAAAAATATTTGGGTATCGGACCTTCCGCTCATTCTTTTGATGGCGATAGCCGCCAATGGAATATAGCTAATAATACTGCTTATATTGATGCGATAAAAAAAGATATCGTTCCTTTTGAAAAAGAAATACTCACAGTTGTTCAGCAAACAAATGAATATATTATGACATCGCTTCGCACCGGTGAAGGATTAAATACTGACAAAATAGAAGAAGGGGCAAAAGCAGAAGTAATTAAAAAAGCAGGGAAATATATTGCCCGTCATTTAATGCAGCAGAAAGAGAATTTTTTTGTGCTGACAAAAGAAGGAAAATTGCTGGCTGATGGAATTGCAGCCGATCTTTTTATTACCTGACCCGTTCACGTTGTTTATATTTTTTATACCCCTGTGAAATTATTACACACATCAGCATTATTAAGATAGCGGCAGGGCCGAATCCATTGTAAAATAAAGGCATGATTCTGAATTTTAGTCTGTTATCATTTCCACTTACCTGTAATACAATATTCAGACCAATACCTTTTCTATGCGTTTAAAGCCTGCAGAAGCTTTAACATTTTCCCATAATATTCTATACACTGTTTCCGCTATCGGCATAGCCGCTGCAATAGAACGGTTAATATTATAGATACATTTTGAAGCGTTGTAACCCTCTGCTATCATATTCAATTCCAATTGAGCTGCTTTTACAGAATAGCCTTTGCCAATCATGTTTCCGAATGTACGGTTACGGCTATATAATGAATAACAGGTGACCAGCAGATCACCCAGATAAACCGAAGCGGCATAGTTAGGTGTCCTAAGATGTGTAACCGGGTCTTCGTCCTCATGTTCGCCGATGACTATATGCCCCGCCCCTGATTTTTTTAAGAAACCGGCCATTTCATCGGCCGCGTTGGCGATATAAACACTCAAAAAATTATCGCCGTAATCAAGGCCATGGGCTATACCGGCTCCCAATGCGTAGATATTTTTCAACACCGCTGCATACTGCACACCTAATATATCAGGATTAACCACGGTATTTACATAATCATTGGACAGGTGAGAAGCAATCGAGGAAGCAGTTGTGGTATCAATGCCTGAAATAGTAAGATAGGATAGCTTTTCCGCCGCTACTTCTTCCGCATGACACGGACCTAAAACGGCAAAATAATTCTCCAATGGAAAATTAAACTGCTGCGCCAGGTAATAATTCAGTAAAATATCCTGCTTTGGTAAAAGACCTTTGATAGCAGAAACGATCTTTTTATTTTCCCATTCTTCCGGATCCAGCTGCTCAATAGTCGCTTCAATAAATGCGGAAGGAACAGCAATGATCAGCACATCGGAATCACTGATCACTTTTTTAATATCAGCAGACATACTCAGCCTGGAAACATCAAAGTTGACAGAGCTGAGGTAATGGGGATTATGATGCCGCTGCTGAATATGACGGATCGTATCTTCATTCCGTATCCACCAATTGATAGCATGATCTTTATCCGCCAGGATCTTAGCCAACGCTGTTGCCCAGCTACCGCTGCCAATGATTCCAAAGTTCATACCCATTGATTAAATTAATTGAAGAATTATCTTAATTAAAGGTAATGAAGTTTATTGTTTATGATTTTTGGCTTATAGTTACTTACAGGAGCGGGGTCAACTATTTATCGTAACATCAAATTAAAGAACAAAAACCTGTCATTGCGGGAAGCGAAGCAAAACTACATGCCATAAATCCTATGTCTTATTTTTTAAACAAATCTTCTTTCGGCACTACTTTTACTTTCATGCCATCCTTTAGTTTCTGGCTGATGGCATCATAGGGTCCTGATATTACTTCTTCCCCGTCTTTAAGCCCGCCGAGAACTTCTATATAATTAATATCCTGTATGCCGGACTGTACCACCGCTTTTCTAACCGTTCCGTCTTTTTGCAGAATAAATACTACTTCTTCCAGTTCATCACCCGCACCCTCTTTGATATCGTCTGTATTATTATCCGCTGATTGCTTTGCTTTTTCTTCTTTTCTATCAGCCATGCTTTTATCACTTCCTTTTACCCTGGCATTTACCGCCATGATGGGAATGGATAATACATTATCGTGTCTCTTTGTTTTAATGTCAGCACTGGCATTCATACCGGGGCGAAACGGTATTTTCTTAGGTTTAGACGGATCAATAAGATCTTTATAAGAACTGCTGTCCAATCTTATCCTGACTTCATAATTAGTTACGTCATTGGAACTGGCCGACAAGGCAGAAGTCTTGGTGCTGCTGGCTATCTGCGTCACCACTCCTTTGAATTTGCGTTTATTGTATGCATCTACTTCCACATCGGCTGAATCGCCGATATTCACTTTCACAATATCGTTTTCCTCCCACATCCACTCTTACTTCCAGCACACTCATATCCGCTACCGTCATCATTTCCGTACCGATATTAAAACTGTTGCCGGCTACCCTTTCGCCTTTTTTAATTTTCAGCGACGATATCACCCCGTTCATCGGGGCGATCAAAGTGGTACGGCTGAGGTCTTTATTGGCTTTGGTCAATCCTGTTTGTGAAGACTGCACACCTGCCTGCAGGCTCCTGATATTTTCTTTAGCGGCATTATAATTGGCTACTGCCGAACGGTAGGTCGTTTCGTATTGCTCCAGTTCTGATTTCGAAATTACTTTCTGATCATATAATGTTTTATTCCTGTCGTAGGATTGCCTTTGCCATATCAAGCGAAGCCTGTAACGCTTCAAGGGCTGCATTACTATTACCGACCGTCGCCTGTGAGCGGTTTACCTGCGAAGCAGCTTCATCTCTTTGCAAAGCGTATATATCGGCGAATATCCTGGCCAGTACCTGTCCTTTCTTTACGCTATCGCCTTCTTCTACGTTCAGCTCAGTGATCTCGCCGGATTATTCCGGGCTGATCTTTACTTCCACTTCGGATAAATATTACCGCTGGCCGTTACCGTTTCGATGATCGTTCTCTTAGCAGCCTTTTCGGTTGACACTTTTATACTTTTATCCTTGCCCAATGCTGCTTTGGCAATAAATCCAACCGCAACAATTACCACAACGATAATAAGCACCCATTTTAAAGTTTTATTCATACCGTAAATCCCTAAGGGACTTTTGTTTCCTGATCCGGAAAAAATACCCCTGTTATTTTTTCAAAACCCGGAAGTTTTAATGATCAATCCGTTTTATTATAAACCCCTTCAGAGGCTGGGTTTACAGTTTTAATCCCTGTCCTTTATAAAATTCCAGCAATTTTATTTTAAAGACATAATCATATTGTGAATACAGCATGTCAATTTTAGCCCGCTGCAAATTGTTCTGAGTGGTGACCAGTTCAAATGTTGACAATAATGCCAGTTCATATCTTTTCTGCGAATAATCGTATGCTTTCTGCGAAGTCTCCACCGCTTTCTTATTGGCATTGAATTTTTGCAACGCTGTCATGGCATCATTATGGGCTTTATAAATATCTGCTTCAGTGTCATGTTGTCCTGTTCTTTGGTCAGCTCCCATTGCATTACCTGCAGTTTTGAACGATCCCAGCCCGTTCTTGCCTGGCGCCCGTTAAAGATGGGAACACTCAGTCCAATACCGATATTCTGTCCAAAATTGTTACCAAACTGGGTTCCGAGATTTCCCGGTGTGATATACCCGATCCGTGTGTTACCCGCTCCTATCTCAGGAATTTCTACCGAATAGAAAGTTCCGTTGACATTCGTTCTTAATCCCGAAGAAGTGGAATAGCCGGTAATAACTCTGCCGTAGTCAGGTCTCCTGAAATATAAAGCATTGGAAAAAAGGCTTCCAAATGCCGAGATCGTCGGATACATATTTCCCTTAGCAGCTGCTACTGATTTCTGCGCTGACTGTACCCGCAACTCATTTATTTTTTGCTGCGGCAGATTGGCGATAGCCGAAGCATACACGGCATCCGGCTGCAGATCTGCTAATGGTTCTACGGGAATAAGGCCTACCGGCGGCACTTCTATATCAAACGGAACGGCTGCATCGAGGTTCAGCAAGGCTTTCATCTGGAGTATGAACTGCACCCACCGCGCCCTCTGCCGTAACCAATGCAGCGCTGTCCCTTGCCAGCTGTGCTTCCAGTTCTGCAGCATTGAGTTCAGGAAGAGATCCTGCATCCACTCTTTTTCTTGTAATATTTAATTGCTCTTTAGATTGCTCTACCTGCACCTTAGTCAGGTTAACCTGTTCCCGGCTAAGCAATATTTGCAAATAGGCAACAGCCACATTTAATGCAATATCGTTTTGTGCTTTTTGTATCTGCTGTTTATCTGCTTCCAGGATAAACGGCTGGCTTCAATGTATTTTTTTTGGAAAACCAGTTAAACAAAGTAACCTGTGACTGCAACTGCAAACCGAAATTCATAAAATTGTTATCCTCCAGCACACCGGTTGTCGGATTTTCGGAGCGGCCAAGACGATAGCCACCGCTTGCATCAAAATTGAGATTGGGAAATTGCCCGGCTTTATTTTGCCTTAATGTCAACTGGGAAAATCTCGATTGCAGATCAGCCTGCCTTACGGAAATATTATTCTTGAGTGCATAGTCCACACTTTTTTTCAGGTCCCATTTTTCCTGCCCGGAAACAATGTTGAATGCCAGTAACAAAATGAGAAGTTGTATAAACCCGGGTTTTCATGGGGCAAAAATAAATGAATTGGATGGGGGTGATGATGATTTTTGGTAAATAGGGGTTAAATTTCTTCAACTCATCTTATCCAGCGCCTGTTGCAGGTCTGCGATAAGATAGCCCGGCTCTTCCAGGCCCACATACATGCGTACATAACGATGCTCCGGTTGACCGGATCAAAATCAGCCGGCTGAATACCCGCACATTTTGGCATGACAAGGCTTTCGTGCCGCCCCCAGCTTACTGCCATCATGATATGCCGGAGGCTTTCACAAAAACGGATAATATCATCCATGCTGTCTGTTTTTATAACAAAAGTGAACAAACCGCAGGCCCCGGACATTTGTTGTTTTGCCAACTGGTATTGAGGAAAAGACTTATCAAAAGGGAAGATGATAGCTTCCACTTTAGGATGTTGCTTCATGAATGCCACTTACTTCGGTAGTTGATTTTGTGATGCGGTCTAACCGGGCAGGCAGGGTTCTTAATCCACGTATCAGCAGCCATGCATTGAAAGGCTGTATGCCACTTCCGGCATTCAGGTATTCGCTGTCAAATATCTTTTTCATCATAGCGTGCGTACCGCTTAATACGCCACCCAGCGTATCGCTATGCCCGCCGATATATTTTGTAGCCGTCTGCATAGCCATATCTATTCCCATTTCTATGGGTTTTTGATGCAGCGGCGTACAATAGCTGTTATCAATAAGCGTAGTAATTCCTTTTGACCGGGCAAAAGCAGCGACCGCTTTGATATCCTGCAGGGCAAAATCCCAGCTATTGGGCGATTCCAGATAATAGAATGCAGTATCAGGCTTTGTAGCATTCTGCCAGTTCTCAATGCTTGTTCCATCAATATATGTGGTGCTTACTCCAAAACGTGGCAGGATCACATCAAACATTCTTTGTACCCAGGTATAAGGCGCTTTGACAGAGACGATATGATCCCCGGCTTTTACATTCGCCAGTATGCCGGCGAATATGGCAGCCGCGCCGTTGTTGAACACCAGGCAGTCTTCCGCTCCGTCGAGCGCCGCTAACTTTTTCCGGAGAATATCAACCGTAGGATTTAATCCGCGGCTATAGAGATAACCCCCCATTTCATCTTCGAATGCTTTGCGCAGGTCAGCTACTTTTTTAAAAGCGAAATTGCTGGTCTGCATAATAGGCGGTGATACAGCATTGAAATAATTTTCTCTTTCCTCGCCCAGTTCATTTAATATATAAGAAAGATCCATAGCAGGCATTTTACTTTGCGGCAGGCTTGACCGCTTTTACAATAAAATAAATAATGATAAAACCGGCTAATACGCCTAACCCGATCAGTGAAAGTTTTGTTTCGTTGATCAGCAGGCTTACCGCCACAAATGAATAAGCCGCCATAAAAATAAGCGGCAGCAGCGGGTATAACTTCATACTATATATGCCTGTGCCATTCAGGTGCGCGGTTCTTTTTCTTATAATGAAAATACTTCCCGCAGAAAGCACCATTCCAAAACAATCCAGGAAAATGGAAAAGCTCAATAGCGTGTCAAATTCTTTGGCCCAGAATACGATCAGCGCAGCTAACCCGGCAAATACGGACAAGGCCAGTGGCAATGCCCCCCGTTTATTTCGCTGATGAAAAGCTGCGGGTAAAATCTTATCCTCGCTCATCGCATACATTACCCTTGGATTACTTAATAATAATACATTGATATATGCCAGTACACTCAGAAATAACAGCACAGACAACACTCTTTCTGCATTCACCCCAAATATTTTTGACGCCATGATAGCCGCAATATTCTTGCTTCCCTTTAATTCTTCAAACCCGATGACATGTACATAGGCATAATTGATAGTAAGGTATAAGGTGATGATAATAAAAATACCCATGAATATCCCTCTTGGAATATTGCGGTTGGGCCTGTTCACTTCATCGCCGAAGTTGATCGTTTGCTGGTAGCCTCCATAGGTAAAACTCACGGCGACCAATCCTATCCCAAAAGCCTTGATATATTCTTTAAAAACCCGGGTCTATAGATGAGGCGATCAATGAAGGAGAAGAGGTGTCGCCCGAAGTAAAAAAAAGCGGGGTGATCAGTAAAAGGATCAATGATATTTTAATGATCGTAAGTACTGTTTGCGTTTTGGCGCTCAGACGCAGGCCCATCATATTCACGAAATAAAAGATAACAATGGCGGCCAGTGCGATACCGATTATGAACCTTTTCAACAAAAGCCGCGTTGCCGGCCAGTTGCATATAGTTTGCATCCCTGGATGCGGGCAGGATGACCCCGGTGATATATTCGCTGCCGACCAGCGCTACTGCGGCACCGGATGCGGCATTAGAAACAAGAATGATACAATTAATAGCAAACGCAATGGAAGGATGGTAGGCATAGGAAAACACTTTGTAATACCCGCCTGTCACCGGTAACCTGGATCCGATCTCTGCGTATGTCAACGCTCCGCATAATGCTACGAGCCCTCCGACGAGCCATGCAATAAAAAAGATAGCGGGCGAAGGAGAGGCCGCTGCTACATTAGCCGGTGTACGAAAAATGCCCATACCAATCACCAGGCTGACCACGATCATTGTAAAATCAAAGAGGCCTAATTTATTCTTTGGGGTCATGCAATGAAGATAGCAAAAAAAACGTTCTACCTTAGCGCAATCAAATGACCCAAATCTATGAAGCCGATACTCTGCTTAGTTGCCCTGCTATTTTGTTCCTTCTTTGCTTTTTCCCAACAAGAACAACCTGACTCTTCCCAAACATTAGACGAAGTAACCATCAGGGCCTTTGAGCAAAACCGTAAGCCCGGTTCTACTACTTCTAATGTGAAGCTCATCACCATCAATAATGGCGATCGTAATAATAAAACATCGCTGGTAAATGGTTTCAATACCGTAGCCGGTGTGCGGATGGAAGAACGTTCACCCGGCAGCTATCGTATCAATATACGTGGCAGTTCACTCCGTTCACCATTTGGTGTGCGCAATGTGAAAGTGTACTGGAATGACCTTCCGGTAACCGATCCGGGTGGCAATACTTATTTCAACCAGTTTGCGGCAAACAATTTCTCCAGTATAGAAATCTTCAAAGGCCCTCCCGGCAGTTTGTATGGTGCGGGAACCGGCGGCCTCGTTATGATAAATAATATGGATAAGTGGCAGCCGGGCGCCAGTATCGAATATACAGGAGGCAGCTATGGCCTTCAGAATATATTCGCTTCTGCCAGTTTTGGAAAAGGAGACAATAAAAATCATTTCACGTATGCGCATAATGAAAGTGACGGCTATCGTGTACAAACAGCTATGCGTCGTGATAATATTTCATGGTCATCCCAATTGAAGAGTTCAGAGCGTCAGCAACTGACCGCTTCACTGCTCTTTACTGATATGTACTATGAAACACCCGGTGCTTTGACACAGGCAGAGTATGAAGCCGATCCTAAAGCAGCGAGACCAGCCGGCGGAGGTTTCCCGAGTGCCGTCAATGCAAAAGCAGCCATATTTCAGAAAACGTTATTAGCAGGGTTCAGCAACCAATACCATATTACTTCTTCTTTTAAAAATTCGACTTCACTGTACGGTGCTTTTGCACAAATTAAAAATTCAGCGATCAGGAATTATGAAAGAAGGAATGAGCCGCAGTTTGGCGGACGAAGCAGTTTTATTTATAACACTACATTAAACGGCGCCGGTCCTTCAGTTAGTAGGCGGTGGCGAGTTTCAGCAGGGTTATTTTAATACACAGGTAGCGCAAAACAGGAATGGTAACCCGGATACTATCCAGACGAATGATGATATAAATTATACTACTTACAGCATTTTCCTGCAGGGCGACCTGGCTATTCATGACAAATGGATTATCACTACAGGAGTAAGTCTTAATAAAAGCAAGGTGGGTTTTAAAAGACTGAGCGCTTATCCTGTAACCAGCCAGCAACGTACTTACCAGAACGAACTGGCTCCGCGGTTTTCATTGCTGCGCAAATTCGGTGATGATCTTTCTTTTACTGGCAACTGTATCAACCGGCTTTTCCCCTCCTACTGTTGCTGAACTGCTTCCTTCTACAGGCGCTATCAGCACTGATCTTGAAGCAGAGAAAGGTGTTAATTATGAAATGACAGCCCGTTATCATCTCCGTCACCTGAAATTATATTTTGAAGCAACCGCTTTCTATTTTAAACTCAATAATGCGCTGGTACAACGCCGTGACCTGAGCGGCGCTGACTATTTTACCAATGCCGGTGATGTAAAACAAAAAGGGGTAGAACTGCATGCTGATTATATGTACAGTCCTGTTGGAAAGTTCATAGATAACTTTATTATCCAGGCTGATTATACCTATAATCATTTCCGCTACGGAAGTTTTATAAAAGGCACCAGTGATTTTTCCGGGAAAGAAGTACCGAGTGTTCCGGGCAATACCTTCTCCGCCATGGGTGATCTTTTCTTAAAAAATGGTATTTACCTGAACAGTACTTTCTATGCCGCTTCCAGGATATTCCTGAACGATGCCAATACTTTTTCGGCTAAAGCTTACCAGGTACTGGGTGGCCGTATCGGCTGGAAAAAAACATTCAGCAAAAAATATAAGATCAATTTCTATGTGGGTGCAGATAACCTGCTGGACGAAGTATATAGCCTGGGCAATGATATTAATGCTGCCGCTAATCGTTTTTATAATGCAGCGCCACGCAGGAATTATTATGCCGGTATTTCTTTGCAATGGTTAAAAGCAGTCAAAAATTAATTCAAAAAACAGTCCGGTTGCCAGCACAATAGCATCATTATTTATTGCTTTCATTTTTACCGGTCGTTGAATCATCATCTTTTTCAAAAACTCTTCCTGGCTGAATGATTTCTATTCCTACATTTGCAGCGATTTGGTTCCCGGCTTAAACTCCGGGATGAAAAGGGAAACCGGTGTAAATCCGGTGCTATCCCCGTAGCTGTAAGGGTGGTGAGTGGTGAATAGTAAATGCTGAATGGGTTGCCCCGTTTTTCACTTTCTATTTTCCATTTTCCTGCTGAAAAAACAACCACTGTTCCATTAAGAACGGGAAGGTAATCAGCCAAGCCTCAAGCCAGAAGACCTGCCACATCAATTAAACAACATTCAGCTTTCGGGTGAAAGGCCTGAAATGTAAAAGTCATCGGACGTTTATATTTCTATCTTTTTTATTTTCCGGAAGCAGTCACTAAAAAATTTTTCATTGATGAAAAAGAAAATTTTTGTGGTGGCTGCTGTCATTATCAGCAGTCAGCTACAGGCACAACGTATCCCGGTCGTTCGGGAAGACACTGCCACACTGGATCAGGTGATCCTCACAGCCAACAAGTTTGAGCAAAAGCAAAGCCAGACGGGCAAGGTAGTTATCGTTATCAGCAAAGAACAATTAGAAAAAAGCGCGGGGAAAACAGTAGCCCAGGTATTGAATGAGCAGGCCGGCATTTACCATTGCCGGTGTCTACAACGCTACAGGAAGCGTTCAGACTGTTTTTATGAGAGGCTCATCCTCAGGACGAACATTGATACTACTGGATGGCATTCCCGTTAATGATCCTTCCATGATCAACAATGAGTTTGATTTGAACCTTTTTTCTATTAATGATGTAGAAAGAATAGAAATATGCAAAGGTGCCCAGTCTACCTTATATGGCAGCGATGCTATTGCCGGGGCTATCAATATTATTACTGTAAAAAAAGATATCAGTAAACCTTTTAATGTAAAGGTGACATCCGGGCTCGGTAATAAAAATACGGTAAGGAATAACATACAACTGTATGGAAAAGCAGGCAAATTTACTTACACTACCCGCTTTGGTAAGTTAAGCACCGATGGATTTTCTGCGGCAAAGGATAATACAGGAGCAGGAGATTTTGACAAAGATGGTTACGACGGGAATGTGATCAATGCCGGGCTTCAATACCAGGTGATCCCTTCCCTGCTGCTAAAAACATTTGTACAGCATAGCCAGTATAAAGCGGATATAGATGCGGGCGTTTTTTGCTGACGAAAAAGATTACAGGATCAACAACAGGAATCTCTCCTCCGGTGTCGGATTAAATTTAAAAAAGGGATCGTGAATATCACCGGCAACTATCAATACGGCCAGTTAAAGCGAACGTACAGGAATGATAGTTTGTTTGTACGCCCCTCCGGAACAATATTTGAAAGTAATAAATATGGTGCCCGCACGCAATACGCAGAAGTCTACGGAAACATTAATATAGCAGAATGGTTTACTGTTCTGGCGGGCGCAGACTACCGGTGGGCGCTCATGAACCAGCAGTATACTCACTCAGTAGCTTCGGCCCTTACAGCAGTAGTTTTGATGATACTTCGCTTCACCAGACATCTTTTTATGGCTCTTTATTATTCAACGCCCTGGATAAAAGATTAAATATAGAAGTGGGGGCAAGAACAAATGATCATTCCCGTTATGGCCATAACAGTACGTATACTTTCAATCCGTCTTTCAGTATTACCAAAAACTGGAGGGTGTTTGGCAGCATTGCCACCGGCTTTAAGGCCCCGTCTATCTTCAGGTGTTTGATGCGTTCAGTGGTAATCCTGATCTGAAACCGGAAAAGTCTACCAATTATGAGATCGGTATTCAGCAGCTGCATAAGAAGATCAGCAACCGTATCGTTTATTTTCACAGGGATATAAAAAACGGTATTGATTACAATTACGCCACTTTCGCGTATTTTAATTTTGTGAAACAAACAGTTAATGGCATTGAATGGGAATTATCTGCCCGGCCAACTGAACAGCTCAGCATTACGGCGAACTACACGCTGATTACCGGTGAAGAAAAAACACAAAGCCGCAAAAGCTTTAATGATACTTCGTATAACCATTTACTCCGCAGGCCAAAAAACGTTATCAACCTGAATATCGGTTACCAGTTCAGCAAGGCTGTTTTTGCCAGTATCAGTGCCAGGTCGGTAAGCAGCCGCTATGATGCAGGCGGTTATAAACAGGAAGATGTATTGCTTAAAAGTTATTTCCTGTTAAGCGCTTATGGAGAATATAAATGGAAGGAAAATGTAAAATTCTTTGCGGATATGCAGAATATCACTGACAAAAAGTTTTACGATATTAACGGGTACAATGCTATACCCTTCCTGATAAGCGGGGGCGTTAGTTTTAATTTGTAAAATGATAGTAATGTGCCAGCACGAAATAAAAAACTGCCAGCGTTGTAATACTGTGTTTGAATGCAAACCGGGTTCTATTACACAATGCCAGTGTTTCGAAATAGTGCTGACAACCGAACAAAGAGCTTTCCTGGAGCAACGATTTACAGACTGTCTTTGCAACAATTGCCTGGTACAGGTACAGTCCGGGTTTGACGTACCCAGGGAAAAAATCACTGATTAATAAAATACCTGTCACTAATAATAAACCTGCAGAATAATCCTGCAGGTTTATTTGCTTTATGGATACATCTCTCAAATACTACCTTTGTCAAAACTGCCGGTATGAATCCCGATCTCAAAGCGCTGCTTACGGTAACCTTTACGTTATTCGCTATCATTGATATCCTTGGGTCGGTTCCCATCCTTATTTCATTAAAACAAAAAATGGGCGGCATCAATGAATTACGGGCAACGATAGTATCCGGCGTGCTGATGGTCTTATTTCTTTTCCTGGGCGAAGCATTTTTAAGTATACTGGGGCTGGATGTAAGGTCATTCGCCGTAGGTGGCTCCATTGTCATATTCATATTGGGTCTTGAAATGGTGTTGGGAGCTGAATTTTTTAAAAGTGAAAAGGACATTAAAGCCGCTACTATTGTTCCCATTGCTTTTCCTCTTATTGCCGGATCGGGTACACTTACCACTGTTATGTCATTAAAGGCAAATTATGGAGAAACAACGCTGCTGATCGCGATACTGCTCAACCTGATCATTGTTTTTCTTGTATTAAAATCATTGGGTTATATCGCCCGTATACTTGGCCCCGGCGGTTTGATTGCCGTACGTAAGTTTTTTGGCGTAATATTGCTGGCTATTGCCGTTAAGATCTTTGCTACTAATGCTCATGGTTTAATAAAATAGACGGGAGTTGTGAGGCATAAGTCAATAGTTGCCGCAATTACTGACTCATAACTACTTATTTCAGACTAATAACTTAACTGGCCTCGTCGTACAATGGATAGTATAAGAGTTTCCGAAGCTCCAGATACAGGTTCGATTCCTGTCGAGGCTACCCAACCGGAATTTCTGAAAACGACATCAGAAGTTCCGGTTTTGTTTTCCTCTGTATTGCCCTTCAGACGGGCGATTAGCACAAATACGCTGTTCATTTTTGTAGTTCGAGGTTGGTCATTTTTCTTGTTATAGAAAAATCCTTCGGGAAACACCCGCATTTGTAATTTCCTTTTTTCAACGTAATTGCTGGAAGTCCATACAGACGGGAGTTCCAGCACATATTCAAGCGATCTTTCGATATAGTTTTCCAGGTTCGAGGTGCTATAAACTGTCTTTTCCAAATACTGCCTTATTCCTCCCTTTCTACTTTGAATTTATCTGAATATTTGTAGTACAGATCGGGCTTGATTTCCTCATTTATGAATCGCTCTTCCAACCGCTCACACTTTACATCCAACTCCTTAATCTTTGCTTTGTATTGCTCGGTATTGTCTGCCCTTTCCTCGTTCAGGATAGTATAGATTTGTCGCAGTTCCATTTTATATAACTCAATGTAATCTTCGTGGAGCGTTATGTCCTCAAGCAACGTAGTAAATTTTTTGTCGAGAGATTTGGCACTCACGTTACACGTACACTTTCCCTTTCCATCGCATTTATAATAGTACAGGTTCTTTTTTTAACTAAATAACCCCGCAAGTTTTCACCACATCCCTCACATTTGCCATACTGTTTTAATGGCAGGTTATCATTTAACGGGCCCGCTTCGTATCCATGCAGTATTCTTCCTTTCTCAATATTTGTCCGCAAAAAGATTTCTTTTGATACCAGTTTCTCATGTTTTCCCTCAATTACTCTTCCTTCCAGCAAACCATGAGATATGATGCCACAGTAAAATGGGTTTGATAAAGCTGCACTTAATCTGTTATGCTTTATTTTTAGACCGTGTGCCTCCAGCCGCTTAACTATCTCTACTATTGTTATTCCTTCATTAGCTTTCCATAAAAAGGCTTTTCTTAAAATTCTCCCGGTTTCATTTATTACAACAGATTTTTCTCCATTGACTGTGACGTTGTTGTAGCCCAAAGGAGCCTGGCAACACCAGATACCTGCTTCCAAATGCTCTTTCATTCCATCAATTGTTTTTAGCCTCCTTAAATCATTATCATACTGGCTAAAAAGAAACAGTATATTCTATTGAAGTACTCCTGCCGGATTTCTTGTATCAATCGGCTGAGTAACGGAAACGATCTGGATACCTAACTCTCTCAATTGCCTCGACAGCCAAATAGCGTTATCACCAGTACAGCTAAAGCGTTCAAGACTGTTGACAAGAATAACCATTTTACCTTTTTTCTTACGTCTGCAAAAGTCAATCATGCGTTTGAATTCCTTTCGTTCATCACTGGCGGCAGATTCGTACGTCCTCCAAAATGGCCAAGCACGTTTAATTTTTCTTTGGTTGCATATCCATTACAGCCTTTAAGCTGTGTTTCAATGCTCATCCCTTCCATTTGCTCCTTGGAAGAAACTCTTGTATGGATAACACAATAGGTTGCCCATTCAATAACCGGTTCGAACCCTTTGGCGTATTTCTTAAAAACATTTGAAGTCTCCATATTTTCACGGTTTAATTAACAACAAGGTGACACAATTATAATGACAATCAACAAATTATGAAAGTTTTTATAGTTAAATATTATGCCGCTTGACTAACCATTTTACTTTCATTATTTTCCTGGACTTCTCGGCAGAATAGCTCGTAGGAGATCAGCGCCAAATCATGAAGCGTTCCGATTATATTTTCAATTTCTTCGGCAGTAGCATCCTTAAATTGAGGGAATGATCTTACCTGTTGCTCGGATAAAAATAGCTGCTTATGAGCCTCGGATTTTTCAGGGTGCTGGTCTAACCAGTCCTGCATAGTGACAATAGTTGACATAGGATTGTTTTAAATACAAACCTATATCCAAGCATGATAACGCTGTCCCATTTGGGATATGGAAAGGAGCTAAATACTTTTTTATTTTTAGCCGGAGAGACAAGGGGAAGTTTAAAACCTTTTACTGGTTATGTATATCGTTATCCAAAGAGCATAGCTATATAAGGAATATATTCGCTACCCATGCTCCGTGAGTATTAACTTATATTCTTCTTCTGCATATTTATTATATTTTTTCCAGCGCCAGTAAAGTACTTACTAAATAATCATGGCTAGTAGTCGCTCCACTATCCAGGTCATGCGACTTTGCCTTTAAAAAATTACTGCCTTCATTATTAGCCCTGGTAAACCACGATATATCGTTTTCGTCGTTACCATTTTTATAATAGTTATAAAAAGAACAGTTCTCGTTGATAAATTTATCCAAACGCATGATCTCACGGAGCCAAATTTTTTTTAGAGCTTCAATATCCGTGATGCCATCTTTAAATAATTGTGCGTGGCATAACAATCCGTAATACTCGATTTCGCAAGTGAATAATGGTTTCACCGTTTTGAAAAAGAGTATCTCATCTTTGTCCGAAACAAACGCATGATCAATTACTTCACACTTTATCTTCTCCCAATAATTACTGCAAATCTGGAAACAACATTCCAGTTCTGTAATTGCTGGTAATTTCTTGCCTGCACATGATGCAAGATCATCCTGCATCATTCTATACAATTGAGATGTCTTTTCTATCATAATGATCAGTCTGTAAAAAATAGGGGGACAAGATTGTCCCCCTTACAAAAACTACACTACTTAATGCTCTGATCAGAGCCTTAACCTAAAGGAGCAGCCCGGATGCAATCATAGGCCGCTCCCGGACGGTTTATGAGACTTGTCCGCCTTTCCGCGGGAAAACTAACTGCCTGTATAAAAAAAGCCTAAATAGAAACAAAGGCTCGGTGTAGCCTTTAACCAAACGGCCTACATATTCAAACATGAGAAAAAACTTTATATAGAACTACTCTTCTTCTAACTGGTATTCTAAAATGAACTCGGCATTTTCAATGAGCTTTGTTTTTTGTCCCATACGGTTAGGAATGACAGTAATACTTTGCCGTAACCTTTTTCTGAAAGCTTTACCGACCGGCAATTCCTGTGATCTGGCCAAAACCAGTCCGTACTGTTTTCCTTCTACCGGAGGATACAGATAGAGTTTGAAGTTGTCAAATGATTGTATCCTGATCAACGCAACGATATATGAACGGTGTGTTCTACAAAACAATTCTTCAGGCAAATATTTCTCTACTTCTTCAATGGTATTGAGTACAAAATATACCTGGCTTTCCGTTACTACCTGCATATAGCCACGCATAGCTTTTACAAAGATTAATTCACCAAACTTTATCTTTTCATAGCGGCCATTCTTACGGACAAAAACAAAATCCTGCATAATTACTACAATGCTATATTAAACCAAACTATTTTTGGCGGAAGGCATTGCTCTTTATTACACGCCATATATTCAATACTCCCGCTGACATTTGTGTTCGCATTGGCCTTTAATTTTATCACCTGCACAAAATCTGCATTGCCTTCAAAATATTTTACAGTTACTTCAAACACTTCTTCATACTTACTTACTATTTTACCTATCTCTTTTGTTTTGCCTTCGATGCTTACCAACGGGTTTTTATTAAAAGAAATCTTTGTTGGGATTGCACCACCCTCCGGGCTGGTCTGGCTATAAATATGCCAGGGATTTTGCACTGTTGGTGTCAATGAATTTCGTATGTCTTATCAGCAACCTCTTTAGCAACATATATCCATTTAACAATTTCGGAGCCTTGAGCAAAAAGACAATTACTGAATAGAGCACATAGTAGAAACGATATTATCTTTTTCATGCTTTCAATTTTTTGGGTCACGAATCACCAGCACTTTCATTTCTTTCTCCCCTTCCACCAAATCCAATCCCTGCTTTTGTAATTCTTTTCTTACATCATTGATGTCAGTCATATTCAGCTTCAATAGTAAAATCAAAGTTTCCCGGTTAAACCTGTTTCATCAACAAAAGGTTGATAAGGATATTTTTCTTCCAATAAATAACTGATGCCGCCAATGAGGTATTCTTTAGGCCAGTTGATATATGTATAACCCGCTGCCTGGGAACCTGGAGTGGCGTATCTTTTTTCTCCTTTGGTTTTTAATTTTTCAATGACACCAGGCTTAGCTATCAACTTCCACACCTTCACTTTCCGGGTTTCTATCCCTGCTTCATATTTAAACGCTCTGCGCAAATCCTCCTGCATATACTTTTAATATTCTCTCCGCTTATTTTCTGATATAGGGATTGTCAATGAATAATTATAGGTTCCTTTCCCAACATCAATATTAAAATCGTAAACAAATAAAGAAGTATCTTTCATTTCAAGTATAGGCTTCATGCAAGCCCGACCGTATAATCTTTCCTTTTTATTATCATTATCTGCACCGCATCCCCAGCTCCATCTTCCCCAATAAGCATAATTATAAAAAGCATACAGTGGAATCATAGACATCGTGTAGCCTTTTCGTAAAAACTCTTCAGGCAGGGTATTAGTATTCCACATATCAATTTCTATTCCGGGACGTTGCGTTTCGCCCTTCCCACGCTGATAAAACAGATCGATAAAGCATTTTATCTGATGTGGCATTTGCAACTGAAACAGAGTCATCCGGTTTGAAATCCGGCCTGTCTATATCCTTGGGATAAAACGTTACATTCTCACCTCTTAAAAGCTTTTCGATCTTTTCCGATGTCATATCCCGGCCGCTCGTTATCGAGTGCACAATGCCTTTCGGGTTTACAATAACAATATGTGGCATGGAATAGATGTTCCATTTCTCGCTGAGCACAGAATCATAAGCAGCTGGCATTTCAAGGTTTCTCTTTGCCCTGAGTTTTTCATAGAAGGCCTGGGTGCCTTTATTGTTCTTCTGATCATTGAGTCCAACTAACACCCAGTTAAGGCTGTCTTTAAATTTCTTATAATGTGCATTCACGGAGGGAAAGCTTTGGATACATGCTGCACAGCCCTGGAACCAAAAATCAAGGAAAAGCCACTTTCCTTTAAAATCTTCTAAGGCTGCTTTTGTTGTTTTGTAATGAGTAATATTATTCAATACAAAGTTGGGCATGGCTTTACCAACTTCAGGAATCTGACTTGTTTGAGAAAATGAAGTATTTAAAATCAATACGGATAATATAAGAGCAAAAGCAATCCCTTTGTTCATACAAATTTTTTAAAAAGTAAAAATAATAAGCCGGTTAATTACCAGCCTTATGAGTGCATTTTAATAGCCGGGATTTTGAGTGGTGTTTGGATTGTTTATTATCTGTGCCTCAGGTATGGGGAATAGAACCGCCGTGGACTTCCATTGGGGTTTTATTGGAGCAAGCACTGCATCTGCTCTGCCCATCCTTTTCAAATCAAACCAGCGGTGGCCCCATTCGTTGAAAAACTCATGCTTTCTTTCATCCTCAACAGCAAGCAACAAAGACGGTTCATCATTTGCTGTAGTATTACCGAGCCCCGCCCGGGTACGAATTATATTAATATCCGCTTTTGCACCATTTATATCGTTTTGTTGAGCCCTTGCTTCTGCCCGGATAAGGTATTGTTCTGCCAATCGTAAAACAGTAAAATAGTCCAATGGTGGAAGGGAAAAAGATAAATATTTGAGTGTGTAATAATAAGTAACACCACTCACTACACGGCTTCGTCCCCAAACTGTCCACCTTTGATCACCTGTTTCAAAACTATTTGCAGTAGCAGGTCGCACAGAACCGTATATAGGCCCGATTGTTGAAACAATAAAAAGATTTCGTTCGCCTGGGGTGCTTTCACTCCACAATTGAAATATTGCTTCTTTACTAGTTGCCTGCATTTCTTTCCGTGACAGCCAGTTCTTCCACCTGTTTCCACACTGCTTTATCTACTTTCTGTATCACCATTTGTGCGATGCGGTCGCCCGGGTGTATGACCTGTTCTTCCCCGAAAGGTTGATTAATATTATCTTAATTTCTCCCCTGTAATCAGCATCTATCGTGCCGGGTGTATTTAAACAGGTAATACCCTGCCTGACAGCCAGTCCGCTGCGGGGGCGCACCTGTATCTCATAGTCCTCCGGAAGTTCAACAAATATACCTGTAGGTATCAACGCCCTTTCCATAGGTTGCAATGCTTTTGGCTCGTGCAAAAAGGCTCTTATATCCATACCAGATGATCCCGCTGTTGCATACGCCGGCAGATCATTGGTTGATGTATTGATGATCTTTATTTCGATTGATGACATGGGCGCAAAGGTAATGTTGAAAGTTGAAATGTCTGACCCCGGAACGTTTAAAGGTTTAATGTTTCTTACAATCGAAAATTCTTTATAAACAGGAGCAACCGTTAAACCCTTAAACGATTTAGACGCTCTCCAGCAACACCGTAGCATACGCCATCAACCCTTCCTCCCTGCCCACGAATCCTAATTCCTCGGTCGTAGTCGCTTTGATAGAAATATCCTTTATCGTTATTCCTGCTATAGCGGCTATCGCCTCCTGCATTTGCTGTACATAAGGTTTGATCTTTGGGGCCTGCAGGCAAAGTGTGCTGTCAATATTTACAATTGTATACCCTTCTCTTTTTATTAGTTCAATTGTCTTTTGCAAAAGTATCTTACTGTCAATATTTTTATAGGCCTTGTCTGTATCGGGAAAATGAACACCAATATCACCGAGACAAAGTGCTCCCAGCAAAGCATCACATATAGCATGTAATAAGACATCAGCATCACTGTGGCCCAATGCGCCTTTATGATGCGGGATGTTTACACCACCGATCCAGAGCTCACGGCCTTCTGCCAGTTTATGAAAATCAACACCTGATCCTATACGGTAAGACATACAATGAATTTATGGACAAATATCAAAAGAAAAAGCGTCCCGCACATACGGGACGCTTTTCTATTAAAAGTTTACACAGATTAATTACTGCTGCCACCGGCGCCGCCATCAAGATCAAACAACACTGAGAAACGCAGTGTGTTTGAAAGCGGGTTGCGGCTTACACCACTGCCTGAAGGCAGCAGGTAAGAGAAATTCAATCCGAAAATATTGTATTTGATACCAAGGCCGGCTGTAAAATAGCGGCGGTTACCTTTTGTTTCATCTTCCCAGAAATAACCTGCGCGGAGAGCAAACTGGTTATTGTACCAGTATTCAGCACCTGCAGATACCTGGAATTCTTTTAATTCTTCGCTAAAGCCATCAGGAGCATCACCAAAAGAACTGAACCAGCTTCCTACCACACTTTTTTTCCTGTAATCAGATATTGCGTTAGGATCGCTCAGATCAGTAGGAGGAGTTGGTACGAGCAGTTTGTTTACATCAATACCAAAAGTGATCTTATTTTGTTCGTTGAAATTTTTTGTCCAGGTAGTTCCGATACCAAGATTAGCAGGAATGAAATCTTTCATGTCTGCATTATCTGTATAAGAAACTTTTGAACCCAGGTTGGTTATTGTCGCACCAAAAGCCCATCCGTCACCGCCTGGCTTTTTCCATCATAATAAAATCCAAGATCGCCGGCAACTGCACTTCCTACTTTGTAAGTAGTGCTTCCGCTGGTAACACCGCCGCCTGTAAGATTTGAATTGATATACCGGAGGGCAACACCTATACCTACTTTGGATGTAAGCTTACGGGAATAGCCAAGATCAACACTGAACTCTCTTGGTTTTGCAGAACCCCAGTCATTACCCAGTCCATCAGTAAACTGAATGTTACCGAGACTGAAATAACGCAATGATAAATTCAGCGCCTGGTCATCAGCAAATTTATAATAACCCGCTACTGAAGCGAGGTAAACATCATTCACCAGGTCTTTCAACCATGGAGTATACGTGGCAACAATTCCTCCTTTGGATTCATTGAAAGCTACTTTACCGATATTCCAGAAGCCTGCACTCGCATCAGGCGAAGTGGCAACGCCAATATCACCCATACCGCCTGAACGGGCATCGGGAGAAATACGTAAGAAAGGAACAGCAGTGGTAACGACGTTGATTTTTTCAACCTGAGCCTGCAAGGCGGACGACAAGCCGCAAAAAAGCATGATCCCGGCAGTTAGTTTTAAAGCAGTTGTTCTCATTAGAAGTTGTTTAAATAGTCTATGTAAAATATATGTGTTTTGGTAAAATGAGCGGCTAAAGTATTGAATTTTACCCGAAACTAAAAAATCACCAGCCTCTCAATCTTCTCTTTTTTTAGTTTACCGGAAGCGGAAACGGACAGCCTGTAGAGATAAACTCCCCTGCCTACTTTATCACCATATTCATCCCTGCCATCCCATTCCAGTTCACTTGAACGGTTTCCTGTTGTATTTATTGTCTTTTGTATCATTTTTATTACCCTGCCGGTAAGCGTAAATACCTGTACCCTTACCTGCAGGTCCTGGCCGGGTTTATTATGCTCAAACCAGAACTGGGTTTTGGTGGTAAAAGGGTTCGGATAATTGAGCACATGGCTCAGCACAAGTTCCTCGTCCTTAGCCACGGTAAAATCCAGTATTACCTCGCTGGAATTATTGAGCACATCCCAGGCTTTGATGGTAAGAGTGTGGATACCAGCCTCCAGTTCCGGGAGCTGAAAACGGACAACGCCCTGCTGGTAGCTGTCGAGATCGCCCTGGTAAAAGTCATTGAGAATGAAAAACTGCCGGTTATCGTTGTCCAGCGTGGCGACAATATCGTGCCCGATGCCCGTGCCGACCGTATTGATGCCCGATGAGTCGGAAAGCTTCAGGATCAGTACCGGGTTTTCATTGGTGATCCCACCATTGGAAAATTCTCATCGTTCAGGTAAGGTTTGATACGCGGACCTTCATTATCCCCGTCAATCGTGTTGCCCGCACCGCCAATAACCAGGTTGGTAAAAAAAACCATTGCCATCCTGCGATCCGTTTTCCGCATACAGGCTGAGTTTGCCATTGCCATACTGGTAGTTGATATCTTTCGGCACTTTAAAAGAAAAGGAGAAACGCCCTCCGGTGACAGATACCTTACCCTTGAACAAAACGTTCGTTTGTGTACTGAAAGTCGTGGGAGAACTGCCGGGATCATTGGCCAGTGTATTGATGTTTTGCGGCTTATCAAAAACAGCGGGATAAACATTTCCATTAAACGAACTCAGCAGGTTTCCCTGCACATCCGCCACTTCTCCTTCTATGATCACTTTTTCTTTTGAACTGAGCGTATCCGCCTGTGCAGCGGGTAGGCCATTTACTTTTGTCGCCCTCACTTTTAAAACCGGGTAAGCGATCGTTAAGGCAGGATCGCCGAGCAGGGTAAACTTCCTGTTATTGGTGATATCCCCGGATGTCTGGTATGTATAATTCTTGGCTTCTTTTACCGCATCTCCCAGGCTTTTATATTTACCGGAGGCATCAGGCTGCAGGGCAAACTGCAGGTAGTTATTGTTCATGATCCTGTTGCTGAAGGCAAATACAATCCTTGTCGTGGTCATTAAAGCGATAGCCCCGGTCTTGGGTCTCAGCAGGATATTTTCTCCCAGTGAATTAAGGCTGGGAATATCATAAGGAGCAAAATCACAGGTGGCGGTGATGAACAAAGGAAGCCTGTTGGGATTATTCCATCCATTGACTATATCCTGGTCAATGACCGTTTCTTCGGCTAATCTCCGCGGACCGCCATGGCCGGTAAAATTCCAGATCAGCGTGCCATTATAGATTTGTCCATTGATCGCCTGGTTAGCCTGCGGATAGCTGCTGCCACCGGAACCACTTTGCTGCTGAAAGGCATCCAAATAAATTTTTTCCTGGTTGAAAACAGGAGCCGTGGCATTAGCGGTATTTGTAATTATTTCCGCATCCTGCAAATGAAGATTAAAGTCCTCGTCATCGGCGATAAACGTGAGATTATTTCTCCACGGACCATAGCTTTGCGGGGCAAAATAAGCTTCTACTTTATCAACAAAGTTCTTTGCTTCATCTGCGTTCTTTGCCGGCACCCGGCCAATGCCGATATCGAGATAGTTGATGATAACACCCGAATTGACATCTTCATTATCATCCAAAAAGCCATAGAAATCATCTGACGCATACGTGGCCAGTGGATCGAGAGAAAAATTATTTTCCCATGCCGGTACAAAATTGGTATTACCGGTGATCCTGTCCTTATAATCATACGAAGCATCCCCAAACAGTAAAAGATATTTTAACCGGTCAGCGGGAATATTCTTGTACTTATCATGATACATTTTTACAAAGTCACGTATAGCAATGGGGTCAG
The DNA here is from genome assembly GCA_037200265.1 of Bacteroidota bacterium. Taxonomy (GTDB): domain Bacteria; phylum Bacteroidota; class Bacteroidia; order Chitinophagales; family Chitinophagaceae; genus VBAT01. Next base: position 42,356 of record JBBCIL010000031.1, read on the forward strand.
GACTTCCGCTGCCAAATTCATTGAATACCTGCTGCGTCGTTACTACTAAAGTGCGATAGCCGTTTTGCTGCTGGTGAAATTGCGCCAGCCGCTGCGCCTGTGCTAAAAATGGGGGATGAACGACAATGATATAATCCGCCGGTGAAGCAGTATGCAGGTTTTGGTTAGCAATAGTGCCGGCAGTAACAGGGATCAGAAAATTTTCAGGATTAAAGGCAACATACTCCCGGAGACGGTTACAGTTATTTATAAAATGAACCTGGCTGCCAGTAAGCGTTCCCTGCATTCTTACAGGGTTCAAAGGGTCGGTCACCTCCCATACTTGTGTATTGGCTGTGGCATTACTGATCACGAACTCGCCGGTATTATTTCCTACGCTCGGCCAGTCGCGGAATAAAAGCTGGCTAACTCCGTTCAACGAAAGATTTCTCCTGGCAAATATTTCAAACCAATTGAGCCATCCCTGTGCATTAAAGCTGCCGGGATTATAAGTATAACTGACAGTAAAATTATTTTGAGCTGCTGTGGCCGCAGCGATAGCTGTTGCCTGTTGTGCAAAGAGATCGAATTGTCCTGTTCCTATTGGCAGAACCGCTATCTGTCCCGCAAGATTGTCATTGATCTTTACATCAAAACTGCTTCCTGCACCTGCTGACCGGGCAACGCAGTTACTCCGGATCGCTAAAGAAGTATTTACCATATCAGGAATATTCACATGGAAGCTCCGCGACAATGTTCGTCCCGGCAGGCCCGAAAGCTCTTCTCCATACCATTCTTTGCCACTCAACAGGAAGTTTACCGTATCGAGTTCGTGAAAATATCTTTCAGAAAAACTGGTGATGGTCATATTGGGAGAAGACTGAAGCGGGGCATTATTGATCCGTTTTCCACCTGCACCTACAGATAAAAAGTAATATGACCTGTCGCTGTAAATATTTTTCTGATGTGAGAACCGCTGGTTCAGCGAATCCTTTACCCATTGATCGGGGCCGGGGGCATAGAAAAGTATATAATCACTGCCATTTAAAACGCCATCACCGCCATCAACAGCCATGACCGCATTTTCCTGCAGGTCATCCAACCATTGGCCTGCATTGGCTTCCGCCAGCATTTGCCCGCCGTTTCCATACAACTTTACAGAACCCGAGGCCAGGTTAGAAGTATTAACACCAAGAGCAGCAAGAAAAGCCAGGTCTATTTTGTGAATACCGGCTTCTTTTACAGCTATCCTGTACCAGGTACCGGATGCAAGCACGGAAGCCGGCCTGTAGTTACGTTGTGCTGCAGCCATTGTCGCTATACCCAGCCCACAAACCGTAAGCATTATCATTTTTCTCAGCAGCATAAAGGCAAAAATCCGGTTTCTTAACCATAGGATCAAAAACTAATGATCCTTTTTAAATAGCCAATCGCCACAAACTCAACTGTTACTGTCAGTTAAACGGGTAAGCCGCAGTAGAATCACGCGGCAAAAAAAGTATTTGTGCTAAAAGACTTTTTATTTAAAGTATATATATTCGCAATTCGGTTATGAAATCTTTACAGGGGTGCAATATTTTCACCTTAACCGGCGTTAAATTTATTCCAATTCATAGGTTTATGAAAAATACAATGAAAGTGAAAAAACTTAGTACTCTTTTTAGCCGCCGTAGTGTTGCTTGCTTCGTGCAAGGGCAAAGGCCTGTTCGGTAAGAAAAAGAATGACAAATCCGACGTAACAGGCTGGAACTACAACGACAAAAACATGGGAGGCTACCAGGTAGCTAAAGCCAAAGACCAGGGCAGCGGCCCCGGTTTAGTGTTTGTTCAGGGTGGTACCTTTACCATGGGCCAGACCGAGGAAGACGTTATGAGCGAGTGGAATAATATCCCCCGCCGTGTGTCTATTCCTTCGTTTTATATAGACCGCACCGAAGTAGCCAACGTCCATTACAGGGAATACCTGTTCTGGCTGCAGAAAGTATTCGATCCAACCGATCCGGTTAACATTCCTATCATTGAAGGCGCATTGCCCGATACATTGGTTTGGAGAAGTGAGCTTAGTTATAATGAGCCGCTGGTTGAATATTATTTCCGCCACCCGGGATTCAACAACTATCCTGTAGTAGGTGTGACCTGGAGACAGGCTAATGATTTCTGTCTCTGGAGAAGCGACAGGGTGAATGAAGGCATTCTTTTACAAAAAGGATATATCAATAAACAAGGTTTACAGGGACAACAGGGTAGCAATAACTTTACTACCAAATCTTACCTGCTGGATCTTTACCAGACTGCCCGGGCAAAACAGCTACTTCTAAAAAGAACTCTTTGAAAACTGCACAGGGGACAGCCCGTACAAGGGTTAATATGGAAGATGGTTTGCTGTTACCGGATTACCGCCTGCCTTTCGAAGCTGAGTGGGAATATGCGGCTTATGGTTTGATCAATCAGAACCCGCGCCCCAGTATGAAAGAAGGCAAACGCGGAGAAGAATTACAATCTAACAAACAAATATACCCATGGTCACAAAATGTAAGTGGCCTGCGTGATACACGTCATGGAACATGGCAGGGTCAGTTCCTGGCTAACTTCAAACGCGGATCTGGCGATAACGCGGTGTGGCCGGTGGTTTGAATGACCGTGCTTTCTATACAGCCGAAGTAAAAATCTTTTTTCCCCAATGGTTTCGGCCTTTATAATATGGCGGGTAACGTAAGTGAGTGGGTACAGGATGTATTCAGACCGCTGTCTACATTGGATTTTGATGACAACCCGGCTCCTATGCGTGGTAACGTTTATATGAAATTATATAAAGATCCTACTACCGGTGAAGCCCAGATCAATGATACAACCGGAAAAGTAAGAATGGTACAGGTAACAGATGCTGAAAGCGCCAAGCGCCGTAACTACCAGCGTGGTAATGTGATCAACTACCTTGATGGTGATACTGCCTCACAGGCTGAATACGGATATGGCAAGACTACTTTGGTAAGTGATAAATCAAGAGTATATAAAGGTGGCAGCTGGAATGACCGTGCTTACTGGCTCAGTCCTTCTACACGCCGCTTCCTTGAAGAAGACCAGGCATTAAGTACTTTAGGTTTCCGTTGCGCAATGGATCGTATGGGTAGCCCTGAAGGAAATGGGCCGCAAAGTAGGTCAGGCAATTCCCGACAAGAAGACAAAAACGCTAATTGACCATTTTAATAAATAATTAAACCCCGGCCTTGGTTGGGGTTTTTTATTTGCCCATCAACTATACTTTTGCAGTATGCAGACCGAACAATTGTATACGATCTACCGGCAATATCCCTCTGTACAAACAGATACCCGCAAACTGAAGCAGGGAGATGTCTTCTTTGCATTGAAAGGAGGGAACTTTAATGGCAATGCATTTGCCGCACAGGCCATAGATACCGGGGCTGCTTATGCAGTGATTGATGAAAAAGAATATGAGATACCGGGTAAAACTATTTTAGTAGATGATGTATTGACCGCGTTGCAGCAATTAGCAAAATATCACCGGGAACAATTGAATACATTGCCTGGCGGCAGGCAGGTTCCTTTTATTGCTATTACCGGGAGCAATGGAAAAACAACCACTAAAGAACTGATCCATGCTGTTCTTTCTTCTTCCTACAAAACAGCCACTACCGAAGGCAATCTTAATAATCATATTGGCATTCCGCTGACCATTTTAAAAATAAAACCTGACGCAGAGATAGCGGTGATCGAAATGGGTGCCAATCATATTGGAGAAATCGCCGGCTATTGCAAATATGCATTGCCTACACATGCCTGATCACCAATTGCGGCAAAGCACACCTGGAAGGATTTGGCAGTATAGAGGGAGTAAGAAAAGCCAAGGGTGAATTGTTTGATCACTTACGTACGCTGACACATGGTACTGCTTTTGTGATGTGGGACTATGACTATCTGCAGGAAATGAGCAAAGGCATCAGTGGTATTATCAAATACGGAACAACAGAAGATGCTCATATAGCAGGCAGGGTGTACAAAAGCGAGCCCTGGCTGGAAGTAGAAATGATACAGGGAGTTGATAAGGGAGTTATAAAAACCCAGCTGGTGGGCGAATATAATTTACCGAATGTACTGGCTGCGGTCCGCGATAGGAAAAAACGTTCAAAGTCAGCGAAGACAAGATAAGGTCAGGCTATTGAAAATTATGTACCATCCAATAGCCGCTCACAACTGGTTACAAAAGGAACCAATAAAATAATACTGGATGCTTATAATGCCAACCCCAGCAGTATGAAACTGGCCATAGAGAACTTTGCAAAACTACAGGCTGATAACAAAGTACTCATGCTGGGCGGAATGGCAGAACTCGGAAAAGAAAGCCTGGAAGAACATACCATCATCGTTGACCAGGTCAAAACGGGGTAACTGGAAGCAGGTAGTGTTAGTGGGGGGGGTGATTTTTTAAAGATAAAGCATCCCTTTATTTCATTTGAAAACGGAACACAGGCTAAAGAATGGTGGCAACAGCAGCATTTTGAAAACACCCACTTCCTTATAAAAGGCAGCCGGAGCATGCAGATGGAGAAAGTAATAGAGTGATTGAGGTTGACAAGTCAATAGGTTAATAAGTTGATAAAGCTTTAAATCTATTTTTCCTGCCAACACAGAAAAGTCCCGGCCTGTTAACTTATTAACCTATCAACTAACCGCCACATTGGAAATCATCGGCTATATCGCATCTGTACTGATCGGCATCTCACTGGGATTAGTGGGCAGCGGAGGATCTATTCTTACCGTGCCGGTACTTGTTTACCTGATGCATGTAAATCCATTGCTGGCTACGACCAGTTCTCTTTTCATTGTAGGCTTTACCAGTTTAACAGGAGGGTTAAGAGCTTATTCTAAAAAACTCATTGACTTTAAAGCGGTAACGGAATTCGGCATCCCCTCTATATTTTCCATTTTTATTACAAGACATTATATTTTACCAGCGCTTCCCTCCCATCTTTTTACGATAGGTAATGTACCCGTTTCCAAAGAGATGTTCTTAATGATCTTTTTTGCCTTACTGATGCTGATTGCTTCCTATACAATGATAAATAGTCGCCAGGCAGAAACGCAAGGTGAGATAACAGAAAAAGATCGCCACAATAAAGCGTTACCGCTGGTGATCTTAGGTTTTCTGATCGGGATCGTTACCGGTTTGCTGGGCGCAGGTGGTGGTTTCCTTATCATTCCTACGCTTGTTCTTTTTCTTAAACTGCCTATGAAAACAGCCGTAGGCACCTCGTTACTGATCATTGCTATCAACTCCCTGCTCGGTTTTCTTTTCAGCCTTAAACAATTTGAATATAACTGGACGATCCTGCTGTCATTTACCGTACTCGCTATTATCGGTATTTTTATTGGCAGCAAACTGGCTGATAAGATACCCGGCCCGTCTTTAAAAAAAGGATTTGGCTGGTTTGTATTAATAATGGCTGTGTATATTATCGTGAAAGAATTACTGATAAAATAAAATAGACATGAACAATATCGAATGGCTAAAACAACCCTGGCCCTGGTATATAGCAGGGCCGCTGATCGGGCTGATGGTGCCGCTTTTACTGATCACCGGTAATAAGTCATTTGGCATCTCCTCATCCCTCAGGCATATTTGCGCTGCCTGTATTCCTGCTAATATTCCTTTCTTTAGATATGACTGGAAGAAAGAAGCCTGGAACCTGTTCTTCGTAACAGGTATTCTCGCAGGCGGTTTTATAGCTGCTTCAGTTCTTTCTAATCCCGGCCCTGTATTGATAAATCCAAAACTGGCAGGTGAATTAAGCAGCTATGGAGTAACCAATATGGAAGGCCTTGTTCCCAAAGATCTTTTTAACTGGGAAACATTGTTATCTGTAAAAGGCATTCTATTAATGGTATTTGGCGGTTTTTTAGTCGGGTTCGGCACAAGGTATGCCGGAGGCTGTACCAGTGGTCACGCTATCATGGGACTTAGTACCCTTCAACTACCATCATTGGTCGCCACTATCAGTTTTATGGCGGGTGGTTTCCTGGTTGCCAACCTCATTCTTCCACTGATCTTAAAACTATAACAGGCATTATGGATACAAAAGAAAAAAGACAGCAGGAATTTTTACAGCAGAACACAGATTTTGAGGTTCGCTCATTGGATACGGTTTGCATAAACGAATCAGCATTACAACACCCGTTTTGGTATAACCTTAAATACCTTGTTATAGGCTTGTTCTTTGGGATCATACTGGTAAAAGCAGAAGTCATTTCCTGGTTTCGCATACAGGAAATGTTCCGGTTGCAAAGTTTTCATATGTATGGCATTATCGGCTCTGCGGTAGCTACAGGTATGATCTCGGTATGGTTAATTAAGAAATATAAGATCAAAACCATTTATAATGAGCCCATTGAGTTTATTTCCAAAAAGGTCAATAAAGGGAATATCTATGGAGGCTTACTGTTTGGTTTTGGCTGGGCATTGACCGGCGCCTGCCCGGGACCATTATTTGCACAGATCGGTACAGGTGCTACTGTTATTATTATAAGCCTGCTGAGCGCAATAGCCGGTACGTGGGTGTATGGCCGTTTCCGGGACAGGCTGCCGCATTAATCTCCCACTATAAATCAATTAGAATACACGAACTTTGCAGTCGCAAAAATTCATTGATCAATTCATATAGAGATGCCGGAAAAAAAAGTAAGTCGTGGTTATTTATCATCTGTATTCGGCTGCCGTTGTCCCCGCTGCCGCGAGGGAAAGCTATTTCAAAACCCTGTCAGCTTCAATTTGAAAAAGAACATGCAGATGAATAAAAACTGTCCTGTTTGCGCGCAGGCTACTGAGATCGAGGTAGGTTTTTATTATGGTACCAGCTACGTTAGTTATGTATTGACGGTTGCATTTAGCATAGCGAGCCTGATAGTATGGTGGCTGATCATCGGCTTGTCAACGGATGATAACCGCTTTTTCTGGTGGATGGGATCTAACGCCGTGCTTTTATTATGCATGCAACCCTGGCTAATGCGTTTATCACGCAGTCTCTGGATATCCTGGTTTGTAAAATATGACCCCGACTGGCAGGAGCATCAGCCGGAAGATGTATCCGAAAGAATGAATGCAGACCAGGCCACTAACTGGTAATCTTTACCTGCATTATTTTACTGTAATACTGATCGCGGCCGTTTTCAATCCTTCAGATGTGGCCCTGAATGTGATTACGCCATTCTTATCAGTTGGTTTTACTACTGTAAGACAAAGACCATTAAAAGCTTTTCGTTTATTGTCTTTGAATGATTCCATACTTGTTTGCGAACCGTTATCAACACCGGCGATAGTGCCTCCGTCAACGGAGAAATGAACAAGGTTGTCTGCATCCGGCACCAGGTTACCATCCTTATCAACAACTTTCACCGTCACAAAATCCAGGTCGTTATTTTTGCTGCTGATTATTTTCTTATTGCTTTCAAGAATAATTTTAGCAGGACTTCCCGCAGTTTTTATTTCTTTGGTTAAAACGATTTTTCCATTTCTTCTTGAAACAGCTTTTAATACGCCGGTCTTAAAAGGCAACCGCCACATTACATGCAGATCATCTCCTGATTTTCTCTTTGCTCCTAATGATTGCCCGTTTAAAAACAGCTCTACTTCATCTGCATTATTATAATAGGCCCACACGTCAATGGTTTGCCCTTCTTTCCAGTTCCAATGGGGGAGAATATGCAGTACAGGTTTATCCGTCCATATACTTTGATACATATAGTAAACGTCTTTGGGAAAACCGGCAAGGTCAATGATACCAAAGTAAGAACTGCGCGCCGGCCAGGGATAGGGAGTAGGCTCGCCGAGGTAATCAAAACCTGTCCATATATACATGCCTGATATATGATCGTACTTTTCAAATACTTTCATCGTTTCCTCGTGCGTACTGCCCCACGGCGCCGAACAATTATCATAAGCCGAACAAGTAAGATCAGGGTTGGCATTTTCTACAGGTTTGTCCCAACTCAATGGCCAGCGGCGGATACTATCGCTCGGCATATCATAATGGCCTCTGGTAGTTAATGAAGACACTGACTCCGTTACAATAAACGGTTTTCGTCCCCAGCGGTAAAAAACACTATCCCATATTCTATGATTGTAATTATAACCAATCATATCTGCTGAGTTGGCTGATAATAAGCGGCTCCATTTATTTACTTCATTATTCGCCGTAACAGTTGGTCTTGTCGGATCAGTTTCTTTTACGATCTCCACCAGTTCCTTTAAAATAGTGCTGCCTGAAACATCATCATCTTTTCCCCATTGCTCCTGTAGCTCGTTGCCCACGCTCCATATAAAAACTGAAGGATGGTTCCTGTCTCTTTCGATCTGGTCAACAAGATCTTTGCGGTGCCACTGATCCCAATCGAGGTGATAATCATATTTCGATTTCTGCTTTTTCCACATATCAAAGGCTTCATCCATTACAATAAAGCCCATTTCATCACAGAGATCAAGCAGCTCAGGCGCAGGCGGGTTGTGTGATGTACGGATGCCATTGCAACCCATATCTTTCAGTAACTGCAATTGTCTTTGCAATGCGCTTTTATTAATGGCCGTGCCGAGACAGCCAAGATCGTGGTGGTTACAAACACCCCTTATCTTAACATGTTGTCCATTCAGTAAAAACCCTTTATCAATATCAAAAACAAATGACCTGATACCAAAATAAGTAGTGTACTCATCAACCACCCGGCCGTTTGAAATAAGCTGCGTTACCGCTTTATACAAATAAGGGTTATCAACTGACCATAAAACAGGATTGGACAGCATAAATTTTTGTGCTACTGTAACCGGTGTATCCTGCAGGGAAGGAACAGGAGATACTAACTTTGCTGCCTGTTTTCCTTCTTTTGTGTACAGGATCGTTGAAGCGGAGATACCGCGCTTATCCAATGGCACTTCTATTGTAAGCGCAAGATTAACAGTAGCAGATTGTTTGCTTACTTCCGGTGTTGTAATATACGTACCATTGTATGCGATATGCAATTTGTCGGTGATCGTCAGCCATACATTCCGGTAAATGCCCGATCCGGAGTACCATCTTGAATTGGGCTGTTGCGAATTATCCGCCTTTACAACGATAACATTCTTCGCATTACCAAATTTTAAATAAGGAGAAAGATCGTACTGAAAAGAGATGTAACCATTGGGTCTTTTGCCAACAAGAAGGCCATTAAGCCAAACTTCACTATTCCGGTAGATGCCATCGAATGTGATAGCGATATACTTTCCTTTAACGGAATTGGGTAACGAGAATGTTTTCCGGTACCAGCCTGTACCTCCGCGTAATGCTCCGCCACCAGTGCCGGTCGGACTATCTTTATCAAAAGGCAATTCGATACTCCAGTCATGCGGAAGGTCAATATTGCGCCAGGTGTCATCATCAAAAGAAGGCTTTTCAGCATCTTCTGCATTGCCCAAATAAAATTTCCAGCTGCTGTTAAAAGACTGGTGAACTCTTGCTCCGCTTTGGGCAATAGTGCTATTGGTGATCGCTGCAAAGAGCAACAACAATACAAAAGGCAGGTATGACCTCATTATTTTGCCATTACTTATTTAAGAGAAACAGTTTGTTTAGCTCCATTGTATTTTATAAGGATGCCATCTTTTTTATCAGTCTCCAACGGTAGCGCCTTTTCTTTTGTGATATATTTTATCCTGAAATACCTTTTTGTCAGCATCCCCGGAAATTCGCCTTCCCTTTTATCTATTGTAATTGTCTTAGCAGCATCGGTATAGTTAAGCCTGATCGTTGCATACAGGCCTTTCTCATAATTATAATTTAACCCTTCGTCTTCATATAATGAAAACTCCCCGTCCTTTCCTGCATAGACACAAAGTGTGATGGTATCTGCTTTCTTTTCAGTTGTGTACTGCAGGGCCGGGCCATAAGGAATAACAGATCCTGCTTTTACAAAAATGGGAATTCTTTCATACACTGCGGCGGCATTGATAGTTTGTCCGCCTTCTGTGTATTGCCCTGTATACAAATCATACCAGCCCTGTCCTTTGGGTAAATATACCTGGCGTACCCGCTGCTTGTAGTTATAAACAGGATTGATCAATAAAGCCGGGCCAAACATATACTGATCGGCAATATTTTTAACGGCATCGTCTGTTCCAAAATCCATGACCAGGCCGCGCATGATAGTATAGTCATGATGATAAGTTTGTCCTGCCAGCGAATAGATATAAGGCAGCAACCGGTAACGAAGCTTATCATAGTACAGCATGCTTTTATAACAGGAGTGATCTTCCGGGGATATATTATACATTTCCCTGAAAGGGTATTGACCATGCGCCCTGAACAAAGGAACAAATGCGCCGAACTGGTACCAGCGTGCATTCATCTCTCTCCATTCTTCCAAAGTTTCAGCATCCGGTTGTTCAAATCTTCTTTCCACGGCAAAGCCACCAATATCCATTGTCCAGTAAGGCAATCCTGACATGGAAAAATTCAGGCCAGCTGCTATCTGTAGTTTCATATCATGCCACCGGCTCGATATGTCGCCACTCCAGGTAGCGGCTGCATAACGCTGCATGCCGGAGAAACCCGAGCGGGTAAGAATGAAAACTCTTTTATTGGGATCAACAGACCGCTGTCCTTCGTAGATACCTTTTGCGTTCATCAATGGATACCCATTCAGGTATTCCGAAGTCATGCCTGTTGCAAGCGGGTACATCTGTTGCTTTCTTCGCTGAGGATCTACGTTAGATAAAATATCAGGTTCACTGGCATCCATCCACCAGGCATCTACTCCTTTTTTATATAGTTTATTATGAAGAAGGTTCCAGAAACCTTTCTGCGCATTTTCATTAAACGCATCATAGAAAGTAGAAACATAGCCCTGGGCTATCCAGTCGCGCTGACGGTCAGCGATATTTCGTTTGTATAACCAGCCATTCTTATCAAATTCATTGTAGGCGCTGATACCTTCATAAAACTTGGGCCATACCGAGATCATTAAACGGGCATTATATTTTTCATGCAATACCTTAATCATACTGTCTGGGCTGGAAAACCGGGATGCGTCAAATTCCTGGCTGCCCCAGTCATCCTGCTTCCAGTAGCTCCAGTCCAACACAATATTATCCAGTGGAATTTTTCTTTTCCTGAATTCCTGTACCGTATTCAATATCTCCGTTTGTGTTTTATACCGTTCGCGGCTTTGCCAGAAACCCAGTGTCCACACCGGCAGCATGGTAGCTTTACCCGTCAATGTTCTGTAACCACTGATCACTTCATCCATGCTTTTACCATAAATGAAATAGTAATCCATGTGTTTGCCCGCTTCGGATAAAAAACCAAGATCATTCTCGTCTTTACTATCAACCGGCTCAAGCCATTTGAAACTGGTATATGATTCACCGCCATCGGGTATCCATTCGATCTTTACCGGTAGTTTTTTATCTTTTTCAAAAGCAATATCTAAAATAGCGGTGCCGGGATTCCATGCTTGTCTCCAGCGATCCAATAATAATTTTCCATCTATCCACACTTTCATATAACCGGCATAGCTGACCCTTAATTTATGTATACCTGTTATACCACTGGTCATACTTCCCTCCCATTTTATAAAACCATTTGCTGGTTTAAATTCGGCAGGCAGGTACAATTTTGATTCATTCAGGTATTCATAGTTGATACCTGACGCTGCTTTTTGCATCAGCATTTCGCCGGGCTTATTCTTATCATTATAGTAGGAAGCGGTCAGCCATCCCGGCTGGTCATCTTTTGAGAAAAGCTGTAAGGAAGAAAGATCATGATAGCTGCGTGTATCTCCTGCTTTGGTGATCGAGTTATTATCCCAGAGAATACCATAATTATTTTTAGAAATAAGAAATGGAACAGCTACCTCAGTATTATTCTGAAAAAGAAATACCTGGTAGCTTTTATAATTCATTAACCCATCCTGGTGCTGACCAAGACCATACCATGCGTCGTCCTTTGTAGTTTCAAAATGCTGGTTAATGGTATAAGTTCTTTCTCCTTCAAAAACAACAGGCTCCAGGGTGCGACCCCTTGCTTTTTCAGCAATGATCTCTCTGCCCTCTGCATTATAAAAAATTACATGGCCTGTTACCAGGTTGGCAACTGCACTGATCGCCTTTGTTTTTAACGTGATACTTGTCTTATCATCGTTGCGAAAAAGATCCCATTCCGGCAGGCTGATCGTTTTGTAAACGGTAACAAGGCTTTTTATCACCTGAAATTCTTTCTGGGGGCTGGCTATTACACGGATTATATGATCATTTATCACCTGCAGCTTTATAGCTTTTGCCTGTTCCGGTCCATCATAAGCCGGGTATATAATAATACCATCGCTGGTTTTTGTATAATTATCGCCTGCCTGGGCAATGGAAATAGCCGGAGAGATAAAAAAAATGCAGGCGGTGATGAACAGGAGTTTTGGCAAAGCAGTCATATCATTGATTTCAAAACAAATTTGCCTAAAAATCAACTCTTATATTGATACTATTTTAGCATTTGTAGGTACTTCAGGATAATAATCTTACTTAAAGTAATCTTTTCTTCATAAGAGTGCTATAAAAATAAAAAGCCCGCCTGCACTAAAGCTTCGGCGAGCGAAGGCGGAGACTGAGGGATTCGAACCCTCGATACGGTTTCCCGTATACACACTTTCCAGGCGTGCTCCTTCAACCACTCGGACAAGTCTCCTTTATCTTATTTTTTGTTCCTTAAGCCAGTTATATCCATCTATTGACTTAAAAAACATTTCTCTCTTATATGCCCCGGATCTCGTTTCAAATTTCTCAAAATAATGAATAACAAATGGCTTCCTGAATTTTGTAGCTTTTACTTTACCCGCATTATGCTCCGAAAATCTCTTTTCTAAATCTTCGCAACTACCATAGTAGTATTTGCCATCTTTCAGGCTTTTTAGCATATACGCATAGTAAAATACCATCTGTTAACACATTTTCCCCGTATACACACTTTCCAAGCGTACTCCTTCTCCAAAGGAGTCCTTCGGACAACCACTCGGACAAGTCTCCTTTATCTTATTTTTTGTTCCTTAAGCCAGTTATATCCATCTATTGACTTAAAAAACATTTCTCTCTTATATATTCTTTACCCCAAAGAAAATAAGATAAGCCTCCTTTTGGGGGTTGCAAAAATACGGGTTCAGTCCCTAGAGACCGAATAATTTTTGAGCATTGGCAGTTGTGATAGTTGCTATTTCCTCACTATCTGTTCCTTTGATCTCAACCAGCTTTTGTACGACATAGCTGATATAGGCCGGCTCATTTCGTTTACCCCGAAAAGGCACAGGTGCCAGGTAAGGCGCATCTGTTTCCAGCACCACGTGTTGAAGGTCAATATCCTTCATGACTTTATCCAAACCACCATTTTTAAACGTGACTACACCACCGATCCCCACATAAAAACCCAGGTCAATTATTTGCTGGGCCTGTTCCGGTGAACCAGAGAAACAATGGAATACTCCTTTTAATGTACCCTTCTGGTTCTTTGATACCATCCGGATACATTCATCCGTAGAATTACGTGAATGAATAACAACAGGGATATCATATTGTAACGCCCAGTCTATCTGCCGTTGAAAAGCATCATACTGCTGATCCTTAAAATGGAGGTCCCAGTAAAAGTCAAGGCCTGTTTCACCTATAGCAATAAATTTTCTTTTGGCTAACCAGCCTTCAACGATATTTAATTCATCCACGTAGTTTTCCTTAACCGAACAAGGGTGCAGGCCCATCATACTGGTGCAAAATGATGGAAATCGCTGCTCTGTGTCCAGCATTTTCGTGTGTGTAGCTGAGTCTATAGCAGGCATTAGCACATTTATAACTCCCACTTTATCAGACTTTTCTACTAAGCCCGGCAGATCGGTGCTAAACTCATCCAGGTAGATATGGGAGTGTGTATCAATTATTCTCATACTGATATGAAGTGCCGAATCCGGCATAAACACGCAAACATTTCATTTTCAAACAAGTTGAAATTAGTTTGGATTAATTAAAAAATATTATACCTTTAAACCAGTTTTCATAGGGTACGGATTAAAAACGGGCCAGGGTTTCTACCCAGGCCCTAACTTTTTTATATGAGTCCCAGTCGTTTGTATTCAATTCTTAACAGATACGTTTTTTTCTGTATTATCTCCCGGCTTTAACAATCCCTCAAAACGAAATCCCTTTTTAGAAAAAAATTTTAATGTATTGGGTAAACAAAACTCCAATAACGGAAATGCTTTTTCACTATCATGAAAAACAACAATGGAACCTTGCTTTGTGTTTAAGACAACATTCTGCAGGCATTGATCTTTTGTAATAGCCTGATCGAAATCCCCGCTTAATACATCCCACATTATGATCTTTGCTGATGTATTCTTCATAGCCGCAGTAATATTCTTTGCCTGGAATGATCTGATCCTTCCATACGGAGGGCGAAATAAAGAAGAGTCTATGATCTTTGCAGCCTCTGCTACATCTTTAAGATATTGCTCATCCGGTGTTTTCCATCCGTTCAGGTGATGATAAGTATGATTGCCGGCGGTATGCCCTTCTTCCAGTATTCGTTTATATAAAGAAGGATGAGCGGCTACATTTTTGCCGATGCAGAAAAAACTGGCTTTTGCATTATACTTCTTTAACTCATCCAATACAAACGGTGTGGCCTGTTCATGCGGCCCGTCATCAAAACTGAGATAGATCACTTTCTCCTCCGTCTTAATATTCCAGGTATAAGAAGGATAGATCTTTTTCAGCCACCAGGGGGTCTTTACAAAGTAATTCATAGAAAAGGCACAAGGTACAAGATAAGCAACAAGGTACAAGACGCTGCAGTATGTTCAGTATATACGTTTGCTGCTAATTTGGTCTTGGGGGAACACAGAGCACCACAGAGATAAAGAGGACCGCAGAGGGATACACCAGATGAGAGAATACAGAAATAAAAAACTTTGGGCTCTCCGTGCCCAAGTCAAAATTGAAAATGAGGCACCGCCTGTCCGCCATACTTTGCCCCTTCTCCTCTCCTCCGTTATCTTTGCAGCTTATGAATAAAAAAGTACGGGTTCGTTTTGCGCCCAGTCCGACGGGTGGCTTACATCTCGGCGGCGTAAGAACGGTTTTATATAATTATCTGTTCGCCAGAAAACATGGCGGCGACTTTATACTTCGTATCGAGGATACAGACCAGTCGCGGTATGTAGACGGAGCAGAGCAGTATATTTTTAATTGCCTGAAATGGGGCAGGCCTTGAACCAGATGAAAGCCCGCTCCATGGCGGCGGCTACGGCCCTTATCGCCAGAGTGAAAGAAAAGCCACTTACCGCCAGTATGCGGAACAGTTGATAAACGATGATCATGCTTATTATGCCTTTGATACGCCTGAAGAACTGGAAAAGATGAGGCATGATTTTAAAACAGAACAAAACCCTTCTCCGCAATACGATCATATTATCCGTATGAAAATGCGGAACTCACTAACGCTCCCTGCTGACGAAGTAAAAAAATTACTCGGTGACGGCACCCGCCATGTTATCCGTATAAAACTACCGGAACAGGAAATAGTTTCTTTTACCGATATGATACGCGGCGAGGTAAGTTTTGATACGTCGGTAGTAGATGATAAGGTATTGCTGAAAGCCGATGGTATGCCTACCTATCACCTGGCTGTCGTTGTAGACGATCATTTAATGAAGATCACCCATGCTTTCCGGGGTGAAGAATGGCTACCGAGCGCTCCTGTTCATGTTTTGCTATGGAAATATTTATTCGGCCTTGACAATATGCCGCATTGGGCGCACCTGCCTCTGATACTCGGCCCAATGGAAAACTGAGCAAGAGAGATGGCGCTAAATATGGCTTCCCTGTTTTTGCTATGAGCTGGAGCGATCCCAAGACCGGTGAATTGACAGAAGGATTCAAAGAAAAGGGATTTTTACCCGAAGCTTTTATTAACCTGCTGGCATTACTGGGCTGGAATGATGGTACGGAACAGGAGATCTTTTCAAAAGAAGAACTTGTAGAAAAATTTTCTATTGAAAGAGTGCATAGCGGCGGAGCCAAATTTGATTATGAAAAAGCGAAATGGTTCAATCATGAATGGATAAAGAGGTTGGAGGTTGGAAATTTGAGGTTGGAAGTGAGAAATCTCCTTGCAGAAAAAGGTATTACAGTTACAGGTGAAGCGTTGCTGGATAAAGTAATAGGGCTGGTAAAAGAACGGTGTACGGTACTGACGGATTTTTATGACCAATCTGTTTTCTTTTTTAAAATGCCGGAGCAATATGATATCAATGCTGTAAAACCGAAATGGAACGAAGCAAAACAATTATTCTTTGCAGAAATAATAAGAAATTTTGAGTTGAACAATGACTGGAACGCTCATACGCTTGAAAATAATTTCAAAGAAATAGCTGCGGCCAACCAGGTAAAACCAGGCGAAGTATTGCTGCCTCTTCGTATCATGTTAGTAGGAGGCAAATTTGGCCCGGGCGTTTTCGAAATCGCTGAAATACTGGGCAGGGAAGAAACGGTCACCCGGATCAGCAAAGCCGTTTCCCGCATTTAATGCAGGATAAAATTGGCAGGCAATATTTCATTTGTATCTTGACAGGCAATGAGAAAAGTTTCACCCGCCTGGATGATAATAATTATCCTGGCCATTATCAAATTCGTTCTCCCGTTTCTTTTACAATCTCCTGTTTACGAACTTCAGCGGGATGAATATTTATACTATCAGCAGGGATTGCATTTCGATTTTGGATATTTAGAAAATCCCCCCTCTTCTTTCTTATCTCGCCATGATTTCTTCGTGGCTGGGCGGCTCCGAGTTCTGGATCAAATGCTGGCCTTGTTTGTTTGGCGCCGCTACATTAATTGTTACCTGCCTCATTACTGCGGAACTGGGCGGTAAAAAGTTCGCGCAATTTTTGGCAGGCCTGGGTTTGCTAACAGGTGCTTATGTAAGAATGCATTTTCTCTTTCAGCCCAATTTCCTGGATGTATTTTTCTGGACGCTGACGGTTTATTGTCTTATGCGGTACATTAATGACAAACAATCAAAATTTTTATACGCCTTCATTATCAGCCTGGCACTGGGATGCTGGAGCAAATATTCTATTGTATTCTTTGCAGCCAGTTTGTTACTGGCCTTACTGATCTCAAAACACCGGAAGATATTTCTTGAAAAGAAATTCTATACCGCTGCGCTGGTTGGGCTGCTGATCATTATCCCTAATGTAGGGTGGCAGTACCAGCATAACTGGCCATTGATACACCATATGGAAGAACTGCAGGAAACGCAGTTAAAATTCATCAGCCCGTCTGGCTTTATCAAAGACCAGTTCATGATGTTATTAGCGTTGTACTTGTATGGACCGGCGGTTTATTATGGATCTTTAGACAATCTCAATGGCGTTTTATTGGTTTCGCCTGGTTATTCGTAGTCGTATTATTAATGTTTGGAAGAGGGAAAAGTTATTATGCACTCGGCGCTTATCCTATGCTGATAGCAGCCGGCGCTGTAGCCTGGGAAGCATGGTCAGGCAAAAGGCATTGGATACGGTATGTAATGTGTATACTTATCATCGGGTTTACCTGTCTTATTTTTCCTCTTTTATTGCCGGTCTACCAGCCGGAAAAACTGGCTGCATTTAATAAACGACACGACTTTAAACATAAATGGGAAGATCAGCAATACCATGAGCTATCCCAGGATTTTGCCGATATGCTCGGCTGGAAAGAACTGACAGAAAAAACAGAAAGATTTTTCAACAGCCTTCCTGATTCTTCAAAGGCCAATACAACTATTTTTTGCAGTAATTACGGCCAGGCAGGTGCTTTACAATTTTATGGAAAAGAAACGTATTTCAAGGACAAAGTCATCAGCACTAATGGTTCTTTTTTACTTTGGATACCCGGCCGTTTGCAAATGAAACATCTTATTTTTATTGACAGGGAAATACCTGCGCAGGCCCATGAATTTTTTACTCATTTTGCAACAGGCAGGACAATTGATTCCGTCACCAATCATTTATCAAGGCAGATGGGCGATAAGATATTTTACTTTGAAAACCTGGACACCGACGGATCAAAGCTGATCAATGAAAGATTTAAAGAAATGAAAAAAGAATTCAACCGCTAATCATCCCTGTTGTTGTACCAATTCTATTATTGCTGTAAAATCGTTTTCCACTCCGTTATCAAATTTACCGGTCAGCAAACCGAATGGCAAAGGCATCCTGTCAATGATACATTATTCATCAGGGGAATTTTCTGAAAATGGTAAACCGCAGCAGCATTTCAAGAGCAAGAAAAATTAATGCCGCCAATATAAATGGTAAAAACCTTTCTTCATAGCGTTTATAAGAAGATATCTCCACTTTTGATTTTTCCAGTTTATCTATCTGCTCATAGATGAATTGTAACGCTTCTTTGTCTTTGGCTCGGAAATACCGGCCACCGGTTTGCTCAGCGATATTACGCAGCAACTCCACATCTATAAAATCACTCGCAGGATTCTTACCTGCCGGTACAGTAGTGCCTCCCTCCCGTTCTACAATCGTAGAAGGCATAGCGCCCATACCGATAGCGTACACCCTGATCCCTTTGGCTTTAGCGATCTCCAGTGCTGTCAGCGGATCTATCAGTCTTGTTTCGGGCGGATCTTCTTTGCCATCGGTTAGCAGGATGATCACTTTACTTTTAGCCTCACTTTCAGACAACCTGTCAACAGCGGTAGCTAAGCCTTCGCCGATCACCGTTCCATCCGAAAGATATTTTCTGCTTTCGAGAGATTGTATCTGTTCCAAAAGTGTATTCTTATCTGTCGTCAGCGGCACCTGCGTGAATGCTTCCCCCGAAAAAATAACGATACCGATCCTGTCAACCGGGCGGCTCCTGATAAACTCGGCCGCTACTTCTTTAGCTACCTCGAGCCGCGATGGCAAAATATCGCGGGAACTCATACTGCCGCTTACATCCATACATAATACAATATCTATCCCTTCTCCCTGTGTTTGCGACTGGTCATTTCTTTTTTGCGGCCGCGCCAATGCCAGTACCAGGCAACTGATAGCCAATAGCCGTAAGATAAATGGCAGGTGGCGGAAAACGGCTCTTTGCAGATGAAACATTGAAAGCCTGTACAGATGATACTTTTATCGTTGCCTGCTTTTTATTGTACTTTTTTACATACCACCATATGAGAACAGGTATCCACACAAACTGTGCGAACACCAATGGCTGGGCAAAATCAATTTCTTTTAACCAATTGTACAGCATCACTTAATTTGTTCTATCGCGGTGATCGTTGTTTTAATAGCATCAAAAGCATGCCTGTCATCATCCCCCGACGGAATATATTTGGCAAATTTTACAAAATCACTCAGCCGCAGGGCCTGTGACAATTTATCGAATTGTTCTTTTCCGACCGGAATACTTTTCAACTGTACGACAATATCATCCGTGGTCTTTTGCAATGAATGAATCCCTTTTTTCTTCAGCACATACATCCTGAAAATATCTACCAGTGATGAATAATACTGTTTACTGTCCCATCTTTTCATGCAGCAGTTTTTCCAATTGCTTCATTGCTTCCTCGTATGGCTCAATAGCCGCCACCGGGACCCGCACAACCGGCTTTTTCTTTCTTAGAAAATATATCAGCAAAACAATTACCAGTAATACGCCGCCGCCGATCGCATACCACAGCCACCATTTTTCCTTCTTCTTCTCCGGGTTTACTTCGATAATATCCTTTATATCATGATAATCCTGTTCGGGATTAAATGCAGAAAAAACAACATCCACCGGTATCGAATCCGTTGCAACACCCTCAGCGAATACAAAAGAAGGTATCACCCAGTGACCCGAATCAAAGCTGGTGATAAAGATGATTTGTTTGAGAAAAGTACCCTCGCTGGTATTCGACGTGTCAATCTTTTGCCTGGATGAAATTTCAAAATGCGGCAGGGTATCAATGGTAAAAAAGTGGATGGCTTCGTTTTCAGGAATATCTGCTTCCAGTGTCAGCTGAACAGGTTCCCCGATAAGTATCTTATTCTTATCAACGGCAGCCCTGATCGTTGTTCTTTGCTGCGCACCCGCATATAATCCTGTTAACAGGAAAAGGAGGATATAGATGGCTTTATAGGAATGGGCTCTGTTCATTGATCTGAAGTGTGCGGTAGTCAGCGGTTCCGGCTGATAAAGAATTTCTGCAGCACTTTTACATAATCTTCTTCTGTGCGTATATGCAACAGGTCGCTGCCTGCTTTTTTAAATGTCTGTGTACTATATTCCGTTACCCTGAAAAACTCCTGCTGGTACTGGTATCTTACCAGCGCATTACTGCTGTCTACCCATTTTGTATTCCCGGATTCTGCATCCTCTACCTGCAGTAAGCCCGCATTGGGTAATTCCATATCCATTTTATCGTAGATCTTCATACCAATTATATCATGCTTCCTGGCAGCAACGCGTAATGCGGCTTCATAATCGGCATCCAGGAAATCACTCAGGATAAATGCAATACTTTTTTGCCTCGTGGCATTATTAAAAAACTTAAGTGCCGAACCAACCTGTGTTCCTTTGCTTTTTGGTTCTTTACTCAGCAATTCACGTACAATGTACAAAGCATGCTGTCTTCCTTTTTTGGGAGGAATATAGGCCTCTACTTTATCGCTGTAAAAGATCACTCCTATTTTATCGGCATTGTTCACTGCCGAAAAACTTAACACAGCGCCGATCTCGGTAATAATATCCTTTTTGGTGGCATTGACAGTACCAAACAATGAACTGCCGCTTATATCTACCAGCAACATCACCGTTAATTCTCTTTCTTCTTCAAACACCTTACTGAAAGGATGACCGAATCTTGCCGATACACCAGTCAATAAACCGTATATCATCTCCCGCCGCATACTCCCGCACTTCTTTAAAAGACATACCCTTTCCCTTAAAAGCACTATGATACTCGCCGGTGAACAGGTCACTGGTCAGCTTCTTGCTTTTGATCTCAAGGAGGCGGACTTTTTTTAATATTTCAGCGGTTGTAAGCATATCAGGTGGTCAGGTGTCAGCTGCCGGGTGTCGGAAACGAGTTATCATTATTATTATTATTTTAATTTATCATTTTTTTCAAAATAACTGATCAGGCCACTTAAAAGTTTCCTGCCCTCTTCCAGCATCGGCAAGAGTTCATTGAGCCTGGTTTCGGAAATGTATTTTAAATCACATGATATAATAAGTGAGTTTCTAATTCATAAAGAGAACCGTGGGCAATATGTAAAAAATGGATAGGTTTCCTTTTTATATTGCCGTCCATATCCTTCTGCTATGTTTGATGGAACAGATCCGCACATCGCCTGATCTGTGATACAAGCCCATATATTTCTTCCTTCGGAAAATTCATAGTAATGATATAAATTTCTTTCACAAGCATTCTTGACTTTACCCAAACATCTAATTCTTTATACGTTCTATACCTCGTCGCTTCCCATTTGAAATCATTATTATTAATACCCTGACAACTGGCACCACACACCCGGCACCCGATTATGGTACATTTATCTGCTTCAGCACCTCCTCTATCACTCCTTCCACATTAATACTTGCTGCTTCGGCTTCGTATGTGAGTCCGAGACGATGCCTTAATACATCATAACAGATGCTTCGTACATCTTCGGGTATTACAAATCCTCTTTTATTCAGGAATGCCTGTGATTTTGCGGCTAAAGCCAGGCTGATGCTTCCCCTTGGTGATGCGCCATAAGAGATCAGTGGTTTTAGCTTTTCCAGTTTATATTTTTCAGGGGTTCTTGTGGCAAAAACTATATCGAGGATATACTGTTCAATTTTTTTCATCCATATACACCTGTTATACCAGGTCTCTTGCGCTGGCTATTTCCTGTACAGATACTACTTGTTTTATAGGAGCAAACCCTGCTCCCTGTACATTCTGCCGAAGGATCATTTGCTCTTCATGCATCCTGGGATAATTAACCACTACTTTCATGATGAAACGGTCAACCTGCGCTTCGGGCAATGGATAAGTGCCTTCCTGTTCAGGGGATTTTGAGTAGCCAGTACAAGAAATGGCTCGTCCAGTTTATATGTTGAATCGCCCAATTCGTGACCTGTCTTTCCTGCATGGCTTCCAGCAGCGCAGATTGCACTTTGGCCGGGGCGCGGTTTATTTCATCAGCCAAAACAAAATTGGCGAAGATGGGCCCCTTACGAACCACAAATTCATTTTTTTGCTGGTTATAGATCAGGGGTGCCGATCACATCTGCGGGTAAGAGATCAGGCGTAAACTGGATACGGCTGAATTTTGCATGTATGGCCGTCGCCAGTGATTTTATGGTTAGTGTTTTCGCCAAGCCGGGACGCCTTCCAGTAATACGTGACCATTGCTCAGCAGGCCGATGAGAAGACGGTCGAGCATATGGCTTTGCCCCACTATCACATGACCTACTTCTTCTCTTAACTTATCAACGAACAGGCTGGCGTGGCTGATCCGTTCGTTTAACTGGCGGATATCGTCTGCGGTTTTTAGCATGGGATTTATTTATGTGGCACAAAATACGAACTATGGGTTAGCAAATTATTTGCCGATAATCAAATGAACAAAAAATACTATACAAAAACGCCGTATTTCTACCCTATATTTCACGACAATATTGATTATTTTTAAGCCTGTAATCCTCTATTTATGCGAAAACAATCCTCACTTTATCTTTATTGCCCTTTCTTTATTTTTTATATCCGGTTGCGGAAAAGACAGCGATCCGGGGTCTGCAAAAACTAAAACGGAATTAATTGCCCAGGGCCCCTGGAAGTTGCAAAGTGCCAGTTCAAGCCTGTTGCCGGGTGATATATCCACCAATCCTTTATTGGCCTGCTATGCTGACAATGTGATAACTTTCGCCGCTAATTTATCCGGAACTATTGCTGAAGGAACTGCGATATGCTCTCCGGCTGCTCCGGGCACTTTTAACTGGGCTTTTCAAAGCAGTGAAACAGTGCTTCACCTTTCTTTCACTTTATTCACAGGAGGATCACCTGATTTTACGATCGTATCGCTCAACGAAAACCAATCTTGTGCTCTCACAACAGGTAACCATATCGCCTTATCCTGCACAGACGATACAGGTAACATTTAAACATTAAGCATCAGGAAAGGTATTTACCAACGATCGGCACCCTTCTTCCTACTCCAAATGCTTTGCAGCTGACCCTGATGATCGGGCAGAACTGGTTTCTTTTGTATTCATTGTTATTGACCATTTTCAGCACCCGGTCAACCAGTGCCTTATCAAACCCTTTTGCAATGATCTCTTTCGGTCCTTTTCGCAATTCAATGTATTCGTATAACAAGCGATCAAGCGTATCATATTCAGGTAAACTATCACTGTCTTTCTGATCAGGCCTCAATTCTGCAGACGGAGCTTTTGTAATAACACCTGCAGGAATGATCTCTTTCTTTTTGTTGATATATTTTGCCAATGCATATACCTGCGTTTTATACGTATCGCCCAATACGCTCAGGCCTCCCGCCATATCACCATATAACGTACCGTAGCCTGTAGCCAATTCGCTTTTATTCGAAGTATTCAGCAAAATATATCCGAATTTGTTTGCTACTGCCATCAGCAGGTTGCCTCTGTCCGGCTCTGTATATTTTCTTCCGCTACGCTGAACGGGAGGTCTTTGAAGATCGGTTTTAATTCCGCCAGGAAAGCATCATAGATATTTTTAATAGGAACGATGTCATAAGGATTGTCAAGATGCCTGCTCAGTACTTCCGCATCCGATACTGAATGTGAGGAGGAATACTGCGAAGGCATGAGTATAGCCCTTACATTCTCCTTACCCAAAGCCGCAACGGCCAATGCCTGGGTAACAGCGCTGTCTATGCCACCGGAAGAACCCATATCGCTTTGGTGAAACCCATTTTTCTGAAATAATCCTTTATACCGAGTATAAGCGCATGGTATATTTCATCAATATTCTTTTCATCGAAGATAATCGAGTGTGTTTACGCCATCTCCGGCTTCTTTGGCGGAGTAATAATAAGTTCCCTCTGCATCTTCCCCGATGGGAGAGGCTTTTGAAGAACCTGATTTTCGGGAGAGCTGTGCCAGGTCCGAATACCTGGTAATCTTCTTCAAAATATTTCATCTCCTTTATCTTACTCCCGTGATATCATAGATAAGACTGCCGCCGTCAAGACAATTTCTGTCTGGGATCCTACTGTATTGCAATACAGCATCGGTAGCTGGTACTTTACGTGTGCGCTTTTACAATACTGTTTCTTACCACATCCTGCGCATAGTTATAAGGAGAAGCGAAAGGTTGATCATCACATCCGGCTTATAGGGCATCAGTTTTTCCATGGGCGTGATCCTGTACAAAGGGTTATCCCCCATATTCCAGATATCTCACAAATGGTGACTGCGAGTTTTTTTCCTTTAAACTCCATGACATTCCATTCGAATGCCGGTTCAAAATAGCGGTACTCATCAAATATATCGTAGTTAGGAAGCAATGTCTTGTGTAATCTCGGCTTTTATTTCTTTTTCATATAGGAGAAAAACAGCGTTGAACAGGTCTTTTCCTTCCCTGATAAGATTGCGGGCCGGGCTGCCGATCAACACACCGATCGTATCAGCATGCTCCCTGATGATATCAATTGACTCGTAACATTTATTGATAAAATCTTCAAACTCGAGAAAATCCCGCGCGGATAGCCGCAAATACAGAGTTCAGAAAATACCACTAGGTCCTGCACCCTCCTGCTTTGCCCAACGGATGCCTTCGACGATCTTATTCCTGTTATCCTCAAAATTCCCGATATGATAGTTTTGCTGTGCTAGTGCGATCTTCATGGGGCAAATTTAAGACAGTTGTCTGGTCTCTGGTGTTAGGTGTGAGCTGCCGGGTGTCGGGTGTGAGGTTGGCCGTTGTTGGTTGATCGTTGACCGGTCCTTAGCCTGTAAGGTCTTTACAGTGTACATAACGGCCAACAAACAACGCACAACGATCAACGTATGCCCCGACACCCGACACCTGACACCCGACAACTGAACTAACCCTATCTTCGCAGGCAACATTTTCTAACCCATTTCGTTAATAATGTCCATGAAAAAGATCTTTGTTCCCCTGTTTATAGCCGGTTTGATCCTGGCCTGTAACAATAATGAAAATGCGCCTGATGTATCAGGTATTAAAGTTGACCTGGGTGTACAAAGATTTGACCAGGACTTTTTTGCTATGGATACCACAGGCATTGAAAAGGGGGTATCCAATCTCCAGGTAAAATATCCCACCTTACTTCCTCTTTTCCTGCAAACCATCGTAGGCGTTCAGGATGATGCCGGCGTAAAAGATTTTTACAGCCGCTACAAACAGGTATTCGATTCTTCGCAAAAAATATATGCTGGTGTTGAACCGGTAAAAAAGCAGATCGAACAGGCTTTTAAATATGTAAAATATTATTTCCCTTCTTACCAGTTACCCCGTACCATTACTACGGTGGTCGGCCCGATGAATTCAAGGGAGATATGGCCCGGATGGGCAACGGGGATTATACGCCTGACTTTATGGGGCAGGATTTTATCGGCATCAGTCTCCAGTTTTATCTCGGGAAAGATTTTTCTCTTTATAATCATGAATACTTTATCACCAATGTAGCGCCCCAATACCTTACCCGTCGTTTTTCCAAAGAATATATCATTGGAGATGTAATGAAATTAGTGACGGAAGATATTTTTCCTGATAAAAGTAAAGGCAACCGCTGATTGAGCAAATGATCGAAAGAGGGAAACAATGGTGGATGCTGGACAAATTCCTGCCGAAACACCCGACTCCATTAAAACCGGGTATACACAGCAGCAATTAATATGGTGCGAAGAAAATGAAGGATTGATGTGGAGTTATATTATCAAGAATGAAGAACTGCGCTCCGTAAATCCCGCTACATGCAAACCTATATCGGTGACGCTCCCTTTACACAGGTCTTCTCCCAGGAAATTATCGCCGGGCAATATCGGTCAATGGATAGGCTGGCAGATCGTAAAAGAAATTCGCGACTAATAACCCCGCTATGAACCCGGAAGAGATTATGCAGGCCGACCCTGAGAAAATACTCGCAGAAGCAAAGTACAAGCCCAAATAACAACACTGCGGGGAATGACCTATCTTGTAAAGGATTTAGCGTACCGCCAACAGGGTCCGGCAAATCGTTATTAATATAGAAACCCTTGCTTCACTTTCTGACCCCGTTACATTCCCAAAGAAAAGTTTTCATGGTATGATAAGCCTCTGGCTTCGTGTAATGAATGACAAACGGGACCTTCCTTTTATTTACCTGCTTACCACCATACATCTCACGGTTTTACCGGTGGCTATCATCCTGTTTACCCCTTTATTGCAGGGTTGGTGGTGGTGGCTGGCAGCTATTCCTTATTTCTACGTATCCCAATTATATTTCAAAGGAAGGTTTGGGTTAATGTTTCATTGTATCTGTCACCGGAAATGTTTTAAAAAGCCTTATCAATGGATACACAGCAATATTACCTGGATCGTATGCCCCTTGTTTGGCCATGCACCCGAAGGCTACTTCAGCCATCATATGGGCATGCACCATATAGAAAATAATATGGAAGACGACACCAGCAGCACGATGGCTTACCAGAGAGACAGTGCAAGAGGCTTCCTGGCGTATTTTTTTAAATTCCCTTTTTGTAGGCGTGAAGAATACTATTCTCTACCTGTATTACCGCAAAAGAAAGAAATTGTATATGCGGTTTACATTCGGGGAATATATTTATCTCGCTTTTTGTATCGCTAGTGTTTCGTTAATCTTCAGGCCACGTTGCTGGTCTTTATCATTCCTCTTTTATTCGCAAGGCTTGTAATGATGCTGGGTAACTGGACACAGCATTCTTTTATGACAGCACCAGTCCTGGTAATCTTTATACGAGGTTCGATCAACTGCATCAATACAAAGTATAATACCATTTGCTGAACGACGGTTACCATATCATCCATCATCTGCGGCCGGGTATGCATTATACAGAGATGCCGGGAGAGTTTTTAAAAAGGAAAGATGATTTTGCTCAAAATAAAGCCATTGTATTTGACGGCATTCATTACCTGCATATTTTTACTTATCTCCTTACAAAGCGCTATGATAAGCTGGCCGATAACCTCGTTAACATCAATAATATGTTGCCAGCCGCGAAGAAGCGATCAGCATCATGAAATCCCGTACAAGAAAAATTCCTGTTTAAAAATTAAGCCTCGGACAGAAGATATAAATGATTTTAAAACATTTTTAGTCAGCCTGACTTTCGGGTACTATAATGATGAGAGGGCGTTTGATTTACATTGGGAAATTAAAGAACGCAGGAAAGTCTCTGCAAAGACGTTAATTATTCTTCATCGGAACGATCATCTCAAAGGCAGGAATATCCACCTCGAACATTTGTTTACTGTTCAGGTTCTCCATCTGGTAGTTACCTTTCATCTTACCCATCTCGGTGCGGAGATTACAACCGCTGACATTGGTATGTTTCACCGGGGTTCAATACAGGCTGTACACCTACTACTCCTTCCCCTTCTACTTCACGATGCGTGCCATTACTGTCGAATATCTGCCAGTTGCGGCGATGCAATTTTATCGGAATGAATTATGATTTTCCAATGTGATGCGGTAAGCAAACATAAACTCCGACTGCAGCGGGTTGCTGTAGTCAGGCTGGTAGAAAGTCACTACGCTGACTTGTACACCTTCGGAGATGATGCTGCTCATAAATGGGGTTTTAGTAAAAGTAAAGAAAAAGACTGATGTCTGTGAATCCTCTTTAATTTTGCCACCTCAGATCAAATTTAATTATAATCTATGAAGATAGCAGTTGCAAAAGGTGATGGCATAGGGTCCCGAAATAATGGAGGCCGTACTCAGTGTATTTCAGGCTAATAAAGTGCCCTTATCGTATGAATACGTAGACATGGGCAAATGGGTTTTTGATAAGGGTTTTTCCAACGGCATGACCCCCGGATGCGAAAATTACGATAGAGAATCTTGGCATTCTTTTCAAAGGACCGATGGAAACGCCAAAAGGTAAAGGAGTAAAAAGCGTGAATGTAACCGCCCGCAAAACATGGAATACCTATGCCAATAAAAGGGTTTTTCAAACGCTTCACGGTGTAGATACAGTGTTCAGTAAAGCAGGTATCCCGATTGATATCACCGTGGTTCGTGAAAATATTGAAGACACCTATGGCGGTGTTGAGCATATGCTTACGCATGATGTAGCACTGAGCCGTCGTTTTATTACCCGCCCCGGAAGCCTGCAGGTCATCAAGTATGCCTTTGAAATGGCGAAGAAAAAAATGCCCGGCGCATTACCTGCGGTCATAAGGCCAATATCATGAAAATAACAGATGGCCTGTCTCTCGAATGCTTTTATGAAGTGGCTAAAGAATACCCCGAACTGAAATCTGATGATGTGATCGTAGACGACCTGTGCATGAAACTGGTAACAAGACCTGATACCTTTGACGTAGTAGTGCTTACCAACCTGCAGGGGGATATTGTTTCTGATCTGTGTGCAGGATTAGTAGGCGGACTGGGCTTTGCACCTTCGGCAAATATCGGCGACCATATCTGCATATTTGAAGCCGTACATGGCACCGCCCCGGATATTGCGGGAAAAAATATTGCTAATCCAACCGCGCTTCTGTTAAGCGGCATAGCCATGCTTCGTCACTTAGGGTATATGCAAAATGCGGCCGTGATCGAAAATGCATTGCTTTATACACTGGAAATCGCGTCCGTACCGGTGATTTCGGAGATAAAAACATAGCGGCTTTAAACACCACCCAGTTTGCCGAAGCGATCATCAGCAATTTTGGAAAAGAACCTAAGGTAAACGCTAAACCTTTATTGCCTAATATGCCGGCAACGCCTACGCATTTCAAACTGGATAAAAACCCCATGCTGGTATCCAAAGAAATGGAAAACGAAACGATCGCAGGTGTAGATATGTTTATCGAAAGCGCCGAACAACCCGAAGTCATCGCCCATAAATGCCAGCGGCATGGAGGAGTTAAATTCAATATACTGAGTGTAAGCAACCGCGGCACACAGGTATGGCCGACCGGCTCTGTATTTACCAACCTGGTTAACCAATACAATGTCCGTTTCGAAAGTATTGATGGCTCTCCTTTGAACCAGCAGGATATTATCGGCTTGTATGTAAGTCTCAGCGGCAACTTTAAGATATGCTCGCTGGAATTGCTGAATAAATGGGGGGATAAGAAGGCATATTCACTGGCGCAGGGGCAGTAACTGTTTATCATTTTTGGTTTATTGTTTATGGGTTCTTTAAACCTAAAGAGTCTTTTCTTTATTGAATTTATCTTCGCAAGAACCCTTAAACGTAAGTATATGCCCAAAGAAACATTCAAATACACCAACAATGAAGTGACGGTAGTATGGAAGCCCAATGTTTGCATTCATTCTACTATTTGCTGGAAAGGACTGATAGATGTTTTCAATCCGCGGAAAAGCATGGATCAAAATGAATGGCGCTGCTACTGAGACGATCATTGAGCAGGTAAGAAAATGTCCCAGCGGGGCATTAAGTTATTTTTTAAATGAAGAAGCTGCCAAAAGTGAGAATACCGATAAAGCGGTTGCAGAGTCAGCACATATTATGAAAGTAGAAGTTACGCCCCACGGACCCTATATCATCAAAACCGAATGCCTTATCATACACAGTGATGGCCGGGAAGAAACAAAGAACGGAACGGTAGCCTTATGCCGTTGCGGTGCTTCAGGCCATAAACCCTATTGTGACGGGAGTCATAAAACTACAGGGTTCGAAGGGTAGGTTTACCATATCCAAACCCATTGCAGGTAAAAATAAATAGCTGCGATTAACAACGCTAAGGAAAGTATAGTAGCTACCAATCCGCCTTCTTTCCTGGAAGAATTATTCTCTTTATACCCGGTGACCAATTGACCCACTCCCATCAAAAAATAGACAAGACATCCTCCGCTTAGAATAAGAAAGAGGATGGTCATAGGAATAAAAAATATATAGGTGAACAGCCACATAGCAGCTATATTTTTTTCGTTTGCTTATACCCGTTTTTCAACAACCACTGCATTACCTTCTCCGCTGGTCGCCCTGTACAATGATCTCACTATCTTTTGCAGCCCCCCCGGTACCGCAAAAGTTCTTTAACTTTTTACCCAGGTCTTCAAGATCTTCTTCTTTGCCAGCAAACCCTTCTATTAACGTAACAGCTTTGCCTGCACGATGCTTTGTATCTAATTTTATCCGTAGTTTTTGCTGCGCAGGCAATAAAGTTTCAACGTTTTTTTCTTCCTGGTTAAATGAAAAACCAGGATCGGTACTATATACAAATCCCCGCTATCGGGCTTAATTTTTTTACTCATTTTTAATGCTATTTTTCAATGACAGCTTTTAAACTCAGGTCAAGACTTCTTGCCTGGTGTATCAATGCGCCCACGCTTACATAATCTACACCGGTAGCGGCATACTCCTGTATATTATCCAGGTTGATACCGCCGCTGGCTTCTGTTTCAAACTCTCCGTTGATGATGGCCAGCGCTTCTGTTATTTGCGCAGGCCTGAAATTATCCAGCATGATCCGTAGCACTTTTCCTTTGCCGGCAGTCATTACTTTTTTTACATCATCAATCGTTCTTGTTTCTACCTCGATCGCTAATGCCGGTTTTTTTTCTTTCACATATTCATCTGCCTTTTGTATCGCCTTTTCTATTCCTCCGCAAAAATCAATATGATTATCCTTCAGCAGGATCATGTCGTACAGCCCGAAGCGGTGATTAACGCCGCCGCCGATCCGTACGGCTTCTTTCTCCAGTAACCGGAAATTAGGTGTCGTCTTACGGGTATCCAGCAGGCGGGTTTTATACCCCTTCAGTTTATCGGTGTATTGTTTTGTAAGGGTGGCAATGCCACTCATGCGCTGCATGCAGTTCAATACAAGTCTTTCACATTGCAGGATCGTATGAACAGACGCGGTTATTTCAAATGCTTTCTCCCCGTACTTCATTTCATCACCGTCTTTTTTAAAAGCGATGAAAACACTACTCTTTTCCTTATAGTTAAAGATCTTTTCAGCAACATCTGCACCTGCAAGTATACCTTCTTCTTTTATTTTTAATACCGCTTTCCCTTTTGCTTCAATTGGAATACAGGAAAGGGTGGAATGATCTCCGTCACCTATATCCTCTTTCAGCGCTTCGTCTATTAAATGATGCAATTGTTTGTCGAAACTCATAGCTGCAAAAATACTATTTAGCGGGTAGTTTTTTTATGCAGTGGAATACCGGGATAAAAAAAGCCTTCCCGAAACAGGAAGGCTTTTAACTATTTTCAATTTATTTATTTTATTCAATAGACTGGAATCGTATTTCTTTTACGACCTCCTTACTCCCTTTTGATTTCAGGAATACATGGGCTCTGAAGTTGCCGGATTTTGTCTGCAAGGTACCAATGCAGTAATGACCGCCGGGAGAATCACCTTTATGTTTTAATTCAAATCCTTTCACGCCATTATTTCCGAAAAAATCTTTAAGTATCACTTCAGCCTGGGCTTTGCTGTAGCTATCGCTTTTAACAGGCAATGTGAGCTCTACATTGTCATCAAAATATTTTGATAACCCTGAAGCGTCGCCTGATTTCAATGCGCCGATGACATCATCAATTGTACCCGGTTGGGCAAATGAAGACATCATTATCATCATAGCAGCCAGTAAAGAAGTAAGTATTGCTTTCATAAAACAATGTTTTCATAGGTTATTTAATCGAAAAATATGCCACAGCCACACGAACAACTCTAAATTACTAAAAACCATCATTTTCACAGCTTCTTAAGGCAAATACATTATTTGAGTGTAGATTTACACCGCATTGGCCCTTGAAAATGAGTGTATTTATACGAAAATGCAAACTACAGTTAATTAAATGGCTAAAAAAATAATTCTCGTCATTATGGACGGCTGGGGACTGGGTAAAGTTGCATCAGCAGACGCTATCCAGCACGCTAATGTTCCGTTTACTAAGTCGTTATATAGCAAATACCCAAACAGTACTTTAATCACCTGCGGGGAATTGGTGGGACTGCCGGACGGGCAAATGGGTAATTCAGAAGTTGGTCACCTGAACCTCGGAGCCGGCCGGATCGTTTACCAGGAATTGCAGCGAATAAATGTAGCTGTCAGGGATGGTTCCCTGGCGTCAAACGATATTTTTCTCAACTCGATCCGTTATGCAAAAGCAAATAATAAAGCTTTTCATCTTTTAGGATTGGTGAGCGATGGCGGCGTGCATTCTCACATTAATCATGTAAAAGCTATTATCAATACTTGCCAGGCCGAAGGTTTAAAAGAAGTATATATCCACGCCTTTACTGATGGCAGGGATTGCGATCCGAAAAGCGGCCTGGGATTTATAACAGAATTACAGCAGCATCTTAATCAATCCGTAGGCAAGATCGCTACAGTAAGCGGCCGCTATTATGCCATGGATCGTGATAAACGCTGGGAAAGAATAAAACTGGCCTATGATGCGATGGTGAATGGCATTGGTCAGAAAGCAACAGATGCTATTGCCGCAGTAGAAAACTCTTACAGGAATAATGTTACAGACGAGTTTATTCTTCAACCGTTATTGTTGATGAAGGTCAACAGCCATTAGCTACCATCAAAGACGGAGACGTGGCGCTTTGTTTTAATTTCAGAACAGACCGTTGCCGGGAAATAACACAGGTACTCACCCAGATTGATCTGCCCGAGTTTTCTATGCGGAAGCTTTTGCTGCATTATACTACCATGACCCAGTATGACCATAGTTATAAAAACGTAAACGTCATTTTTCAAAACGATGACCTGAAGAATACCCTGGGAGAAATTTTGCAGCAACAGGGGCTAAAACAAATACGCATTGCGGAAACAGAAAAATACCCGCACGTGAGTTTCTTTTTTAGCGGTGGCCGTGAAATTCCGTTTGAAGGAGAAAAGGATC
>JBBCIL010000032.1:0-49487 GCA_037200265.1 Bacteroidota bacterium
ATGACAAAATTGTTATTGATAATACCTGCTTTTACTACTCTTTTTTGCTATGCCCAGCAACCTGACCAGCGTAATGAACAACTGCAAAAAATAGATACGGCGAATCTTGATCTGAAAACTTTTGCCCAAAAAATTACCGGCAGTGAAACGGATGATTATGAAAAAGCAAAAAAGCTCTTATACTGGCTCAGCAGCAACTTTGAATGGAAGGCCACTGATTATAAAACAAGAACGGTAAAAGAGATAATGGCCCGCAGTGGCGGGAATTGCTTTGAGCTCGCAAAAGTGTATATAGCCATACTGAAAGATGCGGGTATTTCCTATCGCGG
Organism: Bacteroidota bacterium; assembly: GCA_037200265.1. Classification (GTDB taxonomy): domain Bacteria; phylum Bacteroidota; class Bacteroidia; order Chitinophagales; family Chitinophagaceae; genus VBAT01. The sequence continues at coordinate 330 of JBBCIL010000032.1, forward strand.
TATTGCCGAAATAAATATTCATCCGCCGACAGAAAGACGGCAGGTAACAGCCGCTGAGATGGTGGCGCAAAAAGGAAATTCATATAGTGTATTCGGTCTCCGCCACAACGATCACCGCTGGGTAGAGATATATGATAAAAAGAACGACCTGTGGCAACCCGCAGATCCTTCTATGGGTGTAATCGGTGTAACAGACTGGCTGAAAGCAAGGGTATGGTTTGGCGAAAGAAAAACGATTGATACAGCTATTACGAATGAAATGATCGTTCCGTTTGCCATATTTGTAACTGCGGAAAAAAATACGCCGGTTAAAAGCAGAACTGCTTATTACCTGGCAGATCAGTTCAATGCTTTATATAAAGGCAGATTATCAGGTTTGCCCGAATGGAAAGACTGGACAACAGCTGTCAACGGTTTAACAGAGCCGGCAAAGAACGCATTCCTGGGAAAAGAAAATCTTCACACACACGGAGAAGATATCGGCAAACTTGCCGCAGCTTATGAAAGATTGAAAAAAGCATATATCACCAGGTACGGAGGCAATGGGAATAACAGCGATCAATGAAAACTATTCTTCATTAATTTTTGCATAGCGGCACCATGCCGGTCTCCTGTTACGATGATGCGCCGGATGGTAAACAACGGATCGTTTTCATCCCGGTTTATTGACAACTGGAACACTGATTTGAATCCGTATCTTTTCAGGTTAGGAATAGCTTCTTTATTCCACAAGCCAAAAGGATAGGCAAAATACTCGATAGGTTTGCCGGTGATCGCCTGTAATTGTTTCGAAGGTTTTGCTACCTGTTCTTCCCAGTCTTTATCTGTATATTTTTTTACATTCTGATGATCGTACGTATGCGAGCCGATCAAATGTCCTTCATCTGACAATTGCCTTACCTGTTCTTTACTCATGTATCCGGGTTTGCCCAATGATACGGTCATGATAAAAAAGACTCCCTTAAAGCCATACTTATTCAGTTCGGCCAATGCGGTTGTAAACTGATCCAGGCGTGTATCATCAAACGTGATCATCACCGGTTTGGCAGGCAGCGTCTTTCCATACACAAGGTATTCGTATAACTGACCTGGTAATATGGTATGGTACCCGCTATCTGCCAGCGACTTCATTTGATCACGGAAAATATCTTCAGGCACAATATAATCACGGGCTGTCTTGGAGTCAGATGGTTTCCAGTCGCGGATCTGGTGATAACAAAGTACAGGCACTTCAGGGCGGCTTAGTATAGTTGCCGCATCAGCCATCACCGGAGCAACTGTTACAGCAGGCTTAGTGGTCGCAGGATCGGCGACTACCTGTTCTGTCTTTTTTTCTTTTGTATCCGCATTACAGCCATACTGGGAAGTAACCCATAAACCGGGCAATATAAATACACTGATCGTGTATAGAGAAAGTTTCAGGAGTTTTTTCATAGTGTGCTGGATCGAAAGCCTGTTGTGATCTATTTATACTGGCTTGTCTAAAATATTATTAGTCTAAGTAACGCTTTACCGGCTTTAAAATCAAGCGTTATACTACGCTATTTTATAAACAGATCATGCTTTTGCAGGAAGATGGCAAAGGGGGTATTAGTTTTCTAACTCAGCGTCAAAAAAACCGAGGTCGGCAAGTACCCTGCCCGGATCAGTGTAGTTAAGCAATGTATTCCTGATAATATCCGTCAGGTCTTCCTTGCTTGAGCTGAAAGAGGCTTTGATCAACGACAGCTTATAAGAGTTGATCTTAAAAAAAGCCAGGCGGGCTGTCTGTGCAGTATGTTCATCAATAAAATGAAACTCTTCGGCAATATGTGCCTGGTCATTGTGGTATGGCTTGTTCATACGAACGGATATTGGTGGTTTTCAAATATTGGATCAGAACCTTAACGTGAAAATAAATGTAAAAATTGTTCTTTAGTCTGCTGCAGAACCATACGGATAAAATATGCGAACAAACACGCAGCATAAAAAAGTAGTAGTACCTGTTTGCCAGCGGAGGATTACGATATATGCGGCATTAAAAGCGATGCAGGGAAGGTAAAGCAGGTATAATAACCTTTTTAACCACGGAATACTGAGGAGAAAAGAAGAGCCACCGAGGTTTTAAGCTATAGTGTTTTACTCTGCGGTTCTCCTAAATTTCTGCTCTGTGACATGTATTTTGTTCACGTTATTCAGAAAATAATCAAAGGTTATTGTATCCCATAATGATTAAATGCCTTTGAATGATTTAATGCATTAATATCTTTTATGTTTGATCTCAGTAAGAAGAAGAAGTTTCTACCCTGAGTACTTTCATTTTCTCATCAAGGTAAAATAAAGAGGTGTAAGAGGCAGCGGCATTTGCCGTTTTACCTGCATTATCATTCGCTTCCTTTATTTCGAACTTATGAACGATAGACCAGGCTATTGGCGATTTTTTGTCGCCATAAGGCTTTATGTCCCCGTAAGAAACAGATTTGTATTGCTGGTTCTTAAAAAGCTTATTCACTACATACTCCCCGATCTTTTCGCTGGCGAGTTCTTTTGCCGACCGGTTGATCTGCGCACCCGCTATCACGGGAAGAGCAAGTAAAAATAAAATAAGTGACCTCATAACAATAGTTTTAAAATGGACAAGAGTATTGACCGGTCACGAAGAACAGGAAGTTATCATTTATACAGGATATTTTGCCCCGGTAAATGATGAGCGGCCTCCCTGATTCATGGCCGAACCAGAACAGCCGGTTAGTGGCCGGAAACCTTGCAGGCATTCCGGAAACTCAGTATATTTAGGCCCGCCGTTTAAAAAAATAACCGCGCAAATAAAATTGCTTATTATGAAAAATAAGGTACTTCTTGTCCTGGTTACGTTGAATATGCTCTCCTGCCAATCGGAAAGTGACGACCAAACAAAAAAAGAAGAGCTGAGAATTGTCCTGTCAGATTATTATGATGCTTTGGGGAAAAAAGACCTGCAAAAAATGAATTCGCTTACTACAGGCAATTTTGTTGTGTATGATGAAGGGGTGATCTATACAAATGAAAGCGCAGTAAAGGCGGTAGAGGGTATGGGTGATTTTACGGTGACTTTCAAATTTGACAGTATGAATGCCCATATTGATAAAACGAATGCTTCCGCTTACCATATAAGAGAAGCTACTTTTACCATACATGATACTATCTATCCACCAATGAGATTTTTAGAAAGCGCCACTTTCAAAAAAGAAGGGGATAAATGGAAACTCCGTTTCCTGCATTCGTCTATGCGTAAATAACAGTCCTGTACATCATTGTACAGCCAGCTGGTTCTGGGAATGTATCACGATCTGCGGCTTTTCTTTGTAGAGCTCTACTTTGCCTGTTATACAAACCTGTTTGTCTTTATAGAACTCTTCGGGTTTATTACCGAAGGCTGCTCTTACATCGGCCCAGATGACAAGTGTAAGAGGATTATCAGGATAACTGCCGCAGGCATTCAGAAAAGTAGGCGTGCCTTTTGTGCGGTCAAGATATATACCACCATATATTTTAGTGCATACTTTTACGGAATCACCAATATGGTTTTTTAATTCTTCCAGTTTTATTTCCTGCTGAGAAAAAACTATGATGTTTACTAAAACTGCTATCGCAGTCGTTAATGCTTTTTTCATTCGTGCTTTTTTTCAAAGATACAGCCTTCTTCCTCTATGCGGTTGTTCAGTATTATATCTTGGAACACAAAGGCATGGAGGCACAAAGACACAGGGAAGATTTCAGTGACTATCTCTGTACTATTCTTTCTCCCTGTGTGCCATATAAAAAAATCCCCGGCTATCGCCAGGGACTTACTATACTAAGCCTTACCCTCTAAGTCTTAGAAAGGCGTTACTTTTCCCGATCCTGAAATATGCGTCGAGATGATTGGATTACCCCGGTAATACACAGAGCCGCTTCCTGAAATCGAAGCATCCAGGTTTTGAGAAAGATTAACTTTCATGTGGCCTGAACCACTGATCTCCGTCACCGCTTTTTCCGCCAGTACATTACCGGCTTCTATATTCCCGCTGCCGCTGATCTTCAGGCTTTCGTTTTTAATAGCGCCGTTCAATACAGAAATATTACCCGATCCACTGATCGTTGCAGTCAGTTTATCCGTCAATGTAGCCTGGAACACATTGATACTTCCCGAGCCGCTTACACGAAGATTAAGATTATCAGCCGCAAGATTATTGATAAGATCGAACTCGGCCGACCCGCTCAGGTTAACACCTTCAGCAAAAGGAGCGCTGATCGTGACGATGATATCCTCATGATTCTTTACTCTTTTACCATCCTGGAATTTGATCACCAGTTCATCACCCGTTTTATTTGTCTGCAAAATATCAAGAATGTTTTGCTGGGCCTGTATCTCTACCTTGTACACCGGGTCTATTTTATAATTCACTTTGCCGCTTATGCTGACAGCTACGCTTTTAAATCCCGTTACGACCCTGGTTTCGATAACAACCGGCCCCTCGCCTACCACTTTCTCGCAGGAGGTAAATACCACCATGCTCAAAGCGGTTAATAAAATAATAATTGAATTTCTCATTTTTACTGATTTTTGATTACTGATAAGGTTGAATAGTATGTTGCTCATTTTACAAAGGTTTTTAATGGTGAGAAGTTTATCAACCACATACCGGGTGAACTGGGTTATTTCCGTATGAGTTGAGTAGCTTTTATTTATCCTGGTTAAAATTCAATTTTATAGTTTAATACGGGGATCGGGCCGGTCTGGTAATTGGTAACGATTTTATTCTCCGCTTCATCGTATGATTGGTTATATACATTCAGCCTGCCGGTCAGGTTTTGAATATCGAGCCGACAATATGCTGCTCATCCTGAGATCAGCCCGGAAATAAGCCGGGTTTTGCAGGCTGTACGCTCCTTCTCTTTAAATACGGCATCCTTCTTCATCGGTGAGAACAGGCTGGTCAGCACCTGCAATACTAACGGTGGCTCCTGCTAATGGCTTTTGTAATACCTGGTCTACTACGGTGCCGCGGAGCTGCTGTTTGTACTGCGCCTGCACAGCTATGGATATAAGGGATAAGGCAATAATTAATTTGATCTTCATATACATCTTTTTTTGTCGTTGATTAATGGTTTATTGATAAAACAACCAAAGAAGACGTTACCCCCAGCCGTTAACAAAATTTTAAGCAGTGTTTTATTTTTTCAGGAAACAAATACATTTCCCGCAAAACAATATTATCAAGCCTCTTTTATAGCCCATGATTTAAACCATCCGCTGTAAAAAGCAGAAAAACTCTTAACGGCTTTAGCCATTTGCTTTAACTTAAAGACATTTTCCCACAAAGACACAAAGGGCATAAAGCACTTACATTTATTAAATTTTCTTTGTGTACTCTTTCAGAAGAAATTGATCCCTGCATTCCAGCCAAACCAACCTGACACTTTATTACTGAAAGAATATGATTTATACCCGGAAGGCGGGATGGGGGAAACGGTAACCGGCTATGCCTGTTTCCTGGTCGGAGATAAATACAGCAAAGGATGGCCCCGCAAAAAGAGAAACGTATTTGTTCAGCTTAACATGCAGGTTAAGATGAAGCTTATTCAGAATATTGGTATAATCCCAGGACCCGAGATAAAGATATTGTGAACTCAGTTCAGGATTGAATAAAAGGTTCTTTCGTTTATTCAATGGCATTTCACTTCCCAGTCCATAGCCGAAAGAATATACCTTTTCCGTATTACTGGTATTCATTCCCACCTGCAGGATACTGTAGAATTTTGCATTGCCTGTTTTAAAAGCGGCATTCACATTCAATATTTCATTGGTGGAAAAACCTGAGTTTGTGATATCCTTTCAGCACTATATTGATTAAACCGATACTGTATCCATCGGAAGTATCTGAAATATTGATCAGGCCTATCTGTACACCCTTCAGTCTTTTTGAATAATTAAATACGCCGGACACCTGAACGCCTCTTGTTTCCTTATTACTGAAGTTGATCACCCCGGCGATCTGTACACCCGTTACTTTTTTTCGTGCGAAATTCGCCACCCCGGCTACCTGCATGCCATGTACACTATCTGTAACAAGATTATTGATACCGGCAATCTGCAATCCGCTGAATTTTCCTTTTACAAAATTATTAATACCTGCCGCCTGCAAAGCCTTTACGGTATCAAGTACGGTGTTATTAATACCAGCGATCTGCAACCCCTTCACCTTTCCGCCTACTACATTGACTAATCCCGCCGCCTGCACATACTTCACATCTTTTTTATCAATATTAAACAGTCCCCCGATCTCGATACCATTTGTGCCGGCGGTATATCCACCCAATGCATTCAATGAAAAATTATTGACGACCTGACCGCTCATACTGCCATGCGAACCAAGACCCGGCACCAGCGATGCCTGGAAAGGGCGGGTGGTAAAGAATTTCCGCAGGTTAATGCTTTGTACCTTTTGCCTGGTAGAAAGTAAGAATTTGCCGAATCCCGTTCTTTCTACTTTTGCTGAATCAGCCGCAGATAGTATGGCTTTCTGCGGAATAGTATCTGCTGTTACTGCTGCTTTGGGAGAATCAGCGACAAGATAATCTTCCGGGCTGATCACTACTTTATCGCCTTCCTGTTCGACAGGCATCATGGTAATAGTTAATTCCTGGTTGTGCCGGGGCTCGATGACAACCGAAGTATCTTCATAAAATTCTTTACTGATGGTCAGCGTGGCGGTACTGGCTTTGCTGCTTTTCAATTTCAGCTTAAAATAGCCTTCATTATTCGTTAAAGCGGCTGCCAGTAATTTCTTTTCGTATACACTGGCTTCGTTAATAGCCGATCCCGATTGCTCGTCGAACACATAACCACTTACTGAATAGATCCTTTCTTCCACTACTGCTTTATTGGTAACGATCGTCATGCGTATCGGCGCCTTGCGGATGATCACATAATTTCCGCTTTCCCTGAACTCGTAAGTGTTATTGAATAAAATACCCAGTATCTCTTTTACCGTCTTATTGCGGGCGCTGAAACTGACGATACTGTCCTTTCTGACAATATTGGAATTATAAGAAAAATAAAAATCGCCTTTGTTGCTTAGTATCTCCAGTACATTATCCAGGCGCTGGCGGTTAATATCCAGCGATATGCTTCTTGACAAAAGTCCCTGCCCGAAAGAAGGAACACTGATAAAAAGAATAAACCCCGCCAAGATGAAAGCCCTGCTCCGTTTCATGTATAAAAAATCTGGATTATTGTAATATGATCTTATTCCCTTCTCTGGTGATCTTTATACTGAATGTGAGACTGATCACATTCAGTACCTGGTCCAAAGATTCATTGTAAAAAGTAGTATTCATCCGCAGGTTGCTTAGTTCATTTCTTCCGATAATAATATTTACTCCATACGCTTCATTCAGCACTTCTACCAGTTTAGACAGTGGCGTATCATCGCAAACAAACTCTTTGGTCCGGTAATAATTATATAAATGATCACTTACCTCTTCTTTTGCCAATGCCGTATCTGCGGGGGTCGTTATCAGCTTTTCTTCCGCTCTCAATTCGATGGTTTTGCCGGCCTTTGTCACACGAACAATTCCGGTCTCTACCACTATTTCCGTATGACCATTACTGCTTTTCACATTAAAAGAGGTACCTACGACGGTTATCTGCACATCGTTGACAGAAATGATAAAAGGCTTTTTCTTGTCAGGCGTTACATTAAAAAAAGCTTCTCCTTTCAGGGCTATCCCGCGTGTGTCACTTTTGAACTTTGAGAGGTAAGTAATAGCAGATCCTTTATTGATTGTAACCACTGAGCCATCCGGCAGCGTATCTTTTATGACATCCTGCCCTGCCTGTACCAGCATTTCTTTTACTGTACTGTTTTTGCTAACCATCCAATAAGCTGCCAGGCCAATACCTGCCACGATAATGATAGAAGCCGCGATCTTCATCCATCCAAAACGGTTGGAGGCGACAGGCGATTTTTCTTCTTTCACTTCAGTTATACGCCGCTGAAATTTTTCCCATGCTTTATTTTCGTCGGCCACTGAAGTGGCGGCCAGTTCACGGCTGGTATCCCATACCTGTTTAAGCTGGTTGAAGTAATCAACATTCAATACATCTGCATTCAACCATTGCCTTACCTGTTCTTCTTCAGTTGCTGTTGCTTCACCGAGCAGGTATTTCACCAGCAGGTCATCGTTAATATGGTCAAATTTTTCTTCCAGGGTATTGGTATTAAAAATTAAATAATATAAGCAGTAAGGGTAAAAAATCAACGAGTTTGGTGCGCAGCAATTTCAATGCTTTGCCCATATGATTCTCCACCGTTTTTACAGAAATATCCAGTTTATCAGCGATCTCCCGGTATTTCATTTCTTCAAAACGGCTTAATTGAAAAACAGTCCGGCATTGCTCGGGCAATTCATTCAGCGCTTCATGAAAGTGATGCGCCAGTTCTTTACTCATCATTTTGCCGGGCGCATGATCCGCCTGGCTCTTCATACTATATGCTACATATAACTGGTGATTGGCTTTTACTTTCTGGTGTTTGAGGTAGTTGAGGCTTTCATTATGAACAGCCCGGTACAGGTAGGCGGTGATAGTGCCCTGGAGAGAGAGGTTCTCCGATCTTTCCCATAATTTAAAGAAAACCTGCTGTACTATTTCTTCCGCTTCATCTTCATCCTTCAGTATGGTAAAAGCATAGGCATGCAGGCTTTTAAAATGTGTCTTAAAAACCTGCTCAAAAGCTGACTGGTCCTTTTTGGCCAGCAATGCCCCGATCGGGTGATCCTGTACTTCCATTCTTATGGCCTGGTAACCTGTTTCTAAAATTAAAGCTGCGCCCAAAAGTAATTTTTAATATAACAACTGAACAGCCGTTCACCCCTATCCGGGTTATAAAATAAGTGGCTTGCAGATTTAGAGGTATGAAATGAGGATTTTATATAACAGGTTGCGTGAGGGAGATTTTGGGTCACAGAGAACTGCGGAGAAAAGGGAGAGCCACGGAGTTATTCTTTTAGATTGTACTCTCTGCGCGACCTTATTACTATTTTCACACAATGGCGCGGCGGCGCAACGCTGGTAGTTATTTTGTATACTTTGCGCCGTGGCGCCGTGGCGTGATACTTATAACTTCAAAATATCATCCTGCACAGCTGTGACTGGTAATAATCATGAATGATATTTCCAAGACGAAGCCAATAACAGGCGAAGTACCAGCTTTGCTATACTTAATAGCAATAAGTACTATGACAATCCATACTCAACTGCTTACTGCTTATCCCGTATGCAACCAGTCCTCCTGACAAGACCGTCGCCAGCATATCCGGCAGTCATCTAAAGTACATTATTGATGGCGATCAAGTTCAGGCCAAAACGGGCAACATCCTGTTTATCCCCCATCCCTGTGCAAATCAACCATTGCCGTGCGGCACAGGTCCTGGGACGGCAAAACAAAGGAAAAAGCTCCCGAAAAGTGTTGCTAAAATGAATACATTTATTACTTTCAGGCTGGCTTTCCTGCATTGACCACCAAATTCGTTTTGCATGGACAGCTTTACAACAATCGCCACCGAACCTTAAACCCACTTCCACATGAAAAGAATATTTCTTTTTCTTTCCCTGCTGCTGCCTGCTATTTCCCTTATGGCTCAAAAAGACCTTCCTGCTTTTGGCAAAGTAGATAAAGCCGATCTGCAGATGAAGGAATGTGATTTCGATGAGAAAGCCGAAGCGATGATATTGCTGGACGATGCAGAACTAAGTTATGTAATCGGATCAGGCATGGAGATGAAAAGAAGAGTGAGGATCAAAATACTTACCGATAAAGGGATGGATTGGGCCAACGTTCATCTTTCATTTATCAGCGAGCGCAATTCGCAGGACATCACCGGCATTGATGCGCAAACATATAATCTTGATGCCGGCGGCAATATCATAGTCACCAAAGTGGAGAAAAAACTGGTCTATGAAAAAAAACTCAATAAAAAGCTTTCTGAAAAAGTTTTCACTTTCCCTGAAGTGAAAGTAGGTTCTGTGATTGAATACAAGTTCAAACATACCGGGATGGGATTAATAGACTGGTACTTCCAGCGCTCTATCCCGGTACGGTATAGCCAGTTCGGAATGGATTTTCCTTACGAGATAGAAGTGCATGTAACGCCTTTTTGTTCGAGAAAATATGAGCAGAAAAAAGACGAGAAATCCACGAGGCTGGTCAAGACCTATTCGATGAGTAATGTACCGGGGTTCCGGGATGAACCTTTTATCCTCAATGAAGATTTTTACCGCGACCGCCTCGAAACAAAAGTAATTGCCTATAATATTAATGGCATACGGGAAAACAGGGTTGCCAGTTGGGTGCAGGTAATAAAATACCTCATGGATGACGAGGACTTTGGCATACAGCTCAAAAAGAATATACCCCGCACCGCCGAATTAGATGAAAAGCTTAAAGGCGTTACAGCGCCTTACCAGCGGATGAAGACCATTTATACCTATGTGCAGAATAATATGGAGTGGAATAAAACCGAGGGTATATGGGCATTGGACGGAGTAAAGTCAGCGTGGAAAGATAAAAAAGGAACGGTGGGTGAGATCAATCTTATATTAGTCAACCTGCTGAAAGATGCCGGGCTGGATGCTCATCCTGTACTGGTAAGCACCCATGATAATGGCATCGTGAATGCAAGTGATGCCGGTACTTATGATTACCCGGGCTTTTACCAGTTCAACAAAGTAATGGCGTATATCACCATAGATAAAAAACCATACGTATTGGATGCCTCACAGAAAGAAACGCCTATGCACCTGATACCTCCCGATATCCTGCTGACAGAAGGCCTGGTCATTGAAAAAATTGAAACGTCTAACTGGGGATGGAAAAATTTATGGAGTGATGACCTGCAGGCTAAAAACATCATCCAGGTAGTAGGGCTGATAGATGAAGCAGGAAAAATGGAAAGGAGAAGTAACGATAAACAGTTTTGATTATGCGCGGCTGATGAGGCTGCCCAGCGTGAAAAAAGGAAAAGAAACATTTACTGAAAAATATATTCACCGCTTAACGCCGGTATGAGCGTGGACAATATAGAATTTGAAAATACTGATTCAGACAGCCTGCCCCTGGTTCAGGAAAATAAAATTTCAACAGGCATTGAATTCTTCGGGCGATTACAGGTATTTCTCGGCCAACATCCTTACAGGACTTGAGAAAAATCCTTTCGTAGCGGATAGCCGCTTTTCTGATGTTTTTTATGGGTTCAAACAAAACTATACGATCCTGGCCAACTTCACTCTTCCTGAAGGATACGAGACAGAAGGGCTCCCTAAAAATATAAAGATGATCATGAGCGATACCAGCGTTTCCATATCAAGAGTATCACAGTTGGCAGGTAATATAGTTATGGTGAGAATACAACTTGAATTCAAAAAAACCGGCTTACCCTACTTCACAGGTATTGAAGAATTACATGAATTCTACAAACAGCTATTTGACCTGCTGAATGAACAGTATGTGATCAGGAAGAAAAAATAAATGATGGATTAAACAGCCAGTGCACATGAAAATAAGAATATCATTCTTTTTGCTATTTATCCTGCCGGCTTTTGTGGCGCAGGGCCAGACCTGGCTTTATAGCCTGCATCGGTTCCTGAATCGGTCAAAACAAAGCAACGGTAATCACGCATCTTGAAAATATTGAGCTGGCACTGGAAAGTGTAGACATGGGCCCATATCAGCGTGCATAAAATTTTTACTGTTGTTAATGAAGATGGCCGTGATGCCCTGTTATTTAATGAATACACAACCAGGTATGTTTCATTGGATGAAGCGGAGATCAGGGTATTTGATGCGAACGGCAAACAGACAGGCAAGTTTAAGAAAAGGACATGAACACGGTAGCAACCGGCGAGGGGTTGATTGAAGATGGTTATGTCACCTACTACCGCGTACAGGCGCTCTCCTATCCTGTCACGATAGATGTAAAATATGAAAAGAGCATAAAAAGCACACTGAATATTCCCGCCTTCCGCTTTATACATCCAAAAGAAGCGAGTAGTGGAAGCCAGTTACACAGCGAGGGTGATACCCGAGGTGGGACTTCGGTTTAAACCGAAGAATACCTCCATCGAACCTGTTATTACAGAAGAAAAGAATTATAAAGTATATAAGTGGACAGTAAAGAATCTCGCCCCGGTAGAATATGAAGAAGGATCTGTGGATGCCGGCGACAGGTATCCGCATGTGACCCTTGTGCCCGACCGGTTTTCGTATTATGGTTTCAAGGCGATATGTCTTCCTGGAACAGCTTGGCACATGGATAAAAGATCTTTACCAGGGTCTTGATGTATTGCCGCAGAACGCCAGCAGTTCTTTCAACAACTGGTTGGAAAGAATCCACAGGTGAAAAAGAAAGCATTCGGCGCATCTACAGGTATATGCAGGAAAATTTCAGGTATGTGAGTATCCAGTTGGGTATCGGGGGATTAAAACCTTTTTCTGCCGAATTCACCGACAAGAAAAAATACGGCGATTGCAAGGCGCTCAGTAATTATATGAAAGCGGCGCTCAAGTCAGTTGGCATACCCAGCCATGTCGCTATCATCAACTCAGGTTTCAACAGGAACCGGTGGATGCCGGCATTCCCGCCAATGATTTCGATCATGTAATACTTTGTGTGCCGGGCCAGAAAGATTCGATCTGGCTGGAGTGTACCAGTTCTACAGCCGACTTTGGGTGAACTGGGCACGTTTACAGAAAACAGGAATGCGCTACTGATCACAGATAACGGAGGTGTATTGGTGCCTACCCCGGGCAGTCACTCTGCTACTAATATATTATCTATGGTCACGAAAGCAGACCTGCGCGATGACCTGTCTGCCATGATAGAGACTTCTTTACCGCCAAAGGAGAATACAAAGAACTGATGACGGAATATCCTGAAAGAAAAAAGGGGATGGGCAGAAAGAAGCCATTGTTTTTTATTCGGTTCCAAACAGCCGGATGATTTTGTATTATCAAAAATAGAATCACCGGATGACTATAAGGCCGGCTTAAAGATGATCATTGCCAAGCTTCCTGAATTCACCGCAGGGAATAAATTATTCATTACTCCGCGTGTATACAAAATGTGGCCGGCCAAATTGCCAAAAGCAGATAACAGGAAAATGGATTACTATTTTCACTACCCTTTGAAAAAAATGACACTACTATCCTGAAATTACTGCCGGCATAACACCAGATGCTTTACCTGTAGCAAAAGAACTTAGCTGCGACTATGCTTCTTACCGGTCAAAATACTGGTATAATGAAAAAGAGAACTCCGTTTATTCCGCTACATCATTACGCTGAAAACACATAAGATACCTGCTGCCGGGTATGCTGCTGTAAAAAAATTCTTCGACGACCTCGCGCAGGACGATACACAAAAGATAGTCGTCAAAAAAGCAGACACAGAAAAGAAAGCATTTTAATACATTACTGTTAAGAAACCGTTGTACAAATTTTTTTTACTCTTTATTATTATTCTTCCCGTCTTTTCCTTTTGCATATTACTTCCTTCCGGTTGCCATACTTCCGGCCTTTCTCTATTTGTTAAAATAAAGACCTGTTAACCTGCTAGCCTCTAGCTGTTTAAGTATATATCCACTATCTCTTTAACAATGTGGATTTCTATGCACAGTTTTCCAATACCAGGGGTATTGTAATTAGTCATTTATTCATCCTTATAAAAAGCACAGTTATGAAAAAAACATTACACATTTTACCCATTGCTGCTTTATTAACAACCGGTGTCATTGCTATGACAGCGTGCAGCAGTAAAGAGAAAACGGATGCAGAAAAAAATCTTGTATTATCTGCTTCCGACACTACAGGTCTCGCCGACTTCCAGGAATGGAAAGCACAGAATGAAAGAAAAGACGCGAACACCTATTATATGAACAACACCGCGGCACCTGTAAATACCAAACCTGCCGTTGCCCGGGAAAGCTGCGCCTGCAACAACAACGCCTGTTGCCACCGCCAAGAAAAAAGGCTGGAGTAAGGCAGCAAAGGGTACAGCTATTGGTGCAGCTACAGGTGCAGTAGCCGGAGCGATCATTAATAAAAAGAATCGTGTACTCGGTGGTGTGGTCGGCGGTGTATTAGGTGGCGGTATTGGATATGGTATTGGCCCGCGGTATGGATAAAAAAGGACGGTCCGTATCAAATAGTACCACATGCATACAACTTTACTCTAACGATCGCAAAATCATAATCCCTTCGAAAACAACAACAGTCCCTGCACCGGCAGGACTTTTTTGCAGCATATGCAAAACCGGCAGTTCAAACGTTTTTTCTGGCAACTGGCGCAAAAGGCAGTTGAGGCATGCCATGCCGGAATATATTTTTGACATGGTATTGGAAGCAATCAAAAACAAACCATTAAATCTTAAAGGATGAAAAGATCATGCTCTCTTGTTATACTGCTTGCTGTTTTCAACAGCATACAGGCGCAGGAAATAAAAACCGAAACCAGTAAACAATTCATGCAGGTAACTACTGTTGAGTCTGTAGTGGCAGGCGGTCTTGGTCGTTCCCGGATGATCATCACCCATGCTGACGGCTCGCAAAAAGAATCCGGGATCAACAACCTCTTTAGTATGACAGGTATCAATTTCAAGAACATCAAAGAGAATGAAGATAATCTTATAAAAACACTGAAAAGCTATACGATGATGGCTGGAAACTGGAGCAGGTGACTTCGCTTACGCTCAGCCAGAATGATAGCGGCGCAGGCGGAATATTCATGACGAGGTATTTGTTATCGAAGCCGGAACAAAAGAAAGGCTTCTAGTCTGTATCAGTTTTGTATGTTCTGCTCCACAGGATTCATTTGGATAAAGCCTTTAGCTTGAAATAGTGTATAGGAACTCAGTGTATATTTGGTCACAGAGGTAAAGAGACCCGCAGAGGAACAACTTAGGTCAACAAAATACGGAATGAATCTTTGCGGCTCTCCTGGACCCTGTTCGTACCGGGCTTATTTTTTCCATTTTTAACATACAGGTTTATCCAGTCTTTTACACATACTTTTTTCATCAGTTCTCCTATCAGCTTATAGGGTATATGCTCTGGTTTTTTAAAACCGGATGCAGCCTTTACCCATATCTAATTTTACCGGGCTATGTTTCGGATACTCCTGAACGAACCACTTTAAAAGATCAGGATTACCATAAATACCCATGTGATGAAGGACGATAAAATTCTTTTGTGAACCAATACTGGCGAAGGGCAAAGGTTGTTTAGGATCGCAATGATAACCTTCGGGATATAATTCATGCGGTACCGCATAGCCGATCATACCGTAGGCCATTGTTTCTTTAAACCCTTTCGGCAGGTTTTTTCAAAACGGTGGCCCGCAATTTTGAAAAAGGCGCCTTTCTGTCCGCCGGCAATTCCTTGAGGTATTGCTCCGGGCTGGTAGTTTTGGATATCATAGACCAATTTTTACTGAAAATAACATTTTTCGGGTAGTCTTTTTCACGCAGAGACGCAAAGAGCATCGCGCAAAGGCGCGACGGCGCAACGGTATGAGAAAGTTCCTTCCACCTTTACGTCCTGGCGGAATACTCTTTGCGCCTTTGTGTGAAATCGGTTCGCGCAGAGACGCAAAGAGCATCGCGCAAAGGCGCGACGGCGCAACGGTATGAGAAAGTTCTTCCACCTTTGCGTCCTGGCGGAATACTCTTTGCGCCTTTGTGTGAAATCGGTTCGCGCAGAAAGGCAGAGATTTGCAAGGCCGCAAAGGAATGCCTGATTATTCTGCTTTGTAAATACGGAAAGAAGCTTAACTTTAAAACAGTTCCTGTACAATGTTATTTTCTATAAAAAAGAAAAATCATGAAACAGATTCTGCTGACAGGCATTGCAGCAATTTGTTTTTTTGCCGCCTGCCATACGACCAAACAAACTACTGTTTCTTCCAAAAAAGCAATGGCCAATCCTTCTGAGCTAAACGGGGCCTGGCAATTGGATTATATCAGCGCCCCGGGACTTAGTTTCGAGGCACTATATCCTGATAAAAAACCCCGGCTTGTTTTTGATATTTCTTCATCCCGCATCAGTGGTCATACCGGCTGCAATGCTTTGTCAATCCCGGTAAATATTGACGGGATAAGGATCAGCTTTAACAGCCGCCCGGCAACCACTAAAATGTTCTGCCCCGGCGAAGGGGAAAGGGTTTTTCTCGAAACCCTGGAAAAGATAAATTCCTGGGCGGTTACCGATGCCTCTACCCTCAACCTCATTACGGGAGATATAGCCATGATGAGGTTTACAAAGGTCAATAATGCTTCTTTATTTGGAAGCCAATCACAAATTTTACCCATTCGCTGGTTTTGTCAAACTATTCCCGACATTTGTTGTTTGAACATTAAAAATACCATATATGGCAACAATTAAATGGATAGGTGATCCGGCACATTCCGAGGTTCAGTTTAAAGTAAAACACCTGATGATAACGACCGTAACGGGTCATTTTAGAAGTTTCGAATTAGAAGTAAACACTGAAGATGACGATTTTACCAAAGCTTCTTCTGTTTCTTTTACAGCAGCGGTTGATTCGATCAGCACCGGCAACGAACAAAGGGACACGCACCTGAAGTCAGCAGATTTTTTTTGCAGCGGAGCAATTTCCCCAACTGAAATTCACCGGCAAAAAATATGAAAAATCAGGCAGCTCTTTTAAACTGGAAGGAGACCTCACGATCCGCGATATTACCAAACCGATTACGCTGGATGTAGAGTTTGGCGGTATCGTTACTGACCCATGGGGGCAGACCCAAGCAGGCTTTACCATAGAAGGAAAGATCAAAAGAAAAGACTTTAAGCTGGAGTGGGACGCGGTGACGGAAGCCGGCCAGGTAGTAGTAAGCAATGACGTGAGGATACTCTGCGAAATACAATTGATAAAACAGCCCGGCTGATCACCATTCAAAAGAGAAACCCCAACTATAAAATAGCGCCTGATGGCGCTTTTTTTATGATTAAAACACATTAGCTAATTACGTTAATTAATTGATTTTCATTTAACAACAAACCCTAAGTGTTATTTTGTAGTAATCATGCTACAGTTAATAGGATAAAGCCTCTATTTTTTAGCCCGCCTCCTGTCGCTTTCTTTGCAGTGTCGAAAATAAGTACCCAACCCAATACCTCTGAAAACTATCGCCCGTTTTGTATCCGTACCCTGTGGAGTAAACCAATTACCTGATCCTGTAAATTTTTTTTATGAAAGCTGAATTGATTATCCATGCACCCCAGGTTACTCCTGCAGCCAGTTCCCTCCACAACATTGTCAATCTTATCGCCGGCAGTATGGAACAAGCCGCCAACGATAATAAGAGTTTTATTATTAATGATGTACCCGAGGATATTTTAATTGACACTAATGAGGACCTGCTCGCCTCGGGTACTGGGCAACCTTATGAATGAAGTGATCATGCACACAAAGGATGGCTGCATACGTATCACGGCGAAATTATTCCGCAACGTAGTGTTACTGCATGTAAGAATGATGGCTCCCTGAACTATGATTCAGTTTCCCAGAACCTGTCGCAAATGCAATTGCAGGCGGAAAAACTGGGAGGTTTCGTAGGCTTTACCAGTTTCAGGAATAAGCTGACCACTATAGCGTTTAGCTTTACCAATATGCAGATGGCCGCCTGATCAGTAGTACTCCCGCAAAGCCACTAAGAGCACAAGCACTGTCAAGTGAAAATCTTTTTCTGAGCCTTGTGACCTGCCCAAAGATGCCGGTAAAGGCGGAAAACCCAGGCATCACTCTTACAGGATCAATCCGGCGATGCGGCAGCTATTTTATCCTCCGGTTTTCGAATATTTAACCTATACCTTAATATCACATACCATTACAAATCACATATAACCATTCTTTTGTTTCCGCTGTGATTTTATATGTAAAGCTTTTTTTCAATCCTCCTATCATTACAGGTTCATCGTCATTCCAGATCGTATCTTCCGGCTGATCGCCGGAAACAACATCCAGCAATCCATATACTATTGATGACTCCGCCTGGAACCGGATGCTGTCACCTATCGCTGCTTCAATAACACCCCTGGCTGGTAAGAAAGAGCGGATACCTGTTTTCGTAAAACCCATATACCGGAAAGGAGATTGATAAAATTCATTCCGTGCCGGCGGTTCTTTCAGCAATGTCCACCTGGTATCTTCCGGGTAATGATCAAGTATGAATTCGGAAGGAGGCGTTAAGAAGTACTTGTTGTTTATACTCACGGGTAAACTCATCTCCCCGAAAATTGATATAACCGCTTGCCCAGGTTGCGTCGAGCAGGAACCATGGCGCTGTCAATATATACAGCATTCCATGAATGATGGATCCAAATTTCGTGGCTCTTCTGTCCCACCCTGTCCTGCCATAGCCGGTTATTACCTGTGCGGGAAATACCTGCATGGTCGCATAGCGTTTTTAAAACAGGCGTGCATAGCCGTCGCAAATAGCCATCTTTCTTTTCAATACCGTTTCAGCTATCCGCAGGTTCAGCGGCTTCAGCACCCTGGCCGTGTCGTCGCCCGTATCCTCGTGCATGGCATAGTACCCGTTCTTTGACGCCGCCTTAATATTATAAGAGATATTATTGGTTATCCAGCGAAAAATAGCCGTTACTTTCTCCAGGTCAGCCTGGGACGGCCGCGTTATTTCTTTTACCAGTATAGCATGGGCCGACGCATCATAAGCCCTTACCGTCCTGTCAATATAATAAGGAAGGGGAATATCTGTCCTTTGGGCAAAGCCCGAAAAGCAGATCAGCGATGCCAGTAAAAAAGAAATCACTTTCATTCTTTATATCATATTAACCCAGTATCCTAAGTTCCGAAATTATCAGACACCAGCCAATACCGGTTATCCAGCCCCTGAATGGCTTATATTTGGCCGGTTTATTTACTAAAACGACATACATAACCAAATAATATGAACGCGGAAGAATTATTACATGACCTTGCCACCAATACCTATGCGATACTGAAGCCCCTCGGCCGTTCATGGTATTGGCGTGTTTGCGTTGAGAGATATCCCCAAAGGCTGCCGCGATATTTTCTCAAAAGGACATGGCAAATGGGTAAAAGTGCCGATCGCAGAAGTGGAAAAACTACCGGCGCATTCGAAAGAACTGGTAGAAACCTACTGTGTTTTTGACGAAGAAAATTATTTCGTACCCGACTATGGGTTCAAAGTAATGGATATGGTCAATTACCTCAACCATTCTTCAACACCCAATATCATCTCCGTAAATGACGGGGAGGATTTTGAAGCGCTGACAGATATTCCGGCAGCGCTGAATTGCTTATCAATTTACGAGCATATAGTGGAGAATATTGAGAAATATGATTGATGGGGCTTAAATCTTTCTACTTTACAGGAGTTCTTCAAAGACGAATACGGGTCACAGAGAGGGCCGCGGAGTAAAGAAGAGCCACAGAGATTTTTTCAATTTTATATATTCTTCTGCGATATATTATCCCTTGCTCCAGCAATTTTAATCCCGCAAAGAAATTCCAGGTAACTGTATTTGCTTTGTGATCCTTAGTGTCTTTGTGGAACATCCGTTACTTAACAAGTATCTTCCCGCAGGCGCTTCGCATCACCATTTCAAAATTGAACCGGTAAAGGAAGCGTAGAAAAAGGCCGTGCGGTTCTTCCGAACAATCACAGTTAACCTTTAACTGGTAAATAAAATCCATTTTAGATATCCACTTCTCTTCCTGCAGGAATGAAGCATACAGTGTAAGATCGGGTAACATAGGGTATTGGTATTGATAAAACAATATGCCATGCGGCATGGATCATAACGGGAAGAAAAATAGAAAAGGATCTTTGTATTTCATAGTAAGAAATACACATACTACCCACACTAAGGGTACCTGCTCGCATACATTAAGGCGATGCCCGGTTATTTCTTTTTGATCTTTGAAATGGTTATGCCCATTGATTTCGTTGGCTTTTCCATATCCTTAATGGCAAAGTTCACGGCTGACATTAACCAGGTCCTTCACTTTTTTATTTCTATAGTCAGCCGGCGTGTCAACAGGAATATGCCTGATCAGGTTTCCTGTCCCTGTCAGCAATTTATGAGGTCACTGATCAGTGTTCCTTTATTAAAACCCAGGTTAAGATGGTTGGTGTAGATGGGCAGCATACAAAATGCGTCAGACAGTTTATCTGAGATGGATAATACGGTTGTCAAAGCATGCGTATGATAAAGCAGTTCATTACTGCCAGGGATATATTTCGAGTATAAATTCCCTGAGGTCTTTAAACAGTTCATTACTTTCTGCTCCTTGCAGCTCCAGGAGAAAAAGAAAGTCAGGATGTATGGGCCGGGACTTTTTCATCTTGCGCTGTTGCCTGTTGCATGGCACAAACAAGATTGCCTTCTGTATCCAGGAATTTTGTAATCCAGCCTACATAAGGAATAGCTGTTTTAGGCATAAGAATTTGTCCGCCGCTACTTTCCACTCTTTGTATTATTTCATCCACGTTTTCAACGGAAATAGTAACATTCGAGACCAATGATATCTCCTCACCGGTGAATATTTTCTTGCTTGTAATGCACCGATCAATTCCCCATCTTCAGTTTTGTCAGCTTTGAATCTGCAAAAAATCGGTGGGTCCGTAGGAGGCAAAGCCCCATTCAAATACATTACTGTAAAAATCTTTTGCCCTGTCTATATCGTCAATGTGAATAGCAAAATGTGTCAGCTTATTTTTCATACTTCCTGGTTTTATGCTTATGCTGTCCCCTATATTTTGCCCGGGTTATAGCGGTTTATTTTTTTTAAAATTAACATCTAAGAAAGCAAAGATCTTGTCAAAATGATTTGTTGGTTCGGCATGCGAACCTTCATATACCATATGTTCATAAAAGTATTTAAAATTATTGTTTTTCAGCCTGGCTATCATTTTTTCTCCCATTTCTACTGCCGTATCATTTCATCTTTCGTACCGGAAAGCAATAAAAATGCCGCCATTGATATTTTCTACTTTTATGATTGATTGCTGCTCTGCTGCCGTGTCTTTCAGCATAGCTTCAAAAGCCCCTCTTAAATCCCGTTTCATTAAAAACGGTACCGCTTCTTCATTTACGGGGATGTAGGGCAACTCTTTGCCCTGGTAGGTCCAGCAGGATGAGTTAAACTCCTGCGTGTGTCCGGGGAAAACAGCGTGGACTCGCAGACATACCCACTACACAGGAAATATCTTTGTAGTAACTGCCCAAAAGCAGCGCTAAATCAGCGCCCCGTGAACCACCAATGACGGCAATTTTAGTTTTATCTATTTTTTTGTTTTTGACAGCTTCTGCTATTGCATCATGCACGTCATCAATGGCAATCTTGTCTAAAATTGGGGGCGTGTTCTTACAACCAAAATACCCGATCGCTAAAAAAGCATATCCTTTTTTGATAAACTCGTCCCTGGTTTTTTTCCAATGATCACTTGTCCAGGCATTACCACCTTCCGAACCGCCGAGCCCGACAACCAAAGGTTGATGGTACTGCTGCCCGTATACATATTGCCTCCACGTTTTTTGCATTTAGTGTGTCCTGCGAATAGCTTAAAAAGTGGACAAGGCAAAAGACTACTATAGAAAACAGTTTTAAACGTTTCATCCGTTTTTTTTACGAAGATGATGATTTGGATGCACCTGGCCTTTGACCTGCATCAAAAATTACTTTTCAGCTCTTATCCGGCTCAGCGTTTCCTGCGAAATGCCCAGGTACGAGGCTACCATACCAAGCGGGATCCTGTGATGAATGTCGTGGTACACCTGCAGAAAATGATTATGCTTTTCTTTGGCCGAAGTAAAGCGTAAAGAAGTGATACGTTCCATTAAATGTCCGAAAACCGTTCCCATAGAAAGCCTTGAATAGCGCTCCATTTCGGGAAAGTGGTCAAAAAGACAGACAAGATCGTTAACATTCAGGCAGAGCGCTTCGGTATTTTCTATCGCATCAATGTAGTAAATGTCGGGTTGTCTTGTGATAAAAACTTTTGGGAGAATTACACCATTCTCCTTCTGCCGGAAAGTACTCTGATATTTCCTTGCCGTCTTTCAGAAAGTAGGTTCTGAACATTCCTTTCAGGATGAAGTAACTCACCGTACAGGTTTTGCTGCATCGAGCACCATTTGCCCTTTCTTAAAATAAACTACCTGCAGCCTGTCTGTCAATTCTGTTTCAGCTTATCGCTAAGCCGGATGTATTTTTCAAAATGCCCGAATATTTTGTCTGTCGTTTCGATATCTCCTGTTTTTAGATAAAGTTGTTGTTCCAGGTAATGTACAGTTTTAGATTTGAAATACTTTCTTTTGTCAGCGCGGGCTGCGGCACATAGAAAACATAAGCAATACACACATAGAAGCCCAATGTGAAATCCTATGTTTCTATGTGCCTATGTGTTTCAAAATCCAAAAAAAGGACGCTACCCAGGATTGGCTCCCGCTAATCTCACCAGGAACCAAATGGTAAAGTCCTGCTGCCGAAGATATATTCTTTTACCGGCATTTATTTTTCTCTTCATAGTCCCGTTATTGCACGGCTTTCTTCCCGTTCATTTTGACGATATAATCTGGCATCAGCAATGATTATTTAGTATTCAAGATACATCACATGATTGGGGTTTGAATGTGTTTCTGAAATTCTAAAATCTACATTGCCTGCTATTTTAAACCCATTCTTTTTATAAAAGGTAACGGCACGCTGATTTTCTGTCCAGACAAAAAGCCATATCCCATCCTGGTTTTCTTCTTTTGAAAGGCTGACTATAAATTTAAAAAGTGTTAATCCCAGTTTTAAATCATAGAATTCTTTTAATAGATACAGTCTTTCCAGTTTGGTAACAGCTGCAGACCCTATCAAAGGATGCGGACTATTGAAAATTATCTTGGAAAAACCAACGGCCTGAGTTTTATAAATAGATAATATGTAAAGACATTTTCATGATCATTTAATTCTTCCTCCACCGCCTTTATATCATATTTCGATGAAACATACGATTCAATGTCCGCGGCTGCCACTATGCCCATGAGATTCGATAAATGATTTTGTTCCGATGCCGGCAATTAGCATGGCTTCGGCAGGTGTAGCTCTTTGAATGGTAATCATAACGCAGAAGAAAAGGTATACATAGAATTAGTTGTTATCGTTTGAGGAATTTCCCATTCAGCAGTTTCTCCATTACTTCCTCCTTCAGTTCCGGCTGATCGGAATATGATGCTGACCGATCCGTATATCATTCGCTTCGATGCTGTCAATCTTAGCGCCGAAATAATATACGACTTGTGGGTTTTAATAAACTTAGCGGCAGGTAAATACTCTTCTACGGATTTAATGTGAGGTAAGTGACATATTTCTTATCATTTGTGTGAATGACCACATAATTTTGAAGAGCTTCAGCAAAAAGGATATCGTCGTATAATATTTTGACCAGTTTATTATCGGCTTTGATAAAAAAATAATCTGACGCGGTTGCATTACCCGCTACTTCACTGACATTCTTCTGCCTTACTTCATAAAATTCTTTCGCCCGCATAGCTGCTTTTAAAAACCGGTCAAAAGAAATGGGCTTCACCAAATAGTCCAGTGCATTTAATTCAAAACCTTCCAATGCATACTGCGGAAACGCAGTGGTAAAAATAACAGGAGGCGCATGCTGCAGCGTCTTCAAAAAATCCAATCCCGTGATCTTCGGCATCTGTATATCCAGGAATAATAAATGCACATCTTCACCCGCCAGCATATCCATGGCTTTGACAGGATTATCAAACTCACCTTGTTAATTGCAAAAAATCAACATCGGCGATATACTCCTTCAGGCCTTTTCTTGCCAGGGGTTCGTCGTCAATAATCACACAATTAATTTTCATATTGCCTGCTGATCTATTTTTAATGTTAAATTCACTTTGTAACTGGCCGCTTCGTTTTTTATCTCCAGTTTATATCCACCCGGGTATAAAAGTTCCAGCCTTCGTTTTACATTGTTCAAACCAATCCCGCCATGCATCTCAGTTGTTCTTTCAGCTTCCTTTGAGTTCTCGATGATAAAGTTAAAATGACCATTGCTGCGTGTCATATCCAGCCTTACATAATTCTTTTCTTTCGTTCCGTGAGATATATGCTTAAACGCATTTTCACGAAAGGAATAAGCAATAATGGTTCAATAGAAAATCCTTTTATATCCGGCGAACTGGTAAACTCTACCGAATAATTCTCATCCTTCCGCAGCTTTGCAGGTCAACATAATCCTTTAAATAATTCAGTTCCTTTTCAATAGGGATCTTCGCTCCGTTCATTTCATACAACTGGTAACGCCAGCATATCGGAGAATTTATGCAAAGCCTGTCTTGCCTCCGGGTTTTCCTTATTGATCAGGAAGTAAACAGCATTCAGCGAGTTGAATAAAAAATGCGGGTTGATCTGTGATTTTAAAAAACTCAGTTCCGCTTCCGCTTTTTCCCTGGCCATCTCTATCAGCCTTTGCTGCATCCTGGAATGATCATATAATAATTTAGAAGCGGCCCCGGCGATCACCAGGAAGAAATGGGGGATCACATTATCATAGATACGTTCTTTTAATTTGGCCTTATCCGACAGATCGAACAGCCCGGATTATTCATTATCTGGCCGATGATCTGCATTTTGATAAAACTACTGGTCACTATCATTGCTATAAAAGCCAGGGCGAACCAGCCATATCTTTTTTTGTAGAGCAGTTTTGGTATCAGTACGTAATTGGTAAAATAAACCATAATGGCCAGGTCAATCACTTTTACCAGCGTGATCTCAAAAGCAGCCCTGTAAAAGCTGTTGTAACGGAGAAAATACCATAGCCCGTAGACCAGCATCCAGAACAAAACATGATGCAGCTTATACCTGTAAAAGAATGACCGTTCTCTCATAGCTCAAAATAAAAGTACAAATTCCCGGCGGTAAAAGGGTTTACACCAACAGTCATTTTCCCGTGACCATCTGCAGGCTACTTCTTATTAAGTGTTGCGCGGGCTGGAAGTTGGAGTTGGAAGTTGGATGTTGGAGGTTGATGTTTGAGGTTTCTTACTTATAGGTACGTGCCTGGCATTTCTGTTATTTAATACCCTGAAAAACAGGTAAAAACTGCCAATAAAGGGCAATTAGGCCCTCCTGAAAAGCTATTTAAACTTCTGCGTGAAAACCCTATCTTTGCCGTCCTTTAAAAAATGTGTAAAGTCTTGCCCCTGCTCCTTTGCAAAGATCAAGACTTAAAATGTAAATCCTAACAACGTATGCAACTGAAAGGTTTGGTTCGCTTTTTTACGATCCTGCTTATTATCTATTCCATCTACCAGCTTTCTTTTACATGGTTTGTCCGTAACCATGAAAAAAAATTAGAAGCCAAAGCGAATAGTTTTGTGAAGGTTAATTATCCTTCCCCCGAGCAAAAATATACCAGCAATAAAGATTCGCAGGAGGTATACAGGGAATTTCTCAATAAAGTCTACCTGTCGAAATTAGATACCCTCAAAAAAGACACCAAGGATCAGACGATCACTTATGGTATCACCGGCGCTATCAGCTACCAGAAAGCCAAGGAAGAAGAGCTGAATCTTGGTCTTGACCTGCAGGGCGGTATGAACGTGACCATGGAAGTGGAAATGACAGGGTTACTTAAAACGTTGTCGAACAATTCCCGGGATGCTGTTTTTACAAAAGCGATAGAAAATGCTGATAAACGCAAAGCCAACAGCGATGCAAATTTCATTACATTATTCGCTGAAGAATATGAAAAGCTAAACCCGAGTGGCCGGCTCGCTTCTTTATTTGCAGCTGCCAGTGGTGGTAAGGTTACATTGAATTCTACCAATTCACAGGTCAGATCTTACCTGAACAGCCAGGCTGAAGTAGCCTTTGATAATAACCTGCGTGTACTGACTACCCGTATTGACCAGTTCGGTGTTGCACAACCGAATATCAACCCTGACAAGAACAGGGGTACGATCAGTGTTGAACTACCCGGTATCCAGGATAAAGAAAGAGTAAGAAAATACCTCCAGTCATCTGCTAACCTCCAGTTCTGGGATGTATACAGCCTTAGCGATATATCACAGCAGATCGGTAAAGCAGACGCCGCTTTTTTTACCATGATGGGTGGAAAAGAAACGCCTGCTGATACAACTGCTAAAACAACTACCGATACAGGAAGTAACAAAAATCCGGACACGGCGGCTGTAACAGAAGATTCATTCAAAAAATTAGGCGGTGGCGGAGAAACCGGAAAAGCAACTGCTGATACCGGTAAAAAATTAGGGGGCAGCGAACCCACCATTGACGATTCAAAGAAACGCCTTGCTAATTATATATACTTCTCTATTGACCAGCAGGGAAGACCAGTGAACAATGGAGAGATCGGCCGTGTGCTGATAAAAGATACCGGTTTGGTAAGAAGTTATTTGCAATCAGAAGCGCTTCGTGGCTTTTTCCCTGCAGACCTCGTATGGATGTTTGGCATACAGGAGAAAAAAACGAACGTTGTCGCTTTATACGGTATCAAAACAAATGGCAGGGATAAACCGGAACTGGAAGGCGAAGTGATCACTTCTGCTTCTATGGATTACGACCAGGCGGGCAACCCCGAAGTGAAAATGAACATGAATAGTATTGGCGAAAGAATATGGGCCAAAATGACAACGGCAGCGGCGGGTAAACCCGGCGATCCCAATGACAATAAACATATTGCTATCGCACTGGATAATATCGTTTACTCCGCTCCCCGTGTGAACGGGCCTATTACCGGCGGAACTTCCAGCATCTCCGGCGGCTTTACGGTAGAAGAAGCGCAGGATCTTTCGAAGATATTAAGTGCAGGTAAACTATCTGTACCGGCGAAAATAGTACAGGAGCAACAGGTAGGACCAACGCTTGGCAGTGAAGCGATCAGCGGCGGTATGATGGCCTTCGGTATTTCGTTCCTTGTCATCTTTTTGCTGATGCTGATTTATTATAATACGGCAGGATGGGTGGCTAATATCGCTTTAATATTAAACCTGCTGTTCACCATCGGTGTATTGGCAGGTCTTGGCGCATCACTGACAGCACCGGGTATTGCAGGTCTTGTACTGACCATCGGTATGGCAGTAGATACCAACGTAATTATATATGAACGTATCAAAGAAGAGCTCACCAAGGGCAAGGGATATATCCCGGCCATTAATGAAGCTTATCGCCGTTCATTACCTCCTGTACTGGATGGTCACATTACTATCTTACTGACAGCGGTCATTCTTTTTTACTTTGGATTGGGCCCTGTAAAAGGATTCGCTACCACACAGATACTAGGTATCCTTTTATCTTTATTCTGCGGTATCCTTGTGAGCCGTTGGGTGAGCGATATCTTCACCAGCAAAAAACGTCACCTTGAATATTTCACCGCGTATCCCGCAAGATATTCCAGCATGCTAAATTCAAGTTCATCGAATTCCGAAAGATCGCTTATGCCATTTCTTTTGTCGTACTGGCACTGGGTATCGGCTCCTTCTTCAATGGATTTGATTATGGAGTGGAGTTTGACGGGGGAAGAAGTTATACGGTCCGTTTTGATAAGAAAATAGACGTAGAAGTGATACGTGCTGAGTTAAAAACGGCTTTTGAAAACGAAAACCCTGTTATCAAAACAGTAGGTGATGCTGCTACGCTGGATATCACTACCTCTTACCTGATAAAGGATACACGTGCCGATGCTGACTCACTGGTAGAAACTAAATTATATGAAGGCTTGAAAAAACATTTGGGCCTGAAATGACCTTTGCGAAATTTGACCAGACAAATAATGTAACCGGTGCGGAGAAGTTCGGCAAGATCGCTTCCAAAAAAGTATTGCCTACTATCTCTGATGACCTGAAGAAAGGAGCTATTAAGGCGACCGTCTTCGCCCTGCTGGCTATCTTCCTGTATATCTTCATCCGTTTCCGCGACTGGAGATACTCATTAGGAACTATCATAGCCCTGCTGCATGACGTATTGGTAACATTGATCGTATTCTCTTTTGCGAGAGAGCTGAAGCTTCCTTTCCCGCTGGAAATTGACCAGCACTTCATTGCTGCGGTACTGACGGTGATCGGTTTTTCTATGAACGATACGGTGATCGTATTCGACCGTATCCGTGAAGACCGGAAACTATACCCGACCATGCCATTGCCTGAAGCGATCAACAAAGCGATCAACGAAACACTGAGCCGTACGATCATGACCTCGCTGACAGTATTCCTCACTATACTTATCCTGTTCATCTTTGGTGGAGAAGTAACAAGAGGTTTTGCTTTCGCTATGCTGATCGGTGTTGTCACCGGTACTTACTCCTCTATTTTCGTAGCAGCGCCGATACTGGTTGATCTTGGCAGAAAAAAATTAAGCAGTACTGCCAGTACCAAAGCAGCAGCGCCGGCCAAGCCAGCGACTATAAAACCATAATTGTAATTATTATCATATTAAGTCTGTCCCGTTTTAAACGGGACAGACTTTTTTTATTCCCGCTGCATACCGATATGACGGTATGATTCAGTATTTTTAGACAAACCGGTTAGCATCTTTTAATGGAATTTTCTGCTGAAAATATAATGTTCGCGGGGTCTATACTGCTCATCTCGAGTATAGTGGCCAGTAAGACTTCGTTCAAGCTGGGTATCCCAACCCTTATACTATTCCTGGCGATAGGCATGCTCGCCGGCTCGGAAGGTATCGGTAAAATATATTTCAACGACCCGCATATCGCAGAGATCCTGGGCGTACTGGCGCTTAATTTCATCTTGTTTTCCGGTGGTCTCGACACAAAATGGGAAAGCGTAAAGCCTATAATATGGCGGGGCGTATCGTTGTCTACGCTGGGTGTGCTGATCACGGCAACGGTAGTCGGTGTGTTTGTATACCTTGTTACCGACTTCACCATACTTGAAGGTCTTTTGCTTGGGTCAATTGTGTCTGCTACGGATGCCGCCGCTGTATTCTCCATACTTCGTACAAAGAATGTGGCGCTTAAGGGCAGCCTTCGCCATATACTGGAGTTAGAGAGCGGAAGTAATGATCCGATGGCCTATATCCTCACGATCAGCCTTACTTATTTAGTAGCGCATGGCGATGCTTCGATCCCTGTGCTCATTTTTCAATTTGCCAAACAAATGGTGATCGGCGGGCTGGCCGGCATTTTATTCGGCAAATTCATGGTCATTATCATCAACCGGATAAAACTGGATACAGAAGGCTTGTATCCCGTGCTGATCATGGCGCTGATCTTCTTTACTTTTTCTTCCACGCATATTATTGGCGGTAATGGTTTCCTGGCTGTATACCTGTCGGCAATGATACTGGGCAGCAGCAACTTTTTACATAAAAAAAGTATTATCCGGTTTTATGACGGACAGGCATGGCTCATGCAGATCATCATGTTCTTAACCATGGGGCTGCTCGTTTTTCCTTCCCGTATCTGGCCCGTTATCGGTATCGGGTTGCTTATTTCCGCGGTACTGATCTTTTTGGCAAGACCTATTGCTGTTTTTATCAGCCTGAGCTTTTTTAAGATGCGCATCAGGGATAAACTCTTTATTTCCTGGGTTGGTCTCCGCGGCGCAGTACCTATTGTCTTTGCTACTTACCCGCTGATAGCAGGTATTGGTAAAGCGGATATGATCTTTAATCTTGTATTCTTCATCTCCGCATCATCCGTATTACTACAGGGCACTATGCTGCACCTGGTGGCCGACTGGCTAAGGGTAACAGTGCCTACAAAAGCCAAAAAGATAACCGCACTCGATCATGAATTATATGATACTGTTCAGTCTGAATTTGTAGAGATCATCCTGCCCGGCAATAGCGCTGCTGTGGGAAAAGCTATTGTAAAATTGAAATTGCCCAAGCCGACATTGATCGTGCTGATCGTAAGAGACGGAAAATATATTCAACCCAACGGATCTACTACGCTTGAAGAAGGAGATAAACTCCTGGTACTGGCGAATAATAAAGAGATACTGAATGATATTTATAAAACGCTTGGCGTATAAAAAAGCGATACCTGTTTGAAAAGTACCGCTTTTGATGTAATGATCTGAAAGCTACTAAACAGCAAATGAGGTTCCGCAACCACAGGTACTGCTGGCATTTGGATTTTTAAATACAAAACCACGGTTATTCAACCCGTCCTGCCAGTCAACCTGCATGCCATATAAATACATTTCGTGGGATTTATTCAAAATACAGGGTATACCATCAATATCAAATGTCTCATCGTTCTCCTGCTTATGGCCAAAGCCGAGAATATAGGTCATACCTGAACAGCCCCCACCCTTCACTCCTACGCGTAACGCCTGTGCCGTATCAAACCCTTCTTCGCTCATCAGTCTTTTTACCTGAATGATAGCTCCCTGTGTCAATGTCACCGGTGTTGTAATTGTTGTTTCCATCCTACAAAAGTAGGAAAAAGTGTTATAAGGAACAAGGTGCGTGGCCGTTTGGAAGTTTAAAGGTTTAAGGGTTGTTTAAACCTGGTAATACTTTAACGTAAGAATATCCCTGGTTTCAGAACCTTTTAAAGCTTTCAACAATTTTAAACCCTTAAACCCTTAAACCCTTAAACCCTTAAACCCTTAAACCCTTAAACCCTTAAACAACTAAACATCAAAGAGACTTCTTACTTTTGAGCCTAAATACGTTACAATGGATATGACAATGGTATCACTGATCGTTTCTACACTGGCTTTATTGATAGCGCTCGGCACTTTTTATTTCTGGAACAGTGACCGTAAAAAACCAAAGACCGATGATTCATCTTTTACAACACGGCCTTTGCAATTACAGGCGTATGAAAGACTTGTCATGCTGGCAGAAAGAATCGCCATTCCTAACCTCGTAAGCAGGACGAACGTATCCGGAATGGCGGCCAAAGAAATGCAGTTATTATTACTTGAATCTATTAAACAGGAATACGAATATAACGCGACGCAACAGATATATGTGAGCCCTGTGGCCTGGGGTGCTGTCAAAAATCTCAAAGATCAGAATATGCTTATCATTAACCAGGGTAGCGGCTACTTTGCCACCTGAGTCTTCTGGCCTCGATCTTAACAGGCGCCTGATGGAGTTTATGATGTCGCAAAAAAAAGGCGAACTGCATATCATTGTTCTTGAAGCATTGAATTATGAAGCGAAGAAGCTGATGAAATAAAGCCCCTCCAACCTCCCCGGTGGGGAGGCCTTAAATTCCTTAAGATGAAAGAGCCTTCAAAAAAATATACGGATAGCGGTATTGAAATCAAAGAAGTTTATGCCAATAATAATGTTCAGAAAGTGCCCTCCACCGGAGGGGATTTAGAGGAGGCTCCTGGTTCTTTTCCTTTCACCCGCGGCATCCAGCCTGATATGTACCGCGGTAAGTTGTGGACCATGCGTCAATATGCCGGTTTTTTCTACGGCAGAAGAAAGCAATAAGCGATACCATTACCTGTTGTCACAGGGAGTAATGGGATTGAGCGTAGCCTTTGACCTTCCTACACAGATCGGGTACGACAGCGATCATGCCCTGGCTGAAGGCGAAGTAGGCAAAGTAGGTGTCGCCATAGACAGTATTGATGATATGGAGACATTATTCAAAGGAATAAAACTGGAAGAGGTGTCTACTTCGATGACCATTAACTCAACAGGCTTTATTCTTTTATCACTATATGTTGCGCTGGCCAAAAAGCAGGGCGCTGACCTGAAAAAGATAACGGGCACTATACAAAATGATATACTGAAAGAATATGCTGCCAGGGGAACTTACATCTATCCGCCCAAACCTTCTATGCGGATCATCACCGATATTTTTGAATGGTGCGCTGCCGACCTGCCCAAATGGAATACGATCTCTATTTCAGGCTATCATATACGTGAAGCCGGGAGTACAGCTGTACAGGAAATTGCTTTTACACTCAGCAATGGAAAAGCGTATGTGAAAGCGGCCCTGGAAAAAGGACTGGATATAAATGTATTTGGCAAGCGTCTCTCCTTTTTCTTCAACGCACATAATAATTTATTTGAAGAAGTAGCGAAGTTCAGGGCAGCAAGGAGAATGTGGGCAAAGATGATGAAAGATCTGGGCGCTACCGATCCCAAAGCCATGATGCTGCGCTTTCATACGCAGACCGGCGGCAGTACACTGACAGCGCAACAGCCATTAAATAATGTGTCAAGAGTCACGATACAAACGCTGGCGGCTGTACTGGGCGGCACTCAATCATTACACACCAATGGCTATGATGAAGCATTGAGCTTACCAACAGAAGCGGCAGCGAGGATAGCATTACGTACCCAACAGATCGCTGCTTACGAAAGCGGCATTACGGATACCGTTGATCCTTTGGGAGGTTCTTATTTGTAGAAGCGCTGACGAGTGAAGTGGAAGAAAGCGCCTGGCAACTGATCAATAAAATTGATGCCATGGGCGGCAGCGTATCAGCGATCGAACAAGGATTTATACAGGATGAAATTGCCAAAAGCGCTTATGAATACCAGCGGCAGATAGAAACCGGTGAAAAAATATTAGTAGGCGTTAATAAGTTCCAGGTCAATGATGACCAGCCGATACCGGGATTTAAAATTGATGATTCCATCCGGCAGGTACAAACTGAAAAGCTAAGGGCATTGCGTAATAAACGTAACCCGGCCAAAGTAGATAATATTCTTCAGCAACTGAACGACAAAGCCAATAGCGGTGAAAATATCATGCCTGTTGTGATAGACGCTGTAGAAAATTTTTGTACGCTGGGAGAGATTGCGGATACGCTGCGGGAAGTTTATGGAGAATATAAATAGTAACTATGCTTTATCCTGCTCTTACCCGTTCAGCAGCAGAACTCCTCCAGGTACTTCAGCTCCAGCAGGAAAACCTTCTTCAAAATATTGATGAGCAGGAAAGGCAATCCCAGGGTTTTGTAACGTTGCATCATGATTATGACACGCTCCGGCAAATGCATGAACTGGCTCCGACCGTCATTATAAAGATAGTAATACTGTAGTCGCTTATGCGATGACCATGCTCCGCGAATGCCGGCAACTCATGCCCGATCTTGAGCCTATGTTCCTCCTTATTGGATGACCTGCATTGGAACAATAAACCACTGAACAGCTATCGCTTCTATGTAATGGGGCAGATTTGTATAGCCAAAGTTTACCGTGGACAAGGCTTGTTTGAGCAGTTATATAACTACCATAAAGAAATTTACCAGCCGCAGTTCGATCTTTTTGTAACAGAAATATCCACCCGTAATCATCGTTCCCTGAGAGCTCATGAGAAAGTTGGTTTCAAAACCATCCATACACACCGCGACAATCTGGATGAATGGAGGGTTGTAGCCTGGGACTGGCGCTGATAATTTTCTTACATTCACATTCTCTAATTCTATTATTATTATGCCAACCGCTATTGTTAAACGCTCATCCCTCCGTTCATTATTCCTTGTTCTGTGTTCATTATTCACCCTGTTTTCTTTGGCGCAAAGCCCTTCCTTTATCGCCGATAGCCTCGATGCCTATATTCAGAAAGGGTTAAAGGACTGGCAGCTTCCGGGTCTCGCTATCGTTATTGTAAAAGACGGCAAAGTAGTTGTCATGAAAGGCTTTGGGGGTAAAGAATATTGACACTAAAGAAGCGGTGGATGAAAACACGTTATTCTTTATCGCCAGCAACAGCAAACTATTTACAGGCACGGCCCTTGCCCAACTGGAATACCAGAAAAAAATATCGCTCAACGATAAGCTGACAAAGTATTTCCCTGATTATGAACTATACGAGAAAACATCTACTGAACTGGTCACCATAAAAGATATGCTTAGCCACCGGATCGGTACAAAAACGTTCCAGGGTGATTTTACTTTCTGGAACACCAAACTCAGCAGCAAAGAGATCATGATGCGGATGCGTTACTTAAAACCTTCGAATCCATTCAGGCAGGACTATGGCTATTGCAATAGTTGTTTTCTTACCGCGGGAGAAGTCATTCCTAAAGTAACCGGCCGGTCATGGGCTCAGTATATCACAGACAGCATCCTGGTTCCTTTGCAGATGACCGGCACTTCGGCTTCATCAAACGATATGGATAAACGGGTTGCCAATAAAGCGACTCCTTATACTACCAGTTATACCAATAAGCCCACCCGGGTCCCTTATGACAAATGGGATAACCTGGGGCCTGCTGCCAGTATTGTAAGCAATGTAAATGATCTCTCACACTGGCTCCTGTTTCAGCTCGACAGCGGAAAGTATAATAATAAAAGGATCATGCCATGGGCCATCCTGCAAAAAACCCGTGACGTTAATATCATCAACAGCAGCCGAAAATCACCCCTATACCCAATTCATTTCCGCGGCTATGGCCTCGGTGTATCCTCTGCTGATTATAATGGGCGACAGATATACTGGCATACTGGTGGCGCAGCAGGTATGGTGAGCAATGTATGTTTTGTACCGGAAGAAAGATTAGGAATTGCCATATTGACCAACAATGATAACCAAAGCTTTTTTGAGGCGTTACGTTACCAGTTGCTGGATGCATACCTGGGCATGTCTTATGTAAATCGCAGCGGCCAGCAACTGGCTGGTTTTAATAAAGACATGGAAGACCAGGTAAAAGAGATCAGCAACTGGAAAGCAAAAGTAAAAGAAAATAAACCCGAACTTCCCTTACAGGCATACGCCGGTAGTTATACAAACCAGTTGTATGGTGACATCACTGTCTCTGTAAAAGAGAATAAACTGCATATCAGTTTTCTTACCCATGCTGATCTTACGGCAACGCTCAGTTATATGGAAGATGGTGAATGGCTGACAGAATACAGCAATATTGAGTACGGGATATATAAAACGAAGTTTAAAATTCAAAACGGGAAAGTAATTTTCTGCCGAGATAAAGGTCAATGATTTTGTAGAATATGATCCGTATACGTTTACTAAAAAATAGGATAGTGATTCTATTTAATCCAAACTACTAAGAACAGTACCTGTTATTCGCAGCTTTCATTAACCGGGTAATGCGAAATGAATTAAAAAAGAACATCCCGCTTAAAGCGGGATGTCTGGTAAAGTAAAGGACGGTTACTTTATAGGTTTTCATCAGTATTGGCCGGCGGGTAAAAAATGCCTGCCGTTTTTTAGTTGTTTTTCAAGGGTACCGGACCGTTCCACTAATACCACAAAGAAACATAGAAATGAAAGCCTGGAAAATAGACAGGTATCGCATTAACAGGTAATGCTATTCCGCGGCCGGTGTGGCGTTCTTACTACAAGAAGCTATGCGGTTACCCTTATTTTCTATCCGTTACCAGTTCTTCTTCCGTCACAACGATACCCAGTTCCCTGGCTTTCGTGATATCTTTCCACCCTTCCTCCGTTCTGCTGATCCTGATCTCAGCTACTCCCCTTTTAGCATATGCTTTGGCATATCCCGGGTCTAATTCGATCACTTTGGAAAAATCAAAAATAGCGCCGGCATGATCGCCTGTTTTAAACTTAG
This sequence comes from Bacteroidota bacterium, assembly GCA_037200265.1. Lineage (GTDB taxonomy): Bacteria > Bacteroidota > Bacteroidia > Chitinophagales > Chitinophagaceae > VBAT01. The sequence continues at coordinate 35,909 of JBBCIL010000032.1, forward strand.
AGATGCCCCTGTTAAACCAGGCGTCTGTCATGTCCGGCGCCGATCGCAAAGCCTTAGTGAAATCCGAAATTGAACTGCTATATTCTCCGGTTATTAATCTCACTACGCCGCGATTAAAGTAAGCCCTGGCATAGGCTGTATCTATTTCAATAGCTTTTGTATAATCACTGACAGCGCCCCCGAGATCATTTAACTCTTTCCTGTCTGCGCCCCTGTTATTATAAGCAAAGGCAAACCCGGGTTCCAGTGCGATCGCCTCTGTATAATCCCCGATGGCTCCTGTATAGTCCTGCAGCTTTGATTTGGCAAGCGCCCTGTTATACCAGGCTTCTGTAAAAAAACGATCTAAGCGGATAGCCTGTGTAAAGAATACAATGGCTTTTTGATAATCCCTTTTTTCCGCTCTTTTATTCCCGTTGTTATAAGCTCTTTTGGATGCCTGGCCGGCAACACAGAAATAAAAAAGCATAACCGCTACCAGTACTACTGCACGTTTCATGGCTGATGATTTAATTGGTTAAGGTATTGGCACGGCATTCCTGTAACAGCCGGTAGCAAACCGCTGCCTGATCGTTACAAATAAAACTGGGAAGTCTGACTTTGAGTAAAAGGGTACTACGTGAAAGCTGGATATGAAGAGCTGGTCTTTTTTAAATTCTTTTTAGCAGTATCGGGTGATGAAGGCATTTTACTGTCTTTTGCAGCAGGCTTGGCTGGCTTTGGTTGCGGCGGTGCTTTTTTAGGAGGCGGCGGTACGGGCCATTCTTCATCAATGATCTTACCATCCGTATCTTTTTTTATACCTGATTTCACTACCTTATTTTTAGTGAATACCATATTACCGGCCAGCGAAAATTTTTTGTTTACAAACTGTAACTTATCTTTCATTTCTATACTTATCTTCTGAAACTCCTGCTTATTAAATTCCATTTTCTGAACTGTATATCTTTCGGCCTGTTTGCCCGGTTCCATTTGCTGATCTTTCTTTTCCGCATTATTCTCATTCTTTATCACTTCCCTGCCATTGAGAAACAGGTTACTCTTTCCATGGCTTTCGTTGAATAACCGCTTCGTGTCTTTTCTCTCTTTTTCTATTTCCTTCTTCATTTTATCATGGTCCTTTTTTCGTTTATCTTTTTCGGCTTTTCTGTCTGTCTTTTCTTCTTTCATCTTTTCCTTCATTTTTATATGCTCTGCGTCTTTAAGCGTATCGTGTTTCTGCTGGTCCTCTTTCGCCTGTTGTTTCATTTCACCCTTCCGCTCTCTCATTTCCTCTGTTTTCCTTTTTGCCTCCTCCATTTTCCTGGTAAACTCTGCCTGCCGCATCTCCTTTGATTTTCTCTTTTTCTCCCTGTTTTTTTCAATAGCCCGGTCTATCTTTTCCAATAATGATGAATAATTACCTATCTCATTTCCGGAATAGTATTGCCATTGATCACAAGCGTTGTTATCTTATCATTCAGCCTGGTGACTGTATATGCTTTTCCCGCCTGGTCAACCACAGTAGTGACAGATGTTTTTGTTTTGCCATCGCTGTTAGTACTGGTTGAAATACTCTGCAGATCCAGGTCTTCATACACAAAGTTGCTTTGCTCCTTTTCTTTTACCGGCGGCACTGTGTCTCTTGTAACAACCGGCAATACTGCTTTAACCGTTTCTTTATGCGCTGCCGCTTTATATGTTGCCGCCGGGCGTGTGCTGGCCGGAAGTGCTGCTGGTAAAATGACCTCTGCTTTTGGTTCCGCTCTTTTTGTGGATGACCGGACTGGTTGCTGCGCTGCCGCTTCTTTCTTTGGAATAAAAGTGAACGCTGAAAAAACAATCACTCCTATGATCAGTAATATCTTTTCCATGAGATCTAATTTTTTGTTTTCCCGTGTAAGCATACGTTTTACCCGGTTTAATAAATAATGCTTTTTGCTGCTGATGCCCATCGCATACTGCGATCCTGATGAATACTCCTGGAAAGAAACAAGCGCTTCCAGGTAACTGCCTTTATGAGTAGTATTGGCCACTACTATATCATCACAACAGGCCTCTCTTTCCTGCCGTATCAGCGAGGATATCCAGAGGATAGCAGGATTAAAAAAGAAAACTGCTTCTGTAAAACGCTGCAGGATATTCACGAGATAGTCCCTGCGGCGTATATGCGCCAGTTCATGTAGCAGGATAGTCTCTACCTGGTCCGCGGGAAGATTTGAAAGCAAACCCAAAGGAACAAGTATAACAGGCTTAAAAAAACCGACGGCTACGGGCACCTTCACCCATCCTGATTGCAGCAGCCTGACAGATTGATAGATACCTATATTCTTACTTAAGTAATTCAGCTTTGTTTGCCATTCATCCGCACTATACGTTCTGTATGTACGCAGGCGGTGAATGCCGGCAAGTCCTGCAGATATCTTAATACAATTAGCAAGGAAAAAAATAACCCATACCAGCATAACGAGCCCGGTATTCCTGTTCAGGAAGCCAATAAAATATCAACAGATGCTGCAGAAGATCCCGTAAGCTGATCGGTATGGTCGCTGATCTCCGTATATATTTTGCTGCCTTCGTCAAATAGTCCGTTAGCGACCGGAATTGCAGGGTTAATGCGCCCTGTCTGCTGGTTAAGCGTATATACAAAGGTGAACAGGAAAAGTACCAGTAAGCTTCCCAGTAAGTTGTAACGCAACCTGGCAGATGATCGTTTTGTACTGAGTATGATGATACCCGCCAGTGCAGCCGCCAATACTCCCTGCCATAATGAATGTACCAATGTCCATGATAACGCTTTCAGCATGTCATCTGAGAACCACTGGTGAAAAAAAAGCAGTTGCATAGAATAAGTTTTAGGTTATCCCTGTTGATCCATTTTTTTTATCAGCTCTTTGATGGCAGCCAGTTCTTCTTTCGATGTTTTCTTATTACCCAATAACTGCATCATCAGGCTGCTGGCTGATCCTTCATACATCGTATCTACAAACCTGTCGAGCAAAAAACTTTTGGTCTTACCCTCTTCTATGGCTGGCTTATACACATGTTTCATCTGGCTTTCATCTCTTGTCACCAGGCCTTTTTCCGCCATGATCTGCATCAGCTTCAGCGTAGAAGTATATTGTACTTCTCTCTTTTGCTCATTGAGCTGATCATTTACAAAACGAACAGTAGAAGGCCCGTTCTTCCAGAGCACCTGCAGGATCTCCAGCTCTGATTTAGTTGGCTCGATATTACTGTTGTCTCCTTCCCTTTTGTTTGCTTTCATATACCTAAGGTAGGAAATTTTTCGTACGAACCAAATTTTACCTTGTTTATTTTATCGGCGGCAGAAAAAGCGGTTCAACGGTGAGCAGGCTTTGATAAGAGGAATAGGCAGAATAAACCCAGGATCAATAAAACCGGGGATAGCTCTATTTTTTTGCCGCAAGATATTTTTCAAAGAAAGCCTCGCTGCCAAGTACTTCTATGTCAGAAAAATAAAAGTCACCGGTATCTTCTGTAATGATACAGTCGCATTTGCTTTCCAATGCAGCATAATATTCCAGCCCATCTTCGAAATCTTTTACAGATGGATTGTTTATCGCCTTTTTGACGGTTGTTTCACTGAGAGGAGTAATAGATAAATGACCGGCCAGTAACTTTATTTTCTGACCCGCCAGTTTTTTATTCTTCTTCTCCGCAAAATAAAAAGCGATGGCGAGGCATAAAGGAGAAGTGAACACTTCATAGCTCTTATGATCCGTAAGGCTTAGTATGCGCGATGACCAGGTGAACAAAGGATATTCTTTATTCAATACGGATACTAAAATATTGGCGTCAAGGAACAGCTTCATTTCTTAGAAGAAAAATATTCTGCTTTGGCGGCTTTGCGGGTTCTTTTTTTTGAGGTTTGGTAGGTGGCTTCTCCTTCAGCTACCTGGCTTACCCAATTGGATATAGGCAGGTCTTCGAGGGAAGAATAGTTATCGGAAGTAGTTTTTTGCAAAAGAAATTCTACAAGACGGGAGAGGCTGATATTGTTTTTATCAGCATAGCGCTTTGCTTTATTAATAACCGCTTCATTAAAACTTAAAGTGACCTTGGCATCCATGTCCCCAATATTTCACCAAAGATATAATTTATACGACAAGAAAAAAAAATACTATACGTATAAAAACGCCTTAGTGTAATCTGGTGGCTGTCTCAAAAGCATTTTAAATCAATGTTCCCGCAACGGCGAAAAGCCGCAACGACTGATTTTCAATAGGACATTCTTTGCCCCGTTGTGCCGTTGCGAGATTTATTTGAATTTTGAGACAGCCTCTAAACATGTTTTCCACCCTTCTTTTATCAAGGGCAGGCGGCGACACTAAGATCACAAAGTGCTTACCATCAATTACAATTTTCTTGTGTGCTTTGTGCAAAGGACTGCGGAGCGGGGAAATATTTAATAGGCGGGAGATTTTTTAATTTACAGGGGCCTGATGCATCATTTCTTTATCAGTACAAATGTCTGCAGGATATTCGCCCTGTCCTCGCAGCGGTCGGAGACTACCTGGAACGTCATGACATCGTCTTTGATCTTGTAAATGTATTTTCCCCTGATACTGGTATCACAGGTAGCTTCACTTTTTATAAAATCACGCCATACCAGCAAACTATCCTGAACCTTATACTGGGCTAAAGCCACTACTTTATCGTCTACGATCAGTTTCACTGTATCCGATGGGGTGAATTGTACTACCAGTCCGTTGGCCCCGTCCCATTTTGTATTGGTGATGGGATTGCCGGGAAGCATAAAGGCAAAAGAAACAATAACAATAGCGGCAATGGGTAATAGTATTTTCATGATGATAAAGTTGATCATGAGGCTGTCTCAAAAGCCAAATAAATCCCGCAACAACAACATATCACAAATAATGTCCTGCTGAAATCAGTCGTTGCAAGAACATTCATTAAAAATACTTTTAAGACAGTCTCCTATGGCAAACGGTTTCCGGCAGCAAAAAGTATAGCTGCAAGCGCTTTTCTTAGCCACCTTTGGCAGAAGGCTTCCAGCTGTCTTTCAGCGTTACGGTACGGTTAAATACCATTCCGCTGGTACTGCTGTCCTTATCTAAGGTAAAATAGCCTTTACGCAGGAACTGGTAGCGTTCGTCAAACTTTGCGTTCTTTAATGAAGGCTCGGCATAAACTGCTTTTACTACCTGCAGTGAATCCGGGTTGATATATTCTTTAAAGTCACCTTCTTCACCTGAAGGATCCTCAACCTTGAATAAACGGTCGTATAATCGTATTTCCGCCGTGATAGCATGCTTTACACTTACCCAGTGCAAAGTACCTTTTACATTTATCCCTGATGTATCATTATGACTCCTGCTTTCAGGAATATACGTGCAGCGTAACGCTGTTATACTGCCTGTTTCATCTTTTATTACTTCATCGCATTGAATGATATAAGCGCTTTTCAATCTCACCATCTTGCCCGGTGCCAGGCGGAAAAATTTCTTCGGCGGGTTCTCCATAAAATCTTCCCGCTCGATATACAGTTCATTGCTGAAAGGTATCTCCCTGCTTCCCCCACCCTGGTCTTCAGGATTATTCTCACTGTGCACCAATTCTTCAGGTTCTGTATAATTGGTAATAACAATCTTCAGCGGATCAAATACTACCATTTTTCGCTGTGCAATCTTATTCAAATGTTCTCTTACACAAAATTCGAGCAGTCCGACATCCGTCACGTTCTCTCTTTTGGCGATACCTACGCGATCACAGAACTCACGAACACTGTCAGGTGTATACCCACGGCGGCGCATAGCGCTGATCGTTGGCATTCTCGGATCGTCCCATCCTGCCACATGATTTTCTGTTACCAGTTGCAGCAACTTTCGTTTACTCATTACCGTATACGAAAGATTGCGGCGGGCAAACTCATATTGTTTCGAAGGGTATATCTCCAATTGTTCTATCAGCCAGTCATAGAGTTCGCGGTGTGGCACAAACTCGAGTGTACAGATAGAATGTGTCACTTGTTCAATGCTATCACTTTGTCCATGCGCAAAATCATACATGGGATATATACACCATTTATCTCCTGTCTGGTGATGATGAGCATGTTTGATGCGATAGAGCAAAGGATCGCGCATCAGCATATTACTATGTGCCATACTTATTTTGGCCCTCAGTGTATGTGTGCCATCCGGGAATTCGCCGTTCTTCATGCGCTCAAACAGGTTGAGATTTTCTTCCACGCTGCGATCACGGTATGGACTATCTTTCCCGGGTTCAACAGGCGTACCTTTCATTAGGGCTATTTCTTCAGCGGTCAGGTCATCTACATAGGCCACTCCTTTTTTTACCAGCGTCACTGCATATTCATACAACTGGTCAAAATAATCGGAGGCATAATGTTCATTCTTCCATTCAAAACCCAGCCAGCGGATATCATCTTTGATGCTTTCCACATATTCAATTTCCTCGGTCGCAGGATTGGTATCATCGAAGCGGAGATTGGTATAGCCGCCATATTTTTTACTCAGCCCAAAATTGAGGCAGATACTGGTAGCATGGCCCATATGCAGGTAGCCATTTGGTTCCGGCGGAAAACGGGTAACAATACTTTTGTATTTACCACTTTTCAGATCAGTTTCTATGATCTCTTCCAAAAAATTGAGTGATTTTTCCTCTTTCTTTAATTCGTCTGCCATAGTGCGCAAAGGTAAGGAAATGAAAGAATTGTGTGGCAAACGGTATTACGGCTATCATGACCGGCTGCGCTGCAGCCGCCACCGGTGCTTTGGCAGGCAGGGTGTAAAATATACGGCCTTCTTCGTTTTATAAAAGCTATATTCACATTACCCTTTACGGTTAAAACAGGTGAGCAATGAAAAATTCTAAGGATACAAATCAGCCAAAAACAAACTACAAGCCCGGTGGAAAGCTGAAGGATAAAATTCATCGTCACCTCAATGATAAAAATGACATCATCACAGAAGAAGATATACGGGATATACTGACCGAGAATAAAACTCCTGAAGAACAACAAGCTGAAAAGAAAGAAAAAACAAAATAGGTTTGTTCGCTCCGCACCTGGATAATTACAATGCTACCTTATAAGCTGAAATATAAACCGGCAGCATCAGCTAATTAGAGTTATATTCACCTAAACCGACCCATGAGTATGCGCCAGTTAAAGATAGTTCAGTCTATCACGAACCGGGATTCACAAAGCCTCGAAAAATACCTGCAGGAGATCAGTAAGGTAAAGATGATAACCGCAGACGAGGAGGTACAATTATGCATGCTTATCAAACAAGGTGACCAGGCAGCCATCCAGCAACTTATAAAAGCTAATCTCCGTTTTGTAGTATCAGTCGCCAAACAATACCAGAATCATGGATTATCTCTTTCCGACCTGATCAATGAAGGAAATATTGGTTTGATCAATTCAGTGAAACGTTTTGACAGCAGCCGCGGTTTCAAATTCATCTCCTATGCCGTTTGGTGGATACGCCAGGGCATCATGCAGGCGCTTGCTGAGAATGCCCGCATTGTACGGCTGCCCTTAAACAGGGTATCGCTTAACACCCGTATTCAAAGAACCATGTCGGCAATGGAGCAGGATCTCGAACGGGCGCCGTCACAGGAAGAACTGGCGGAAGTGATGCAGATGGAAGTAAAAGAAATTGCCTATAACCTGGCAGAAAACAACCGCCATGTAAGCCTCGACTCTCCTATATCAGACGGAGAAGACGGCACTTTACTGGATAGCCTGGTGAGCAACAATACAGACACGACAGACAGTAAACTATACCACACTGAATCACTGAGGCTGGAGATCGTACGCTCGATGCAACACCTTACTATCCGTCAAAAAGAAACACTTTGCTGCATATTCGGTATTGGCATGAGCGAGCCTTTAAGTCTTGAAGAGATCGGCATTAAATTCAATGTGACACCGGAAAGGATCAGGCAGATAAAAGAAAAAGCAATAAGAAAACTCAGAACAAGAGATAATACGGGTCGCCTGCGCTCATTCCTGTAAACAAAATATTCTCCTGCAAAAAAATTACAAAGGTGCCGCCAGTACAGGGACTGCTACAACAGGTTTTACTATCACTTTATTAATACGGATGATCTTCAGCCAGTTTAAAAAACGGATGACGCCATACGTAGGATCCAGTTCATACCAGCGAAACCCGAAATTGGTAGCTGAAGGATTTTTATGATGATTATTATGATAGGCCTCGCCCATCATGAAAATATCCAGTTTGAATAAATTGGTAGAAGTGTTTTTCATTTTGAAATTGACCGAACCATATTTATGCGCAAACCAGTTGATGATCGCCCCATGAAGCGGCAGCATTATAATATGAAGCGGCAATAATAAAAACCACCAGGCAGAAGGAGCAAACAGTACATAAACGAGTACGTATACAGCGATCCATCCTAATCGTGAAAATGGTGAATGTGCCAGTCTGTCCAGTGATATCCAGTCAGGCAGGTTTTTTAAAAACCGTGGCTCCACAGCCAGCGTTTTCTTATAAATGCCCCATGATACCTGGCGGGCATGCCACATCATTTTGAAAATATTCTTATCGTATTTGGGAGAATGAGGATCCTTATCGGTATCGGTATAGGCATGATGCATACGGTGCATCACGGCATATGCTCTTGGACTGATATAAGAAGAACCCTGTGAAATATAAGCGGTAAGATAAAAGAAACGCTCCCAGAATTTACTCATAGTAAAAGCGCCATGTGCGGCGTACCTGTGCTGCAGAAACGTCTGCATGAAAAGAGAAAGGTACCAGTGTATTATCAAAAAGAGCAGGATAACTAACATTATAAAACATCACTATTGCTGAATACTGACAAGACAAGGTAGGCTTATTTATCCGGCATTACCTATTTTGATTTGTATAGCTGTTCTTTTAACGTTTTGGATATTCCTTTTGCTGCTGTTCAACAGTAGTGCACCAGTTTCAATATTCCCTTCCTTTGCCAGGCAGGCTGCGACACAATGCACACAAAGAAATTTTAATTGATTGTAAGCCCTTTGTGATGTTTGTATCTTTAAGGGAGTCGTTGCTTAAATCAAATGGAGTCGCTACCGGTTAAAGATTAATTCATGATTGTGCGATTAATAGCGTACTTTCACCATGTGATTCAAAGTTCTTCCAACATTCAGTCCTGATCAGTGTCAATTCTTACTCTTCGTCTTAGTAATAGTTAATCTCCTCTTTACTTTTTGCTGCAGTCCTTTATCACAGGTATTTTAATTGTTTTATTTAAATTAATGTTTTATGAACATGTACGTTTCAAACCTGAGTTTTCATACGTCAGATGATGATTTAAAAAAATTATTCAGCGAGTATGGTGCCGTTTCATCTGCTAAAGTCATCACAGACAGGGAAACCGGTAAGAGCCGTGGTTTTGGTTTTGTAGAGATGGGATCTGATGCCGAAGCTAAAGAAGCCATCAAAAATCTTAACAACAAAGAAGTTGAAGGCAGGGCCATGTCAGTATCTGTTGCGAGAGAAAAAGCTCCCCGTTCAGATAATAAGAGATGGTAACAAATTGAAAACTTATTCTGAAAGAGCCTGGCAGCAGGCTCTTTTTTATTTACTTCTGCTTTGTACTGGTCAGGAGTGCGCCGGCTCTACTATTTTTTTGCATCCTTCCTTTATCATTGATTAATAAACAGGCTGATCCCGCAAATAAAAGGTACATTACAGATACTACGGATCACTCTGTCTGTAAAAATCCTTCCACATTATGTCAACCATTTTACAAATAGCCAATGCAGACAGGAATCTCAGTACATTAAGTAAAGGACTGAAAGCAGCCAACCTGGAAGAAACATTAAACGGCATCGGGCCCTTTACTATCCTTGGCCCTGTTAATCTTGCTTTTGGAAACCTTACGCCTGATACATTCGATGATCTTTTAAAACAAACAGCCAAGAACAGCAAACTTTCAGACCTGCTGAGCTACCATGTGCTGACAGGAAAAAAACTGGTAAAAGATTTCAGGGATGGTCAGAAATTACAAACTGTCAATGGTAAAGAAGTAGCCGTGACAGTGAAAGACGGCGAAGTACGTATAAACGGCGCCAAGATACTCGCCCGTGACAGGCAGGGCTCCAATGGAGTAGTTCATTCGATTGACACTGTCAATCTCCCGGCACAGTAAGTATTCCTTACCGGCCCATATTTCACATTAAAAAAAACTAATGAAAAAAGATACTATTGTCCAGTTTGTTTGCTTTATAACCAATCTCCGGCTCGATGATTTCGCTCCCTTATGGGAACGCTATGCAAAAAGACTGACAGATAAAAAAAGCGACCCTGCTTTGCATCAGCAGGCAGAAGAAACTAAAAATAAGTTCCGCTATGTCTCCCGGCATGAGTGGTTAGATGGTGATTTTCATTTTACATTTATGAATGAAAGAAAATCAGAGCATTTTCCCGAGCATAATGTAAAAGTGGTACAGGCCGGCGGTTATCTGCCCATGGATGTAAAAAGAAGATATACGGAAGAAAGAGGTGAGGTTAAACTGATCGCTTTTATCGGCCACAATGAAAATGATATAGATTTCTACCGCGGGTTGTCTTATAACCACCTGAACATTTACCAGGCTTTTTACGAAAGCTGCACGTATGGCTATGTAATGGAATTTTTTATTGCGGAAGCAGATGTAGATGAACTGGCAAAGCAATTAAAACAAAGATCAGGTGTAGAAACAGGTATTTATAAAGAATGCCTGGTAACGCACGCATAGGTATTACAGGTCATACTTCTTATTGCCCCACATCTCACAGCAGAAGATGATACAGCAAACATTCTACTGTTCCGTATAGCAGGATGAAAAATCAATTCCTGCAGTCACACGCATACCACTTTTCACAGGTGTGAAAAAGTTAAAGGGCTTTCAGTAAATTGCCGGACAAACCAAAACTAATATGCGGTATTTACGCAAAACGCTGTGGGGTGTTGGAGCGATCATATTACTGCAAGTACTGAAAAAATTATTTGACGGCGTATTCCCTGAAGCAACCATATTTTATCATAACCTGCTCTCCTGTACACAGGTCGTTGTATTACTCTGGCTGGTCATCGCTATAATAGCGGAGTGGATGAACCCGGGAAAAAAGATGCAGGGAAAATATTTATTGTTCCCGTTTTTGATACTTGCTGTACCCGAAATGCTCTTTACTTACTGGCTGCACTATCCATCACGGATACCTTCATTCCTTACTCCCACTTTCCGGAATTACTATGGAGGAACACAGCGGAATATCATTCAATTCGATCCCCGTTGCAGCGTATACGACAGCAGCCTGCTGTATACTCTGAAGCCGTCTTCGCGGTTTGTTTTTGCCAATTATGAATTTGCAGATAGTTTTTATACAAACAAAATGGGGTTACGGGATGATGAAAATTCTTTGGTGCGCCCTGAGATAATCTGTCTCGGTGATTCCTATGCAATGGGATGGGGTGTCGGCCAGGATAAAACGTTCCCGGAACTTATCAGCAGTATAAGTGGCAAAAAAGTACTGAATGCCGCCATATCCTCGTATGGTACCGCCCGGGAGTTAAAGAATCTTTACCGGCTCGACACTTCAGCACTTCAATACATTATTATCCAGTATGGCCGCAATGATGCAACAGAAAATGAGCAGTTTGTCCGGCACAATTATTCGCTGAAACTATCCCCTGGAGAAACGTACTATACATCCGTAAACATGCACTATTGGAATAAGCAGTGGTTTCCGGGCAAACATTTTATTACGATGGCTAAAATGTATGCGGGTAAAACCATGCAGGGGTTTTTTAAAAATAAAAAAAGCAGCGCTACTGATTCTTACACTGTTCGTTTACATCAGTCAGCCATGCATTTTACTGATATGCTGCTCCGCTCATCAGTTGATTTCAAAAAGACCCGGGTATTTGTAGCAGACATTAATGAAAAAGAATTAATGGATAATCATTTCCTGGATGAAGTAAATACACTGGCCGGCCAGTCTCCTTATAAAGAGCATTTTAATAATAACCTCGTTATGGTGCCTGTCGCAGATACGCTTACCCCTGATGACTATTATATTCTCGATGACCATCTGCGGCCTTCAGGCCATCAAAAAATAGCGGCGCGGCTGATCAATTACATGTTTCATTAGACGATGATTCATAAAATAAATATTATCTTGACCGCTAACTAATACATACATATCCGGATGCTTAACCGCGGTATACAAAAATGGGATCTCGTGCTGATGATCATCAATAGTATTATCGGCGCCGGCATTTTTGGATTGCCCTCCAAGGTATTCAGGTTAACCGGGGTATATAGTATAGCAGCATTTGTTATTTGCGCGGCAGTAGTACTTGTTTTCATATTGTGTTTCGCCGAGGTAAGCAGCCGTTTTGATAAAACCGGCGGTCCGTACATATATACTTTATCCGCTTTTGGAAAATTCCCCGCTTTCTTAATAGGATGGTTATTACTATTGAGCAGGATATTTAATTATGCTACGCTTATTAACCTGCTCGTAACATATCTTTCTTTTTTTGCAGCATCACTGGGTGGTACGTATGCAAGCGCGGGTATCATACTACTGGTCACATCCTTTTTAACATATATCAATCATATAGGCGTCCGGAATATTACAAGGGTAAGCAATGTACTAACCGTCGCAAAACTGGCTCCGCTGGCCCTCTTCATTATTGCCGGGTTTTTCTTTTTGGATACCGGCCTGTTTGCAATTAAGCAAACTCCTTCCCTCCCGGATTTTTCAAATGCTGTGCTGTTGCTTGTATTTGCATTTGGTGGCTTCGAATCGGTACTGGTAAACAGCGGTGAAATCAATAACCCTTCGAAAACACTTCCTTTTGCCCTGTTAACAGCGACTATCGTCGTAGCCATCTTTTATATTATGATACAGGTTACCTGTATCGGTACTTTACCCGGGTTAGCGGGCTCAGACAAACCGCTGGCAGAAGCAGCTACCAGGTTTTTGGGAAGTACGGGTGGTAAAATAATCGCTGCCGGCGCATTTATTTCGATACTGGGCACTCTCAATGTTATACTGTTTAGCGGCTCAAGATTACCGTTTGCTTTCAGCCATGAAGCGCAGTTTCCCAAACTGTTTTCGTATGTACACCCGGAATACCGCACCCCTACCGTGTCTTTATTAACCGTTGCCATTGCTTCTGCAGTAGTGGCTATTGCCTGGTCGTTTATGACTGCATTGGCAGTAGCTGTTATTATACGTGTACTGGTATATCTATTTGTATGCGCATCGCTTATCATGCTCCGGAAAAAAATACCCGGTCAAACAGGCCATTACAGGTTACGGGCCGGCAATGCAATAGCGGTTACGGGCATTCTTCTTTCGGTATGTTTATTATCAGCAGCTAAGTATATAGAACTGCGGAACGTGGCCATTTTACTGGGCATCGGGCTTATTATTTACTGGTCACAGCTTAGGGTTAAAAAATGAATAAGTAACTTTCGCAGCAACCAGGGATCAGAAAACAGGTGTGTCAAAAAATATATGATTACGTTGTAACAAAACAAATGTTCCCCCGTATTACCATTTGGACTAAATTTCTTACA
>JBBCIL010000033.1:0-56092 GCA_037200265.1 Bacteroidota bacterium
ATGAATATGAAGTTTGGTTTAATGAAAACTGTGACTGGCTTTGTACTGGTCCTCGCCCTGTTAACTATGTCATCTTGCGGAAGCACTAAAAAAGTGATCTACTTTCCCGAAGTAAAAGATGGCGCGATCCCGGCCACTACGCCTTTCCCGGAATCGCTGATACAAAAAAATGATATTCTTAGCATTACTGTAAGCAGCCTTAGCGCTGATGCAGATGCCCCGTTTAATTCGCCGAATATAGCTGCGGCCGGCGGAGGCGTTGCAGGCTACCTGGTAAATTCTGAAGGAAATATTCAATTCCCGATTTTGGGTAATATAAAAGCAGAAGGGCTTACCAAAAACCAACTGAAAGATAAGATCACTAAAAGCCTGGTAGATGCCAAACAACTGGTAGACCCAATAGTTACTATACGTTTTTCCAATTTCAGGGTAACCGTACTGGGAGAAGTAAATCATCCTACCGTAGTAACGGTTCCCAATGAAAAAATCTCTTTACTGGAAGCGCTTGGATTGGCCGGTGACCTGACGATCTATGGAAAGAGACAAAATGTAATGATCATACGGGAAGAGAAAGATCAGAAAATCATTAAAAGAGTTGACCTGAATTCAGCCGAAATATTTACATCACCCTATTATTACCTGCAGTCTAACGACATCGTTTACGTAGAACCCAACAAAACAAAGATCGCCAGTGTGAGCCGCGGCAACCAGTTATTGCCGATCATCCTGAGTGGTTTGTCATTAGCTGTGATAGCCGTACAACAATTTAGTAATAAATAATCCGTAACCAAGAATACTCAATTTATGCAACCTGGTAATCAAAAGATGAAACCTAAAAAAGAGGAAAAGAAAGTACTCAGCGAGATTTTCTTCAAGTACGTTCCTTATTGGCCTGTATTTGTAGTACTGATGGCCGTTTGCATGTTCGGTGCATGGTTTTACCTGCGCATCACACCCAAAGTGTATGAAGCGTCTGCTTCTATCATGATCAAAGACGAAACAAAAGGCGTTAATCAAAGGGAACTGGAAAATGACCTGAACCCGCTTGGCGCTAAAACGATCATTGAAAATGAACTGGAAGTACTGCAGTCAAAAACATTAATGTCACAGGTAGTTCGTAACCTTCACCTGTATGCCTCTTTTTATGAAGATGGTGAAATGGCGCCTACTTCTGCTTATACTACTTCTCCTGTTACTATTGAAGCAGCAAAACCAGAGACGCTGAAAAGAGCTAAAAAAGTAGCATTCAGTTTTTCTGATAAAGACAGCCAGGTAGTGATCGGTTCAAACAGGTACCCGCTGAACCAGATGGTGAACACACCATACGGCCTGTTGAAATTTTTACCGAACGCACATTTTACAACACCCGCTCTTCATCCATTATATTTTTCCCTGATGAATATCAGGGGGGCTACCGGAAGTATCGCCGGAAAGCTGAAACCAACGGGAAGCAAAGTATCTACTGTGATATCACTGAAATTCAGGGATGAAGTACCGGAAAGATGCGAAGATGTTTTAAACGAGCTGATCGCTGTTTATAACCAGACGACTGTCAAAGAAAAAACAAAACTGGCATCTGCGGCTGTTGATTTTCTTAACACACGGCTTAGCCTGGTGGGACAGGAATTACAGAGTATAGAAAGCAAGCAAAAAACATATAAGTCTTCAAAAGGAGCAGTTGATATCAGCCTGCAGGGACAGCAGTACCTTAAAAGTACCAGCGATATCAATACAAAGATCGGCGAGATGAGCGTACAGTTGGCGGTACTCGATGAAGTGGAAAAATATATCAAAACAAGAGATGCCAGCGCCTCTATTTCCCCGTCTACGCTGGGAATACAGGATCCGACCTTAAGTGATCTGCTGAATTCATTGAGACAAAAAGAGCTCTCTTACGAAAACCTGAAAAAGAAGACCGGTGAAAATAACCAGATACTGGTTTCTATAAAGAGCGAGATTGATAAACTGAGACCCAGCATCCTGGAAAATATCGAGGGTCAGCGTAAAAGTATTGAAGCAAGTAAGCTGAACTACTATTCAAGCAGCAATACATATTCGTCCATGCTGCAGACTATTCCGCAGAAGGAACAGGACCTTATCGAGATCAGCCGCGAACAGGCTATTCAAAACAGTATATACTCATTTTTACGCCAGAAGTTAGAAGCGAGTGAATTATCGCTTAAATCATCCACGCTGGAAGAAGGCCGCATTGTTGACAAGGCATTGGCATCACTTGACCCGGTAAGCCCGAAGTCTTCGATGATGTATATGGTAGCCGTCATCTTTTCTCTTGGCCTGCCTGTTGGCTTTATCAGCCTGAAAGGTATGCTGAACAGGAAAGTAGCTTTCAGACAGGAAATAGAGAACCTTACTTCCTTTCCTATCATTGGTGAAGTGGTACTGGATAAATCAAAAGATCCTGTAGTAATACAGGAAGGCAAAAGAACGTTTATCGCTGAACAGTTCCGCAGGATACGTACATCACTGGCTTATCTGGGTGTAAGTCATGCAGGCAAAAAAAGAGTGCTGATCACTTCTTCACTTTCCGGCGAAGGCAAAAGTTTCGTAGCGCTTAATTTATCACTTAGCCTGGCTATGACCGGTAAAAAAGTAGTACTGATTGAGCTTGACCTGGCAAATCCGTCTTTAAGTACAAAACTGAATGTACGGTACGAACAGGGCGCCAGTAATTACCTCAGGGGTGAATGCGAACCTGAAGAGATCATTAAAAGAACTACCGTAAATAATAATTTGTTCTTCCTTCCTTCAGGCCCGTTGCCGGATAATCCTTCAGAGTTGCTGATGAGTGAGCGCCTGACGGACCTGCTGACTTACCTGGAAGACATCTTCGATTATGTGATCATTGACTCGGCACCGGCAACCTTACTTTCTGATGCGTATGTATTGTCGCCCATGTGTCATGCAACATTATATGTGGTTAAACATAAGTTCACGCCGAAAGTGTATATCGAAAGACTGGGCCAGGAAAATTCGGTGAACCAGTTACATAACCTCGGAATAATTTTCAATGGTATCCGTTCACGCGGGTTTACCAAGAATGGATATGGATATGGATACGGCTATGGATATATACATGATAACAGCGGTAAAAAGACCAAAAGAAAGGCAGCGAAATAACAGAAGAAGATAAGATCACTCCGCCGTGATCAGTGTATACTGGTGATTCGTACTTAAGTACTCATTACGATCTATACCTGTAAGTGAGATGGGCGGAGCCTTTTCCGGAAAAACCACGAAATCGACAATTGAATTTTTCTGGACATTAAACCATGACCATGATCCCGATTACTAAAAAACAATGGTACGCACTTTATACCCGTCCGAGATGGGAGAAGAAAGTAGCCGACCTGCTTGAAAAAAAGAAAGTTGAGGTCTATTGCCCTCTGAACAAGGTTCAGAGACAGTGGGCTGACAGGAAAAAAATTGTACACGAACCCCTTTTCAGTTCTTATGTTTTTGTGTATATTACCGAGCATGAGCACCTGAATATCAAACAAACAGACGGTGTGATCAGCTTTGTATACTGGCTCAATAAGCCGGCTGTCATCCGCAATGAAGAGATTGATACGATCAAAAAATTCCTGAGCGAATATGATCATATCAGCGTAGAAAAGACCCAGGTGAACCTCAATGACAGGGTAAGGATCATTAACGGTCCGCTGATGATGTGGGAAGGAAATGTTGTTGAAATCAGGACCAACACGGTCAAAATAACATTGCCATCGCTGGGACAAACCCTGGTGGCTGAAATAAGAAAAGAGAACCTGGAAACAATAAGACCATTGCAGGAACCGCAGTTAAAAGCGGGATAGATCATAATCCGTAAACTATGCTCCTTCTCTGCAATTAATAATACCGGAATATCCGGCCGGTATTGATGTCTTTTATTATAAAATTCAATTGACTGTTCTGAAAAGAGCAGCATGCCTTTGTTTTGTTTATTAATAAAACCGCCTGGCAGTTTTTTATAAGAAGAAGAACGATAGAACAACCCTATTAAAATGTTACTAAAGCTGAAGAAAATATTCACCACCGACCTTTTCAAAGTGTCTGCCCTTAACGGGATCGCACAGCTTATCCGTATGCTTACGGGATTTGTGAGCGGAAAAGTGGTAGCTAAACTCATAGGGCCTACAGGTTTTGCATTACTGGGGCAACTAACCAACTTCAGCAATATTCTTCTTGCCTTTTCTGCCGGCGGCATCAATACCGGCATGACCAAACATATTGCGCAGTATTCTGATTCGGAGAAGAAATACCGCCTGTTTCTTTCTACCGGTCTGCGTATCACCGCTACTCTTTCTTTTATCAGCGCACTGGTACTGATCCTGGGAGCTGATTATTTTGCAAGAACGATACTTAAGTCATCCGAATACACTTACGTATTCTATATTTTTGGCGCAACCGTCATGCTCTATGCGTTCAATGCCATGATGGTAGCCGTATTGAATGGTTTCAGGGAATTTAAAAAATATGTCACTGTAAATATTGTCAGCAGCCTCACCGGGCTTGTTTTCTCCCTGGTATTATCTTATTTCTTTTTATTACCAGGCGCTTTGATCGCTGCTGTAACATACCAGTCTATTGTAGTCATCTGCACTCTCTCCATGGTCACTTCTGCCAAATGGTTCAAGTGGCGGTTGTTTTTTGCCGGGTTCAGTAAAACGGCCGTACGCCGTTTGTCAAAATTTGCGCTGATGACGATCTCCAGCGTGGTATTCATCAATATAAGCCAGCTTATCGTGAGATCGTATATCGCAAAGCATGGTGGAAAATTACTAGTAGATGCGGGCTTGTGGGAAGGTGTAAACAGGATATCGGGAATGTACCTCCAGGTGGTTACCACTTCTCTTAGTGTATACTACCTGCCTAAACTGGCCGGTTTGAAAACGAACTGGGAAGTAAAGAAAGAGGTTCTCTCAGTGTATAAGCTTGTAGTGCCTTTCCTGGTCATCACTTGCTTTACTATTTTCCTTTCCCGGGGTATCATTATCAATATTCTTTTCGATTCTACATTCCAGGACATGGAAGGGCTTTTCGCCTTCCAGTTAATGGGTGATTTCTTCAAGATGATCACCTGGGTACTTGGATATGTGTTACTGGCGAAAGCCATGGCAAAAACATTCATTATCGTTGAAGTGATCAGTTGTTCTCTTTTTGCCCTGCTTTCTATTTTCTTTATTGACCTTTATGGAACTATCGGAGCTACTATCGGCTATGCCTGCAGCTTCTTTATTCAGTTTATAATCATGTTATTCGTACTCAGAAAAATTTTATTTAGTAATGAAAACAAGTAACCCTATCGTGAGTGTTGCACTCATGTCTTACAACCAGGAAGCCTATATTCACCAGGCGATGGATTGCATCCTGGCGCAGAAAACAAATTACACTTTTGAAGTGGTCATAGGCGACGATGGCTCTACCGACAGCACAAGAGCTATCGCCCTCGATTACCAGGCAAAATACCCGGGCATGGTAAGAGTCTTGCCCCAGGAGCCTAATAAAAAAGTACTCAGGAATTTTCGTGATACGGTAAAAGCGTGCAAAGGGAAATATATAGCTGTTTGCCATAGCGATGACTACTGGCATAACCCCGAAAAACTGGAGAAAGAGATCAGCTTTCTTGAAAATAACCCGGAATATGGTGTAGTTCATACGGATGCCCATTTCCTGCTTACCAGCAATAATGCAACGATAGAAAATTTCAATGCAAAGAACCAGCCCAATGTGTTTGACGGTCATATATTCGAAGCGTTGATAGCCGGCCGGTTCTTTATCAATACACTGACCGTATGCTTTAAAAAATCTTTGTTCGATGAATTCGTGGATATCGAAGATTACTTAAAAGCCGGTTTCATTTATGAAGACCTTCCTACATGGCTGGAACTGTCTGTACGCACTAAATTTAAATACCTGCCCGACAGCACAGCTACTTACAGGATCATGCAGGAATCTATATCACGTTCAAAAGACCCGGTCAAAAGGCTGAACTTCCTTAAGAATCATTACGTGATAAAAAAGTATTTCATCAAAAAATATAATGTAAGCAAAGAAGTCGAAGCAGAATTTGAAGTAATGTATCACAAGAAAAAAATTTGACATGGCCTTCAAATGGCGCAGCTATCCTGAAGCCGTGGATTCTTTCAACTTTTTAAAGCAACAGGGACAGGCAGATACCAAACTATGGTTAAGAAAAGCTTTTGTGCGTTATCCATTCCTGCATTCCGCATTAAAGAATTTCAAAAAATTATATGTCCCCGGCACAGCCACCTCCCAGATCTGAGGAATCGCTGTACTAACTGAATACAACCGGCTGCATTAATTCAACCAGATTGTTCAAGTATATTATCATATTAGCTGCGGGGGCATGGTTTCTCTATTCACTGTTTTACAAAACGCATTGGATAGCTGTATTGCTTTTTACCTGTGTGATCGCCGACATCAATTTTGATCTGCCGGGATCGCCGTTAAATTTCAGGTCGCTCGTTGCCTTCCTGCTTTTTGTAAAAGTAATAACCGACCAGACAAAAGTACCCGGACCTTCATTTATTTCCACCCCTTATGCGAAATATGCATTCATATTTGTCGCCTATGCGCTGGGAATAACCTATTTGAATGACCTGCTCAACGCAGGTATTGTAAAAGAATACCTTTTTGCATTGCTCTGCGCTTACCTGGGGTATTACTATTACATGAAAGAAGGCAGTTATAAAGTTTTCAGGTTAAGTATTATAATAGCGGGCTTTTCGTGTTTGGGTGATCTTGCCTGGACCTATGTGCAGGGAGGTGGCCTATGGATACAAAGGATCTATTTCTCTTTCACCCCGGCTTTCGCGATTTTCAATCACAACTTCTTTGGTTATATATGTTCGCTGGCTTTTGTTTTTTTGCTGGCCGACTACCTGACCGATAACGCTAATAACAAGTCGAACCTGCTGCTGATGCCCTGCATGTTTATGGGTGTGCTGCTGTCTACTTCCCGGAGTTCATTGCTGATCCTTATCATTATTTCGGTTGTGCTGATCGCAAAGGGCATGGCATCCAAAAAGAACGGCAAAAAAGCATACAAGCTGGTGATGGTTACCATATCATGTCTTGTTTTAACGCTTTTCCTGTTCCAGATGCTGACAAGCGTGTTTCATGTGAGCAGTGAGTTTCTGGAGCAAATCACCGCGCGGCTGATAGATGAACCGGTAGCGGTAATTAACAGGGCCATGGGTAATAGCTTCAAGGCGGAGTCTCTTGACTCGATGGACTGGCGTGCAGAAGCTTCCCAGATTGCCTATGATACTTATGTCGGCAAGCTGGAAGCCAGCGAGCAGATGTTTGGTATCGGCCACGAAGGCTTTCTGGCGAGAAACTATGGATACGAAGGCGTATACGATGCGCATAACGGCGTTTTACTGATGCTTATCGAATTCGGCGTGGTCGGTTCTGCGATCTATCTTTTTATGCTGTTAGGCTTTTTTACAAAATTCTGGTCATTAAAGCTGTTCTCTCCCCTGCTGGTTTGCATGATCTTTATCATTATGTATATTACCAGCCATAACAGGGAGATCATATCATTCTTTGTTTTCCTGATAGGCGGCACGATGGCTGCGCAGCTTAAATATTATTACCTGGATGAAACAGAAGTGGCGACAGACGAATTACCGGAAATCCCGAACGAATTTCAGCAAACCTGATTTATACTGAGTCAATATAAAGACGAATATGAAGATTTTAATGGTCATAAACACTTTGTACAAAGGCGGCAAAGAAAGAAGGGTGCTTGAGCTGATCAAGGGATTGAAGAAGCATAACGACAATTTTGAGATCTACCTTGTATCGCTGACCAACGTGGTGCATTACCCGTATGTATATGACCTTCCTATTACTTTCGAGATCATTCATAAAAAACAGGACAGCAAGGATTTCAGCCTGATCTTTAAACTGAGAAAGATCATTAAGACATTCAAACCCGATATTATTCACTCATGGGATACTACAGCCAGCGGATATCTTTTGCTGGCCAATATGTTTTATAATAAACCGATGCTTCACGGTATCATTTATGATGCATCGGCCAATTTAAGTGAGCATAACAAAACGCTTTATAAAAGTGTAAAACGGTTGACTCCTTTTTCAAAAGTGATCATATCCAACTCGCATGCGGGTATTAAATCATATAAAACGCCATTGCGGAAATCCGTCTGCATACATAATGGCATAGATTTTAACCGGTTCAAAAACCTGAAGCCTGCCGAAGAAGTGGCGCTTGAATTATTCGGGGAGCCGAAAGGTAACAGGTTTATTGTTGCGATGGTAGCGCTTATCGAGATAAGAAAAGATCATGACAGTTTGATCGAAGCCGCTACCAGGTTATGCAGCCGGGACAAGGATATGGTGTTCCTCATCATTGGTCATGGCACCCTGATGGATGAAAAGAAAGCGAAAGTGCCGGCAGCATTGCTCGATAAGCAAATAAAGTTTTTAGGCAGCCGGCAGGATATAGAATCTATACTGCAGATCGCGGACGTCGGCGCATTACTTACCAATGCCGACAATCATGGTGAAGGCATATCGAATTCGATCGTGGAATATATGGCATCGGGCAAGCCGGTGATTGCTACACGCGGCGGCGGCACGGATGAGATCGTCATAGACGGCATGAATGGCTACCTCACCGATCCCAAAAATGTTGACCAGGTGGTTGAAAAGATAGAGATATTAAGGAAGGATCCTGAGCTCAGAAAGAAAATGGGAACGAATGCGTATAACTGGGTATACGAGGAATTCAATATTGAGAAAATGACGGAATCGTTTATCCGGCTGTATCGCAAACATTCGAACGCAAACATCAAAGAACCGAAACACTAACAGCATCTTTTTACATTAATTGCTTCATTTATGTGCGGAATTTTAGGTTGTATTAATTTTAAATATGTGCCCGCGTCACTGGATTCGATAGATCACCGCGGACCTGACGGATATGGTGTAAAGAATTTTCCTATCAACGGACATGACGTAACCCTTGCACACAGGCGGTTATCCATTGTTGATCTCAGTGAAACAGGAGCGCAGCCTATGCCATCCGGCGACGGCAATTCCTTTATCACTTTTAACGGCGAAATATATAACCATGATACGCTGAAACCCAAAATGAAGTTTACCGGTTTCAGGGGCCATTCCGATACAGAAACGATCGTGAATTATTTTAACGAAGTAAACGTTGTCAACGGCCTGAAAGACCTCAACGGTATATTTGGATTTGCTATTCTTGATCAGAAAAATAAAAAGCTGTATCTCACAAGGGACCGCTATGGAGTAAAACCGGTTTATTATTATTTCAAAAACAATCAGCTGGTATTTTCCTCCGAAGTACGCCCTTTCAAATATTATATTGAAATGGCTTACGACCGTGAGAATGTCGTGGAAGGTTTAAAGATGCGGTATGTGGGCGCTCCCGATACTATATTTAATGATATAAAGAAAGTGGAAGCAGGCCAGCTTATCACTTTTGATCTTTCAAAAGAAGAGATCACTGTTACAAAAGAATATTATGTACAGACTCCGAAAATGGGTTCAAGAAAACAGGAAAATGCATCGCTGGTAAAAGAGTATGGCGATCTTTTCGAACAGGCTGTCGAACGCCAGCTTATGTCTGATGTGGAGATAGGTGTATTATTAAGCGGCGGTATTGATTCTGCCCTCGTGGCTGCTGTAGCAAAAAACAAATCGGCCAAACCCCTTAAGACATTTACAGTAGGGTTTAAAGAAGGCTTGTTTGACTCGGATGAAATTGAAATGGCGAAAGTAACAGCAGAAACACTGGGCCTTGAGAACATTCATGTGCGTACCGATTTCACCGATTTTATCGAAGATCTTAAAAAGATCATCCGGATAGTGGAAGAACCCATTGCTACCAATTCCATCATACCCATGTACTCCCTGTCTAAACTGACATCAGAACATGTAAAGGTGGTATTAAGCGGGCAGGGCGCTGATGAACCGCTGTATGGATACAGGAAATACAAAGGGCTTATTTTCCTGAAACACCTGGAGAGATATAGTTTCTTAAGAAAGGGTCTTAAGTTCTCCGGGATGAAGAACTTCAAAAAAGAAGATATCCGGAGATTTTACGATGCTGCAGTAGAGACAGATATGCTTACTGCTTACAGGGAGTATAATAGTATTACATCGGGCGATGAATTAAGCAAGCTGATCAACAAAACAGGGCTGACCGATACCGGAACGATCCTTCGCAAAAAAGAAAAGTTGTTTAAAGAAAAATGGACGGCAAGGATACCTTCGGAAAAGGCGATCATCTCCTTCCCTTTCCTTGATCTGCGCAATTCACTGGCAGATGACCTGCTGATGTATACTGATAAACTGATGATGCATTTCAGCGTCGAGTGCAGGGTGCCGATCCTGGACAACGACCTGATCGAATTCATTGAATCATTGCATCATTCGTACAAACTCAGTTTCTCAAAGGGAAAGATCATTCACAAGAAGTTTGCAGAAGAGTATCTGCCGGCTTCTATCATTCACCGGAAAAAGATCGGTTTTGCGACGCCTGCTTCAAAATGGTATACTACACATAAGCAATTAATTGAAGATATAATATGTTCTAATAAAGAAATAGGAAAAATATTTAATATCAATGCCATTAAAGAAGTATTGAATACGCACGAACAAAATCAGAATCTCGAAAAGCAAATCCTTCTCCTGTTATCTATTTCCCTGCTGACCGAATGACCGGTCATGCATATATATTAAACAGTCTTTGATATGCGCAGACACAGCAAGCCTGACCTGTACAGGTACACAGGGGATACAGGATACAAGAGCTTTCTCAAGACCTTTTTTAAGGAGCCGGGATACCGGTACATATATTTTTACAGGGCTGCCAGGGCTTACCGGGGTGTGCCGGTAATGAATATAATTACAAAGCTTTTGTTAAGAAGGTGCAGCCATCGGTTCGGTATACAGATACCTTATGATACAAATGTTGGCGAAGGTCTCTATATCGGTCATTTTGGTACTGTGTTAATTAATAAAGGCGCTACTATTGGCAAGAACTGCAACCTGGCGCCTGGTATAGCCATTGGGCAGGCCAACCGGGGATCACGCCAGGGCTTTCCTACTCTGGGCGATGCCGTATGGGTGGGAGGAAATGCCATTATCGTAGGAAAAATAACGATCGGCAATGACGTATTAATTGCACCGAATGCTTACGTGAACTTTGACGTGCCAGACCATTCGATCGTCATGGGCAATCCCGCCGTTATTAAGCCACGGGAAAACGCTACTGAAGGATATATTGAAAATAAAATCTGAATATAGTTGTTAATCTCATTAACATATTTGTCAATTTCATTAACATAACTAATGAATTTTACTTAATGCTCTTAACGTCTTTTTAGTAGTTCTATTTCTCTTTATTGGGTTTCTTGATTTGAGTTAATTATCAGCAAACGATATTGATTCAAGTTAATTGTTAGCGGTATAGTTATTGGCTATAGTGCGAAAACAATATTTATATGAAACCCAACAACAGAAAACTAATTGCACTGTCAGCAGGTGCAATTTTGCTAAGCGCTGCAATCTTTACCGGATGCCGTAAAGAAAGTTCCGAAGAATTAGTATCAACAGCTACAGAAGTTTCTTCAGACTCACCATCAGTTTCAGCCCGTGCTAGTAACAAATCCCCTGTAATTAAAACAGGCCCGGATCAGACGTATACTACCGCGGTCAGTTCAATTACTTTAGATGGTTCAGGAAGTTCTGATCCCGATGGTTCTATTGTATCTTATGCATGGACCAAAGATATTGGTAACGGCGGAACGATTACTTCACCCAGCTCTGCTAAAACAACCGTAACGGGTCTTACAGCAGGCGTGTACAGGTTTAAATTAACAATTAAGGATAATAAAGGAGCTGTTGTAAGTGATACTATCCGTATTACAAATGGCAGTGGTGGTACAACAACACCTCCTCCTACAGGCACTAACCCTGCACCTGTAGTAAATGCAGGTTCAAATCAAACGATCACGTTGCCTTTGTCTTCAGTTACCCTCAGCGGTTCAGCTACTGATGCAAATGGCACGATCGCTTCTTACCTGTGGACAAAAGTTTCAGGAACAGGCGGTGCAATCACTAACCCGAATACAGCTTCAACAACTGTGACAGGTTTAACAGCAGGTACATATGTATTTAACCTGAAAGCGACAGATAATGGCGGCGCCAGCGGTAACAAGACTGTAACCGTAACAGTAAATGCTGCTACTACGACTCCTCCGCCAACAGGTGGTGGTACGACAGGTACACTGACTTATTCAAACAATTTTGATAACACTTCAAGCATCAACAGCAATCAGTTAGGCAGCGGTGGTATCTCAACAAGCGTTTATAAAACCGGCCCTGGTTCTTTCCGCAGTGAAGTAAAAGCAGGAGCAGGACAGATAAGCGGTGGTTACAGATCTGAGCAGCAATACGGAGATAACCTTTCTCCAAATAATACAGCGATAACTGTAGAGTATGATATCATGTTTGAAACACTTCCCAATGTTGCCGGTTTAGCGGTACAATGGCATGGCAACACTTCTGGTACTTCCGGACAGCTCAGCATGTGGACACAAGGTGGCAAATTCATGGTAATGAGAAATGTGATCGGTACAGCGGGTAGCTCAAATATCTACCAGTCAGGCAACCTGATGAGCATTGTGAAAGGAAAATGGTACCATTTCAAATGGGAGATCAAATTCACTTCAGGCAGCGACGGATATGTAAGATGTTATATAGATAACAGCCTGTACTATTCAGCAACAGGAAAAACTTCAGACGGATCAGGTCAATACCTGAAAGTTGGTCAGAACCTGTTTGCTTCTCCAGGCAACAACTCTGTACTGTACATTGATAACCTGAAGACTTATAAGAACTAATACAGAATTAAATTCTAAGACTCGTAGATTTACGATAAGTACTGGACGTTTAAAATAAGGCAACCCCGGATAATATCTATCCGGGGCTTTGCCTTTTTCAGAATAAGATTCGGAATTTACTTGCATCATCCGGTTATTATATGTATTTTTCGGACGTATAATTACGCACCCGAATAAAAACTATTTATGTCCGAACCCAGAGTCGCCTTTCTGATCCATGGCTTAGTCGTGGGAGGAGCTGAAAAGTTCTTCATCAGCCTGGTCAACCATTTCTACAGGTCTGGCCGCAATCCTCTGGTTATTCTATTGAGTGATGACAATGCACTTTTCCCGGAAATGGACCCCGGAGTCAACAGTATTATTATTAAGAGAAAATATAAATATGATCTTACCATAGGCCGTAAGATCAAAACGGTGCTGAATGAAAATAAGATAGACAAGGTTTTCTGTGTAGGCATATTTTCGTTTTTTCTCCTGAAACTTTATTTCTTGTCCAATAAGACAAAGAAATTCTTCCTGTCCCTGCATTCAACTATTCCTGCTACCCGGAAAGAACACCTGATGAATTTTGTTTACTTCCGTTCAATAGCATCAAACGATAAAGTGATCTTTATCTGCCAGGCACAGAAAGAATACCTCGGAAAAAAATATTTCTTCCGTCCCAAAGAGTCGGATGTAATATATAATGGCATCAATACCGGCTATTTCAAAGTATTTACCGGTGGTGAAGCGGGTAAGAGAAGCCTCAGGCAACAGTTTAATTTACCTGTCACCGAAAAGATCATTGTCAAAGTAGCCAGGATGTTCCCGGAGAAAGGACATAAATATGGCATTGATGCCTTAAAGCTGCTGCACGAAAAATACAATTGTAAGGCCCACCTGCTGTTTGTTGGCTCGGGCGACGATGAATACCTTAACCAGATGCGTGAATACGCTTCGAAAAGCGGCGTTTCCGGTTTTATACATTTCATAGATCATCAGAAAGACGTAAGACCTTACCATCATATGTCCGACGTTTTTACTTTAACATCCTATACTATAGAGACCTTCTCATTAGCTGCTCTCGAAGCGATGTCTTCGGGCATACCCTGTTCGCTGACAAATATAGGGGGCGCTGCCGAAATGATCTATGAACACAACGGCATGCTGAGCACATCAAAAAATCCTTCGTCCATTGCAAAAACCTGGTTTGACCTGTTACAGAAAAGCTTTGATCCGCAGTCGTTACACGATCATATTGAAAAGAACTACTCGCTGGACCAGATGCTCTGTAATTACAACAAAGCGATACTGCCCGAAGCAGTTCGCCTGAATTAAAAATCAGTAATGATCAAACCCGGCTGTAAACCGGGCCGTTTGACTTTTTTATAGACCGAACACCGTACCTTATGAGTTTTGTAAAAAAATACTCGGATAAACTTTTCCTGAAGCAATGGGGCCTCGGCTTTATGCGCGGCAGTATTGCCGATATCATACGGAATAAAAAAACAGGACTTAGTTTCGACTGGTTGTCACTTGAAGACAAAGGCATCTCCCAGGCAGACCCCTTCATTTTTAAAACAGACGACGGACGCATCAATATATTATTTGAAAGTGTAAGCACCTCAAGCCTTGACGGAAAGATATCCCTCATGGTTTGTAATGACCTGCTTGATCCTGTTTTACAAAAAGTAGTATTAGATACAAAAGATCATCTCTCTTACCCTTTTGTATACAAAGAAAATGGCAGGATCTATGTTTTCCCTGAAAACGCTTTCAGTGGTTCATTGAACTGCTATGAATTTGACCCTTTACAAAGAACGTTTATCAATAAAAAAGAAGTTATTAAAGCGCCGCTGCTTGATTCTACTATTCTGAAGTATGAGAACAGATACTGGCTTTTCGCCACCATGCTCGGCGATACGTATAACAGCGACCTGCATATTTTTTACAGCGATAGCTTACTCGGCCCTTATACCCCGCATGCTGGCAATCCTGTAAAACAAATGCTGGACGGTGCAAGACCTGCCGGCAATTTTATCGAAGTAGACGGCGCTATCTACAGGCCTGCACAAAATTGCAGTAATTATTACGGCGAATCAATGACGATCAATAAGATCAAAACGCTGACGACAACGGCATTCAGCGAGGAAGAGTATATGGTCATTGAGCCCAATAAAAATGATGAATTTAATTACGGCATCCATACTATAAATGTTGTGGATGATATCATTATCGTGGACGGGCAGAAAAGTTATTTTCAGCCTGTTCAGCAGTTAAGCAGAAAACTTAAAAACATTTTTAATTAATCGTACCATGTCTTTATCGCTGGTTATGTCGTCGCCCTATAATAATGTCCTGTACATTGGCCCTGATCACAAGAATCACAGGGGTGGTATTGGTGCAGTATTGAGTATCTACTCAAAAAATATTGCCCCGTTCAATTTTATACCTACCCTTTCGTACAGGAATAAGTTTTATGAGCTGTTCTTCTTTTCCGGCTCATTGCTTAAGCTGATCTTCTTACTGGTAAAAAACAGGAATATCAGCCTGGTACATATTCACGGCGCCAAGGTCGGAAGCATCTGGAGAAAATTCCTTATTTGCTTTATTGCCAAAAAGATGTTCTTTAAAAAGACGGTTTTTCATATCCATGCCGGTGCGTTCGACGAATGCTATGAAAAAGGCAGCAACCTGTATAAATACATGTGCCGTTTCCTGGTAAATAATTCAGAAGCATTGATTGTTCTTTCAGAAAGATGGAACGGGTTTTTTGAAAAGAACTTCCACGTCAAAAAACTGCTGGTTATAAAAAACCCGGTAGAACAAAAACAACCTGTTGTCATAAAAAAGATAGATGCCCCGGGCCTGATGACCTTTCTCTTTCTTGGCCGCATTGCTGATCATAAAGGCATTTTTGACCTGGTCAATCTCGTCATTGCCGAGCAAGACGCGCTGAGAGGCAAATGCAAATTCCTGATCGGCGGCAATCATGAAGTAGACAGGCTGAAAAAAACAATTGAAGAAGGCGGCATCAGTGATATGGCCGAATATATCGGATGGGTACAGAATGCCGAAAAGGACAAGTTCTTTTCCATGTGTGATTACTTCATTCTTCCTACGTACGAAGAAGCGATGCCCATGACCATACTAGAAGCCTTCAGTTATGGCAAACCGGTAATAACAACCCCGGTTGGCAGTATTCCCGAAGTAGTGGAAAACAATAAGAACGGACTGCTGTTCACACCCGGAGATATGACACAACTGAAAAAGATACTTTTTGATGTGATCAGCGATCAATCCAAATATGAATGCATGAAAAAGAATGCTATGAATACCGCAACTTATTACTACCCTGAGAGTATAAAAACAGAATTAGAAAAGCTTTACGAAGAAATTATTTAATTATGACAGGAAGATTAAAATGGTATTACAGCCGGCTAAGCACGATGAACCTGCCGGAACTGGTATTCAGGGCGGGGCAAATTCAGCAACGTGCCTTCGAAAAGGTATTTCCAAAAAGGCCTTTGTACAACCAGGTTTCTATCAAGAAGCTGGATATGTATTTCTCATTGCCTGAGAAGAAGAAGCCTGCGCCATTCATGGTATTCGGAAACGAACTGGTCGTTGATGAGCACATGGATTTTCACAAAGATTTCCTTTCAGGAAAGAGCTTCCCGCTTACATTTTCCAAAACCATAGACATCAGGTCTGACAGGTTTGGAAGTGCCAAAGTGGTATGGGAAGTGAACAGGCTGGAATTCCTGCTGCCATTACTGGTAGAGTATAAAACAACGAAGAACAGGGAGAAACTGGATCTGTTCGTGTCTATCATGACTTCATGGGCCGAACAAAATCCTTACCTGAAAGGGATAAACTGGTACAGTAATATCGAGGTAAACCTCCGGTTGATCAACTGGTACTGGTGCTGGATATTACTGGAGAATGATGATCTCTGGCAGAGTGATGAGTATGAACAGTTCAGAACGAATGTATGGCTGCCGCTGGTCTATACACATTGCGTATATAGTTCACGTAACCCGTCTTACCATTCTTCTGCCAATAATCACCTGATAGCAGAGTATGCAGGCTTGTTCATCGCTTCTACTCTCTGGAAGTTTGACGAATCGGCTGAATGGCTGAAGAAAAGCCGCAAGGGCCTGGAAAGAGAGATACAGCAACAGCATAGCGAGAAAGGAGTGAATAAAGAAGAAGCTTCGGGATATATTCAATTCATCACTGATTTCTTTTTACTGGCGTATATCGCGGCAGAACATGCAGGCATTTCCTTTTCACCAAAGTATACCAGCACATTAAAAGCGATATGCGATTATATCAACAACCTGCTTGATATGAATGGCAATCATCCCAAATATGGCGACGAAGATGATGGCAGGATCCTTCTTCCTGACGGAGATGCTTCATCCAATAACTTTATTTCTATTCTTAACACCGCGGCTGTACTGTTCAGCAAGCCTGAACTGAAACGTTGCGGTTCCACCTGGGATATCAAATCGCATATCCTGACGACACGTTTTAACGGTAAGCATATATGGGAACAGTTTAACTATCACCGTGCGCCATCGGGTTCCGCCTTTTATGAAAGGAAGGACATTTTATCATGCGCAAGCATTCGGGCATTGACAGGGAGATATACTGTCATTTTGATGCGGCGCCGCTGGGTTATCTTTCTATTGCCGCACATGGTCATGCTGATGCATTATCTATGATTCTGCATATTGATGGCTATCCGTTCCTGGTAGATCCGGGTACTTATGCTTATCACACACATGCGGACTGGAGAAAATACTTTGTAAGCACACTGGCACATAATACGGTAACGATCAACAATGCCGACCAGGCACAGTTATCAGGTCCTACATTATGGCTTAACCATTACAAAAGCTCACCGATCACTGTAAAAAAATCAAAAGCATCAGACCTTGTATCTGCTACGCATAACGGTTACAGGAAACAAAATGCCGTTCACACAAGAAGTGTCGAGTTCAATAAAGAAAAAGATTCTTTTACGATCACTGATATGGTGAAAGCCGGTAAAGCGGGTTATTCAGTCAACCTGCCTTTTCATCTTCACCCCGAAGTGTATGTATTGCAGGCAACAGGTAATACCTATATACTCGGCAGACAGGAAACAGCATCAACCCTGGAACTGACCTTTGATCCGGCTATCCGGACAAAAGCGATACAGGCGACGGATAAAGAAATAATAGGATGGTATTCTCCTTCTTTTATGAAGAAAGAAAAAGCCACTGTTATAATGGGAGAACATATTTCAAACGAGCAATCTTTAACCCTAACAACATACATTAAAATAATAAACCGACCATGAATATCAGCATTTTTGGATTAGGCTATGTAGGCTGTGTAAGCCTCGGCTGTTTAGCCCGCAACGGACACACCGTGATTGGCGTAGATGTCAGTGAAACAAAAGTTAACCAGATCAATTCCGGCCTGGCTACTATCATTGAGAAAGACATTGATCATATCATCCGCGAAGAGCATAACAAGTGCCGCATATCCGCGACTACTGATTACAGTAAAGCGATCCTGGGAACAGAGTTATCCATTATTGCCGTAGGTACGCCTTCCAGCAATACGGGTCACCTGAACCTGCAGTATATATTTAAAGTAGCTGAGAACTTCGGCAGGATACTGAGATCGAAAAATGAGTTTCATGTCATTGCTATCCGTTCTACTGTATTACCGGGCACTTCAGCAAAATTCGCTGATATCATAGAAGAATTCTCCGGCAAAAAGAGAAACGTTGATTTCGCCATGGTGTCAAACCCTGAGTTTCTCCGCGAAGGAACAGCTGTGTATGATTATTATCATCCACCGGTGACATTGCTTGGATCAGAGCATGCCGGAGCCGCTGAAAAAGTAGCGTCAATTTACAGGCAGTTACCTGCCGAGGTTATCATTACCGACGTGAAAGTAGCAGAACTGATGAAGTATGTGAACAATACGTTCCATGCGCTCAAAGTTTCTTTTGCCAATGAAATAGGCAATATCTGCTCTGCACTGCAGGTGGATTCGCATAAAGTGATGGAAATATTCTGCGCGGATAAAGTGCTGAATATCTCTCCTTATTATTTCAAACCCGGTTTTGCGTATGGCGGCTCATGTCTTCCTAAAGACCTGAAAGGCCTGCAGACACTGGCACATGATAATTACGTAAAAACGCCGCTGATCGAAAGCATTGACAAAACGAATGAATTACAGATCAGCCGCGCGGTGGAGATCATACAGCAAAGCAAGAAAAGAAAGCTGGGCTTTCTTGGACTGAGCTTTAAAGCAGGTACGGACGATCTGCGTAACTCACCGGCCGTAGCGCTTATCGAAACATTGCTGGGTAAAGGATACGAAATAGCGATCTACGACAAGAATGTTCATTTATCAAACCTTACAGGTACCAACAAGGAATATATTGATACACATATCCCCCACCTGTCTAAACTGATGAAAGGACAGATCAGCGAACTGATGAATGAATCAGAACTGATCATTGTGAACAATAAAGAGAAAGAATATGTGGATGTATTAATGAATGTAGAAACAGAACATCCCATTATTGATATGGTGAGAATGCCTGAAGAGATCCGTAAAAAGAAGAATTATAAAGGTATTAACTGGTAAAAATGAAAACTATGTTTGAAGGAAAGCACATCCTGATGGTGGTGGAGAATCTTCCCTTACCATTTGACAGAAGGGTTTGGCAGGAAGCCAACACGCTGAAAGAAAACGGCGCCGAAGTATCTATTATCTGCCCGAAAATGAAAGGATACACGAAATCGTATGAGTGTATCAATGGCATTCATATCTATCGTCACCCGCTGCCGCTAGAGGCAAGGGGCGCCTGGGGTTATATAAGAGAATATTTCGCCGCGCTGTTCTGGGAATTCTTTTTGAGCTGGAAGATCTATTTCAAAAAACGTTTTCATGTGATACAGGGATGCAACCCTCCCGATCTCATATTTATCGTAGCATTCTTCTTTAAGATCTTTGGAGTAAAGTATGTATTCGATCATCATGATATCAATCCTGAGTTGTATATAGCCAAGTACAATAAAAAAGGAATGTTCTACAAATTCCTGCTTGGGCCGAACGCCTGACTTTCATGTCAGCTAATTACAGCATCGCTACCAACGAAAGTTACCGGGAGATCGCTATCACCCGTGGCAAGATGCCGGCAGAAAAAGTAACGGTGGTAAGAAGCGGGCCAAAACTGGACAGGCTGAAACTGACAGCAGGCAATGAAAAGTATAAGAAAGGAAGAAAATACCTGGTAGGATATGTAGGGGTGATCGGCGAACAGGAAGGTATTGACCTCTTACTGGAATCGGCCAAACATATCACACAAAAAAGACAGGATGTACAGTTCGCTATCGTTGGTGGCGGTACTGATGTGGAAAAGCTGAAAAAACTGTCTGCAGAAATGGGCCTTACTGAGTATGTTGATTTTTATGGCCGTGTAGATGATGAAACACTGGTAGACGTATTGAATACCGCTGACATCTGTGTTAACCCCGATAAGCCCACCGTTATGAACAATCTTTCTACCATGAATAAGATCATGGAATACATGGCACTTAAAAAACCGGTCGTTCAATACGATCTGAAAGAAGGAAGAGTATCGGCACAGGGAGCTTCATTATATGCACTGAATAACGATACAAAAGATTTCGCCGACAAGATCACCTGGTTATTAGACAATGAAAGAGACAGGAAAGATATGGGCGAGTATGGTTACCAGCGTATCATCAATGAACTGTCCTGGGATTATGAAAAAAATAAATTAGTAGATTTTTATAAAAAGGTACTTAAAACAAAAACCGTTAATGAAACCGGCAGAAAACTAAAACCGGCTCCTGAATATATATCCTGACTTCGATTTTCTTTTTTATTTCTATCCAATACTGAATGAGCAGACTAATATCCGACAGACGACACAAGTTTAAAGAAATTATTAAAGAAGAACATCATGAATCAACGTCTCGCGATACTGCTTCGCATTAGTTTTGTTATACTCGACCTGATGGTATTGAATGTGGCTTTCATTATATGCCAGCTCATGTTCGAAAGCCATATCTCAGCAGACGACAGGCTGCAATACACTTATTTCTGGTTTTTTTGCAACGTGGCATGGGTTATCGTAAGCTGGAGCCTCAACATATACAATGACAAGCTCATGTATTCGTTTGAGAAATTCTCCAAGCATACCATGCAGGCTTTTGCCTATTTCTTTGGGCTGGTCATGCTATTCCTGGTATTTTACAAGCAAGCCGATCTGTCAAGGTTGTTTATCACCAGTGTACTGAGCTCATTTGCCATGAGTCTTTTGATCAATAGATTTCTGCACCTGGCTCTTCATCACCTGTTTCAGAACAAAGATCATATTGTAAGAAAGATCATGATCATCGGGTATAATGAAAGAGCAAAGAAACTGGCGGCCTACCTGGAACAGGAGCCTGTAAAAACAGAGATAGTGGGATTTTGCGAAGAGCCAAAGAATGTACATGAACTTTCCCACTACCCTATCATCGGCGGGCTGGATAATGTAATTGAAACATCCAAACAATATAAAGTAACAGAGATATTCTCTACCATATCACCTGAGCAGCAATCAGGGATCTATACCATGATCAATGAAGCGGACCAGGCCTGTATCCGTTTCCGCATCATTCCTGACCTGAACCAGTTTATCCGCAAGCCGGTGCATATTGATTACTTAAACGATATGCCTGTATTGTCATTGCGCAAAGAGCCATTGGATGATGTGGGAAACAGGATCAAAAAACGTTTGTATGATATTGTTGTAAGCACACTGATTATAGTGCTGATACTTTCCTGGCTGGTGCCTATCATATCACTGCTGATATGGCTGGAATCACGCGGCCCTGTATTCTTCATACAACAAAGAAGTGGGAAGAACGGCCAGACATTCAATTGCATCAAGTTCAGAAGCATGAGAGTGAACAAAGATGCAAACGAAAAACAGGCGACTAAAAACGATAACCGTATTACCCGCATGGGCAAATTCATGAGAAAAACGAATATTGATGAACTGCCGCAGTTCTTCAATGTGATCATGAGTGATATGAGCATTGTCGGGCCCAGGCCGCATATGCTGAAACATACGGACGACTATTCCAAACTGATCAAACAATATATGATACGCCACTTTCTGAAACCGGGCATTACCGGCTGGGCGCAGATAAACGGGTACCGTGGTGAAACAAGAACAGTGAAAGATATGAATGACCGTGTGCAGTACGACCTCTGGTACCTGGAAAACTGGAGCCTGTGGCTGGATACAAGGATCGTCCTCATGACCGGCTTTAATATGGCGAAGGGTGAGAAAAATGCTTATTAAATAGACCGGAAGTCGGGAAGACCGAAAGACCGAAGACGAGCCTGTAAACCGGTAGTGTACTTACTATCTTTTACAAACGTCTTCCGGACTTTCCGACTTCCGGTCTTCCGGACTTCTCCCCATATACCATTCAAGGCGCTTTTTTACCATATCCGCTGTGGTAGTTTTTCTCATTTTACTCACAGGATAGCGGCAATTGTCAAAATACCCTCTTAACCCGCTGGTATTCCAGACATTGATTTATAACTTGGTGCATATTTTGACGCTACCTACAATGCACAAAGCCATTTTCTCCATATTACTGGGGTTTTCCCTGCAATCTGTTTCTGCTCAAACGAGTATGCGGACGATCGTAGTGAAACCCAATACGCCTGTGATCAACACGATATCGCATAAGCTGGGAGACAGAACTATCCAGATCAAAACCTTTCAATTCGGCGATGCAAAAGATATCGTTTATATCAACCTTCACGACGATGAGATCACATCGGTGAATGCCGCTAAAAGATTACTCCAGATAGAATCAGGGTTACTCATTAAGATCGAAAATTTCAAGACCCGGAATATCAAATTCAAAATGGGTGGCAAGTCCTACACCTTTGATCCTAACAGGATGTTTTCACGTATAGGCATCATACAGACACTTACCATGTTTGGCAGGGTAGATGAAAAAGCCCTGGATGAAGTAGATAAATTTGCTAAAAGGATATTGCAGCTGATTCCGAAAAATCCGGCCTGCATTATCGCCCTGCATAATAATACAAATGGCAAGTTCTCCATCAATAGCTTTTTACCGGAAATATAAGAGAGCAGGACGCAAGGGATCTTTCTATAAATAAAGATGAAGATCCCGATGATATCTTTCTGACGACCGATAGCATTCTGTTCCGGAAACTGGCCGACGATCAATACAATTCCATTTACCAGGATAATGAAAACGCCAAAAGGGACGGCTCATTAAGCATCTACTGTGGTGAAAAAAATATCCGTTACGTAAACTGTGAAACCGAGCATGGACATGATATACAATACCAGCAAATGATACAACTGGTGTCGAGACATGCCCAGGAAAAAGATGAAGACAAAGAAAAAGAAGTCATCGCTTACAATTACAGGCTGACAACAGCCAAGATAAACGTTACGCCCAAAAGCAATACCGAGATCATGTTTGGTGAAAAGAAAGTGGGATTGATAAGATCGGTATCTACAGATTCTTCATGGGCTACCGTGGGCAAATTAGAAATAAATAAAGATTTCCCTCTTTACTCCAATATGGATCTTTTCTTTTTTCCTTCGCCGGCCAGTACGCCGCGCTTTGAAGTACGCATAGATCCTACCCGGGAAAAAGAGCTGCTTGATCCTTCCAAGACCGTTTGTAAAGATTAAGGCCGGCAATTAATATCCTTTTACTCCCTTCCCTTCTTTATATCCTTTCGTTCAAAACCTCCAGTTCATCCCCTGCTTCTTTCAATTCATTCATTGACCCTTTTCCGGTGATGTGTTGCATGGATACCTTGCGTCAAAATCAAAACCATGACAAAGAGGTTATTTATCATCGCACTACTGCTGACCGGAAGCTATATTTCACAGGCCCAGTTCAATGGTATACTCAATAAAGTAAAAAATAAAGCCAAAGACCGTGCTGACAAAAAAGTTGATAACGAAATAGACAAAACGCTTGACAAAGCTGAAGGCAAGAATACACAGCCTTCTGCGACCAATGCGCCCGTTACCACTGAGCCAACTGCAAAACCAGCGGAAGAAGATAATACCATAAAAAGCTATTCAAAGTTTGATTTCATCCCCGGCGATTCGATCTTATATGCGGAAGATTTTCAGCAGGATGCGATTGGTGAATTACCTACCAACTGGAATACCAGCGGTACCGGCGAAGTAACTACGCTCGATAAAGTTCCCGGCCAGTGGCTTCGTATGCACAAGCCGTTTGTTTATCTCAGCGGTAATAAAAAAGATTTTGGCGAAAACTTCACTGTAGAATTCGACATTATCCTCCAGTTGAAAAGCAATGGCTGGATGTATCCTGAAATTGAATTTGGCTTGTTTGCAGCAAAGAGGAAGATAATACCGGCAATAATTTTTTAAAAGATTACAGGAAGAATGCCGCCGTCATCGCTACGATCTACCCGGCGGAATATAAAAACTCAAGAATAAGATTAAATTCTTATCTCGAAAATAAACATACTTCAATGGCGATCCCAAAGCTTATGAAGCGCTGGAGAAATCGTATGGCAAACCTGTGCATGTTGCCATACAGGTACAGAAAGAGAGATTCAGGATGTGGATCAATGAAGAAAAAGTGTTTGACCTTCCCAAAGCTGTACCGGCGGGACAGATCATGAACCAGTTATTATTCGAAGTGGGCCATACCAACTATGCAGAAAATCAGTATGCGATATTCATGGGCAATGTAAAAGCGGCTACCGGCAGGCCGGATACAAGGCATAAACTGGTAGAAGAAGGTAAGTTCTCTACTACCGGCATCCTGTTCGATTTCCAGAGCGCGGTGATCAAACCCGAATCATACGGAGTGATAAAGGAAATTGCCGGCGTGTTAAAAGACAATGGCGGTATCAAAATAAAAGTGATCGGCCATACCAGCAATGATGGTGATGACAATGCCAATATGGAACTCTCAAAGAAAAGAGCCGCTGCGGTAAAAGATCTTCTTGCAACTGAGTTCGGTGTAGACGCTTCGAGAATAGAAACAGAAGGGAAAGGCGAAACGCAACCGGTTGCCGATAATAAGACCAAAGAAGGCAAGACCGCTAACAGAAGAGTAGAGTTCATTAAATTATAAATTATTCTCTTGCAACGGCGCAAAGACGCAACGTTTGACCAACCTGGTATTCTTTGCGCCACTGCGCCGTCGCGAGAGCTTTTTATTTCAATAACAGTTTTTCATGAGATGGATGGTCTCCATATTACCACTTATTGCCTGTACCTTGCTCTTCGCCGCTGATACAAGGCCGGAAGCTACTTTAATTGCTACGGTAAATGAATCGTTCTCCGATACAGTAAACAATGATCCGACGCTTGCATCATTTGTTACGGCAGGCAATAAACTCAACAGGTCATCCTGGTCACTCAAAGAACTACATCTTATATTGCAGGAAAACAAGAACACGCAATTCTTACTCGGGTCTTCACAGGAAGGCAGAAAGATCAGTGCATATTATATACCCGGTACCAGTGATCTGAAAGCGCTGGTCATAGCAGGCGTACATGGTTCCGAACTATCCGCTGTAGAAGTAGCTTATCGTTTATTAAATCAATTACTGCAGGGTGAACAACCTTATTACTCAGTCATTATCGTTCCGTCTTTATTTCCTGATAATGCTATTAAGGCAATGGATCGGCCGGGACAGATAGGAGGTGTTGGCAATATAGGACGTTATACCTATCCTGAAGCCGTTGATCCGAACAGGCAAATGCCATCACCGGGAAAAGCATTTGATGAAAACAAAGGACTTGATCATGCGGGCAGAATAATAGAGCAGGAAAATCAATTATTGTTACAACTCATCCAGGATTTCAAACCACAAAGGATCGCTAATATACATGCCATAAGAGACATGAGCTATGGAGGTGTATATGCTGATCCCCGAACAGATCATAAAGGATTTGCACTGGGATATTCTTCCGACAGCAGTCTCGCAGTAGATATAGCCACCTATATTCACCTGGGCGGAGGGAATGTAGCAGGTAATGGCCTTGCTAAAAAACCAACAGCCCTGTACTATAAAGATCCTCTGCCTGTGCTGCCGGGTAATCTGCAAAAAAGAAATATGACCGGTTCTGCATTGAATGCCAAAAGAGGAAGCGGGGTGTCGCTCGGTACATGGGCATCAACGGCAGTTGCCAATGAAAAAGATGCCGCCAGGAACCGCGAAGCTATGCGCATTCTTACCATTGAATACCCGGGCTATAAAAAGACCTGCGGATTACAGGTCGGAAGCACAGCAGTTATTTCAGCAACAACAAACGGAACTGTTTGCAAAAGCTATTGAAACGATTTTCCTGGGAAGGTATTATACAGAAAATAATAATGACGACATGGTAAAGAGATAGAATATACAACTATGAAAGACCACCTTGAAAACTATTTGTGCCCTTCGCTAAACCGGGGGGCTTTTTTATTTCGCGCCAGGGGTTTCACGCAAAGGCGCTAAGTTACGCTAAGGCGCAAAGGAATGTATTGTATTTCGTTGCGTCTTTGCGCCGTTGCGAGAAATCATGCTTGCGTCTTTGCGTCAACTCTTTGCGTCTCTGCGTGAAATCCCTTCACCACTGCACGAAACCACCACAATTCATCCTCAGTTTATCACAATCCAGTCACTACCTCATTGTCACCGCCCGGTCACCGGGCTAATTTGCACCATAATCAAAACCAAAAAACCTTATAATAATGGAAATCAAGATCACACTATTCACCACGCTGATGTTGTACACACTGGTGATAAGCCAAAGTTTCTTTTATATTCTCGCCATGTCAAATGTGATGAAGAATATGCAGCCGGCCACCTATATCGAATCAAGGCATTTACTGGATAAAAACCTTCAGCATAGTTTAAGAATCGTTTACTACCTGGCACTGGCCTCCTCCGTACTGCTCGTATCTTTTTGTGTGACCAATCCTTCAGGCCTTCTGTTCATCTGTGCCCTTATTGCGTTGGTTTCCCTGCTGGCAGATATACTCCTTACCCTCAAAGGAAACCAGCCGCTTAACAGGATTATCAATACGTGGACAAAATCAGATTACCCGGACAACTGGAAAGAGTACCGCTCCAAATGGTTATCCATTTACAATATCAGGCAGATAGCTAATATCATCGGCTTTGTAAGCCTGCTTACCGGCTTAATATTCGGAATGTAATTACACCTTATCAACTATAAAATAATACAATGAAAAAGTCAGTTTTAATTATCGTTGCTATCACCGCATCTATATCCTTTGCAGTAATCGCCTGCAACAATACTTCCGCCAAATCTGAAAGCGCTGTTATCATCAGCCAGGACAGTATGATCAAACGCGGCAGTTATCTTGTTAACGCTATCGGTTGTGATGATTGTCATTCTCCGAAGAAATTGGGTCCTAATGGCCTGAACTGGATATGGAACATCGCTTGGTGGTTACCTTGCCAATACGCCATTGGAAAACCCAATACAAGTGTTATGAAAGACGGGTTCATGCTGTTTGCTATGGATCTTACTTCTGCAGTAGGTCCCTGGGGACAATCATACTCTGCCAATATCAGTTCTGATGAAACAGGTATCGGTAACTGGTCGGAGGAGCAATTCCTGGTTGCTATCCGTGAAGGAAAATCAAAAGGATTGAAAGAAGCCAGGCCATTATTACCACCGATGCCATGGACTGTTTACAGGAATATGAGCGATACAGATCTCAAATCCATTTTTGCTTACCTGAAAACAACCAAACCGGTTCACAATGTAGTACCTGGTCCAAAATCCATGAAAGAACTTTGATAATTCTCATCATACCCCCGGTCATTCAGGTATAACAATAAACAACCGGCAGTACTAAACTCGTCAGGCAAGTAAGTACTGCCTGTCCCTTTTATTACTTCGCGATAAATATTCCTGATGCAGATTGCGTTCA
Organism: Bacteroidota bacterium; assembly: GCA_037200265.1. Lineage (GTDB taxonomy): Bacteria > Bacteroidota > Bacteroidia > Chitinophagales > Chitinophagaceae > VBAT01. Next base: position 27,959 of record JBBCIL010000033.1, read on the forward strand.
GGAAAAGGGGAATAATTATGAATTGAAAAATACTTCCAAAGCCGATACCCACTTTTGGTTTTTTACCTGTCGTGTCGCTTTTATCTGTCATTACGGGCTCTATCAATGCCAGTGCCCGGGTAACGCTGAGCGTATCTTCTTTTGTTTTGGCGTTTTTGTATGCTTCGGCGGAAAAATCAGTTACCGTTTTCTCCAGTTTCTCGCTTTCCGTCCAGTTATTCATGTTCAGCTGGTCGGCATTGAATAACGAAAAGAAGATGATGAAAAAGATGGCGGAAGTAAAAACATACATCCGGATGGGATGCAGGTAACGTGCCCTTCGCCCGGCCAGATATTCAGTAGAAAGAAAACCTGGTTTGGCAATCAGCCATTTCAGGCTGCTGAAAAGTTTTCCGTCAAAATGGGTGATATCATTGAAAAAATGAACCACCATTGACCAGAATGTTTCTTTGGGAACAACATTTTCCTGGCCACAAACATGACAAAAACGTCCGTGTATGATGGTTCCGCAGTTTAAACAGTCTTTTCCTTACGTTCCGGTGCGTGAGACACAGTAATTTTTTCTTAAAAATAAGTACAAAAAAATACAAGTATGCCTTAGTTTTTCGTTACTGAACAATTCAAGTACTTTTGTCAATAAACAATACCTTCCCGATGAAGAACATACTTCCTGCGATGGCCCTTTTGATTTCAATTACCCTGCAGGGTCAATACTATTACAATGACCTCATCGGCACAAAGGAGATCAGCACTAAAATGAAGGCTTTTGTTGCGGCCAGGGTACAATCCATGACAGCCACAGGCTATGACCCACGGGGCTCCAAAACAACGGATTTCAATGAATGGCAGGATGTACAGGCCAACGGAACCATTTTAAAGATCACTACACGAAACGGGCAAACAGCAACCCGGCTCTATTATCATTTTGATGATAAGACCAGGCTGATCAGCTCGAGAGATTCTACAGGGGATATACAGATCATCACGGGTTATACCTACGATGCCAGTGAAAATCTTACCCGCATATTCCTTACTACAAAAGATGAAAAACAGGATTTCAATGAAACGGAAGAACGCCAGTGGCTGTATACTGCTGCCGGTTAAACCTGAAAAAATGCTGCGGATACTAAACGGAAAGGACAGTACAGAATACCGGTTCACTCCTGATGAAAAAGGCAATACAGGAGATGAAACAATGTATAGAAAAGTAGGCAAAGAGGATCCTATCTATTACGTGTATGAAAACCAGCGCGTCTATTACTACTATGATGACCAGAACCGGATCAGCGATATTGTGCGGTATAATAAAAAAGCAAAAGAATTACTTCCCGATGTAATGTTCGAATATGATGAAAACAACAGGGTCATTCAGAGAATTACCACTGTTTCCAGTAACAGCCACGATTATTTTATCTGGAAATATGTCTTCAATGATAAAGGGCTAAAGACCAGAGAAGCGCTGTTTAATAAGTTCAAAGAACTGAAAGGACGTATTGAATACACGTATAGTTTTGCCCCATAATCCCAGCCCTCTCTTTGCAATACCTCCTCTGCAACTATCCTTTATTTGCGTCTTTGCGTAATCTTTGCGTCTTCGCGTGAAACCAAACCATTTCTAAAACCAGCACACTACCCTTTTCACCCTCCGAAACAACCTTTTAACCTTTTATTTGTTCATTTCGCCGGATAAGATCCCCTCCGCTGCTGCTAAGAAAATATCTTTGCCAAACGTCTTATTCAGTAAGCTATGAGAAAAATGATTATATCCGTCTCTGCATTGCTGCTCGTGGTTGCTCTACAGGCCCAGCAAAAGTTCACGCTCAGCGGTACTATTAAATCGAAAGCCAAGGGAGAAACACTTATTGGCGCCAGCATCAGGGGCCGCTAATACAGGCACACTCAGTAATGAATACGGTTTTTATTCACTGACGCTTGAAAAAGGTGATTACACTATCGAATTCAGCGCTATCGGCCTTCAAAGCAAAACCGAATCAGTCGTTTTAGATAAAGATACCAGGCTGAATATTTTACTCGAAGATGAAGTAAAGAACCTTGAAGGCGTCATCGTCAGTGCCCAATCAAAAGGCAGGAGCATCAGCAGTCCGCAAATGGGCGTTGAAAAATTGTCTACCAAAGAAATAAAGAATATACCTGTGTTGCTGGGTGAACGAGATATTTTGAAAACGATTCAATTGCTGCCCGGCATCAAATCAGCCGGTGATGGCAACAGCGGCTTTTATGTACGTGGCGGCGCCGGCGATCAGAACCTGATCCTGCTTGACGAAGCCCCGGTATACAATGCCTCTCACCTGCTCGGTTTCTTTTCTACATTTAATTCTGACGCGATAAAAGATATGACCGTATATAAAGGCGGTATGCCGGCGCAATACGGAGGCCGGCTTTCATCCGTTGTAGACATTAAAATGAATGATGGCAATAACCAGGATTACAATGTAAGCGGCGGTGTGGGGCTGATTTCCACCAAACTGAATGTGGAAGGACCTTTACAAAAAGATAAATCTTCATTCCTGGTTACCGGGCGCCGTACGTATGCCGATGTATTTTTAAAATTATCCAAAGATTCCTCCGTTAACCAGAACACCATTTATTTTTATGACCTGAATGCCAAGCTCAATTACCAGTTGAGCGATAAGGACAGGTTATACCTATCTGGTTACTTTGGGAAGGATGTATTAGGTGTAGGTAAAACATTTGGCATTGACTGGGGCAATGGCACAGGCACTCTTCGCTGGAATCATATCTTCAACCAAAAGCTTTTTGCCAATACTTCTCTTATTTTCAGTAATTACAAATACAAAATATCTATTGAAAGCGGCGGCGATGATTTCGATATATTTTCCCGGATACGTGACTGGAACCTGAAACAGGAATACCAATGGTATGCAGACAGCCGTAATAATATACGTTTCGGATTCAATGCCATCTATCACAATATCACACCGGGAGAAGTAAAGGCTTATGATTCGAGAAGCGTTAATTCCTCCGCCTTACAAAACCGTTATTCCCTGGAAAACGCAGTATATACCACCAACACCTGGAAAGCATCTGGTAAGATCAACCTGACCTATGGGTTACGCTTCTCTTCTTTCAGTATTTTAGGAAAGGGAGATTATTATGCTATAGATAAAGATGGAAATGTAACCGACACATTCACTTATGAGAAGGGAAAAACTGGTAAAAACCTATACGAATATAGAGCCGCGGCTGGCCGCCAGCTATGTTTTTAATCCTCTCACATCAGTCAAAGCTTCTTATGTACGCAATGTGCAGAACCTGCACCTGGTATCCAACTCGACGTCTTCCAATCCAACCGATAAATGGATGGCCAATACTAATATTATCAAGCCTGAAATATCGGACCAGGTTTCTATTGGTTATTACCAGGATATCTTTAATAAACAGTTTGAACTGAGCATAGAAACATATTACAAAGCCATGCAGAACCAGATAGATTATCGTGATGGCGCAGACATATTCGCCAACAGCGATGCTATAGAATCACAATTATTATTTGGGAAAGGCCGGGCTTATGGCATCGAATGGCTATTGAAAAAGAAAGCCGGGAAACTAACAGGCTGGCTGGCGTATACTTTATCAAAAACAGAAAAGAAGATCGCTGGCATCAATGATGATAAATGGTACAATGCCCGCCAGGACAGGACGCATGAGATAGCTGTTGTCGGATCGTACCAGCTTAATAGTAAATGGACGGTATCAGCCACCTGGGTCTATTATACCGGCGATGCCGTCACTTTTCCTGCCGGTAAATATCGTGTAGATAACAGAACGGTATTTTATTACACAGAACGCAACGGTTACCGTATGCCTGACTATCATCGTCTTGACCTGGGCGCTACATGGATACTCAAACAAAAGAAACGGTTCTCCTCTGAACTTACATTCAGTTTATACAATGCGTATGGCAGGGAGAATGCCTATACCATCAGTTTCCGTGACAACAAAGATGATCCTGATAAAACCGAAGCGGTGCAGTATGCATTGTTCAGGTACATACCATCTGTTTCCTACAACTTTAAATTCTGACCTGATGAAGTACCAGATAAACAAAATGATCCGAAAATTTTATAGCCGTAGCACCGCTGTGCCGTTGAGCGGCATGATACTTTTTATTTTTTTATCCCTTGTCCTGACTTCCTGCGAAAAAGTAATTACTCTTGACCTGAATGAAGCGGAAAAAAAATACGTCATCGAAGCAGTGATCACAGACCAGCCATCCACGGCAAAGGTTTTACTGACACAGACAAAGAATTTTGATGAAGACAATATTTTTCCGGGGGTTACTGGCGCAACAGTCACTATCAGTGAAAGCGGGGGCGCCACAACCGCTTTAGTTGAATCTTCACCAGGGGTATACATTAATCCCCTTTTAACAGGTATAAGCGGCAGGACATATGACCTTTCTGTCAATATCAACGGGCAGGTTTTCACATCGTCCTGCATCATGCCGCAAAAAGTAAATCTTGACACGATTTTCGCTTCGAATGAATTTCTTTTTACAGATACCCGTAAAATAGTTAATGTAGAATACAAAGACCCCGCGGGAAGAGGAAATAACTACCGCTTTGTGCAGTATGTCAATAATTATAAACAGGAAGAGATATTTGTTCAGAATGATGACTATACCGACGGAAGAAACGTAAATACTAAATTATTTTTCTTTGCCGAAGACGATGATACTGTCAGTACTATCAATAGCCTGGATAAGGTAAGGATTGAAATGCTTTGCATAGACCAGCCGGTGTATAAATACTGGTTCAGCCTTGCCCGCAGTTCGGTGGGCGGCAATCAACAAGCCACTCCTTCCAATCCTGTAAGTAATATAAAGGGAGGGGCATTGGGGTATTTCAGTGCACATACGTTACAGACAAAAGAAATAGTAGTGCCGTGAAAATTTCTTATATAAAACATATAAGTACACCGGGAACTGGTAAATTCCCCGTTACTACGATTCGTTTTCTAAGTAGATTTATTGGACGAAGAAGCTATGAAACATTCACGAAAAGGAGAATTTTACGGTCAGACAAATAAAACCATTTACCTGGATGGAATTACGCTGACAGATACGGTTTATACCCATGATAAAGTAGACTGGCATTATCACGAACATGCTTATTTTACTTTCATCCTCCAGGGAAATATGATTGAAGGCAACAAAAAAGAAACATACCACTGCTTTCCCGGCAGCTTATTATTTCACAACTCGCAGGAGCCTCATTATAACATTAAACCCGGGGAATTTACAAGGGGATTTCATATTGAGATAGAAAAAGAATGGCTTGACAATTTAGATTTCAATATTGATTTTCTGCAGGGGAGCACAAATCTTTCAAACCCTGACCTGAAATTTTTTAATGTACAGGCTTTTCAGGGAAACTAAAATGGAAGACTCCGCCGCTGAGCTATCAACCAGGTCATTACTGTTGCAAATCCTGGCGCTGATGATTTCCCGGAATACACCTGCTGCAGGTAAAAAACCTGCATGGGTTTATAAAATAAATGAAATTCTACATGACCAGTTTTTAGATACACTTACATTAGATTATCTGTCCGGCATAGCGGATATTCACCCTGTTCACCTTTCAAGAGATTTCCCCAGGTATTTTAACTGTAGTTTTGGAGAGTATATCAGAAAACTAAAAGTAGAAAAATCGTTATCGCTTATCCCGGATAAAAAAACAGCCCTGACAGAAATAGCTTACGAATGCGGCTTTTCTGACCAAAGTCATTTTACACGTTGCTTCAAGGAAATAAACGGGATAACCCCTTCTGCATACCGGAAAATTCTTCTGGCTAATTAATCTAAACGTTAATCCTGTTCTATTTTAGCCGTAATGAGAACTATAGTTTCGCATTACATTTCTACTCATTACTATGAAGCAAATCCCGGCACTACTTTTAAGCCATCTCTTTTTTTTGGCAGCTTTCGGACAAATAAAAGATATCGTACAGGCGGACGAAATTATAAATCCCCTGCATAAAGCTAATATTGGCAGGATTACTTTTATGAACGGGAACATTCCTTTGGATCAATATAAACAGTCTGACTTCCTGGCTTGTTTTGAACTCACGCATACATCCAACCTGAATATCAGGGTTTTTATGGGTAATTCGATAACGAATTACCTGCACCAGCTGGCCCCGGACCTTGCCCCGGAGGCGCTTGTAAAAAAAGGCAACTTTCAATTTTCATTTTATGTTGACAAAAAACTCATTTACAAAGAAAATATACATTATGGTGCCGGAGTAAATAAAAATACGGCTACCACATTCAGGGTTCCGCTGACCAGTACCACCGGGGAAGACTGGTGGGCGATGTATTTGTGGGACAGGTTTAAATTGAATGGCGGCGAAAAGGCGTTGACTGAAGGTACACACATCCTTAAAATTGAAATAAGACCGTATATTAAAGTTGCTGAAAATAGTGAGATTAAAACCGGGGATTTGATTGCAGCAGGACAGGTAAAATTAAAAATAAAATCCCCTGTAATTATGGCAAGGCAAATAGCCGTTCAGCCAATACAACCCGGCAGTGATTGGGCAATCTCCAAAGAGCCGTATAATAAAAAGAAGATCGAAGCGCTTAATATTGCCGTTGCCCGGTATGAACTGAAAGAAATTACAAGTGTTGTAGTGATAAAAGAAGGCAAACTACTTATAGAGGGAATACTTTAATGATGCCAACAGAAATACATTGCACGATACACGTTCCGCCGGCAAATCATTTACATCAACAATGATGGGCATTGCTATAAAAGGTGGTTTATATAAAAAATGAGGACCAGGCATTACATTGTTTTTATAATGTAAAGCAGTTTAAGAATTATACGGCACAAAAAGACAGTATAAAAATAAAGGATTTACTAACTATGAGTTCTGCGTTTAACGGCTCCGATGCTCGTAGTGATTCTCCGGGAAACGAAGAAAATATGTACCCAACTGATGACTGGGTAAAGTTTACGCTGGATCTCCCAACAGATGACTCTAAAGTAAATGGCGGGCAATGGGATTATTTTACAGCAGGCGTTGTATTATTGGGCGATATTTTAAACAAATCGGTGCCCGGAGGATTAGAGAAATATACAGCAGAAAAACTTTTCAGGCCTTTACATATTTCGAAATACCAATGGCAATATACCCCGCAAAAAGTGGTGAACACTGCCGGCAGTTTGCAAATGTGCTCATTAGATTATGCAAAGTATGCCCAATTGTATAAAAATAACGGCCTGTGGAATGGCGAACAGGTTATTCCATCTGACTGGATAGCTAAAACTTTTACACATCAGCTTCAGATACCCGGAAGAGATAACCAGTTTTATGGATACTTATTCTGGAATAAGACCTTTACGGTTAAAGGACAAAATTATGAGTCCTATTATTGCGCAGGAAATGGCGGCAATGAAATAATTATTTTTAAAGATTTACCCCTGGTAATTATTATTACAGCAAAAGCCTATAACAAACCTTATGCGCATCCCCAGGCAGACAGGATTACAGGAGAATATCTTCTTCCGGCTATATTAAAATAGAAGCAGGTTTATTCCGGCAATTTCTTCAATCATGAACACTCCTGTCTTATGCTGGCAGCCCGGAATACGTTAATATCTCCCACACTTCTTTGTGCATTCAGTGATGATTGGGCATTTTCCATCTACCTGTGTGTTGTTCCAGTTTATGATAAAATTTGATTGATTGTCATATGTGGAAATTCATCATAAGCGGCCGGTTTACCTCGAATGTCCGTCTTTTTTAAGTTTTTTATTCAATTGCTTTGAAATGCAAAGTACTTTTAGTTAACTTTGTATTTCAAAGTACTTTCTCATCAAGCATATTATGAAAATTAAACTACTTATCGCGACCCTGCTACCACTGGCATTATTTACTGCAGGCTACGCACAAACACCGGACAAAGCTAAACTCGACCAGTTTTTTGACCGGCTCGCCGAAAAGAATAAGGCAATGGGAAGCATGATCATTGCCAAAGACGGCAACGTTCTATACACCCGTACTATCGGCTACAGCCAGATCAACGGCAACGAAAAAAAACCGTTTGACTGCGGCGACAAAATTCAGGGTCGGTTCGATCACAAAAATGTTCACTGCCACAATGATCTTTCAGCTTGCCGAAGAAGGAAAATTAAAACTGACTGATACTCTCGGCAAATTCTTCCCGCAGATACCCAATGCCGGCAAAATTACCATTGCACATATTCTCGCACATCGGAGCGGTATCCATGAAGTAACATCAGGCGGGAATTTCAGGGCCCTGAGGTTTATTGCGATAACAAAGGATGAAATGCTCGCCATCATCGCCAAAGCTACCCCTGATTTTGAGCCGGGCACAAAGTATGCTTACAGCAGTACCGGCTATTTTCTTTTAGGTTATATCATAGAAAAGCTAACCGGGAAATCTTACCAGGAAGTTGCTTAAAGAAAAAGATCACCACTAAGATCGGGTTAAAAGATACCTACCTGGGTACCGGAAACATTGATGTGAGTAAAAATGAAAGTTTTTCTTATAAATACAGCCGGGATTGGGAACAGCAACCTGAAACTCATATGAGCATCCTCTTCGGATCTGGCGCATTGGTTTCGACGCCGGCCGACCTGGCCAGGTTCATCCAGGCACTGTTTGACCTTAAACTGGTTTCACAAAAAAGTCTTAATCAGATGATGCAGGATAAATTAGCAATGGAGCCTTTCACCTATAATGGCAAAACCCTCTATGGGCACACTGGCGGAATAGACGGCTTTGGATCGTGGCTGGTTTATTTGCCCGAAGAAAAGCTGGCACTCTCTTATGCTACAAACGGAAAAGTTTACCCGGTAAGCGATATCGTGGATGGTATTTTCAACATTTACTGGAATAAACCGTTTGCAATTCCCACTTTCGAAATGATCGCTATCAGCCCGGAAGTCCTGGACAAATATGTCGGAGTGTATTCGAGCCCTGAAGCTTCTGTGAAATTTACAGTCACCAGGGACGCCGCGATACTGTTCGTTCAGATGAACGGGCAATCCGCTATCCCACTTGAGCCAACGGCACAGGATAAATTTAAGATCGAATCTGCAGGGATGGTGATAGAATTCGACGCCGCAAAAAAACAAATGACTTTAATACGAAACGGCGGGGAGAAAGTATTCACGAAAGAAAATTAATCGCCCGGTGTGTAATGCTTCCCACTTATGAATAACAGGAAGACAACTTATATTTTTTACCTGGACTTTGTACCTCAAAAATACTTTTCCTGGATAGCCAAAAACAATTAGAGTTTATACAACTAATTAATCATGACACAGAGAAACGATTTAACAACACAGTCAATTCACACGGCTTCGTTAGGTAAACGAATACTACAGGAAGCCGGTATTGCTTTAATCCCGATCACAATTTTTCTGTTTTGTACAGGGGAGCCTAACCCTGACTGGGGAAAGCTATGGATGATTAAACCGCTGATCATAGTCCCGCTGGCCGGTGCAATGGGTGGTGTATTTTATTACTTCATGGATCATCTGCGTTACCAGGGCAGCTGGAGAATGATAATGTCTAATATAATAAGCCTGGTGGTATACATCATTGGACTGTGGCTTGGTACCATTTTGGGATTGGACGGCACGTTTTGGGATTGAACGATCCTCTGAAGTTTTAATGAGATCTTAGTATCCGTATTTGATAATTTTTGTTCGCCATTTGTTTGTCAAAAAGCGGCAAAAAAGCAAAACAAAAAATAGCTACTAACAATAAAAAGGCGATTGTAACTGTTAGAAGTGTTAGTGCCTCAACAAGAATAGAAGGTTCCGGAATGTCAGATGATAAAATAAAAGTGCTATTGATAATTAAGTATATCCAAGTTGGAGGACAGAGATTCTCAGGAAGCTGCCGGGTATTTTAATGCGATAGATATCATTTCGGCTATTATAATAAGATGAAGATAACAGAAGCACTATCCGGAGCCTGCATTGTGCTGATGAAAAATAAAATAATTGTCACGGCGTCTTTAGTACCCGAACCGTCAAGGGTGTTCTGCCCATCCCCGTTACCGGATAAAATAAATGCCGGCAGGCAGGGAGGTCGGCAGTTCACAACGGATGAGCAACGTCCCGGCAGGCCAGGGGATGCTCCGGAGTACCTCCCCCATGCAATTGATCAAGACCGCCGAGGTAATTTTTTCATCCGGGGCAGTGGATACATATACAAAATTGGTGGCAGGATCAGGGAATACACGGACTTGTCCGGGAGAGAGAGACCAACCATTCTTCGAAGGAGGCAGCACTCTGGAATAGAAGGATCCGTTATCCCCGGTAGCTTTAACCCGGTAATAATTCCCGGCAGCAACAGCCGGCAAAAGTGAACCGGTACCTGTTACCCGAACCGGCCACGGCTGCATAGCCCGTAGGAATAAAATGGACTCCATCCGCCGCTGCCTCCAGCACGATGCGTTCCGCCGGTAAGACATCTCCAAGCGCTGCAGTGATCAAGAGGTCTCCTCCGGATAACTGCTTTTCCACATCAAGGAACTGCAGAGGCAAGACAATAAAATGGAAACTGTTGACAACTGAACCGCACAAGCCATTGTCGGTCGAACCCGGAGGCAGCACCGGGGCGCAGGAAGGACCGGTGCAGGTGTTGGCGGCGGGATGCGTTACCCAGGCGATGGGGCCACCCGGTATCGCCCACATTATCTGCGACGCATCACCCGATTGGGACAGATAGCCGCTGCCGGCGCCATTGGCCATAGCCGATCGGGTCACCAGGTAAGAAGGGCTGCTGCTGGTCTCTGTAAAGAACCCGGTATTGCTGTTAAAAATAAAAGGACTACACATCTCGACAGTAGAGCTCATACCTAACTTGAAATAGGTATCGCTGATGATAGTAGACCAGGACCCGTGGATCACGAACTTCCCATAATCGCTCACCGTGAAATTCGTTTCCCCCGGGTTGATGGCACCCGATAAATACAAATATCCATTAGTACAGACGGTCACATTAGAAATAACGGAGGCAGGAGCCGTGCCTTCACCGGTATATGAATTGGCCATCAGCCGGCCCCCTTCCTGGACGATAATGGATCCGGTCTTGCCAACGGTCAGATCGCCGACCGTTACCGATCCGGACTGGATAGTCAGCGTCCCATTGACAGTATAGGCCGTCGTGTTATTGATCGTACCCGATATGCAATAGGTAGTTCCCGCGGCGATAATGCCGTCTGCCGGCAAAGTATTGACGGCGCCCGGAGGGCAAGCCCCCGATCCGCACTGGGCAAAAAGGGAAGACTGGAAAAGAAAGGGGAGCAAGAGAAGAAAGAATGTCTTTTTCATAGGTTCCCGGTATTAGTATTTTTGGGAGCATTATAGAGACTGTATTTGATCGCTCCGTCCGGTTCCTTTCGGATCAGCAGGATCAATTGCAGTCTTTTACGTGTATTGGATTTTCTACTCGTACAAAATACTGCCGGCACCCCGGAGATTATAGTGGGAATGTGGTCTGCTGATTGTTTGGCGGAAAGAAATTGGCGTAGTGGGTATTTTGGGTTATAGCTTGCGGGATATACTTTGTAGAAGCCAGACTATTGCCCTCATTGTCCGAAACTATCAATAAAAGATCTTTCTTAGATAATTGATGATTACTCCTGCTTAAGAGGCGCTGGTGTTCAGCGCCTATCGAATTACCGGAAAGCATGAGTTGGGCTGAACTGAATACCACTACGATGATCAATATATAGAGGAACGATAGGAATTCTTGGTAAATCCAGTTCAGCGAAAGCTTAATGGTTGAATCCTTAAAATTCATATTTCGGTTAACAGGAAGTCATTGCATTAAGAATATACTCATCGCCCGCGATATTGCCAAACCGAATGTCACAAGCAGGCTTATTATGTCTGTTAATAAAACAAGTACTCATACCTGAATATTGTTGTGCCCGGTTTTGATTTTTTAAAACTCAGGTATTTTGTTGTTATTAACCTCTCTTTTAATAATCCGTTATTCTCATAGTTAAATATTGTCTCAACTTCCCTGTCGTGTTTTGTTATGCCATTTTCAATTTTGAAATCAAAATAGTTAACCTCTTTTGTCCTCTGTCCTTTAGAGTTGTAGGTTAAACTATCAAGAGAAAATAGTTCAGGGTTTCCTGATTGTCTCGTTATAAGGCGTTTTCTTTCTACAAGGTGGTTTTTGTCATCGTACTGGTAATATGTTATTTGATATCCGAATTTGATGGTGTCTTTGCTTTGAATGAGCCTACCACTGATGTCTTTTGTCAATATTGCCTGAAATTCCTTAAATCCGCTTGATTTAAAATCTTTATACCCCTTCGTTCTTAAATTGTACTTCTCAGTGGATGTCTTTACAGTCGTATCATTTTTATTTTTTTCCCGATGTGAGCCCCAATCAAAATATTTTTCAGTCACAATTATTTCATTTTTCCGGGTATTATATTTGAAGTCGTAAACAAATTTGTGATAACCGTAGTTAATAAATGTTCTTTTAATAATTCTTCCAGTTGTGTCAAATGCCTCAAAAGTTGCCCAATAGGGATTCTGGTCATTAATATTTCCAAATCCATTTTCTGTTATTTGCTTAACCTTTAATTTTAAAATGACAGAATCGGCAACAAGGTTGTCTTTGAGTTTGGTTTGTCCAAACAAATCAGAAAACACCGTCAAAGAGAATATCATTAACAGGAAATATCTTTTTAGCATTGCCTGTAACGTGAAGGCTAGCCGCAGAGCTGGTATTACAGAATTTAATATATCCATAGGTCTTCTACTTTTACAATGTTCCAATTCTGTGTTTTGTCAATAGTCCATAAAAAATGTTTCCCATAAATGTCGATACCAACATGCACTAGGTTGGTCCCGGCAAATTTTATATACCTTATCCGAACGGGTTGAGGGTTTAATTTCCTTTCCCTAATTGAAAAATTGTCAAAGTTCTTATTGAGGTAGTTAAGCAGTTTGTCCCTTTCTGGCGTTTTGAGGCTTCTAGCCATACTGTCAACTTTAATATTTAATTCTTTGTTGTTGAAAATGATATTTTTTGTCTGTATTCTGTCGCCAAACGTTAATGGATTGATACTAATACTATCATTTGTCTCGATATTAATTGTCTGCAGTATTGTATGCTTAAGAGATTTATAGTAGTATAGAGTATCAGCAATTTGTCTATATTTTTTGTCAACCGCTTCAATAGCCTTTATAATATTTTCGTCGGCCTTAATTTGAATTGTTTGTGTTGGCAGTGTCGTTAAAATCCTTTCGGCTTGTAAGGAGTCAAACAGATTTTGTCCCCTTGAGGAAATGAAAAATAGCAGGCTTAGTATTATTAAGAAAGATCTCATGATTTTGCCGCTAATGTGTGTATTTACGCTAATATACGCGACTAAAAAAAAGGAAACAATTTTTTGATGCTCTCCTTTTAATTTCAGTTATTTCCTTCTTTAAAAGCTGCTCAATAGTTTCCATGCTGGATAGCCATGATTCATGCAGTACCTATACAGTTATCAATTAGGGGAACATCCATACAAAAACAGCCCCCCTTGAAAGGAAGACTCTATCATTATCAAACCATTAAACCTTATTCTATAAAAATTCGGAAGTAATATAAACTTTCTTATTCGACGTTACAATGGGTATAAATTTGAGGTAGGGTTCAAGCTGAAAATTTCTAACTCTTAGAAGTGACGATTGGTGGTTCATCTGCATCAGGTTTTAAGAATATCTGACTCTACCTCCGGTTTTGATAAAGCAATAAGGTTAAAAAGCGGGAAAAAGAGTTTTTCAGCCCTCATTTCTGAGCTATTTGAAGTTGTCATAAAGGCTGCTGAACGGTTGTCAACATATATCTTTGAAAGGCATTTTGCACCATTTTTCCTACCCATTTGTGCCAGTTGTGTGCTTGTGCCGGCACAGAGATTTTATTATCATTGTGTGTCTTTTGTGTATCTAAAAATGTGGCAGAAAGCAGAAAAAAGTGTCAAGAACTGACACACTCAAAATAAAATATCCTTGTAAATCAGGACTTACAAGGATATAAACGTGCCCGAGACTGGATTCGAACCAGCACGCCGTTTCCAGCGCTACCACCTCAAGGTAGTGCGTCTACCAATTTCGCCACCCGGGCTTTTTGTTCCCAGTTTGAAGAACTTCAAACTGTTTTGGGATTGCAAATATAGCAGATTACCTGAAAAGAGGATTGCCCATAGCTGAACTTTTGAACTCGTGAACCTTCCGGCTATTTCTTGAGTACGATCCTGAACGTAGTTCCTTTGCCCAATTCCGAATTTTTTACAAAGATCTCCCCTTTGTGATATTGCTTGATGATCCGGCGCGAAAGGCTGAGACCAAGTCCCCACCCTCTTTTCTTGGTAGTAAACCCGGGTTTGAAGACCTTACCGATATTCTTTGCTGAAATACCTTTGCCGGTATCCGTCACATCAATATATACCCCATCTTTTTCATCCCTGATATCAACCGCTATATTGCCTTTTCCTTCCATTGCGTCCAGCGCATTTTTCAGCAGGTTCTCGATTACCCAATCAAACAAAGGCGGAGATATCTTGGCTGGTAATTTGTTCGTTGCCATTGTCATTTACTGAAAAAATGATCTTGCCCGGCGCTCTTTTCCGGATATATTCTACCATGCTGTTGATCTGCTTTACCACATCCGTTTGTTCCAGTTGCGGCGTACTGCCGATCTTTCCAAACCGGTCTGATACCAGCCGTAACCTGTCAACATCTTTTGACAATTCCTGTACGATCTGGTCTTCACTCTTTTTCTCTTTCAGCATTTCAACCCAGCCTTCCAAAGATGAAACAGGTGTTCCTAACTGGTGAGCGGTTTCTTTGGCCATACCCGCCCATACCTGGTTCTGCACCGAACGGTAGCTGCTGCGCAGGGTAAGAACGATCACCAGCACGAACATTCCGACAATGAATAATTGTACAAAAGGATAATACCGTACCTCATTCAATAAAGTAGTATGACCAAAATAATAACGGTTCACTTTGCTGGAATCAATCGGGTCGCTGTAAATAATAGGCGGGTTGATGGCTTTCAATCTTGCCAGTTTATCCACCAGGTAATTTTTATCATTAACAGCTTTTGCAGAATCAAGATTAACATAATTAGTGATGCTGTCGTTCTCATTCGTCTCTATAATAGGGATATCATCATTCTCCGAAATGATCTTGAAAGGCAGCCGCACATCCGTCACATTCGGGTTCAGCAACGATTTGCTTGCCTCGACCCATAGCTCCACTTTTTGCTTTTCTTCCCTGGCGATCTTATTGGACACATATCTCGAATAGAAGATCGTTCCCGTAACGATAGCGATCGCTATCACTGCCAGCCCGGTCCGTAAGTTTAAAATTTGCTGAAACATTCGCTGAATTTAATAAGGATAGAACTCCTTCCCTTATTTTTGAGCAAATTTAGTCTTTCAGCCTGATGCCTTTACCTAAAATAGCGGTAGTACTACTTAACTGGAATGGAAAGCATTTTCTTGAACAATTTCTCCCATCCGTATTTTCTTCAGGTTACCCCAATTATGAGGTCATCATTGTTGATAATGGATCCTCAGATGATTCCATTGTATTTATTGAAACGAACTATCCCGCTATACGTCTTATCAGGTTTGAAAAAAACCTTGGATTTGCCAAAGGCTATAATGAATCACTGAAACATATCGAATCCGATTATTACGTGTTACTGAATTCAGATGTGGAAGTGACCAGCAATTGGCTGGAACCAATGGTGCAATTGCTGGAGAGCGATCCGTCTATTGCCGCCTGTCAGCCCAAACTCCTTTCTTTTAAGAACAGAACATTGTTTGAATATGCCGGCGCTGCAGGCGGATGGCTTGATAAATACGGCTATCCTTTTGCCAAAGGAAGAGTTTTTGATATATGTGAAGAAGATAATGGCCAGTATGACCAGTCAGAACCGATATTCTGGGCCAGCGGCGCTGCTTTATTTATCCGCGCAAAAGTTTTTCATGAGGTACAGGGTTTTGATGAGTATTTCTTTGCCCACCAGGAAGAGATTGATCTTTGCTGGCGCATACAATTAGCCGGCTATAAGATATATTCATGTCCGCTCTCTGTTATTTATCATGTAGGCGGTGGCACTTTACCAAGAGGCAACACAAAGAAAACGTACCTGAATTTCCGCAACAATAAGATCATGCTGTCGAAGAACCTGCCATTGTCCAAAAGAATATGGGTAATGTCGGCCCGCAATATTCTCGATGGTATATCTGCCTGTAAAGGTTTGCTGAATGGTGATGGCGGTTATTTTATCGCTATCATGAGAGCCCATGTAGCATTTGCCAAATGGTGGTGGTTTTACCGGAAGAAGAGTGTATTTCCTGTATCTAAAAAAGGAAAATTATCCGGGTATTTTCAAAAGAATATAGCCTGGCTTCATTTTGTAAAAAAGATGAGTGTCTTTTCTGAAATTGTCGGTAAAACAAAGTGATTATTTGGCCTGAAACACTATTTTTGCAACACAAAATTTCGCTATGAGCCAAAATCATGAATACCAGCAGGAGTTACAAAAAGTTCAGGACAGGGACTTTGCTCATAACTGGGTTTCATCTTCAGGATTCCTGTTTTACCTGCAGGTATTCTGTGTTCTCGCAGCTGTTTTAGGCGGCTGCACCATGCTTTATACCAAGCGTTTTGAAAAGCCGGAAGTAAAAGTGCAGGAAAGCACATTATATACTCCGCAGTATAAATAACCCCCAGGCTTAAAAATATTTTTTTCAAAAAGGCAGAGCCTTATTTTTGCACCCCCGCTTAAGGGAAGCTTTTAGTTCTTTGGAAATCGGAACTCCGTTCCGATAAAAATTATTAGCCGGAACAGAGTTCCGGGGTACCTGCGGAAGTAGCTCATTTGGTAGAGCACGACCTTGCCAAGGTCGGGGTGGCCGGTTCGAGCCCGGTCTTCCGCTCCAAAGTCCTCTTGCCACACAGGCGGAGGATTTTTTTTAATGTTTCCGATCTTAAGGAAATGCCGGTTGGCAACCTTAAAGTCGCCCTGGTGGTGGAATTGGTAGACACGCAGGACTTAAAATCCTGTCTGCAGCAATGCGGGTAACGGTTCAACTCCGTTCCGGGGCACATACAAAGCGACTTCGGTCGCTTTTGTTGTTTATGTACCTCACTTATATTTTATACTCAGAAAAATGTGACAGATATTATATTGGCTATTGTGCTGATATGACTGCCCGGCTTCAGCGGCATAACGCAGGTATGGTTGCTGCCACCCGCAATTGCAGGCCTTATGTTGTAAAGGCAACGAAGTCATTTGCTGCAAAAAGGCAATTATTATAATTCTTTCTCCAGCAAAAACTCCTCAATATTATCAGGAGAAATGATAAAGGTTTTAGTACCGGGATAATTATTTGTAAATGTTTGTGGGAAACGGACCTTTTTATTACTGTTCCATTTTATTTCATAAGCATTAAACTGCTTCTCCTTTTCCTCAATCAGATCAATTTCCTGCTGCTGTGTAGTCCTCCAAAAATACTGCTTAGCATCTATGTTATTATGCCGAATAAATTTCATTCGTTCTGAAATAACATAATTCTCCCATAATCCTCCCACATCATTCCTGGTATTGAGCATTCTAAAATCATTAATGATTGCATTCCGTATCCCGCAATCATAGAAATAAACTTTTTTGCCGTTCTTAATTTCATTCCGAACGTTTCTATTGAACCCCGGTAAGCGAAAGACAACAAAGGTTTTCTCCAAAAGGTCAATATACCGCTCCACTGTTTTTGGATCGCTGTCAATTGTTCTGGCGATTTCGTTATACCTGACTTCATTTCCAATTTGTACGGCAAGCGCTTTTAATAGCTTCTCAAGGATGGCTGGTTTTCTTTATTTGTTCCAGCATCAGCAAGTCTTTATACAGGTAGCTATCCGCTAATGATTTCAACAGTTCCTTTTCTTCTCCCGGTTTAGTTACAATTTCAGGATAATAGCCATATATTAATCTATGCTCTAACAATCTCTTTTCTTCAAGCAACCCATGATAACTAACCATTTCTCCAAAACTTAATGGATAAAGCATGAATTCATACTTACGCCCGGTTAAAGGCTCATTAACCTCACTTGATAATTCAAAAGAAGATGAACCTGTAGCAATAACCTGAACTTCTTTTATTTGATCTGTAAATAATTTAAGAGTAAGACCTATATTTTTAACCCGTTGTGCTTCGTCAATAAATACTATTTTCTTGTTACCGGCAATTGCTTTCAATCCAGTTGAAGTTGTATTTGACAAATTTTCCCTGATGTCAGCATCATCTCCATTTAGATACAGGTATTCTTTGCCTTCCAATAAAGTTTCGACTAAAGTTGACTTTCCAACTTGCCTTGGGCCAAATATTAGAATTGCTTTGCCTTTAAAAAGCTTTTTTTCAAGTTTTTCTTGCCACTCTCTTTTTATCATTTTTTTGAATTACAATCCCTAAATTACATAATATTTTTGGATTACAATCCACGTATACCATAAAATGAGTAACTTAAGGCGTTTACGACTGCATTTCGACTACTTAAGACGCGGTTTGCATTCGAAAATTGTACAAAATAGCAAAGTGCCCCCTATTCAAATCTGCTGCATCCTAACGGTTCAACTCCGTTCCGGGATATATCTACAAAGTGCTTTCGGTCACTTTTGTTGCTTTGTATACATTTCTTAGCAGGACCTGGCACAAAAAAATGCTACAACAGAAATGAAATCAACGACCACACCGCCACCAAACTTAACCCACTTACCTGTATTCCAGGTATTCTTCCTTTGACCCGCTAAGGAAATAATACCCCATCGCTGCAGTTGGTTTAGCTGTAAATTTTCTATCGTCACCAATGATAAAGCGATGATACGTTCAAGGATTATCAGCGGCGCTTTTGCAACATCTTTGCGCCTCTGCGTGAAACCCAGTCCACAATTTTTTATCCCGTAAAAGCTTGCTTAATTTGCTGCAAATTAGAATCAGATGCCCACAGATATAAAATGTCCTAATTGCGGTCACCAGTTCGAGCCCAATGATGCTATACGGGAAGAAGTAGAGAAAGAATTGCGTTCAAAAGCCGCAGAATGGCAGAAAAAGAAGAATGATGAGTTCCAGGCGAAGCTGGAAGAAGAAAGAAAGCGCATTCATCAAACACTGGAAGAAAATATCCGTAAAAATATCGCTGCTGACTTTGAAAATAAACTGCACCAGCTTGAGCAAAACAACAAGGATAATGAAGAAAAACTGAAAGCCTCCCGGCAAAAAGAAGCCGACTATATGCGCAAGGAACAGGAGCTAAAGAACAGGGAAGCAGAGATGGAAGTCAATATCCAGCGGCAACTGCAAAAAGAAAGAGAGAAACTAACAGACGATATCCGCAAAATAGAAGAACAAAAAATTGCCAATAAGGAAACAGAATACCAGCTCCGGATGAAAGAACTGGAAAAGCAACTCGAAGACCAGAAGAAACTGGCAGAAGAGATGAGAAGAAAAGCAGAGCAGGGCTCTATGCAGCTGCAGGGTGAAGTACAGGAGATAGCGCTGGAAGAAATGCTGAGATCAACATTCCCGTTTGACGTGATCGCTGAAGTGGGAAAAGGTGTTCGCGGCGCCGATTGTATCCAAATTGTCCGTAACAATTTTGGCCAGGAATGCGGCAAGATCATTTATGAAAGTAAACGTACCAATGCATTTGCAGCAGACTGGATAGAAAAGCTGAAAGCAGATATGCGCAGCCAGGGAGCAGAAGTCGCAGTGATCGTTACCAAGACAATGCCTAAAGACATGGATTGTTTTGGTATTAAGGACGGCGTATGGATTTGCTCCTTTGGTGAAGTAAAGGCCTTGATCGGTGTATTAAGAGATGGCATAATGCGGGTGTTCGGCGCAGCAAAAAACAACGAGAATAAAGGCGATAAAATGAATCTCCTCTATAATTATCTTACCAGTAATGAATTCGCCGAACAATGGAAAGCGATCCGCGAAGGATTTATGATATGAAAACCTCCATACAAAAGGAAAGAGATGCGATGGAAAAATTATGGAAGGCGAGAGAAAAGCAACTGGAAAAAGTGTTACTGAACGCCGCGCATGTAAGAGGCTCCATTGAAGGCATTGCAGGCATGGATGCTGTTGACCTGAATTTGCTGGGGAATACTGCTGAGGAAGAATAGAGAAAAGTCCGGAAGTCGGAAAGACGAGACTGTAAAATGAACTGTGTCAAAGTCCTTAATTAAGAGGAACTTTAAAACACAGAATAATGAAAAAAACAGACAAGCCGTTCGTGTTCGACTATGAAACGGTTAAGAACAAAGCTCTTGCACAGCTCAAAACAGGCAAGCCATTATTAGGCAAAGAAGGCGCTCTTGCGCCGTTATTCAAATCATTTTTAGAAGCTGCTTTAGAAGCAGAGCTTTCCGATCATTTACAGGAAAACAAAGAAGACGAGCCTAACCGCCGTAATGGTCATGGAAGTAAAGTGTTGCGGACCAGTGAGGGCTCAATGGATCTAAGTACTCCGCGTGACCGCACCGGCAGCTTCGAGCCGGAGATCGTTAAGAAACCGACAAACCATCTTAGCCGACAATTTAGAGAGTAAGATCATCGGCTTATATGGTCTTGGAATGAGCCTTCGCGATATTGCAGCACACATCAAAGAGATGTATGATACCGACATTTCTCATACGGTATTATCAGAAGTGACCGACCGGGTAATACCCGCTATTCGTTTATGGCAGGCTCATGATCTGGAGGATGTTTATACGATTGTATGGCTGGATGCGATGTATTACAAGGTAAAAGATCAGAGCGGTCACGTGGTAACCAGGTGCCTGTACAACGTATTAGGCATTAACCTGGAAGGCCGCAAACACTTGCTGGGCATGTATATCTCAGAAACCGAAGGCGCTAAGTTCTGGTTAAGTGTACTCACAGATCTTCAGCAAAGGGGCGTAAAAGATATTCTGATAGCTTGTATTGATAACCTCGGTGGCTTTGAAGAAGCTATCGGAAGTATTTATCCCAAAACGGAAGTACAGAGTTGTATCGTTCATCAGGTACGCAACACCATCAAGTATGTGACCAGTAAGGACTGCAGGGCTGTAGTGGCGGATGTGAAACTGATCTATCGGGCTGTGAGTAAAGAACTCGCAGAACAGCACCTGGATGCATTAGAGGAAAAGTGGGGTAAGAAATATCCGATCATCATAAAATCGTGGCGAAACAACTGGCATAAGCTGAGTACTTTTTTTAAGTATGCAGCCGATATACGACGGTTAATTTATACAACCAATACGATAGAGGGTTTTCACCGCCAGATCAGGAAAGTAACCAAAACAAAGGGAGCTTTTACCAACGATATGGCATTACTCAAATTAGTCTACCTGGCTTCGGAACGCATAGCGGAAAAATGGACCATGCCTTTACAAAACTGGGCCCCTTACCTTGCAGCAATTAAGTATTATGTTCGCGGGGAGGATGACGGCATTTTTATAAAAAAATTTCCTCACTCTCTTCCGGCCCTAGGCCGGAAGAGAGTGAGGGAAGAAGAGCATTGACACAGTTTAATTTACACTCCCGGAAAGACCGGAAGTCCGAAGAATTCCTCCGATGCCTGTAAAGTCGTTTCGATTTAGAAATTCGTCTTCGGTCTTCCGGTCTTTCCGACTTCCGGACTTCCTGACTACACCACCCACGCCAGCACCAGCTGATCAAACCGGCGGTAATGAATAACCAGGGGGGGTATTCGTTTTTGTAAAAAGGCTATCAATCATCCCCCCTTTTTCATCTTGCATTTTTAATTGGATATGTTCCCTGAAATCTACCCAACCTTCTCCATACCATTTAAAAACGGCTTCTTTAGCGCTCCACATGATAGTTGCTTGTTCCAGGATAGTGGTGCGGTATAATGAATTTATTTCCGCTGCAGACAAAAACTTTGGTATCAACTGGCCGACCAATGGCCTGATCAACTCCACATCAATCCCTACCCTGCTATCGCTGCTGACAATCGCCGCGGCATAATCACCGCAGTGCGAAATAGAAAAATGGTATTGTTCGCCCGGTAGAAAGGGCTTGCGGGTATCGGCGATCTGGACCAGTTTATAAGGAAAATCAGGGAAAAGGAATTGGAGTAAAAAGCGTCCGGCCAGGTGCTGCAGCCGCTTATGCGGATGGGTCACATCCCGGTGCTGCGGTACATTTCCTTTGAAGAACTCTTCCGTTTCTTCAATCTTCCAGACCCCCAGTCTTGTGGTATCGTTAATTTGATGTTGAAAAAAAATCGGCATTAGTTACTGTTTCATCTTTACTTTGCCCACCTGAAATTGCCGGGTAAAGATAGACAGCAGAAGAGTGCGGCGCAAGTGACGATGAAATGAATTATCCCGCATGATGCAGGACTGGTAAACAAAAAAACAACAATGATCTTATCTGATTCACGCATCCTTGAAGAAATAGAAAAGGGAACGATCAAACTTCAGCCATACGACAGGGAATGTCTTGGCAGTAATTCTTACGATGTACATCTCGGCAAATGGCTGGCGACTTACCGTGAGCATATCCTGGATGCTAAAAAACATAATGAAATAGAATATTTCGAGATCCCGGAAGACGGGTTTGTACTGTACCCGCATGTCTTTTACCTTGGTGTCACCCTGGAATATACCGAAACACATGCGCATGTTCCTTTCCTCGAAGGTAAATCATCAACAGGGCGTCTTGGTATAGATATACATGCTACGGCAGGTAAAGGTGATGTTGGTTTTTGCGGACACTGGACGCTGGAGATATCTGTAAAACAGCCTGTAAAAGTGTATAAAGGAATGCCGATCGGCCAGTTAATATACTTCCCTGTAGATGGCGAGATCGAAGTAAAATACAATCAAAAGAAGAATGCGAAGTACAGCGGGCAGCCTGACAAGCCTATCGAAAGCATGATGTGGAAGAACCAGTTTTAATTCTGCGCTTATAATATTTATATAAGCAAAAAGAAACTAGTGAGGTCTCTTTATTTTTTTGGAACACAAAGGCACAGAGCCACGAAGGCACGGAGATATGCCAGGTATTACAGGTAATTACTTTGTGTCTCTGTGTCTTGATGCCTTTGTGTTCCAAAACCTTTGGATTTCATAATTCTTAAAAACATCACCACTTATTTACAAAGCATCAATACCATACTTCTTGTAATAAGCGATAAGCCAGGCCACCACTTCATTATATGTTTGCTTACCTGCCGGCTGATTGTTCGCTTTCAGATAATGCCCATAGCCCCAGGTAATAATTGGCTCAACAGGGTTTTTATATTTCAGGTAAAATTCACGGTATTCTTTTATATCGCTGATCACCTGCGGATGCAGTTGTTGCCGGAAACGTTTTGCTAACGCCGTATCCCTGTGTCCTACTTCGCCGATAGCGTAATTATACATATCGAAATACATCGAGTATTTAAATCCATTGGAAGGAAATGACCGGCAGGCAAGAAAAGCCACGAAATTGGCTTCATTTTCCCTGGCATATCCTAACTGGTGAGCTATCTCATGTGTAGTAACGAACGGTTCAAGAAAACGGGGAATAGTAGTATTCACCTGTGCTTCGCCGGAAAACGGGTTATAATATCCCTGGAACCCGAGGTAATTTCCCAGGTAACTGAATAAAGACGGCTTGACAGATTTTGATTGATATTGTAAAAAAGGAAATTGCTGAACCACGTGCGCATACGCCTTGTCGCTTTCCCTGAATAACCTACGCTTCCTGTTCAGGGAATCCCTTTGTTCCTGACTGGTCAATACGGCATAATTATTCAGCTTCTTTTGAATAGCAGTTGTCAGCGTATCCAGGTCAGCGAGTGAATATTTTTTTACCTGCAGATCCAGTTGCGCGGCAATACCCGTACGGTTATAATTAAGCCCCCACAGGAGATTAAAGAACACATAGACGAACAGGATAAAGAAAATGGCCTGTTGTAACCCGGTGGCAAAATACAGGCGGGTCAGTTTCTTCCGGAACAGGAGTTTCAGAAAGCGGAATGTTCTGAAAATAATAACCAGCACCAGGAATGCATAAAACAGGTCGCCGATACTAAAGGGTATCCAGCCAAACAGGATGCGCTGGATGCGGGAAATGACCGGGTAAATGCCATAGGTATAGTACCTTTCTACCCAGCCTGGGTACAAAGAGGCCCATTTGATAAGAATAGTGAAAATTATCAGCAGGACCCAGCTCCAGCTTTTCATAAGCCGGTGAAATAAGCGGGAAAGGAATTTTTGCAAGCGGGCAAAATTTAATTGTACTCAGAATCAGAGCCTTAAAGTAAACACAAAGGGTGAAAATAATTCAAAAACAGGCAAAAAAACTTCAGCTAATTCCCTTACCTTTGCCTCCCCAAAAATCCCGAACTATGCAGAGGGATCGGGACTAAAAAGTAGCGCCATGGGTCATCGCCGGGAGTTTGAGATAGCGTTTGTTGGTTTAAAAACCCGGTATTCATAATTATGATTATGAAATAGGCGACAAGTTCTTTGAGACGTTCCAGCAGCAGGATTTTTTTCACTGCAAGGCAAATGTAAAACTGACTTTAGACAGAAAAAGCAGCTTTATGCTCCTGAAATTCGAAATAGGGGGCAGCCTGGAAGTGACCTGCGACCGTTGTAATAATCATCTTCCCCCTTGAATTATGGGATGAATTTAATATAACGGTCAAAATGGTGGATGAGCCCGAATTAATGAACAGCCAGGAAGAAGATCCTGATGTATATTATATAGGCGCCGGTGACAGTCATATTGATGTGGCAAACTGGATATACGAATTTATCAATCTGACTATACCCATGCAAAGGTCTTGTGATTTTGAAAAAATGGACGGCCCGCATTGTAATAAAGCCGCCATGGATATGCTGAAGAAACTGAGCGTCGCCAAAGAAGAAAAGAAAGAAAACCCGATCTGGAAAGGATTGGAGAAGTTTAAGGACCTCGAAAGTGAATAATGAGTCGTGACTGGGGAGTGAATGTTCAATTTCAGAAGACCTGCTCATCACTGACCATTCACAATTGACAAAAATAGAATTTTCAAATATTAATAGTTGAGTTATGCCAAATCCGAAACGCAGACATAGTCAGCAAAGAAGCGCAAAGCGCAGAACACACTACAAAGCTACCAGTGCTACGCTGACAACAGACAGCACTACCGGCGAGATCCATGTACGTCACCGTGCCCACGTAAGTGAAGGCAAACTGTACTACAAGGGAAAAGTAGTAGCCGAAAAATCACCGGTTAAGTAATAAGCGCACCAGCATAAAACTGTTCTAAATTCTGGAATACAAAAAGTAATTTCAGGATTTAGAATTTTTATTTTAATATAGCTGATGGTCATTGCCATTGATATGATGGGTGGCGACTTCGCCCCACTGGAAGCTGTAAAGGGTGTACTTCAATATCTTTCACAGGAAAATGCTTCTGCGCACCTGGCCCTGGTTGGTGACCAGGCCGCCATACAACAGTTACTGGCGGATAATAAGGTGCCTTCCGATCGTTTAAAAAGTTATTCATGCAGACCAGGTGATCGGCATGCACGAGCATCCCACCAAAGCGCTAAAAGAAAAACAACAATCTTCCATTGCTATAGGGTTTCATTTACTTGCTACCGGCAAAGCCGATGCATTTATCAGCGCGGGCAATACCGGGGCTATGCTGGTAGGTACGCTATTCAGCATTAAAGCCCTCGAAGGTGTATTACGGCCCACTATTTCTACTATCATTCCAAAAGAAAACGGTGGCACAGGCCTGTTACTGGATGTAGGACTGAATGCTGATTGCAAACCTGAGCAACTGAACCAGTTTGCCGTAATGGGATCTGTATACGCACAATTGATACTTGGCATAGATAATCCGAAAGTGGGTTTGATCAATGTAGGAGAAGAAGAAGGCAAAGGGAATATACTGGCACAGGCTACTTATCCCCTGCTGAAAGAAAACAAACATATAAATTTCATTGGCAATATCGAAGGCCGTGATATATTACTGGATAAAGCAGATGTAATGGTATGCGAAGGGTTCACCGGTAATATCCTTCTCAAATTTGCTGAATCATTATATGAAGTAAGCCATAAGAAACAGGTAAAAGACGAATACTTTGAGCGTTTCAATTTTGAAAATTATGGCGGCACGCCTATTTTGGGTGTAGCGAAACCTGTTGTGATCGGGCATGGCATTTCAAAGGCCAAGGCCTTTAAGAACATGATCCTTGTAGCACAAAAGATGCTGGAGAAAGATGTGCTTGGAAAAATGAAAGAAGAACTGCAATAGATGATACCAGCTTAACTTTTGTTGTGGTTCTTTATATAAAATGAATACAGGAACACGGATGACACAGATGGGAAGGATTTTTTTGCGACTTCTTTCTTACCAGTGAAAATCCGTTGAATCAGCGTCATCTGTGTTCTTCTCTCTAAAGAATTGGAATAACACGGATGGCACAGACGGGAAGGATTTTTTACCGATTTCTTTCTTACCAGTGAAAATCCGTTGAATCAGCGTCATCTGTGTTCTTCTCTTTAAAGAATTGGAATAACACGGATGGCACAGATGGGAAGGATTTTTTAGCGATTTCTTTCTTATTAGTAAAATCCGTTGAATCGGCGTCATCTGTGTTTTTCTCTCTGAATATATGAAACAAACTATTCTATCATCCCTCAAAAAAGAACTGGAAAATAGTTTTGGGCGAAAGGTGATCTCGTCGAGAGACTGTAACCAGATGGTAGAAGATATATATCAAAAGACCGGTGAAACGGTAAATGCCAATACGCTCCGCCGGTTCTTCGGACTCGTTAAAGCAGAATATCCTCCCTCCTCTTCTACGCTTACTATTCTTTCCAAATACTGCGGATTTAATTCTATAGAAGAAATTGACCATCTTTCTTTAAATGATATCTCTGATACTACTATCAATAAGGAAGAAGTGTTACGGTACATGGTATCCCTTTTTAAAAACACGCAGGTAGCAGGCAACCAGGAAAAAACATTTTTCCCGCTGGTAGAGCAAACCATCGTTTTCCTGGAGCGCAACCCTTTATTAATTGATCGTTTTCAGCGGGAAATCGCCAAGACAGCAACAGGCCAGTATTATTATTATGAGAAGCTGGCCAATATAGACCGGCTGAATGGTTATTATGGCGACGGCCTGCGGCATTATTTAAGAGAAAAAAATACAGAAGAAGGAAAAGTGTTTGCCCACGCCATGCAGGTATTCAGGTACTGGCTTACAAAAAATAAAGAACAACTGATCACCCATATGTCAGAGATCGCCTTTATCATTCCCGCATCCAATTTTCCCGATCATATACTGGGGCGATTGATCGCGGCGAAGATATATTATGCACAGGTGACAGGTGAAGGCATAGATATCATACTGGCTGAAGCGAAAAGGTATCATGCAGGTATCATAGCCAGGCGCGAGGATTCTCCTTTTTCTTTCCCTGATTTTGAACTGGTCATTTGTGAGGCCCTTTTGCTGACGGGTAATTATGATGAAGGCGCGGAATACATCTGGCATGGGAAAACCTTCCTTTCTACTTCCGGCCAGGATAAAAACACCCTTTTCAACCTTTGGGAGGATTTTGCCAATATGCGGAGAAACGATAAGAGCAGGTCTTCCAAAAAATCGCCCGATACCCCCCTCTTTTACAATTCCCTGTCGAAAAAATACAGCTCGATCGTAAAGCTTTTATCAACCGGAACGTTAAAAAGCAAGAGCCTGGTCCGTGATGAACACCTGAATGAATTAATCAGGGAAACCGGCTACAAGCGGCTCCTGTCGCTGACTTCATAAAGGAGAGTTTCCAGATATTATCCACGGATTTAATTCTGAACAAAAAAGAACAGAATAGTTTTTTAATTAAACTATACTTTAGTGATTCAATTCAGTCCTTCCTATTGAAGTCCGCCCTAACCTCTCGTTCCAATTCTTCTGAACAATCTTACGATTCGTTTTAATTATCTGATTGGTACAAAAAAACCTGTGTTTCAAAACCAGCATTTTTTTGACATGATAATGTATTATCTAAGAAGGAACAATTT